>NZ_JAOQJS010000001.1:0-108972 GCF_025567345.1 Coprococcus ammoniilyticus
GTTCTTGGTTTGTATCAGACTTGCGTCTGTTACGTTCTTTTTGAAATTCTTTATTTGGAATTTCAGGGTTGTCATGTTGTTAATTTTTCAAGGTTCTTTGTTTTCGCCTGTACCAGTAAAACTTAACGGAGAAGGAGGGATTTGAACCCTCGCGCCGCTATTAACGGCCTACTCCCTTTCCAGGGGAGCCCCTTCAACCGCTTGGGTACTTCTCCTAGTATCAAGCGCTTGAACTTTCCATCTTTGTTTATTGAAAAGTCAGCGGAGAGAGAGGGATTCGAACCCTCGCGCCCTTTCGGACAAACGGTTTTCAAGACCGCCTCGTTATGACCACTTCGATATCTCTCCATCCAGTTGTTTAAGTCTCCTTTTGACCGGCGACTTGTATATATTAGCACTTCTGTTTTTCTATGTCAACACATTTTTTCAAATTATTTCATTTTTTTGTGACTGGTATTTTCAAGTAATTTTTTACCCCTGTTTTTGCAGGAATTCCTGTCCAATACGCATATCTTCCGGTGTCGTAATCTTTATATTTGTATAGCTGCCCTCAATCACTTTCACCTGTATCTTACCGTATTCTTCGACCACCATCGTATCATCCGTCACTGCTATTGCTGCCCCATCTGCCCGTTTCTTCATCATCTTCTGATAACACTTCATCAGACATTTATAATCAAAGCTCTGTGGGGTCTGAATCTGCCACAGGTACTCTCTTGCAGGAGTCGCCATTCCAATCCGATTTTCATTTACGATCTTTATCGTATCCTTTACAGGCATCCCCACCGTACACGCTTTGTAATCTGCCAGTGTCTGGATCGATCTAACGACCATATCCTGTGTCACAAATGGTCTTGCGCCGTCATGGATCATGACATAATCGGTCTCCGGACATGCACACAAACCATTATATACCGAATCATACCGATTTTCACCGCCCTCTACTACAGATACAACCTTTGTAAAATGATATTTCTCTATGATCTCATGCCTGCAATATTCCACACTGTTTTTTCCTGTTACAAGAATGAGGGAATCCACAGGGCTTTCTTCAAAAGCTTTTAATGCATAATAAATTACAGGATAGCCTCCAAGCTCCATGAACTGTTTTTCAATTTTACTGTGCATTCGGCTGCCTTTTCCTGCCGCAAGTATGATTGCCGTTGTCTTCATGTTTTCTCTTCTATCCTTTTATCTTTTTTGCCTTTATTATTTGTTTCATATTGTATTCTTTCACCATATATTTACAAACACTCACAAAGCAGCAGAGCAATCTGCATTCACTTCTTACTGTATCCTTCTACCGCTCGCCTAATTTCAGATTTGGAACTGCATTCAGATCCAGCCCGTGTCTGGTACCTTTTATGAATTCATAATAACCAGCCGCTCCGATCATGGCTGCATTATCGGTGCAAAGGATCGGTGCCGGATAATATAACTGAATTCCTGCTTTTTCGCAGGCCGCTTTCATCGATGCACGAAGTGCTGAGTTGGATGCAACACCGCCTGCCAGCGCAACTTTATCCATGCCATATTTCCTGGCTGCATAGATGGTATGTTCTGTCAGTACATCCGTTACCGCTTTCTGGAAGGATGCCGCTACATCTGCGCGGTTGATCTCCTCATTCTTCATTTCCTTCTGATTGATATAATTTAAAACTGCAGACTTCAGACCACTGAAGCTGAAATCATATGCAGAATCGGAAATCTTTGCTCTAGGGAATTCAATTGCATCCGGATTTCCCTCTTTTGCAAGCTTATCTACCTTCGGTCCACCCGGGTATCCAAGTCCGATAGCTCTTGCTACTTTGTCAAATGCTTCACCTGCCGCATCATCTCTGGTCACACCAAGGATCTCAAACTGCCCGTAGTCTGTCACCTTTACCAGATGGGTATGTCCGCCGGATACAACCAGACACATAAATGGCGGTTCCAATGTCTTATCTTCTATAAAATTAGCAGCAATATGTCCCTCTATATGATGAACGCCTACCAATGGGATATTCTTTGCATAGCTGATCGCCTTTGCTGCTCCTACTCCAACCAGCAAAGCTCCTACTAAGCCCGGCCCATATGTAACTGCGATCGCATCTATATCATCCAGAGTACAGTCTGCTTCTTTCAGTGCAGTCCTTATTACCTGATTCACTTTCTCGATGTGTTTTCTTGACGCTATCTCAGGAACAACGCCGCCATACAGTGTGTGAATGTCAATCTGTGAATATATGATATTTGATAATACTTCCCTACCGTTTACGACGACAGCCGCTGAAGTCTCATCACAAGATGATTCAATTGCCAGAATCTTTATATCTTTTTTCTCCATTTTCATCTTCCTCTTTTTCCCGTTTTATCGTCTGTATCAGTCTTCAAATTTTAACGTTGTCTCCATCCGGTCTTTTCCTGCAACCGCAGCCGGGAATATTTTTCTTACTTCATCCATGTACTGCATCGGCTTGATCAGGGACGGACTATAATGTGTCAGCCACATCTGTTTTACTTCTGCCTCTTTCGCAATCTCCGCCGCCTCATACATTGTCATATGCTTATGGGAAACTGCCTTTTCGTATTTGTCCGGTTCACCATACATTCCTTCGCAGATAAACAAGTCTGAGCCTGCCGCATGTTTTGTAATAAGTGGTGTCGGACGGGTATCTGTACAATATGTGACCTTAAGTCCTTTCCGATCCGGTCCCATAACCATATCCGGTGTATAGAGCCTGCCGCCCAGTTCTATCGTCATGCCCTTCTGCAATGTATTCCAGATCTGCATCGGAACCTCCTGTGCACATGCACGTTCCACATCGAATTTACCAGCACGGTCAAGCTCAAATGAATATCCATAACAGGTAACATTATGATTTACCCGGTACGCATTTGCACGTAAACCACACACTTCAAATTCTTCTTCTTCCTCTGTCAGTTCTTTAAACTGTATCTCAAATGGAAGCTCCGGTGCGATCACGCGCAGAGAGTTCACTACCCGTTCCAACCGTTTTGGTCCAACCATCAGAACCGGATCCTTTCGTTCTGCATTTCCGATTGTCAGGAGTAGCCCAGGCAATCCGCTGATATGATCTGCATGAAAATGTGTGAACAGGATCACATCGATCGGTTTGAAGCTCCATCCCTGCTGTTTGACTGCTACCTGCGTTCCTTCACCACAATCAACTAATATAGAGCTGCCATTGTATCGTATCATCATGGATGTCAACGCTCTGTACGGAAGTGGCATCATTCCGCCTGTACCAAGCAAACATACATCTAACATATTCTATCCTCCAACTTCTGTTTCCACTCTGTCTGTAAACCATTTCTCCTGTAAGGAAAAAAGAGTCATTTTATATTCAAATGACTCTCTGGTTCTACATATATTCTGCCGTTTCGTCTCTCTGTACCGGTACTGCAAAGCTGTCTGCCAGCTGGTCATAACAATCTTCGCATATACAGATCCTGTGGGTTTCTCCATCTTTCTTTGAGAAGTATCCCCACTTTTTTGAAATTATAATTGCATCTTCCATCAAAATGTCATTTCTGACTGACAATTCTTTCCCACACATATTGCAGCGTATTACATCCATCATAATTTCCTCCTGATCTTCCGGTTCCCCGGTGATCTCTGTATCTTTTCTATTGTCGATTATAATAGAAAAAACGCATCTTTGGTAGTGGGAATTCCTGTCATCTATGTATTATGAGTGTGAACACTTCAGTTCCATAATAACAGCATCTTCTGTTGGTTTTTTATAATAATCTTTCCTTCTGGAAATCTCATCGAAGCCTAGTGATTCATACATTGATATTGCTGTGTCATTAGACTCACGAACCTCCAAGAAGATCTTTTCTCCATTGTCTTCTACACACATGCGGATCATTTCTTTCATCAGTCTGTGTCCGATTCCACATTTCCTGTAATCTTTATCAACAGCAATCCGAAGCAGTTCACAATCCTCACACGGTGCAGTAAAGATACAATAACCAACCACCTTGTCATCCTTCGTTGTGTCAACTGCTGTAAGCACGGTATCATACGTTCCATACATGGATGTCGCAACCATCTGCTCATTCCAGGAACTCATAAATACTTTTTCTCCCAGAGAAACAATATCAAGCAACTGTTCCTCATCGCCTTCTCTTATCTCAATGTTGTCTAAATAGGGCCCCGCCGCCCCGCCATCACTGACGCTATTACTCATTTCTTTCACCTTTCTCTTTTCTTTCTCTTTCTGCCTGAGACATTCTCAGATATTCCGGAGCAAAATCATCTCCATTTATATATTGTTCATGCGCATACCGGTAAGCGCCGGCATATGCGACTGATCCAGCCTTCTGTTTGTTCAGATGTGCCGGTGCCAGACGTGCATGCTTCATCTTTGACAGGATCTGAGATCCATACACCTGTATGCCATCACCTGTAAACTGCACTTCTTCATCTTTTTCAAGAAGCAGATCGATCAACTCATTTACATCCATCGGTATCTGATCCATCTCTGTAACCAGATTACCTGCTTCGTCAAATCTGTACAATCCAGTATAGACCTGATTTCTTCTGGCATCCATGATCGGACAGATCAGCCTGTCACTTCCCCAGAAATTGTATGCAAGTCCTTCCAGTGTCGGAACAGGCACGACCGGCTTATCAAGTGCAAGCGACAGCCCTTTTACCGTTGCTGCTCCGATACGCAGTCCGGTAAATGACCCCGGACCTGCTGCGATTGCGATCGCATCTACTGCATCAAGCTCAATACCTGCTGCGTTTACAACCTCGTCCAGCATTGGAAGCAAGGTCTGTGAATGTGTCTTTTTGTTATTTACTGTAAATTCTGCAACCAGATTGTCATTCTCTAATAAGGCAACGGATGCAACCAGCCCTGAGCTGTCCAGAGCGAGGATCTTCATATCTTTAAACCTCTTCTATCGTTATCTTTCTATAATCTGTCCCTTTTTCAAGGTCTTTTTCAATCGTTATCTTCTGATAATGATCCGGAAGGATCTCTTCGATCAGATTTGCCCATTCGATCAGGCATACTCCATCACCGTATACCATCTCATTGTAGCCGATCTCTTCCATCTCATCTACATCTCCGATCCGATAGACATCAAAATGATATAACGGAAGCCGTCCGTTATCATATTCTTTCACGATCGTAAATGTAGGGCTGTTCACAATATCATCGACTCCAAGACCTTTGGCAAATCCCTGTGAAAATATCGTCTTTCCTACGCCCAGATCTCCAAAGAAACAGAAAACCTGTCCCGGAACCGCCTGTTCGCCAAGCTCCCGTCCGATCCTGTATGTGTCTTCTCTGCTGTTGCTTTCTTTTACAATCATCATAAATCTATCGTTATCTTCTTTCCTTTTACTTCATATGGCCGATAAGTAACTCCTGCCATATCAAACATTCTCTTGGATGCCATCGTGCTGTCGGTACTGGCATATTTATCCGACAGATAGATCACCTCTTTTATCCCACACTGAATGATTGCTTTCGCACATTCATTGCAAGGGAATAAGGTCGAATAAAGTCTTGCGTCCTTTAAGCTACCGCCTCTGTAATTCAGGATGGCATTTAATTCTGCATGACACACAAAGAAATATTTATTGTTCAAAGGATCACCGATTTTTCCCCATGGCATGATATCGTCTTCACATCCGGCAGGCATACCATTATACCCTTCCGACAGAATACGATTATTATCGTCTACAATACATGCACCAACCTGAGTGGAAGGATCTTTGCTTCTCTCTGCTGACAACAGTGCAATACCCATAAAATACTGATCCCAGCTAATGTAGTCGGCTCTTTTCATCGGTGTCCTCCTTTTCTTTTCATCTGATCATCCGGCTATTTCCATATAGTGATAACCCGTTTTTACATCGGCCATCTTATGGTTATACAACTTTTTTCTCTAAAATGCTACTCTGATTATGCTGAAAATTTTATCAATTTTAGCTGTAATATCAGCAAAACTGCCCTCAGTCATGGACGAAGTGATAAATGCAAGCTCTCCGTCCACACCTTCTGCTGTTACATATGTCACATCACCAAACAGCTTCTGGATCTCATCTTTTGTGATCGCATCTGCACTTACTCGTATGAAGAAACGATTAACCGCATCTCTGAAATCACCGATTGGAAGTGCTTCCGCATCCCAACTTGCCATAATATTCTTACCCATATGTTTTACTTCGTCTACAACATCGGATACAACGGCGGATGCTGTTGGAAGCTTTCCAGCTCCTCTTCCATAGAACATGATATCATCTACAACATTTCCATGTACAAATATGCCATTGAATACATCATGGATACCGGATAATGGATGGTTCTCATCCAGCATCATAGGTGCAACGAAGGAGTATAAGGTATCTCCTTCCTTTTTAGTCGTACCTACTAATTTGATCGATACGCCAAGCGCATCTGCATATTTGAAATCTTCTGTTGAAATCTTTGTGATTCCTTCTGTATGGATCTTAGTGTAATCCAGATGCTTTCCATATACGATAGAAGTCAGGATAGCGATCTTTCTACACGCATCTCCACCTTCTACGTCTGCTTCCGGATTTCTTTCTGCATATCCCAGATCCTGTGCCTGCTTCAGCACTTCATCATAAGATGCACCTTCCTGATCCATCTTGGTCAGGATATAATTTGTTGTTCCGTTTAAGATACCTGTGATCTCTGTTACTTCATCTGCTGTGATAGAGGTATTTAATGGACGGATGATCGGAATACCACCGCCAACAGATGCCTCAAATAAGAAATTCACATTGTTCTCTTTTGCGATCGCAAGTAATTCCGGTCCGTGAGAAGCTACCAGTTCCTTATTGGATGTTGCTACACTCTTGCCTGCTGCAAGGCACTGTTTTACAAATGTATAGGCAGGATTGATTCCTCCCATTACTTCAACAACAACCTTTACTTCATCATCGTTTAAGATGTCATTGAAGTCATGTGTCAGTATCTGCTGTACAGGATCTCCCGGGAAATCTCTCAGATCAAGAACATACTTGATGTTAATCTCTTCTCCCGCTCTCTTATTAATGATCTCGTGATTTGTATTGATTACTTCAACCACGCCTGAACCAACTGTACCATAACCTAATACTGCTATATTTACCATGTGGGTGTCTCTCCTTTTTGCATTCTTTTTTGTATATTACGACTCACTCCGGCTGCACCATTTTAAATATGCATTCATAAATCCGTCGAGTTCTCCATCTAAAACTGCGGCAACATTTCCGCTTTCTTCACCTGTCCGGTGATCCTTCACCATCGTATACGGCTGCATAACATAAGACCGGATCTGGCTTCCAAATCCATTCTCCAGTATCTCACCCCGAATATCCGAAATCTTATCCAAATTCTCCTGTTTCTTGATCAGATACAGCTTAGACTTCAGCATCTGCATAGCCTTATCCTTATTCATATGCTGTGAACGCTCATTCTGGCATTGTACTACGATACCGGTCGGAATGTGCGTGATACGAACCGCCGATGATGTCTTATTGATGTGCTGTCCACCGGCTCCGCTCGATCTGTAAGTATCGATCCGGAGATCATCTTCATTGATATCCACTTCCAGGTCTTCCTCTATCTCCGGTATCACATCGCAGGAAGCAAATGAAGTCTGCCGCTTGCCTGCTGCATTGAACGGTGAAATACGAACCAGACGATGTACTCCTTTTTCTGATTTCAGATATCCATAAGCATTCTGTCCACTGATCTGCATCGTAACCGACTTAATGCCAGCCTCATCGCCTTCCAGATAGTCAAGCACTTCCACCTTGAAACCGTGCTTTTCCGCCCATCTGGTATACATTCTGTATAACATCGATGTCCAGTCACAGGACTCTGTCCCGCCGGCTCCTGCATGAAGCGTCATAACGGCATCGTAACCATCAAACTCATCCGACAGCAGAAGACTGATCCTGTAATTTTCGAATTCCTTCTGAAATGCTGTCAGCATCTCACCGATTTCCTCTATCATAGAGGAATCGTCCTCTTCTTCCGCCATCTGAATCAGGGTTTCAATATCTGAAAAATCCTGTTCCAGCTTCTGATATTCCTCCAGCGAATCCTGCAGCTTCTTTAACTGTCTGGAAACACTGGTTGACTTTGCTACATCATCCCAGAAGCCCGGCTGTTCCATCTCATATTGTAATTTTCCTATGCTGTCTTTTCTGCCAGCGATGTCAAAGTGAATCCCTTACTTCCATTAATGGTTGTCTGTACTGATTCAGTGTGAACTTAAACTGGTCTGTCTCTATCATTAATTTCTCACCTACTTTATCGGTTGCATCCGCAACACATTATTTCTATTCGTTCCGTCCGCAGCAGTTCTTATATTTCTTACCGCTGCCACATGGGCACAGATCATTTCTTCCGATTTTTTTTGCTTTCTTTACAGGCCCTCTGGATACAGTATCATCCTTGTTTGTTCCTGTAACTTTATTTACTTCCTCACGTTCAACCTTCTGTTCAACCTTAACACGAAGAAGCAGTTTTACTGTATCCTCCTGAATTGCTCTTGTCATTTCATTGAACATGTCATAACCGGCAAACTTATATTCTACAACAGGATCTCTCTGACCCAGTGACTGAAGTCCGATGCCCTGCTTTAACTGTTCCATATCGTCGATATGGTCAGTCCATTTTCTATCAATTACCTTCAGAAGGATAATACGCTCGATCTCACGCATATCTTCCGGACTTGGGAATTCTTTTTCTTTCTCATGGTAGAGTTCCACAGCCTCATTATACAATCTCTCTTTGAGTTCTTCTGTGTCACCCTTTTTGATCTCATGCTCAGTAAGTGTGATTGGTTCTGTAAATGGAATGATCTCACGGATCATATTGTCAAGCTCTACAATATTCCACTCTTCTGGTGCAGCTTCTGATGAGCATACAGTATCTACACATGCATTGATATCATCCTTGAGCATCTTCAGGATAACTTCATGCATATCTTCACCGTCTAAGACTCTCCGACGCTCCTTATACATGATCTCTCTCTGTTCATTATTTACACGGTCATACTCTAACAGATTCTTTCTGATCGCGAAGTTGTTGCTTTCGATCTTCTTCTGGGCCTTCTCTACGAAGTTCGAGATTGTCTTATGCTGGATCTCTTCGCCCTCCGGGATCTTCAATGTATCATAAAGGCTCATAACTCTCTCAGAACCAAACAATCTCATCAGATCATCTTCCAGAGACAGGTAGAACTTGGATTCACCCGGATCTCCCTGACGACCGGAACGTCCACGGAGCTGATTATCGATTCGTCTGGACTCATGACGTTCTGTACCAATGATACGAAGTCCGCCAAGTTCAGCAACGCCCTCGCCAAGCTTAATATCCGTACCACGACCAGCCATGTTCGTTGCGATCGTAACTGCATTCTTCTGACCTGCTTCTGCAACGATCTCTGCCTCAAGCTCATGGAACTTTGCATTTAATACCTTATGTGGAATTTTTTTCTTGCTGAGCATGTGGCTGAGTTCCTCAGATGCATCAATATTGATCGTACCAACCAGAACAGGCTGTCCTTTTCTGTAACTCTCATTGATCTGCTCAACAATAGCGTTTAATTTCTCTTTCTTTGTCTTAAAGATAGAATCCGGGTGGTCAATTCTCTGTACCGGAAGGTTGGTTGGGATCTCTACAACATCCATACCATAGATCTCTCTGAATTCTTCTTCCTCTGTACTTGCTGTACCTGTCATACCTGCTTTCTTCTCAAACATATTAAAGAAGTTCTGGAATGTGATCGTAGCAAGTGTCTTGGACTCTCTCTTAACCTTTACATTTTCCTTTGCTTCGATCGCCTGATGCAATCCGTCTGAGAAACGACGGCCCGGCATGATACGTCCTGTAAATTCATCAACGATCAGAACCTCGTCATCCTTTACAACATAATCACGGTCACGGAACATCAGGTTATGTGCACGAAGTGCAAGAATTATGTTATGCTGGATCTCGATATTCTCAGGATCGGACAGGTTCTCGATATGGAAGAACTGCTCTACTTCCTTCACACCGTTTGCTGTCAGCATAACGTATTTGTCTTTTTCATTTACAAGGAAATCTCCGTCTTCCTCAATTGCTGTATTCATCAGCATATCCATCTTGGAGATCTCGCCATCACCTTCACCACGCTTCATACGTCTTGCAAGGTAATCGCACATCTTATAAAGCTCTGTCGATTTGCCGCTCTGTCCTGAAATGATCAGAGGTGTTCTCGCCTCATCGATCAATACAGAGTCGACCTCGTCGATTACACAATAATGAAGTCCTCTTAACACAAGCTTTTCTTTATAGATAACCATGTTATCTCTTAAGTAATCGAAACCGAGTTCGTTATTTGTTACATAAGTAATGTCACATGCATATGCGTCACGTCTTTCATCATTTGTAGATGAATTCAAAATAATACCAACTGTAAGTCCAAGGAACTCATGAACCTTACCCATCCATTCAGCATCACGCTTTGCCAGATAATCGTTGACTGTTACGACCTGAACACCTTTGCCTTCCAGTGCGTTTAAGTATACAGGAAGTGTAGATACAAGGGTCTTACCTTCACCGGTTCTCATCTCGGCGATACGTCCCTGATGTAATACAACACCACCGATCAACTGTACTCTATAATGCTTGATGCCAAGCACTCTGTATGCAGCCTCTCTTACAACTGCAAATGCTTCTACCAGCAGATCATCAAGCGTTTCCCCATTTGCAAGTCTCTCTTTGAATTCTGCTGTCTTTGCTCTTAATTCCTCATCGGACAATGCCTGCATGTCAGAATCAAGTGCTTCTATCTTGTCCACAATAGGAGCGATCTTCTTCAGTTCTTTCTCACTATGTGTGCCAAATACTTTTTCAAATAATCCCATTCTATTATTCTCCTAACTGTTTTCTTGGTTTCATATCCAAATCTTATTACTCAGGGTACATAATACCATCATATGAAATTTATATCAAGAATGAATCTGAAAAGCTTTGGTAAAGCATTTATGAAATGATGATGAATAATCAACATTCATTCTTTAAATCTGACCACAAAAAAAGAGCCGCCAGCGTTAATTGTCTGGCGACCCTTCTTTTTATCCGAAAATCTCAGGCAGACATTCTTCAGACTATAGCTTCTGAAAATATCTGTCCCTGTGCAACAGGTACGAGATTAAAATTCTGGTTCGATCAATCCGTATGTATTACCCTTTCTCTTGTAGACAACATTTACTTCTTCTGTCTCTGCATTTCTAAATACATAGAAGTTATGTCCAAGCAGATCCATCTGGATGCATGCATCGTCCGGATACATAGGCTTTACTGCAAATCTCTTGCTTCTAACGATCTTAATCTCGTCATCTTCATCTGTTTCTTCTTCTACAAATGAATTCTGGAGATATGCTGCATTCTGCTCCTTGTCGATCAATTTCTTCTTATGCTTGTTCACCTGTCTCTCGATTACTTCTAGCACAAGATCGATCGATACATACATATCATCACTTACCTGTTCTGCACGAATGATATGTCCTTTCATAGGGATCGTAACTTCTATCTTCTGTCTGTCTTTCTCTACACTAAATGTAACCTGTGCAACAGCATCTTCTGCGAAATATTTCTCAAGCTTGGACAGCTTGTCATATACTGCATTCTTTAAACCTTCAGTAACATCGATGTTTTTTCCACTAATTATGTAATTCATGTTGCCCAACTCCTTCTTTTTCGGGTGTCCCCGAATTGATAGTCTTATTATAACATAAACCACCATTTTTTCAAGTCATTTTAAACAAAAGGAAACCGTTTGTTTTTCATTTTTTAGTCAAATTAACAATTAATTTATATAATTTATGAAAACTACACAAATGCATATGTATCTTTTTTCTATCTCCCATATTTTCTTAATTTACAGTCTTGTATTCATCGAATGCAAAAAAAGAAAGCCGATACATACCGGGAGAAACAAGAACCTGTTCACTCACCATGTACCGACTTTTCTTCTATTCTGTTTATCCTTTATTGTCCAAGCAGTCTGACTGCCTTGATCGGAGTTCTGTAATTATATACAGATGTCTTGATTCCTGTTGCTTCTGTACTTGCATGTACGATCATGCCGCCACCTGTATAGATTCCAACATGTCCGATATCTCCGTCTGTTCCGTAGAATAACAGATCACCCGGTTCCAGCTCTGAAAGACTTACTTCTGTTCCGTAATAAGACTGAGCAGTTGCGGAATGTGGAAGTGAAATTCCAAAGTGTGCATATACGGATAATGTAAATCCTGAACAGTCAGCACCATTTGTAAGGCTTGTACCGCCATATACATAAGGATTACCAACAAACTGTAATGCATAATTTGCAAGGTCTACACCAGTTGAACCGCTGGATGGCACCGGATCCTCAGAAGGTGCTTCTGTAGGAGCTTCCGTAGGAGCCTCAGTTGGTGCTTCCGTAGGGGCTTCTGTTGGTGTCTCAGTTGGTGCTTCTGTAGGAGTCTCAGTCGAAGCTTCCGTAGGGGTTTCTGTTGCCTGCTGCTCTTCCTCCTGCTTCTTCTGCTGTTCTTCCTGCTGTCTTCTCAATTCTTCCTCTTCTGCTGCTCTTGCAGCTTCAGCCTCTTCTACCGAGATAGCCTTTACTGTATTATATGAAATTTCAACATAATCCGAACTTACATAACCGGCAGTCTCATCATCAACCTTTACTTCTGTCCAGCCATCTGCCTGACCGATTACTGAATATGATTCTCCACCAGGGATCATTGTAAGACATTCACTGTCTGCATCTGCCTCGGCACGTACATTCAAGGTTTCTGTTGTAACAGTTGCCAACTTGCTGCAATGTTCTTCTGCATAAGCACCTGCATCGTCACCATATACAAGGAAATCGTTCTTTATGTATCCTTCACAGCTACCGGATGCAACCTTTGTCCATGTATCACCTTTTTCCTTTACAAGGGCAATACCATTTGCTCCAAGTGTTCCGACCAGTTCACCGTCTGCACTTGCTGTAGCACGGATATTAACCTCATCCGTTACAGTTGTAAGACACTTTCCTTCAAACTGTGGATACTTACAGGTTTTCTCTGCCGCTCCCGTTTCTGTTTCCTCTGTCGCAGCTTCTGTTGTTTTTTCTTCTTTCTTGGTACTCTTTTTTGATGTCTTCTTTGTCTCAGTCTTTGCTGTTTCTGTCTTAACTGTTTCAGAAGAAGCATCCGTCGGTGTACTTCCATCTCCGGCTGAAGCCGTTTCAAGCTGAACAGATTCTACATATCTGTCAAGCGCTGATGAGAGTCCGATCGTTGAATCATCATATATGTTATTTGCTTTGATCACGCCAAATGCCGTTGTAGCTGCCAGACTGACTGTTACTACCGCAACGGATATCTTTCTGGTTCCTTTGGACATCTTATTACCTCCCTGACATGGAAATGCCATGTCATCAAACATTTGTTACGAAATTGTTACATTTCTGGTTCATTATAACAACAATTCAAATGCTTGTCAACATGGCATTCCCGTGTTTTTGCTTGTTTTTCAGTGTTTTTTAAAAATTAAGATTTATTACATTTGTTACAAACTTAAGAAACAACTACTCCATCTTTGGCTTTTACTGTAACGATGGCACCTGTTTTTAATATCTGGGTCGCATTCTTTGCTCCGATGATAACCGGAACATCACGGCTGAGGCCTACGATCGCAGCATGTGAATTTTTCCCATCCTTTTCACACACGATCGCAGATGCAGTCTTTAACTGTTCCATGATATTATTGCTGGTCTCTTTCATTACAATAATATCTCCCGGATTGTAATTTTTCTGAAGATCTTCTTCTGTTTCTGCTACACATAAAGGAGCACATACCGACTTCTCGTTTACAGAAGTACCTTTTACAAGGATATGTCCAACAACATGTACCTTGATCAGGTTGGTTGTTCCGGCAACACCAAGTGGAACGCCGGCAGTGATAACAACGATCTCTCCATCCTTGATGTAATGATTTCTCTTCGCAGCTTCTACAGAATGCTCAAACAGATCATCCGTATTATTCTCCTCTGCAATCAGAAGCGGCTGAACACCCCATGACAGATTTAACTGACGACATACCTTTTCAACCGGTGAACATCCGATGATCGGACATTTCGGTCTGTATTTAGAAATCATGCGGGCTGTTTTTCCTGATTTTGTTACGGTTACGATCGCTGCTGCGCCAAGATCGATTGCTGTTGTACAGGTTGCATGGGAGATTGCGCTGGTGATATCCGGATTCTGGATATTTCCTCTCTCATAAAAACGTTTTGTATAATCAATATCTTCTTCTGCACGTTCTGCAATCTTAATCATGGTATGGAGTGCTTCTACCGGATACTTGCCTGCGGCTGTCTCACCAGAAAGCATGATCGCGCTGGTTCCATCATAGATTGCATTTGCAACGTCTGTTGCCTCTGCTCTTGTCGGTCTTGGGTTCTTGATCATGGAATCAAGCATCTGGGTTGCTGTTACAACCTGCTTGTCTGCATTGTAAACCTTCTTGATGATCATTTTCTGGATTACAGGAACATCCTCTAACGGAATCTCTACACCCATATCGCCACGTGCTACCATGATACCATCTGATACACGGATGATCTCGTCGATATTTTCCACGCCCTGCATATTCTCGATCTTGGAAATAATATTTATATTATCACAGCCATGCTCATCTAAAATCTTACGGATCTCCAATACATCATCTGCCGTTCTTACAAAGGACGCTGCAATAAAATCAAAGTCATTCTCAATACCAAATATGATATCTGCACGATCCTGCTCACTGATGTATGGCATGGACAGATTTACGCGTGGTACATTTACGCCCTTGTGATTGGATACCGGACCGCCATTTACTACACGACAGACGATCTTATTCTCGGATACCTGCTCTACCGTCATCTCGATCAGACCGTCATCGATCAGTATCGTATTTCCCGGTTTTACATCATTTACAAGATTCTTATATGTGATTGAAACCATCTTCTCATCACCTTCAACCTCATCGGTTGTAAGTGTAAATGTCTGCCCCGGCTTCAGTTCAATCTTTCCATTTTTGAAATCTTTTACACGGATCTCCGGTCCCTTTGTATCCAGCAGTGTTGCAACCGGAAGGTTCAGCTCTGTTCTGAACTTCATGATACGTTCCATGTTCCGTTTATGCTGTGCATGATCTCCATGTGAAAAGTTGAATCGGGCAACATTCATTCCCTCGATCATAAGCTTTCTCAAAATATCATCATCATCTGTTGATGGTCCTAATGTACATATAATTTTAGTTTTACGCATAACGCCTCCTAATTTGTTGTTTTTATACTAAGAAACTATTATCAGTCTCCATAATACTCTTCATCCGGCACATGATCTTCCTGTTCTCCCGCTTTTGTTTCCGGCTTCTCCGGTATCCGTAGGATCTCATCTGCATATAATTTGACTGCTGTGATCAGATAGACAAATGTTATGATCACACACAGAATATACAAAAATACAAATTGTCCCTTTAATACAAATCCTGCGATCAGGATCGCCGCTATAAACCACGGGGTTCTGATAAGTGTGGACGCCTTTACGATATCCGAAAAGCCGATCTCATCACTGATACCAAATACATGCTTGAGTGCATTTATGATAAATCCCCATATCAGGGTTCCAACATAATAGACAAATATCAGCAATACCGCCAGCACAAGTGTAATCCCGATCAATAACGGAGTATCATATTTTCTTGTCAGATTTAATAATGTATCCTTATCATATACATCCCGCTTCTCGATCGAACGCAGGTGCGAATAAACACTGCTCCAACTGATCCTGGTCGGTGAATCATCGCTGTACAGCAGAATCTCCTGATTGCTGACCACTACCATCGTCTTATAATGTCCAACCTCAAGAAGTTCATCGATCTCATCTGATTCCGTATCGTAATCCGTAGAATCGATTCTGATATATGCTTCTCCCGGACGTTTTAATTCATACTGCTTCTTACAATAAAATCCGTCTTCACTTACACTGAAATATGCAATTCTGTCATCGATCGCATCTGCCAGGCGGTTATATCCGATCCTCTTGCTGACCGGCATATAAAATACTAACGTCGGAAGAATCACGCATACAAGGATCACCAACAAATGGATGGAAAACCATGTTGCACTTTTTCCTGTCTTAATATATTCTGCCGGGTGGACCAGTCCTTTAAACATACCGCCTAATGCCCCAAAAAATCTTGTTTTTTTCTCCATATGATGTTCCTTTCATTTTTATTACCGTGTTGATTATAACACGTCATCGACTGACTTGGCACTACAAAAATGCTTTTTTTGTGCAAATTTCTGGTAAAGATTTTATCTGATCTTTTACCTGTTTTTTTCATAGTTCTTAAATTTCCCCAGATTATTGACATTTATATGTAAAAAAAATATTATAAATTAGTTAAGGATAAATAAAAATTGGAGGTTGCTTATCGTGAAAAAACTTATTACCACGGTATTGTGCAGTGCTGTCGCCGGTCTCACGATCTTCAGCGCACCTAAGATCGCCGGTCAGACCTATGCACAGTCACAATATGCGTACACAACAGTTTCTACCCAGTCATCCAACATTTCATATGCTGACGAGATTGATGAAATGGTAGAAACGGGAACATTTGACAGTTCTTCATTAACAAAGGAACAGATTGCCCTTATCAATAAAAAATACGGAGAAGATCCACAGGCAATTCAGGAGCTTCAGAAAAAATCTGACAGCATCAAGAATCCTTCTCTGGCTTCCATTGATACCAGCATCTATGCCCATGATGCACAGTTCAAGGGCTATGACATTATAAATGGTATTGATATCTCCCGTTGGCAGGGCAATATCGACTGGAAGAAGGTCAAGGCAGACGGAATTAATTTTGCTCTGATCCGTGTCGCACTCCGTACCACAGAATCCGGTGTGCTGGAAGCAGACGCATTATATAAGGAAAACATCGAAGGTGCTCTCGCCGCAGGACTGGATGTCGGCGTATATGTCTATTCCCAGGCGATCACAACGGCCGAAGCAAGAGCAGAGGCCAACTACACCATGAAGCTGATCAAAGGCTATAACATAAAGCTTCCGGTTGTTATGGACTACGAATACTACATCAATCATTCCGGCAGACTTGCACGGGCAAACTTAAGTCCTGCTGCCACAACTACGATCTGTACTGCTTTCTGTGAAGAGGTAGAGAAAAATAATTACACCGCTATGGTCTATGCAAATAAATCTTTACTCACAGATGATGTATATGCAGATGTACTGGCAAAACGGTTCCCGATCTGGCTCGCCCAATATCCGGGATGGGATTCTGCAACCAACAGTGTGCATGCATCTTACGAAGGTAAATATTCCTACTGGCAGTACACATCTTCCGGCTCTGTAGCCGGCATCAGCGGTAATGTTGATATGAATTTCCGGTACATCAAAAAACCGGAAGCCGTTAAGAATCTGCATATCACTTCAACTTCCATGCAGAAGGCATCCTTGAAATGGAATAAAGTACCGTATGTATATGGTTATAAGATCTATCGTCTTGACAAGAGCACAAATACATATAAGCATGTCGGAACGACAGTCGGTGCAAGCAATACTTCATTTACAGACAAGGGTCTGGAGGTAGAAACCTTATACAGTTACAAGGTACTTGCGTTCTACGGAACAAATTCCGGTGCTTACAACGGCGGAGAGTCCAATATCGTTCATGCCGCTACACAGGAAAAGAATATTGATAAGGTATCAATCGCCAAACGGGCAAAGGATTCTCTTACTTTAGAATGGACTCCGCAGACCGAAGTTTCCGGCTACCACATCGTACGTTTTAATCCGGCAACCGGTAAATACAAAACCGTTGCTTATGTAAAAGGAGCCAAAAACAATACTTACACAGATACCAAGCTGGCAAGCGGAACAACTTACACTTATAAAGTGCGTGCTTACTTTGAAGAAGGCAGCCGCCGCGCATTTTTCAAATACTCCTCTTCCATAAACGGAAACACCCGTCCCGGCCAGGTCACAGGTGTAACTGCTTCCTCTACAAAGAATACCGTAACCGTTAAATGGAATGGTCAGATAAATGTTGCCGGCTATATCGTTTACCGTTTAAATGACAATGGTAAATGGGTACGCGTTAAAACGATCACAAATAAAAACACAACCTCATATACAGATAAAAAATTAAGTGGCAATACCATTTACAAATACTGTGTTGTTGCTTACTACAAGAAATCCGGCAACAATGTCCGTACAGATCGTTCCAAAACAGTATCTATTATGACAAAACCGGCAAATGCCAGAAGCGTGTCCGTTATCCCATCCAAGAATAACTCTGTAAGTATTTCCTGGAAATCTTCTAAGAATATTTCAGGTTATCTTGTTTATATGAAAAACGGAACCACAGGTTCTTCCTGGAAACGGATTGCAAAATTATCTTCCGATAAGACTTCCTGGACACAGAAGGGGCTGTCCGCAAACGGAACCTATAAGTTCAAGGTTAAAACCTATTACCGCGGAAACGGTGCTACTTCGATCAGTGATGCAGCTACGATAACCGTTAAGATCCCACCGAAAAAGGTAACAGGAGTAGCTGTAAACAGCTACGGTTCCAAGCAGTTAATGACATGGAAGGCTCAGACAGATGCAGATGGGTATTATATCTATCGTTATACAAATAAAACAAAGAAGTATACAAAGCTGAAAACGATCACCAACTCCGCCGCTTCTTCCTATATTATCAATGAAGCCGGATCATCCAAATACAGCTATTGCATCGTTGCCTACAACAAGTCAAATGGAAAGGCTTACAAGGGAACCAGATCTGCACTTACCGCTAGCAAGAAAGGCAGCCAGAAGATGCAGGTTATATGCAGTGTCTTAAATGTAAGAAAAGGTCCCGGAACCGGATATGATATTATTCAGACAGTTTCTTATGGAACAGCGCTTACACTCAAAGGCTTATATCAGGACTGGTATCAGATTTCCTTCACAAAGGACGGTAGAACCTACAACGGCTATGTTTCAGCCGCTTATGTAAAATTGAAATAAGCAATAACCATATATAAAACGGCAGGAATGCATTCCAAGCACTCCTGCCGTTTATTTCTATTACTGTTTTTACTTATTTGCTGAGTCCGGAACAAACATATAACCAATCCCCCGAACAGTACGGATATATGCCGAATCCTCTTCCAGCTTATCTCTCAATCGTTTGATATATACCGACAAGGTATTATCATCCACAAATGACTCATCGACATCCCACAACCGTTCGATCAACTGTCTCCGTGTCATAACCTGATTCTCATGAAGCGTCAGTTCCCGAAGCAAACGAAATTCACTTGGTGTACTGTCGATATTCCGTTCATTCCGATAGATCTTATACTGTTTATTATCTAGTCTGGTGTGTCCGAAAATGAAATCTTCTCCTGCTTCATTTTCCAAATCTGTTTTTTTGATATTGTTATACCGCTGTCTTCTCAGGATCACAGAGATCCGTGTCAGCAGTTCCTTTACCCGATATGGTTTTGCTATATAATCATCTGCACCAAGCTCCAGTCCCTGCACCAGATTCACTTCATCTGATACTGCTGTAAGAAATATGACCGGAACATAATTATCTGCCTCACGGATCTCTCTGCAGAAATCATAACCATTTCCATCCGGTAGCATAACATCAAGCAGCACCAGATCGATATCCGGCTGCAGACACTTTCTCGCAGTCTTAAGATCCGAAGCATGCACCACTTCATAATGCTCTGTCTTTAATGTATATTCCGTCCCCATTGCCAAAGCAAAATCATCCTCAACTAACAGGATCTTCTCATTTGCCATTTCTCACACCCCTGTTCTATTTTATTCACGATCCAGTGCAAAGAAACACACCGCACTGACCAGACTGATAATGATACCTGCCAGAAACAGATAGAAGCCCAGCCGGTATCCTGCAAAGCCTTTATAGCCATTTTCCTGCATACTGCGTGTTGTTTCTTCCATAATCCCATGAATCGCCTGAATCGTCTTACTGTGTGTCAGCAGGAATAATTCAATACCGGAAAGAATAGCCGGTATAAAAAACATCAGATTGAAGATGTCCCAGGTATCCCAGTCTCCACGCAGATAGATCACAACCAGTACAATTCCGGCTATCCCGGTAAGGATTGCCAGATAAGGCAATATCCGGACAAACAGATTGATATCTCCCATCGCCTGATAACGGTCTGCAAGCTTTTTCAGATTTAAAAGCGGAAACCATTCCTTTACATCCTGATAATTCTTCATGGTAAACCGGTATCCTAGGAATGGGAAACATCCGGATATCAGGATCATAACCATCCCAGCCAGATACGTCAGGCTGAATTTATTTACCTTCATACACCCTCCATGCCAGCAATTATTTGATACGGAACGTCGCTTTTACATAACCATCTGCGAACAGCACATGATCTCTTCCGTCAAATGCCCACTTTAACTCTTCTTCTGCATAAGATGGCTCTACAAATTTAACATCAATTCTGGATACGTCCTCTGATTTTACAGCCGCTGTACGAAGAAGCAACATACCCTGAACAACCGGATGATCGGTCAGATGAATCTTATTCTGATCACCTGTCTCCTTGCTGAAGCTGTAAACCTCTTCTTTTGAAAATGTGTGGAACTCCTCTGCATTATCATATGATGCAGCCTCTACGCGCTTCAATTCCTTCTCTTTATCGGATGGCTTTACAAGTGTCACGGTAAATTTCTCTACCGGCATCTCTACACCATCCACATAACCGAGGATCGGAAGGATGTACATAAATGCATTCTCCTTTACAGCCCCGAATTCATAGCGGATACTGTCTGCCTGTCCAGCCTGTTCCTTCTCTGCCATATATGAGATCTTGCCGATAAATGCTCCCTGATATGTCGATGCATCCATCTCTGTCATCTTTGTTCCTATCGCCATCATTCTGTCATAAATATTCATATTGTACCTCTTTCTATATTATTAAAATCGCCTGATTTTCAATTAAATATATCTAAATAATTTTCCTGATCACATTTAAACCTGATTCTATGTTCCAATCATATTCATAATATATGTTTCTCTCAGAAAATTCAACAACCGGTAGTTTCATTTTAAAAGTCCATGCGGGTGCCGGGCTCTGGTGCTCCAATCTCGTATCCCTGTTCACGGATCATCTGCAGGTCAGTTTCAAATGTGATTCCGGTCGTTGTCAGAAAGTCACCGCTGATCACGGCATTTGCCCCGGCACGAAGAGCTGCCTTGCCATTATCTGGCAAATAGGCTCTGCCTGCCGCCAGACGGATAAAGGTATCCGGAAGGATAAAACGAAAAACAGCCACCGTCCGGAGGAACTCCTCCTGCTTCATCGGCTCCTGATGTTCAAAATACGTTCCCGGAATCGGATTCAGCATATTGATCGGAACCGAGTCCACATCCAGCTCTCTTAACGAAAATGCCAGATCGATCCGATCCAAAAGCGTCTCTCCCAGTCCGATCAGTCCACCACTGCACACTTTCATACCAGCCGCCTTGGCTGCACGGATACTCTTTCTCTTATCATCTGACGTATGCGTCGTGCACAAGGTCTTAAAGAACGCATCCGATGCTTCCATGTTATTATGAACCATTGTCATACCAGCTTCATGAAGCTTTATGAAATCCTCCTCATCCAGCATACCAAGAGATGCGCAGACATGGATATCTGCTGTCTTCCTGATATCCTCCACATTCTGAACTGCCAGTGCTACCTCCCGTTTCGACAGCCGCCGTCCAACAGATACAAGCCCGTACCGGTAAGAACCACGGCTCTTATCCTGAACCGCTATATCGGTCAGGATCTGCTCACCCAGTACACATTCCGCCGGGACCTTCTCCTTTGCTCTGGTTGACTGTGCGCAGTACAGACAGTCCTCACCGCACTGTCCAACCTTAACAGCCGCCACAGAACAGACATCGCAGACATTTCCACAGAAATGCAGTCGGATCCGGTCTGCCGCCTCAGAAAGCTCTGACAGATCTACATCGATAAGCAGCTCTGCTTCCTCCCTGCTGATACGATATCCATCCATTATCTTATGTTCCAATCTCTGAAGTTCATCCTTTGTCATAATTCATCATTGTCCTTTATTAAGAAATATTGCCCTTTTTAACCACACAGTGTATCCATTTTCATCCAATCTTTATTAATATACCATCTAAACAACATCTTGTGAACTACCCAATGTTCCGCATTGTCACGCCCGGCTTGTCCTCGCACCTGCCCACTTCCGGCTGTATATTACCCCGCTTCATGTCTGCCCTTCCCGGCTGGATCCTTTGCATATAAACTCGCATATTTTCTATGAATTGTACCTGCCTTATTTGCTCATGCTCCTGTGCAAACTCGCCTTTGGCTCAAACATGCACCCGCATTCGCTGGCAAGGTACAAGTTCATAACGAAAATATTGCTTTATGTTTATATGCAAAGGATCCAGCCGGGAAGGGCAGACATGAAGCGGGGCAATACACAACCGGGAGGAGCCGGGCGAAACCTTAAATCTCTTTTTTTCGGCATTATTCTCTTTTAAGTTTTTGTAAAATATAGTAGAATTATGGAGTATGGGGCCATTGGAAGGCGGACCCCTTTGGAGGTTATATCTATGATTAATATACTAGTAGTTGAAGACGAAAAACCTATTGCAAACCTGATCAAAATGAGTCTGACAAAGGCAGGCTATTCCTGTACCTGTATTTATGACGGACTTGCTGCCGCAGACATACTGGAAGAAACCCCTTTTGATCTGGTTCTGCTCGACATCATGCTTCCGGGTGCATCCGGCTATGATGTTCTTGAATATATCAAACCATTAAAAATACCGGTTATCTTTATTACAGCAAAAAACTCCCTGAACGACCGCGTCATGGGGCTGAAGATGGGAGCCGAGGATTATATTGTAAAACCATTTGAGATCGTTGAGCTTCTTGCAAGGATTGAAGTTGTTCTCCGGAGATATAATAAGCTGAATACAACGATCACCGTCCGCGATCTTGTTATTGATACAATTGCGATGAGCGTCACGAAAAATGGAAAAGAGATACCACTGACAAATAAGGAATATGAGCTGTTATTGTTATTTGCACAAAATCCGGGAGTTGCCCTCTATCGTGAAACGATATATGAACGCATCTGGGGTGGTGACTATCCTTGTGACAGCCGAACGGTTGCTCTTCATGTCCAGCGTATGCGAAAAAAGCTTGGACTGGAAGACTGCTTAAAGACCATCAACAAGATCGGATACCGTCTGGAGATCTAAAAAGGAGTTTCTATGAAATTTAAGCATAAACTTGTATTATGTATGGTTGCACTTCTGGGACTGTCCTTCGGTCTCGGAGGAACCATGCTGATCCACCGATCATTCAAATCTTCGTTATCCTCCACGATCGACAGTGACCTGCAAAATTATGAGAGTATTCAGAGCACTCTGCTGATCGCTGTTGATACAAATTCTGTGTCATCTTATATCGACATGTCTAATATCATCAACCAGTTTTCCGCTCAAGGCAACTCCAACCGTAAGAATATCATTCTTCGAAATTCGGATATGGAAGTCGTAAGCATCATGAATTCATCCTCTACATATAAAGAAATGAAACCGTCAGATGAAAATATCTGTAATTCGATCATTTGGAGAGAAAAGGATAACTACTATCTGCAATTATGCAGCTCCATGGATATCAATACAGAAAATCTGGACATCTCACAGATGGACATTGTCTATGACATCACTTCCGTATATGCCGCCCGCGCACAGGAACAGAATACATTTCGTCTGCTGTTGATCGCGATCTTTGTTGTCGGAAGTATCACATCCATGATTGCAGCCAGCCTGCTGACAAAACCGCTGGAAAAATTATCATCACTTGCACAACATATCTCCCACGGAGATTACTCTGCCCGTCTGCACATCCACTCCGGTGATGAGATCGAGGAACTGGCAAATGATTTCAACAATATGGCAGATACCATCGAAGATAATATCTCAGAGCTTCATTTCTCTATGGAAAAACAGGAACAATTTATGGGAAGCTTTGCTCACGAATTAAAAACTCCTATGACCTCGATCATCGGTTACGCCGATCTTCTGCGAAGCCAGAACATGAGTGAGGATGAAACAAACGAAGCTGCTAACTATATCTTCTCAGAAGGAAAACGTCTGGAAAGTTTATCTTTAAAATTACTGGATCTTCTGGTTGTAAAAAATCAGGAAACCATCTTATCACCAACCGATCCTTCCCTTGCGATCCGGAATGTGATCAACATCATGAAGCCGGAGCTTGCAAAAGAACATATCACTTTGAAATCAAGCTGCCGTAAAGGCTGCTGTATGATGGACATCGACCTGTTCCAGTCTCTGATCATCAATATTATTGACAATGCCAGAAAAGCAATCGATGACAACGGTATCATCCATGTAGCGGGAACCGTGCGGGATGACAACTATGTGATCATTATCAAGGATAACGGACGTGGAATGCCGCCGGAAGAGATCACTCGAATCAGTGAGGCCTTCTACCGCATCGATAAATCAAGGTCCCGTGCACAGGGTGGAGCCGGTCTTGGTCTTGCAATCTGCAGTAAGATAGCAGAGATCCATCAGGCAAAGATCAAATACAAGAGCGCTGTTGGGCGTGGTACCGTGGTCACAATATCATTACCAAATGTAAAGGAGGCATCTGAATGAGCAACGAAGAAAAGAAAGAACCCGTCATTGCATCCTATGAACTGACTGCAGCCCATAAAGAAGAGGATGATATCTCCGAATCTGAAGTAAATGATATGATAAACGAAAGCGAAGAAGGTACTGTTTCCTCTACTGAACATACAGGAAAAGCACACGGCATTCTTCATTTCCTGTACAAGAATCTTCTCTGGTTTATAATATGCATTGCAATTTTTATGATCTGCATCATTGCCTCGAATCTGTATTTTCGTATTCAGGACAGGAAAACATTGAATTCCATATCCAGCCATGAGATCAGTCCGAACAATCTTGATGTAACAAATAAACTGACACTACTCGAGAAAATCAATATCATAAACGAAGAATGTTACTACACTGATCTGAACTTTGATTATACGGACAAACATTCCTACAGTGAGATCCATGATATAACCGTAAATGAACTGACGTCGTATTTCTCCGATTATTTCTCCTGTGATTTTACTGTAAATGGTATCTATGAAATGTATATATCCAAATATCTTGCAACGTCAGATGAAAATTCTTACCGCAGTTTTACAATATGGGTGGTTAATATCTACTATTTTGGATTTGAAATGAATTGCTTTCTGGATTATGACACAAACAAACTGATTACATTTACAATGAATCTGGACCCTAATTCTAACACTTTCTATAACGAAGAAAGTCTGGTAGAATTGGAATATTACAATGATTATATACTTCCACTGTATAACTTTTTAGGAAGCCATGTCGGTAACTCAACTACGTTCAGTGACACTTGTTTCGATACTCTATACGATATATTAGTCTCTTATTATGAGCTCAACTTGGAGAAAGGATCTGGAAGCGGTGCAGGTATGACTCCAACAGAGATACCGGATTCTGATCTGCAGCTATTTGAAAAGCTGACAGGAACACCTATGACTGCTCATACCTATTATACTTACACTACTGAGATTAGTATGGAATCAGAAGTCGATACAACAGAAGAATACAACTTTTATATGAAAAACGGATTGTTCTTCTACCAGATGAATCGATATTTTTATAATTAACAGATGCTTAATACTTCTTTAGAAGAAATATGCAGAATTGATGCATTTTTTTGCAGGTTATGATGCATCCATCCTTTATAGTAACATCATCAAGACAAGGGATGGTGCTTATGAAGTATTCAAGCAGAGAACAGAACAGGATTGAGTGCAGCACATTTTTTAAGACAGAGAGGTCTTTTACACGCTGCAATTATCTCAAAGTTAAGTTTGGTATCTTTGCCATATGTTGTTTTATTTTGTTTGTTGCCATTTTGCTCAAAGGTACCATCCTATAATCTCTTGAGCCCCCTCATATTTCAGACTAGCTCCAGATGCGTTTCCCGGCATCTGGAGTTTTTCATTGTTTCTTATCATCTGCCTGCTCTTTTAATCTGCCCTGACGTTCCAGCTTATACTGTGTCTGCCGCTTTTTCGCAGCGATCCGTTTCTGCAGCTTTGCTGCCTCCCGTTCCACTGAACGATCCGGCAGTATCCCACACGCTTCCAGTGCTCTTGGCCAGGGGCCAAAATAGGATTTGACCGCAGCAACCTCTTCCACCGTGAAGTCTGATTTTTTCGGATACCGTTCCAGTTGTTTATATGCATCACGCAGCATTTCCATACAGTTTTCTTTTGTCAGATCGTTTTCTGCCATAATCAGCTTTCCTCTTTCCTGTATTTCCCTACAGCTATATGCTATATCTGTCTTCATAGATTATCTTCTATACCATACAATGTTTCCCGGTATATTGCAAATACCGGCTGCCACCCGTTCGTTTTAAAACGCTTCCGGATAGCAGCCGGTATTCCTTTTACTGACAGATCAATGTTTGTCCGTAATACATATCACCTTACGGCTTCATGTATCTTTTTTATTATTTTGTCTTTACAGACGTCTTACCACTGTAAACACTGTAGAACTTCTTTCCATTGATCTTCTTATATGCTCTTACCTTGACATAATATTTCTTACCCTTTTTCAGGTTCTTGATCACAGCACTTGACTTCTTGCCGCTTACATATGTACTCTTTGCATTCTTGAATGCTTTATTTGTTGCATATGTGATCTGGTAACCACTTGCACCTGATACCTTCTTGTAAGAAACCTTGATTGCCTTGGTCTTATATGCAGCAGCCTTCTTTACAGTCGGTGTTGCAGGTACAACAATCAAGGTGATCGTTCCTGTACTCTTCTTGTAATTTGCTGTTGCTGCGGCTGTTACTTTGATCTGTACCTTGCCCGGCTTCTTAGCTGTAACAAATCCGGACTTCTTGTTTACAGTTGCAACCTTCTTGTTAGAAGATGTGTAAGTAATCTTGCCCTTTGCAGAAGCTTTCACCATTACATACTTGCTGTATGCATATACTGTCTGCTTCTGAATCGTCTGTGATGCTTTCTTGATCACAAATGTGCTTTCTACTTTACCGGTATAGTTGCCCTTACCGGTAATAACTACCTTTGCGATTCCTGCATTCTTGTTATTTGAATATGCTACAGAATAATCATCGGTTGATAATGCCTTGCCGGATACTGTAACCTTTACAGCCGGTTTCTGTGCCTTACCTGTATATGTAACACTTGGAACTGTTACAACAGTGTTTTTGGCAGTCAGTGTAACCTTCTGATCCGGAGTCTCTGTAGTTGGCTCTTCTGTACTTGGTTTCTCTGTTGTCGGTTCTTCTGTAGTTGAATCAGAAGAATCTTCTGTTGTCTTATCAGGATCTTCTGTATCCGCCTTTTTCTTAACAGTCAGACGAACTACTGTTTCTGCAGCTTCGTAATTTGCTGTTCCGGCAGTCTTGATCGTAATATCTGTAAATCCTGCTGCCTTTACTGTTACAAGACCTGTATCATCGATCTCTGCAACTGCAGGTGCCGATGAAACGAATGTCAATGTACCATGACCATCGGCTGCAAGAACAAACGGATCTGTACCTTCTGTTACCTCTATGCTCTTAGATGCAACCTGGATTTCCTGTTTTGCCTTCACAATTTCAAATGTAACTGTCTGTGAACCTGCATATCTTCCATCGATTCCACGAATCGTTGCTGTAGCCTTTCCGACAGATACACGCTGTCCTGAAACCGTATAATCAACATCCTTTACAAGCTGATATGTGCCATCTGTGATTGTAAGTTCCGGTACGATCACCTTTCCGGTATATTCTACAGAAGCAACCGGAGCAATTGTTGCCTTGCTCAGATCTCCCATAACTGTAACCTTAAAGGAAGCTGTAGCTGCCAGATAATTGTCACTCTCCGGTGCTGTAATTGTAATAACTGCTGTTCCGATACCATTGATCTGAAGCTTGCCATCTTCTGTTACTGATACAACAGCTTCTTTATCAGATGATAATACAGGAGTTGTCTTTGCTCCTGCTGCAACTTCGATATCTGCCTTCTGTCCGTATACGACCTTCCGGTCTTCCGGTACATTTGTGATCTGCTGTTCTGCTTTCTTGATCTCGAAGGTTGTCTGAACCTGTCCGGAGAATTCGCCCTTACCTGTTACCGTACAGGTAGCTGTTCCGGCATTCTGCGCATTTTCAAATACGACATCATAGTTTTCTTCTGTTATCAGATTACCGTTTACATATACCTTTACTTCCGGTTTTAATTCTTCTCCGGTATAAACTGCATCTGCAACTACTACCTTTGTATTTGCATCTGTCAATGCCTTTTCTGTCTCTGCTGCCGCAGTGATCTTGTACCATGCAGTTCTTCCTGCTCCGGATGTTACATGACACAGCACTCCATCTGTCAGATCCATAACATCGGAAAGTCCATCAACTGTTACATAATGTGAATCTGCCTCTGTCTTATAGCTGACTGGCAGAGCTGTAAGGTCTGTGTCCTTGAATAAATCTACGTTTACAATAAATGGATCATTCTCTGTACCGGTTCCGGCAAGTTCTTCTCCATTCATCCTATAAGTAATGATCTGATTCCACTGAGCATCATATGTAGATGATACCTCAAAGTTCATCTGACTGCTTCCAATTATAAGCTCTTTCAATGTTGGCAGACCTGAATATGCAGATGCAACATCACCACCTGTAAGCTGATAGTGGAATTCTAATACATCGCCATCCTGGATCGTTGTAGCTGATAAGCCCATATTGGAGAAATCATCTTTGTTGTATGAGAACATCCATCCTGACATCGTATATTCAGCCTGAACAGTCAAACCATTGATGGATTCCATATACGGTCCATATCCTGTATCTGTCAGAACATATGGAATATTATTCTCTTTCAATACCTTTTCTACAGCTTCAGTTGCTGTTGCTGCATCAACCTCGACATCATCAAGGATCACACCATTTTCAGATGCGCCCTTAATTCCTGCTGCTGTTGCTGTGTAATCATATACTCCGACTTTAACATGCTTCTGATCAGCAACTGTTGTCTGTAACTCTTTATAAAGATCTACAAATGCCTGATCTTCTGCTGATAACGGAGCATTTTCAAGAGCAGTGATGACCAGAGCTACACGATCCAGAGTCGCCTTATCAGCTTTCTTTGAAACCGTTTCTGTTGTCAACTTCTTTACCGCTGCTATATCAGCAGGAGATACATATACTGCCTGATCCTTTGTGAATGTGCTACTTGCTTCATCTACGCATGAATAAACACAATTAGATAACCTCATATTTGCTGACTGACCTGCAAATATTGTCTCTTCCTTTGTCTGACCGGTGCTCAGAACATCTCCGGCACTGTAACAGCCTGACATCTCTACAACTGCGTCATTTGTCGTCTTTCCTTTAAAGCATCCGGCAATTCCACCTACGTTTGTCTGACCTGATACTGTACCTGCATTATAACAACCGAGGATCTTACCGGCAGGTGCTTTTGGACTGGATTCATTATGAATACCAAGAATACCACCTACGTTATTCTTTGCTGTAATAGTTCCATAGTTAGTAGAATTCTTTATTGTAACATTTCTGTTTATCATTGCACCAAGAATACCACCTGCGCAACTGCCATTTTCAGCAGTGATCGTACCGTAATAGCTACAGTTTTCAATCACATTTGTACTGGTATCTGAATTTGCTCCGCAATATCCAACGATACCACCTGCATAAACATAATTTGAAGTTCCTGTAAAGGTAATATTAACCTTTGAAACACAATTTGAGATCAATACAGTTTTTCCTGCATTTTCCTTAAGCATACCTGCAATTCCGCCGGCATGTGTTGCTGTGCTTGCAGAAATATTTCCTTCTACTGTCAGATTCTTGATCTGACCTGTTACTGATCCGAATAAACCTGCATCCTGAACATTGTCCACATACAGATTCTTGACTGTATGCCCCTGTCCATCAAATGTTCCTGCATAACCATAACTTGAACTGTTCGGTTTGACAGGTGTCCATTTATATCCTGCAAGGTCAATATCTGCTGTCAGAACCGCATTGATCGTGTATTTTGTCTTTACTTCATTTGCGAACCAGTAAAGTTCTGCTCCGGTTCCGATCTGGTATACACCATCTGACTGTTTCGGTTCAGTCATAGTCTGTCCATCCCACGCCTGAGCATCGGCAGGTGTCAGACGGATCGTCTTTGTAATACTGTCTGTATCCTCCGGAATCTCAATCGTTCCTGTCTTATATATATAACCTGATGCACAAATGACATATGAATATGTTTTTCCGACAAATCCCTTGAAAACTCCATCCGTTACTTTTGTTTCTTTCTTATCTTCATCTAAGATCTGAATTGTATAATCTGTAACCGGTTTTTTCGTCTGACTGTCTGTTATATTCAATGTTACCGGTACGAAATCAGAAGCTACAAGCTTGAATTCTACATCCGGAAGATTACACATATAAGCGGTATGACGGCTGGCTGCCATCTGTACCGGTACACCTGTATCATGTCGAACTGACCGATGAGAACCGTACGGTGAACCATAAGCACTCCACCCACCTATTCCGTTTTTCAGACATCCTGTCAGACGGAATGTATCGCCTGCAAAATAAGTCGGGATCGTAACCGTAATCGTCTGTGAAGCCGGTGTTGATGCAAACATATACTGGTTTAGTTTTCCAACATATTCTGTTCCTGTTGTGTCAAAAAAGCAGATTGCTGCATCCATATTATACACACCTGCTAATTTACTGGCAGGATTGTATAAGCCATTGTAAGAACGCTTACCGTCTTCACTTCTTTCTCCATAGCTGATCTCAATGGAATCACCTGCTGTCAATTCATCTGCGGTTATTTCATTTCCATCTGCATCTTTATATTTGTACGATACTGCAACTTCTTTTGCACGTATCACCTGATAGGTGCTGACACCATTCTTTGTAACTTTAACAATATTTGGTCCTTCTGTAAGCCCTGCGACTGTATAACTGCCATCTGAATTTCTTGTGATGTTCTTTGCAGAAAATCCGCCGTATGTCAGCTTATTGTCTATGATCTCCGGACGAAGGACAGATACGGATACTCCACTCTCCGGTGTAAATGTATACTCAGCTCCGTCTGTTCCTGCCTCATAATAAAGAACATCCAGCTGGGCATCCAGTCTGTCGCCAGTTACTTTTTCCTCTTTTTTATTTTTACCTTCATTTATGGTCATGTTGGTCTGAATAGCTGTGCCATCCTTATCAACAGTAACCACTACAACACCGGTGTTTTCAGGCCATATTGCACTAAACTTGGTATACTTCATATATCCCTGCATATTAATCTGTGCATCGTAGGTCACAAGCAGAATTGCTGTTCCTTCGGATTTCGCCTGAATCTCCGCTATTTCTGAATGTGCTCCCGGTGTAACTGTGATCACATCATTTGATGGATTTCCATTCTCATCAATAACCGTGTAATGATAATCCGGTTCTGCACTTTTAGCATTCGAAGTACCTTCGATCGCCTGCCAGTTACGGAAACATTCCAGACTGTATGTCTCACCCTTCTTCATAGAAAGGTATCCACGTTCATCTGATGTAAGATAAATATCTGCTACATCATACTTATTCTGAGACATATCATGATATATAGTATCCGGATTAAAAGAGTCATCCCCGATATACATATCCGCCTTACTAACCATATAATCTGCATCTTTATTGGTAGAGAACCAATCCCAGTAGGTAACACCACCGGCACCTGTCACACGATAGTAATATGTAATACCACCTCCGACAGTAAATTCATATGTCTCATATCCCGGCTCTTTGGCTTCTATCTTTGTTCCCGGTTCATCTTTATAAATATAATATGTAGACAATGTTCCAAGTCTAAGTTCTGCTCCTTCCGGGAAAGTCACACTCACTTTTCTGGCTTCCGGTGCACTGATCGAATACCCATATGAACTGTTTGCTGTAAGTGTTTTTGAAACTGTCTTTTCTATATAATTCTGTGCACGGTCTCCCTCAGGTGTTACAGTTACAGATACCATATCCGCATAATAAAAAGGCACTGCATACTGAGCTGCTTTCTGACTTGTTCCCGCCTGCATCAAACCAAGTGTAGCATGACGATCAACATTATCAGGAGATACTACCTTTACATTAAAAGTAAAATCTTCTCCTTCTTGCCAAAATTTTCCACTGCCGGCATCCTTATTTGTACATGCAATACCCGACAGACTATATACTGCATATGACTGCTCTGCTTCATCGGTTACGATCAGGTCAATTGAACCCATATCAACTTTATTAGTACCACTCATTTTATATGTTGATAAGCGATAAGTACCTTCTGCAAGCTTCACTGTGTATACATAATTACTATCCGGATCTCCAGCCGCCACTGTATTTCCATCTGCATCTGTAAGTGTCATATATGGAACACTGCTGTTCATCTTGATCGATACCTGTTTCTCTTCTAATGCTTTGATCTTCTTTACAGCAGCTGCCACATCATCTGCTGATGCATCCAGATCTGCCATAACTGCCAGAAGCTCTGCATTTAATGAAGCATCCTTTGCGATCTCTTCCTCATGCTCTGCATAAAGTGTATATAACTCTGTCTTGTCCTGCGTTACATAATAAGATGCTCCCTCACCAAATCCATAACCAAGGTCTGCACCATATCCTGCAATTGTAAACTGCCAACGGATAACATGAGTGTCCAGGTCAGAGTCCTGATCAACCAGATAAGAACCTGCACCGGTATTACCCATCACATTATCTACTGTATTCATCCAACCGGACGCTGATGTGTAATCAAATTCTCCCAGATCGGTACCTGTTTTTTCCTCCAGTTCCAATGCATCTCCATCATTATGTGTCTTGTATGCACCTAAGAGCTCTGTTGGAACTTTTACCGTTCCTTTATCAATGCCTTTGACATATCTCAGATAAAAATCACTGGCATTATAGGCATTTGCTCCTGCAGGGATTGTACTGATACCTGCCTTTTTTAAAAATGCATATGTTGCCTGAGAAACGGTCAACTGAGACAGATCAATATCTATCCCTTCCTGTTTCCAGACATTTCCAATCTCTTCATAAGACATACGGGTCGGTGCGATATAAAATCCCTGTCCGATCGTAAAGCCCTCAAGAGACAGCACAACATATTTTGTGCTGTAATCGATGGTACTCTCATCTTCTGCTGCCACAACATTCTGCATACCATAACCTGCATTTGCTGCAAATGGTACAAATAAAACTGCGCATGCCAATAAGAACGAAAGCACCAGTACTCTGATTCGTTTCATTCGTTTCGATTCCTTTCTTCTATTGTATAATTTTTTATAAGCTGGGAATTAAATCTTGCTTTTCCCTCGCCCAAAAGCTGTATGTAGAATAAATCTGCGGGTATTCTGACTGAAAGACCATCTTATGATCTTAACACAGTAATGGCGGTTGCACCGGATTCTCACCGAATTTCCCCCTGACCGGACATTTAAAGACACATCCGAGCAGATCCAATATAGAACATACATAGTTTATCTTATAGCCTTGTATGCGGAATGTCAACAAAATCCACAGGCATTGACCGGAATGTTTCTGCATATTATAGAAAGAAGAATTCTGACAGGTGATCCTTTTATGAAACCTGAACTCCGGTCTCTTATTCCAAAACTAAATCGTTATCTTCTTCTGCTTCTTGTATTTATCTGCTCTCTTTCTGTATTTTTGCTATTGTATCCAATATCGTCAAAATCACCTCAGTCCGATCTGGATAATAAAGCCACGCTGCCGGGTGTCAGAAATCCAGACTCTGATCCAAATGACGAAACACAAAGTGACACCACCGAAACTGCATTTTCCGGCTATATTATCACACTCGATGCCGGACATGGCGGATACGATCCTGGAAAAATAGGAATTAACGATTCAAAGGAGAAGGACATCAATCTTCAAATTGCTTCTTATCTGCAAGAGCTTCTGGATTCTCTCGGTTTTGAAGTCTATATGACCAGAACGGATGACTCCTCACTGAATACAGAAACTGCCGAAAGCTTAAAGACATCCGACCTGAATCATCGGATTGAGATCGTGGCATCCCATAACTCCGACTTTTTTATAAGTATCCATCAGAACAGCTTTTCTGATTCTTCCGTACATGGAGCTCAGGTTTTTTACTATGCGAATTCTTCAGACGGTGAACAGCTTGCCAAATCGATCCAGGCCTCGATCCATGCGATCCTCGATTCTGATAATGAGCGTCCGGTCAAAGGTAATCTGGACTATCTTATTCTGAAAAAAAGCCCCTGTCCAGCTGTTATCGTTGAATGTGGCTTTTTAAGTAATCCGGATGAATGCAGCAGTTTAAATACTCCGGACTATCAAAAACAGGTTGCCGCAGCGATCGCAGATGGGCTTGTTAATCATATCCAGGCGGGCACAGAATAGGCAGGGGTGCTGTAACCCCTGCCACTGTTATTTTGTGCATGAATGTAACGGTTCTTTTTTATCGATACATTTTTTCATTTTATTCCCATTTGCTTTTTTACATATTCGTGCTGTGATGTGTCAATATTAATCTTATATACAAACCAATGGCACAAATACACCATTGTTTTCGTGTTTCTTTTCATATCTATATGTAATAAGCAATATCTGTCTGCCAGAAACGGAATTATGCAGACCGGAATCTGTCTGCAGCGAACCGATGAAGGGTTCATAGGATGTCTGCTCTTATATTACATTATATTTGTACGCCTGCCAATCACTTTATGAAAAATTAATCTTTTCTGATGTTTCCTGTCCTATTCTGCTCATTTGCACATTCTGATCCATATATACATAATTTATACTGTGGAATTATTTTTTATTCATATTCGACAGGATTTTATAAATTATTTTCGAATTTTTCACATTATATCCTATTTACTTGTCAGTTAAATATGGTAAACTATAGGTGCGTTTTAATACACAATTGTATGACTTATTTTCTACCCTTCATGGGTATTCTATCAGAAATGGGGTGATTCTATTGAAGATTGAACGCTTAAGTGAAAATCAGATCAGATGTACTTTGAATAAAGCAGATTTAGCAGACAAACAATTAAAGATTTCCGAGCTGGCTTATGGATCTCCAAAAGCAAAAGAACTGTTTCGTGAGATGATGCAGCAGGCATCAAACGAACTCGGATTTGAGGTTGATGATATACCACTGATGATCGAAGCTATACCGATTTCATCAGATTGTCTTATTTTAATTGTCACAAAGGTAGAAGATCCGGAAGAATTGGATACACGTTTTTCCAGATTTACCAGAAATAATGACGATGACGACACCGATTATGACGATGATATGGATGATGAATACGAAGATGAGGACTATCCCCCATCTGATGATAATGTAATATCCGGTCATATCGATATCGGTATAAATGGCGATGAATCCCAGATTCCGGAGGCAATTTTTAATGCTCTGGAAGGTTTTGTAAATAATCTGACAGGTCTTGCAGGTAAGAATATCGAGATTTCAACCGATATTCCATCCAGTGCAAAAGCACCTGTAAAACAGACACAACAGGAAGAGGATGCTCCACAGACTTTAACGAGACTGCTTGTATTTGACTCGTTAAATACCGTTATCAACGCATCCAAACAGGTTGCAAGTTTTTACTTCAGCAGCAACACACTCTATAAGAATCCGGTTAATAAACGTTTTTATCTGTTATTTACAAATGATAAGAATACTATTCCCGAATTCAACCGGGTATGTTACATTCTTGGAGAATACGGCACAGCACAGAAAATAACAGATGCCATGCCATATCATTTCAAAGAGCATTTTAAAACGATCATTGAAGAGGAAGCAGTTCAGACTCTGTCTGCTCTGTAATTTTTAAGAAAACTGATTTGACAAAACAAATACGGCGGATCCTTTTTTTCATTGGATTCCGCCGTATTTTTCGTCTGTCCAGATACATATTCTATATGAATTATGCCTGTGCCTGCTCTTCTTTCTTTGCAAGGTAGTCATTGATCTCAAGTTCAAGCTCTACCGGATCCAGACCATGAACGGCTGCTGCTTCCTCAAGAGTTTCACCTGCTGCTGCAAGACATCCGATACAATGCATACCTGCTGCCATAAGAATTGCTGCATTTCCTGCATCTACTGCTAAAATATCATTTATAAGCATATCTTTACTGATCTTTGCCATGTGTATATTTCCTCCTGTTTCCTATAATCTTTCTTAATCTGATATGACATTTTTCGATTTTAAAAATATCTTCACCATTATAGTATACACATTTTTAAATGTCTATCCCTTTATAGGAAAAAGATAGGCAGGCTCAAGTTAGCAGGGACTAATTTTTTACAAATCATCTCAATTCACTTGATATAAGAAACTTTTTGATTTAAAATAGGTAACGAGATGTGATTATTATTACTAAAAGGAGGACAATCATATGGCATTCGTAATTGGTGATTCATGTATCGGTTGTGGTTCATGTGCAGGTTCATGCCCTGTTGGAGCTATTAGCGATAACGGTGGTGTTTTCGTTATTGATGGTTCACAGTGTATTTCATGTGGTGCATGTGCAGGTTCATGTCCTGTTGGAACAATTTCAGAGGAGTAATCCACACAGAACGTTGTTATCATAATATAGAAAAGCTGCCGGAATCGGCAGCTTTTCTTTTTGTCTTATACAGGAAAACAATGATGTCCTCAAACGGATCTGTTTTCCTGTATATCTTTTTATTTCTACTCCTGAACATAGGAATACAGTTCATTATTTCCCTGACTCATGGCAGCTTCATATTCTTTTCTTGATACCCGGACTTCCGTATCCAGTACCGGATCATAATAACGAACCGCTTCACTGTTATAGCTTACGACCATTACATATCTTCCATCATTGATACGACTGATAACCGGAATACCATTACTGATATATCCAAATACCAGATCCAGCGAAATTCCTGAAATATCTGCTCCCGGATATTTTCCAAGCTCTGTCAGCACCTGTACCGGATCTGTACCGGATGCTTTCATATCTTCATATGTGAGATCTGTCACACCCTCATAGATCAGTGTCATATATACACAATCCCACAAGGATGCATCCACACTGCCGGAGCTTTGGTGATAGATTGACGATGCGATCGTATTATATGCCTGCATCTCCGACTGCCTGTATACGATTTCTCCATCCTTGGAAACGACAATACCTGCAATCTGCGTTGCCCGGTTGATTGCATCTCCTGCCTTATCATAGATTCCGGTCAGTCCCAGATTATCATATACCATATAGCCTGCATATTCATCTTCTACCGTGATCAGCATATCCGATGAACGATCTCCCACCGTGTTCTTTGTGATATTCAGATACGGAATATAGGTCAGATATATATTTGACGGTACTGTAAAATACAGCCTCGCAATTCCTGATGTTGTTTTTGTCGTGATATCAACTCGTTTTACATCGTCGCTTTCTTTATAGGTGATAAAGTCATCCTCTGCCAACCGAAATCTGTCTGTTTTCTTGGATCCTTTGGTCATATAGATCAGATCATCCTCTACGCTGATATCTATGATATAATTGTCGTCCTTCTGATATTCTTTGATCTGGTTTCCATTTTCATCCACGATAAATAATTTGTATGATGGGATCCGGCTGTATACCTTTTCACTCAGATTCTTTTTTGCAAAGGAATCTTTATCTATAGAAATATCACTGTCAGCCGTATTACAGATCCCATATATCAGATCCCGGTTCTTAAATCCATAGCAGACCAGACTCTTTCCTGCTCCCGCATCCAGCGTATAGGTCTGTCCGGTTGCAAAATTAACCAGCGTTAATGTCGCATTATCGGCTGCCTGATCCGATGAATCATATGCCATTACCTGCATATCATCGGATACATATACATGATCGAGCGATACATGATCTACATAATAGGATAACTGTTTTGCTTCCACGTTAATGCAGTTCACCTTGTTGCCAAGCATAAAATAAAAGTTTGTTCCATCATAATAGGTCAGTCTGGACACTTCATCTTTCATGGCTGCATATGGTTCATTACATTCTGCAAATACCAGCTCCGTAACCTCCTGCTCTGCTGCATCGTAAGAACACAGACTGATTCCCAGCTTTCCTTCATGAGCACCACGGTTCATATAGCCATATACTGCAAATATCATATTGCCATCATCGTCCATGGAGATCATATTGATACCATAATTGTTGTATGTGTTTCTGACATTTTCCACGTCATCCATCCAGAATCCAAATACCATGGAGATCTGGTTTTCTGAGTAATTATACAGCCAGAGCTGTCCGTTTCTGACAAAACCGATCTTCTTATTATCCGAGCTGTAACGGTAATCCAGCTTTTTATCAAGAACAACCCCGATCTCATACACATTATTTTTATTATCGACACCTGTCCGGTTGAAATACTCGTCGATATAACGATCAAAGTTCATAACGGATATTGTGCCTGCGTTATCTGCTTCCCCGGTATCCTCTGATGCTTCAGCATCCTCTGCTCCGGTGGCTGTTTCCGTATCGTCTTCTGTCTCCGGTTCTTTATAACTGACACGATAATATTCCTTGATCGAATAATAATCCGACTCACCATCGGTGTTTTCTGCCGTGGTCACATAATCCAGTTCAATTACTGCATAATTGACATCAATTTCCTTGATCTGTGGAATGATCGAAGTTATCCGGACCGGATTCACTCCACTCCAGACAAGCTCTTTGTAGCTGCTTGTCAGATTCAGATGTCCCATAGAAAGGCTGTCATCATCCTGTCCTTTGTATGCCTGCATGTATGGATAGATAAAGGAGCCTTCTTCATTTGCCTCGTAGTCAAATGTCGAAGCATTAAACTGTTCCACAAAGTCCAGAAGCTCGGACGCATGATAATTGTCATTTACAACGATACGGGTATAGTAGCGTACGGTCTGTCCATCCGCTCCATCTAATTTGAATATCAGCATGTATTCCGTATCCGGCTTGATATCCATACGGATATCAATATCAAATATCCGGTATCCATTCTCCTCTGTATCGGATGTCAGATCTCCGTTCTCGATCAGAGAATCGCTTGAGATCGACCGCAGCTCATAGCTGTAGGTCTTTGCATAACCATTTTTGTCATCTACTGCAAACGTTACTTTTTTGTCATCTGTCACCGGAGTAATACAGTCACGAAGCATAGTTGTATCGACTACGGTTGTATAGCCATGAAGGCAGTTGATATATCTGCCCTCATAGTCTACATATACTAAAGGCAAGGTGGCATTTTCCATCTCCATTGCCAGATTCTTATACTGTCTATTCTGAAATTTATCAACTAAAAAAATAGTAATCACAAAGAAAACTGCCATTACTATTATTCTTATAACAAGTGTTCCTATTTTCTTCACAGGTAAAATCGTCTCCTACATCTTCTGTAGCGTTCCCGTCTACAGTAAAATTCATTACAGATCAATGTTTCTATCAGATTCCGCATCATGCAGTTACCACAGCCTTTTCCTTTTGGAACATACGGTGGTTCAGATGGCGCAGCCTCCATATCCAGATGAATATCTACATATGGATCCGGAAGCTCTGCATAGACATCCCGTGCGATCTTACGGATCACCTCCGGATCCGGATATTCCGCAAACATCGGGCTTCCTGCATATTCTAATTTATCACATTCTTCTTCCACCATTGCACTGATACGCCGTACCCGTTCCGGATACATTTCCTTCAGATAGGCCCAGTCCTTTTCTGCTCTTGACTGTTCCTCATTTGGATCATCCGGCAGCAAAAGCCCCGACATGCTCCGTGTCAGATTATACACATTTCCATTTTTTATCAATCCACGGATATTCGTATCCTTTCTGTCATATGGAATGTATTTAAATTCGTTCTGCATATAAATCTCCCTGCCTGCATTCTTATTCCTATATAGTATATATGCAGACAGAGAGATTATGTTACTGCCATTTCTTATTCAAACTGAAATTAATCACCAAATGAAATACCTAATGTCTTTGCTGCAAGAACGGTATCATCGTCCGGAGATACATATTTGAGTTTTCCTGCTGACTCTGATAACGGAATCGCAGTTACTTTATTATCCTTAAATACAACGAGTTTTCCAAAATCCTTTGCTTTGATCAGCTCGGCTGCCTTTGCCCCGAATCTGGATGAGATCACTCTGTCATATGGACATGGGCTTCCGCCTCGCTGTGTATGACCAGGAATCGCAATGCGGATGTCCTGCGTTGTGAACTCCTTGAGCTTGTCCGCCATCTCATATGCAACAGATGGATACGGAGAATTAGCGATTGCTTCTTTTCTCTTCTTCTTTGGAAGCTCTGCAACCTCTTTGGAGATTGCTCCTTCTGCTACTGCAACAATCGTAAATCCTTTATTATTCTTTGTTCTCTTGTCGATTGCCTCGTATACCTTCTTGATATCATACGGAATCTCAGGGATCAGGATAACATCTGCTCCACCTGCAATACCGGCATGTAATGTGATCCAGCCAACCTTATGACCCATAATCTCTACGATAAAGATACGGTTATGGGATGCTGCTGTTGTATGGATACAGTCAATCGTCTGTGTTGCCACATCTACCGCACTCTGGAAACCAAATGTCATATCGGTTCCCCAGAGGTCATTATCGATCGTCTTTGGAAGACCAATTACATTTAAGCCCTCTTCACTTAACAGATTTGCTGTCTTCTGGGAACCATTTCCTCCTAATACACATAAACAGTCCAGTTTGAGCTTCTTATATGTGTCCTTCATGGATTTCACCTTATCAAGACCATCCTCTGTAGGCTCACCCATAAGCTTAAATGGCTGTCTGGAACTTCCAAGAATCGTTCCACCCTTTGTCATAATGCCTGAGAAGTCATCCGGCATCATCTTGATATACTGTGCTCTCATCAAGCCCTTATATCCATTCAGGAAACCATAGATCTCTACTTCATCAAATAACTCGTACAATCCTTTTGCTACACCACGCATGGTTGCATTCAGTGCCTGACAATCGCCACCACTGGTAAGTAATCCAACTCGCAACATCCCTAAACACCTCTTTCTTCTTTTTTATGTAAAATACTATTTAATTGTCCCTATAAATATACGCGTCCTTCCAATGCCCGGAGCAGTGTCACTTCATCAATACATTCCAGATCTCCGCCAACCGGTACACCGCTTGCGATCCTACTGACCTTGATCCCTGCCGGTTTGACCAGCTTTGATATATACATCGCCGTTGCTTCTCCCTCCGGACCGGAGCCTGTTGCAATGATCAGCTCATCCACATCCCCCTGCAACCGCTTCATCAGTTCTGCGATCTTGATATCCGCAGGTCCGATTCCGAGTGCCGGATTGATCACTCCATGAAGAACATGATATACACCATCGTACTGATTCGTCCGCTCATATGCTGCAAGATCTCTCGGTGTTTCTACCACCATGATCACCTTATGATTCCGATTTGCCGATCTGCAGATCGGACAAAGATCACTGTCTGTAATCGTATAACAGTTATTGCAGTATCGAATCTTCTTCTTTGCATTTACGATTGAATCGGCAAGTGCCTGTGCTCGTTCTTCCGGCATACTGATGATATAAAATGCCAGCCTTTGTGCTGTCTTTGCTCCGATACCGGGAAGTCTGCCAAGCTCTTCGATCAGACGGTTTACTTCTCCACCATATATATCCATTAGAACGGTAAGCCTCCAAGACCCATACCGCCGGAGATCTTATTCATATTCTCCTGATAATCTTCATCCTGCATACGGAATGCTTCATTTACTGCAGAAATGATCAGATCCTCTAATGTCTCGATATCATCCGGATCAACAACCTCCGGATCCAGCTTGATCTCCATCAGTTCTTTCTTACCGGAAACCTTTGCTGTTACAACGCCGCCACCAACGGAAGATTCATAGATCTTATCCTCCAGCTCCTTGGTTGTTGTCTCCATCTGCTTCTGCATTCTCTGTGCCTGCTTCATTAAGTTGTTCATATTGCCAGGCATCATACCCATGTTATAGCCGCCTCTTTTAGCCATCTTATATATCCTCCTTGATTCTTAGCTCTTTTTTATATTTTTATTCATACTGAATAGCAAAATTAATCTTCGACAGGTCATTCGCCTCGATCTCCTGTGCCGCTTCACTGTTCTTCGACACGACCTTCAGTTCGATCTTCACCTGTCTGCCGGTCACCTGTTCGATGTGCTCTCGCAATGCCGCCATCCGCTCTTTCCCTTCAAAATAAGCGATTGCCTGCTTGTTCTCTTCATTCTGAACATATGCCAGATACAGACCATCTCTGGCTTCGTTCATATTGATCCTTGCTTTTTCCAGAAACTTCTTCGTAATATTCTGATATCCTTCCATAATGATATCCCATTGTTCTACGAATTCTTTTAATTCATTGTAATTTGCTTCCGGAAGTTCTTTTTTCAGTTGCTCGGACAGCTTCTTCGATGCCGCTTCTATCTCTGCATCTCCCATCGCAGGTGCATTTCCTATCTGCATTCCTGCCTGCTTCAGTCTTGCACAGATCTGATCCAGCAGTTCCTGTGATACTGCTCCGGCTCCCTGCACTGCCTCGCCAGCCAATGCTGTAACGCCTGCCGATGCTGAGCTTCCTTCACCGTTATTATTCCCGCTAACCACCGATCCGGCGGCTCCATTCTCTAACTTCTGTTCCAGAACTCTGACCCGGTCAAGAAGCGCGCTGTAATCGGTTTCCATCTCAGGCTTGCATAATTTGATCACTGCAAGTTCTAAAACAATACGCTTCTGTACTGCATATTTGATATTTGCAGAGGTGTCCGAAAATATATTGATATACCGGATAAGTGCATCTGTTTCGAGCTGTGCAGCAAGCTGTCTTAACCGTTCCAGATTCTCCGCCGACATATCAAGCTTCTGATCTGCCTCCGGTGAAACCTTCACCAACAATACATTTCGAAGGAACCATGTAAATTCTGATACAAATCTGGACAATTCCCGTCCCTGCCATACTACCTCATCCACCAGATCGATCGCACCGACAACATCCAGCCGAATCACACAATCTAACAATCTGGCAAATACATCGATATCAACTGCTCCGATCGTATCCAGTACATTTTCATAAGTAAGCTCCTTGCCAATGTTGAATGCGATACACTGATCCAGAATACTGAGTGCATCACGCATTGATCCATCTGCAGCCTTGGCAACGTAATCAATTGCTTTTTTCTCTGCCGCAATCTGTTCTCTTCCAAGCAGCTCCATCAGACGGTCACTGATTGTTTCCACCGAGATCCGCCGGAACTCGTATTTCTGACACCTGGAAGATATTGTGATCGGAATCTTATGGGATTCTGTTGTTGCAAGTATAAAAATGACATAAGATGGTGGTTCCTCCAATGTCTTTAACAGAGCATTAAACGCTCCCTGTGTCAGCATATGAACCTCATCTATAATGTATACCTTATATTTTCCTTCTGATGGTGAATACTGTACTTCCTCCCGGATCTGACGGATATTATCCACACCATTGTTTGATGCTGCATCGATCTCGATCACATTCATAGATGATCCATCTGCGATCGCACGACATGCCGCACATTCATTGCATGGGCTTCCGTTTACCGGATGCTCACAGTTTACTGCTTTTGCAAACAACTTTGCTATCGATGTCTTTCCGGTTCCTCTTGTTCCGCAGAAGAGAAATGCATGTCCGATCCTGTTATTTATAATCTGATTCTTTAGTGTTGTTACAACATGATCCTGGCCTTTTACTTCTTCAAAAGTATCCGGTCTCCATTTACGATATAATGCCATATAAGACATGACGGTTTCCTCCAAAATACAACTAAAGATATTATATCCGAAATGGTGATTGATAGCAATTATTAGTTTTTGTCCCCTTTTAATAATATATCCATAATAGCGCACTTATTTACTTTACAATACAGCCTTTTCTATATAGTAAAAATGCCGGGTGCCTCTGTTTCAGGCACTCGGCATTGGAGATGAACATGAAGTTCATGAACGAACCATATTATATAATTTTAAAAGTACCGTTTTCATTCTGTCAATGTTTCCTGTTGCCCGGTCTATCTTTTCCATGTTTTCCCTGCCGTCTTTTTACGATCACAAGAATTGCTGCGCCAAGCATTGCTCCAAGCCCGATATAAGAAAACAGGATCACTCCTGACGAGTCACCGGTTCTGACCGGGGGAGTCTTCCTGTCTCCGGTGTCCGGTTCGGTCGTCAGCTCTGTTGTAGTTTCTGTTGTGATCTCCGTCGTCTGTTCAGTCGTCAGTTCGGTTGTAGACTCGGTTGTAGTTTCCGTTGTGTCCTCGGTCGTAATCTCGGTTGTCGCCTCAGTTGTGGTTTCTGTTGTCAATTCGGTCGTGATCTCAGTCGTCAGTTCGGTTGTAGACTCGGTTGTGGTTTCCGTTGTGTCCCCGGTCGTAGCTTCGGTTGTTGTCTCCGTTGTGTCACCAGTCGTGGTTTCGGTTGTCGTCTGTTCTGTTGTATCTTCCGAAGACTGATTCTCATATGTACCAAGCTCCCGGATTGTCTCTGCACTATCAATGTCCACGATCTGACGCTGCATTATTACAAATCCCCGGTTACCTTTACAAGGCAGCTCCTCGATCATGTAAGTTCCCGGCAGCAACGCTCCCAGATCCGCTTTTTCTGTTTCTGAAGCTTCTCTTATGGATATGTTTTCTTCGCTTTTTGTAGCTCCGTCTGCCATAATATCTTCATCGAAAACTTCACGCTGTGTGCTCTCATCTCCACAAAACCAGATCCCGGCTGTCATATCATATTCCTTCCATGCACTTTCTTCCTGCGTCTGGTTGTATTCATAGATAGCATCATTGATATTGAATTTACCACTTTCCTTACGTCCGGCCGAATCAAAACGTCCATTTACTCCTGTTACCGCAATATGGCTCTCAACAGGATTTCCTGCTTCATCCAGCAACGAAATCCGAAATACAATTCCCTGCATGGATTCTCTGGTTCCTGCATTGATCTTGTCAAATGCAATATCCACCCGTTCTGCCTGCTCGTACACCTTTATCAGTTCCGGTTCTATGACATTCCCACTCTCCACAGAAAAAGTCTGCAGCTCTTTATTCGGATTTCCTGCATCCAGATGAAGTACAATTTCATTTCCGGTAATTTGCTGTTTCTCTCCTGTCAGTCCGGTTACTTCGATATAACCCTGTCCATGTCCCGGCAGCATATACCCCTTTGGTGGCTGGTATTCTGTTATGACCACGGTTCCAGCCGGAAGAATTACTGCACCTGTCTTTTTATCCGTAAATAGAGGATCACTCTGTCCGGTCAGATAAGCTGCATCCAGCTTTGCCTCATAACTTCCGGTCTGCTCGTTATATACTGTCTTAATATACCAGGTTCGGTATGCAGTAGATGCTGCCAATTCTGTTTTTTGCAGGAGTCCCTTATAATACCGCACCTGAAAGACTGCATCCGCAAGAGATGCTCCATATTTTGCAGTTCCGGTTCCATTCTCTCTGTCATATTTTGTCAGTGACAGTTTTCCCTGATATACCATTTCTTTCTCTGCAAGCTGCATGGTTGCATTAATCTTGTTTCCCACCGTATCCGGGGATATACAAATATAATGCACATCCGCATCCAGTTTGTAATTTTTTGGAGCACGCTTTTCCTTTACTGCATACCAGCCAAATGGCAATCCGGTAAAACAATGCTTACTCTTATCTGCCTGAATGGAAACGACCTCTCCTGATATCATTCGGAATGCATTTCCAGTTCCGCAGGAATTCCTGATCTCCGGTATTCCGATCACGATATTTGCCGCATTCATTTTTTCTGTCGTAAATATGCCAACCTGATTTTCTTCTTTATATGGAGCATTCTTTCCTGACACCATATAAACGCTATATTCTGCATGTAATAACGAATATGCTGTATTTTCATCCGTCCATTCTTCACCGGCGCTCTTCTTTTCCAGATACAGTTCTCCGGTATTTGGCTGATCTGTAACTTCGATCACATGCTCGATCTCTTTTTTTCCTGTTTCTCTTCCGCCACTGGACAGACATTCTTTTTTTACCGGATCTGTATTCAGCCTGTAATAACGGTTTGTTTTTGTTTCCTTTGCATAATAGCTTCCACACGGTAGTCCGGAGATCGTATCTGTCCCTTTTTTCTTAAGCGAAACGATCGTTTTATTTCCTCCGGTCGGAATAAATTTCGTGTTTATATCTGTAACAATTCCCGTTCCATCCTTTTGCACTGTAAATGTACCTACATAGAGATTTCCGGTTCCCGGCCTTCCATTCTTGTCCGCCATGTATACCTGATACTGAATATCGGCAAATGTATATCCACCCATATCGGAAATTTCTTTCATCGCACTGCTTTTATGAAGCTGAATTCCGATCGTAATCGGCGATTCCAGTACATCGATCTGCTGCTTGGGATATTTCTCCAAATTTTCTGAAACTCCGATTCCACCATCCTCCTTATCCAGATAGATCCACTTCTGATAGTAGGAAGCCGCTTTTTTATCCTCTTTATTTACAATATAACCTCCGGCATAGGAATATTCATTTCCATTCCACCCTTTCTTTTTCCCTGTTTCCGCAATGTAATACCAGCAACCAACCGGAACTCCGCGCACTTCATATATCCGGTTATCAGAACCATATACCGGATAATATCCTGCATCCGAATTATATTTTGTAACAATTCCTTTTCCGGATGCATCGGTTGTAAAGGTGCAGACATAAGCATCGGTTGATGTATCATTCTTTTTCCCAACCTTATACACATTATATCTGGCTCCCTGCAGACTATATGCATTCGTTTTGCCATCTGCTCCTGTAAGTTCCGGAGAGTCACTGGTTTTTTGAAGACTGAGCCCGCCCCGGACATTCTGAATGACAAACTCATATTCCAGCTGGTTATCTGTAATTTCATAATAATGGTCTATCGCGGGCAGATATCCTCTTGCCAGTGCCAGTTCAGCATCCTCATGCAGCATATAATAGCCCGGTGGCAGATTGTAGATATTCCGGCATGTGGATCCATCTATATCCTCTCCGGCATAATTACTTTTTGCTCCATAAAATCTGCCTTTTTCCGTAATATAAGTTGGCACACCTTTTCCTTTGGAATTAACCGTATATGTTCCGATCTTTACCGCTTTCCCCTCTGACAGATCTGCAAATGGCTCGTCCAGTTTATAAAGGTAAAATTTTATTCCTTTCAGATTACTCAAGGAACCATCACCAAGCTTTGTCAGATGCAGTTTTCCGGTTTTTAATTCACTTCCCCAGTTAATCACCATCTCCATTGCATATTCATAAAGCACACCTGCAAAGCAGGTCTGAATCTCTTTGTTGTCCGGGCAGACAGCATAAGCTGTAAACCCATCCCGTTCGGCAAAGGTCTTTGACAGTCTGCTCACACCCTTCTTATCCGTACCGGCAGTAAAGAAATATCTGCTTCCTGTCTTTAATACAGCTTCTTCTCCTGACCGGTATGCTTTCCAGTCCGTATCTGCAATCGAACCTTTCCAGTCCGTACATACCCACAATTTAATATCTGTATCCGGCACTATGATATGAAACGTATTCTGACCTCCTGTGACCGTACGCATCTTCGTTCTTTTTGCATATACTCCATCCGGAGACACAGTGCTTAACAAACTCTCTTCTTCCATGTGTATGGTATACCGGTATTTCCATCGCGTCTCCGGCTGCCCTGGTGATATATCAACCTGCTCTGTCTTTGGAGTTTCTGTTCCGATCCGGATCTCTGCTTGCGCTCTCGTATATGGAACTTCTCCGCTCATGCTTTTTCCATGATGCCGGATAGCATTCAGATTATCCTGTAATGCGCTTTGAGACTGCCTGTTCTTATATCCCTGATACAATGCTTTCCGGATATCGGCTGTTAACAGTCCGCTGCCTGCATGTATATAACCATCTGTCGTATCATCACTGTATACAGTTGCTGCTGTTCCCTGCAAATGTTTTCCATCCGAAACATATTCTCCATACCACGGAACATCCAGCTCCTTGTCTCCACAATATACGGAAAACAGTTTCTCATAATCCGTAATGCCATGATATTGAAAGATCCGGAAATCTCTGCAGGTATCTCCCGCTTCTGTTCTTCCCAGTCTGTATCCAACGACAAATTCTGAATATAACATCGGAAAGGACATTACCGTCGCCAATGCATCTATATTAAATATATACGACTTTTTCTCTTTCTTTATTTCTACTTTCATATCCGGCGTATATACATCTCTCGATATGGCATCTGAGATCGTAGCGATCTGTTTTGCCTGATCTTCATATGATAATGCTATATCCTGCGTGGTCATCGCATCTGCATCTTCCGAGGTTGCTCTGTCGATATCTTCTGCAGCCTCCCCATCTACAGCTTTCGCAGCCACCCCATCTGCATCTTCCACAGTTGCTCTGTCTGCATCCTCCGGAGTTGCCCTGTCTGCATCCGTATCCGTTGCTGTCGCATTCTTTTCAAACAACTGCGTTACCGCCTGCTCCGCATCTCCTCCCATGGATGCTGTCTGAAGGATCGCATGGAATGGCAGATTTATCAGCAGAAGAATTCCCACCAGTACGATCAGTAAAATTTTATTTCTGTATTGTTTCATATATTTCTGTCAGCTTCCCAGAAAAAGCTGTTTCCTCCTTCCTATATTTGAGCCCGCAGCTCATATTCTATATTCCCAAATGAAATAATATCTCCGGGCAATACCACTGCCGGATAGTCCACTCGCAGTGGATAACCATTTACATATGTCCCATTTGTCGAACCCATATCCTCCAGTACATATTTATGATCGACATATCGGATCCTGCTATGAACCCGACTCACAGACTTATCGGAAATACAAAAATCTGCCATATCCCCACGTCCGATCAATCTTGGAAGTGTATCCAGACAGATCACCGGATTCGATGTGGCTTCCGCTTGCCCTCCAACCGGAACTAACATGCATACCGGATCGGTTGCCGGAAGTATGGCTGTCTCCTGTTGTGTATCACCGGCTGCGGGTTGTCCATTTCCATCCGCTGCTGCCGGAAATATAGTTATATCCTGTTCCTGTATACAAGGTTCAACAACCTCCTCTTCTTTTTCAGTCTGATCTGTTAAGAACAGCTCCATCCAGACAAATAATTCCACTGCCAGTAAGATGCATACACCGAATAAAGGTTTCATATGTTGGATCCGTCCATTTGCCCGGTACTGCATCCATCCATAGCTGATCCCAAACAACGCCGTTGCAAGCATACAGGCAATAACGACCGTCTTATACACGATCGTCCGAACCGATGTCTTATCATCGTCAATGTCACTCTGTACTATCGTCCTGTTCCGGTTCGATTTCTTCCATTTCTTCCAGTTCGGTTCTTTTCTCAAAAATGCAGCCAGTTCTGCTGCCTCTTCCTCTTCCTCAGTCTTGCCCGTTTCTTCCGTTCTATATATATCTGTATTTCCCGTACCATCTGTATCGCCGCTTTCTTCCGTGCGGAATTCTGTAAAAAAATCCACCAGCTTTTCAAGATCACAATTTGCATCCATAATCTTCTGATACAGATCATATACCCGGTCACTGCCCGCCCGGTCTGCATGATCCATCCTGCATATCATCTGATCTAACAGCCTCCGCATCTGCTCCCGGACTCCACTCTGATATCCCGGAAGATAGATAAAACCAAAGCATTTCTGCGCTATATCATAAAAGATACAATCTTCCACCAGGATCAGATTATTAACGGACAGCAAATATCTGCCAAGCTGGTGAAATACCATAACCAGTTCCTGAAACAGTTGTAATATAAGCACCGGAGTTATCGTGATCGTCTGCTCTATCACTGCAAATTCTGTCAGTCCGTTAACCTCATAACAAGGAATCGCATCTCCATCTATGAACATCACGTTAAATGGAAGAACATATGGGATGCAGTTGTTCTGAAGCATTTTGGTTTCATAGGAGACCTGATAATCGGTGTCGGTAAGCATCAGATATACATTTATCCCATCAGTGTCATAATGTTTTTCCATACAACTGCCACCTCCTGAGATTATTGCTGATATCCCGGATCTCTTTCTCAATCTTTACTTTTCTCTGTGTTGCCTTTTTATCTGTCAGCAGTCCAATTCCCGGGTGCAGCTCTTCATATTTGATAACTGCATCTATGGTTCCTGTTATACCGGAAAGTAACGCATTTCCAGAAGGACGAAAGCGCACGCTTGTTTCCAGTTCATCCAGAAGCTGCATGGATGGCCTGACCATCTGATCTAACGCCTGATTCAATGTATCCTCTGCGCTGTTTCCACTTCCAGACATATATCGTTCCCGATTACAGACCACATGATATGCCTCGCCGGTTGCAATTCCGTTATTCAACTGCACAATCATCATATTGATAACAACAAATATAACAGTGATCACGATTGGCATAATAATGCACATTTCGATCACGATCGTTCCACGATCATCCTTTTTCCCAGAATTCATATCTTTCACCTTTCCTGTTCCTGCACCCTTACAAAATGCACCCTTACAAGAATTTCATCCGTTACCACAGTTGCTGCATGGTGGTATGCTTCCAACATTCTTTTGTTTGACACGCATAACCGTTCGTTTTAATCCAGAACAGGAAACAGAGAGATGGTAGCGGTCTCCCGCCTCCGTTATATATACCGTTCCATCCGTCGTCCTGCCCTCCGCACACCGCTCACAAGGAGACAGATTCTGATACCTATCAGAAAGCTCTCCATCCGGAATCTGCCGGATCGTAAGTTTTATATGATAACAGGTTCTGCTGGTATGATAGACCTCTCCGGTCTCCGTGATATAAACGTATCTATTTTCTTCTGTCTCATTATTTTCCAATTGCATACCGATAAATGCACGCTGCCGGATCTGTTCCTGAACCTTCCAGGTCAGTTCTCCCAAAAATGGGACATTGATCTGCAGTTTATATCGCAGCTTAAGATCAATGCAGCCATCTGCTTCACTGTAAGCTGATCTTGTAACCAGAATCCCTCCGGTTCCACCCACAATACAGGAAGCATCCACCGGGGATATATCCAGATAATGCTGCAGTCTTTCTTTTGCTGTCAGAACATTGACACCGTTTCCCGGTAAATCCACTGTTTTTTCATCCTGTACATATGAATACGCATATTGATATTCTGCCAGGCACTGCGCAGTGTCCTGCATGGCATCATAGACAATCAACCGTGTCTGCAACAGATTTCCCATCCAGAAAAACACAACTGCTGCCATGATAAAAAGCGGCAGGATCAGGGCTGCCTCCACCGTGGCACTACCCTCCTGCCTGTTCCATATACAAAATATCCTCTGAAAGAAAGGAATGGTCTTATACACTCTCTTACCATACTGTCTGCTCAAATGTTTTCTGTTCAGGTCTTGGAGAGACGGAGAAATACTTTTGATTTTATTATTTTTGGAAATGGAATATGCCACCGCATGGATAATAGACTGCAGCCAAAATATATAATAAGAGAGCATATAACACCATCCTTTCCATCTGATATTTCTATGTTTTATATTTAATAAACCGCACTGACCGAAGTTGCATACGACCGTTTTCCTTTTGTAATATCAATATCGATCGTAAATGCATCCACACAGTTTGTAATAAGAAATCCATCCTGGACAAGTGCAGTATTTAATTGGATCAGATCACACATCCGATAGTACATTCTGTTATTCTTCTCTGCTAATAACAGCATCAGAAACGCTTCATAATCCAGTCCTTTTTCTGTCTGACCGGATGCCGGCTCTACACTGGTGAGATTCCCTATATGCGCAAGATCCAGCTTCCAGTCTGCTGCCTTCTTGATCAGGGGAATCTTTCCTCCCGCCAACAATGTTCGTATCTCAAGTATCGTTTCTCCATAGGAAAAACAGGCTGCAAGCAGATATTTTGCTGCTCCATATGTAATGCCCGGTACAAGTGCAAGTGTCGCTGCCATACTGCTTATTTCCGCCATTTTCTCTGCATCCGATAACAGTACCGCCATATTAACCGGAAGTCTGTGAAGTATGATCTGGTTTACAACACAGGTCAGATTATCATAGTCATTGTCCTTCCCTGCGATCAGATATTCCACTTCACACTGGAATACGCAATTATCCAGCTCCGCGTCCGTAACATTTTTAAAGCACTCCATCGCGTAAAGAATCCCATTGATATCCGTGCCTAATTCCGATTTTCCTGTCCCACGAACCTTTCCAAGCTCTGCTTCCAACCGGTCAATATCCGAAAAAGAAGTGTCCATGCTCTCCTGAACATTTTCCTTTCCACATGCAGTCGATGGTACATCCTGCATGGATACTTTCGTTTGTGATACAGATTTTCCGGATGGAAGAACGAGCTGTAGCAATCCGATCCCAAGCTCCTGTTCCAACAGTTTTCTGGGATCCTCTCCCTGCCAGTTACCTTCCTGTTCTGTTTCCTCGCTCTTTCCATTCCGTATCTCCTCTGCTACCTCTTCGGCATCCGCATTGTCATATGCCAGATCTTCGCTTATCGTTTCCAGTGCCTTTGTTTCCAAATACAGCGTCATATATTCCTCTATCTGTTTTTTTAAGTCATAGCAATCATCAGCAACCACCGTTCTCACATCTGTCAGGCAGGCATCCTCTACAGCAAATCCATAGCCGGAGAGTGTATAGTCCATATAATCAGATACCCGTTCCTCCAGCATACCTTCACCATAACCCATATAGCTTTTATCCAGTAATAACAGGTGATACCGATCAAATATCCGGGACTGGTACTCTGCCTGTATATGGAGGGATGCACCACGGGCAGCTTCTGCCACCCGTGCCCTGTTCATGTAGATTCCTGTAATCTCAACTGCTGCCAGAAATAATCCCAGCAGGCTGACCAGCACCAGACTTAAAAATACTGTAATCTGTCCGTTATTTTTCAAATCTGCAGAGTCTCCTTACTAATAAATCTTCTTCGCACTCTTACCGATCGAGGTCCAGATCTTGTTCACAAGACTTGTAATCTTCTCCTGAAAGATAAGTACCATGGCGATCAATACAACTGTGATCAAAAGGATCTCTACAACTCCCATTCCACTTTCATCTAATAAAAAATTCTTCACATTTCTCATACTCTTTATTGTCAGCAATGACTATTCCACTGCCGTTTCCTCCTTCTTTTTGTTCTTTTAAAATCCCAGCAATGCCGGGGCTATCACTATGATCATTACAATTCCTAACTGAAGAATCATCGGAAATAAAAGCTTTGTTCCCGCCTCTTCTCCTTTTCGTTTTGCCAGCTCCTTTTTTAACTGCAATGCAGCAGCCTCTTCTTCTGCCAACAGATTCAGGATATCCCTTGTCCCTTTTTTGATATTCTGTGACAAAAGAGTAAATATCTTCTGATAAACCGGAAGGGCCAGTCGGTTGCTCAGCCGGTAATAGCCTTCTGTTTCCGGAATTCCCGACTGTATCTCATTCAATGTATAATTCAGCTCCTCTGCCAGAACCGGACTGTCACTTTGCACCACAGCTCTGCTCAGAGACCCCTTCACCGTTAATCCGGCTCCCATATAAAGGCTCATCAGATCCACAAAAGATGGGTACGCCATAAGCAGCTCCTCATTTCTCTTTTTCTCCTTCGTCCGTATATCCGAATATTCTTTATAGACGAGCAAAATACTGAATATCCCTCCAAGAACAAATACCAGTATCGGAAGCCGCATCGTACCGGTATGCTGCAGATGATATCCCGCAACTGTCTCCGGAAGAACCAATGATGAAGTATCTGACTTACGCTGTAGCATATCTAACGCCTCCTGAATCGTCTCTATTGCCTTTTCCGTCTCATTCTTTTCCCTGCCTGCAACCTTTACAGGATAGTTTCTGGATGCCGAAAAATCTTCATAAGACAGAGTTGCCACCAGATTTACAAGAACCGGTTCATCCAGCCGATGATCAATGATCTCGCCTCGGTAATCAACAATATCGCTTTCATCTTCAATCTCCCATGAAACCCGGAGTCCCAGTTCATCAACAGAATCGATCAGCTCCAGATCCTCCGTAATATGATCTGCATTCTCGTTTGTTCCCAGATATACGGAATCAATGTAAGCAAATCCTTTATCAAAAGCCTCTTCTATGCTCTCCGCATCATAGGTCAACGGAAGCACATCCACAGATATCATCTGCTTTTCACCATTGATCTCTGTTTCCAACTGCGTGACTGTTTCATCTCCACCGTAGGATTCCCTGTTCAATACAATCGAAGCCTTTGTCCGATTCGTATATACTGCCAGACCAACGGATAAGACCAATGTTCCAAAAAATACCAGCAGACTGTTCGACAGGATTCGGCTACAATATTCCTCACATAACCGAGTGAGTTCATCCTCCGGTACAACATGGATCTTTCGCATCCGTTCCCGGATCGTTCTCATATTCAAAAACCTATGTATCTTCCGGTACAGAAAGCTGCCAACCGGTCTTTTTAATTCTCTCTTCATCCATCACACTCCAATATTGATCAGTTTTCTGCTCCAGAAATATGAAATAATTCCTGCCAGCAGACATAATGTCATCACGATCCGACCTGCCACTCCTTCATATAAAATACAGATATAACTCTGGTTCACCATACGAAGATATCCAATGATCAGAAAAGGAATGACCAGCATGATCCGCTGTTCATACCGTTTTGCTGCGATCATAGTCGCAATCTCCATTTCCACTTCTACCTTTCGGGCAATTCCAGCCGCAGTCGTTTTCATGATCTGTACCATATTGCCGCCTGTCCTTTTTGCCACAGCAACCAATTGGGAAAAATTATGGATCTCGCGGATACCGGAGCGTTCTCCAAAATCCGCAAGAACATCTTCTATGTTCTTATGTAAGCGGATCTCATGCATGATCACTACAAGCTCCCGGACGATCAGCGCATCTTTTCCGTATGTCCGTGTCAGCTCCTCATGTGCTGCTATAAAAGCATTCTCAAATGAATATCCGACACTGAGACTGGCGGCAAGTGCCTGCACCATATCCTTAAACTGAAAATATAATTCCTGCTGCCTCCTCTTCCTTTTGTATTCTTCAAACAACCTTCGCACATATACACCCGCGGGCAGCATCAGAATCAGCGGAAGAAATGAATCATAAAATATAATGCATACCACTGCTGCCGCAACCAGATATCCCATTCCAAAAACAATGTTTTCCATCAAAGATAACCGGTATCGTGTATAATCTGTTTTCACATCCTGGCCCCTCCTTTCCTATTCCAGCCCTGCCCGTTTCAATTTCTCCTTGTTCTGCAAAGCTGCCTTCTTTTTCAAATGTCCCTGAACGGTTTTCCTGCCTTTCTCTGCCTGTTCTTCAAATTCATAAAGTGACATCAACTGAACCTGTCCATTCTCTATTCCTGTTACTTCACAAATCTCTGTTACCTTTCTGGATCCATCCCGGAGTCTTCCCAGATGAATGATAATATCCACAGCCGAAGCAATCTGCCGCCTAACAGCTTCCATCGGAAGTTCTATTCCCATCAGCACCATAGATTCCAGCCTTGTGATCATGTCATATGCTGAGTTTGCATGGCCGGTCGAAAGACTTCCATCATGCCCGGTATTCATTGCTGTCAGCATATCGATCGCTGCCGAATCCCGGACTTCACCTACGATCACCCGGTCCGGCCGCATACGAAGACTTGCCTTGATCAAATCCCGTATCGTGATCGCATTTTCGCCTTCCACATTGGAATTTCTGGTTTCCATCCGTACCAGATTCTCCACATCACGCAGCTGCAGTTCTGCCGAATCCTCGATCGTGATGATCCGTTCGGTCTTTGGTATATAATCCGACAGCGCATTCAAGAATGTCGTCTTTCCTGCTCCCGTTCCTCCTGATACAAATATGTTGTATCTTGCCTTTACCAGCAGCTTCAGGAATCCGGCAGCTTCCTCATCTAAAGCCCCAAGTTCAATCAGCCTTTCCATCGTCATTTTCTCTTTTGGGAACTTACGGATCGTCATGGTCGGTCCATCAAGGGCGACCGGTGGCAGCACTACATTCACTCTGGAACCATCCGGCAGTCTGGCATCTACGATCGGGACTGCTTCGTTCACTAAGCGGTTACATCCGGCTACGATCTGCTGAATAATCGATGCCAGACGATCTTCGCTCTCAAAGCTCTGGGAAAAGGACTGAATACGTCCATCTTTCTCTACAAAGATCTGATCGTACCCATTGATCATGATCTCCGTTATGCTGTCATCCTCTAACAAATCTGATAGCACATCCATCCGTCTGACCGCATTGAACAATTCCCTTCTCAACCGAATCCGTCCTTCCAGACTGACATATCCGATATCCGGATGTTCCAGAAGCGATCGGTCGATCAGTTCCAGAACCTTCTCATCTATGATCTCCTGAGACATATCCAGTTCTTCCAGAACGTGCTCTTTTAATTTCTTTCTGTCCTCTGGGCTTATATCCCCACCAGCCTTCCCGCCAATTGCATCATCTCCGCACTGTCATATGCATGATCCGGTACAACGACCTGCTGCATCCGCATGACTACCTTCTGTAATTCCTGTTTCTCCAACAATCTTTGAAATGCCGCAACCTTTTCTTCTGCATACCCGCCATCCAGAACCGGAACAAATACATGATCGAACTCACCAAGTATCGTAATATCTCCAAGCACGCTGCCATCAATATCAAATACGATCGTTGTGTATCGTCCATATGCAATCAGCTTCTTTATGAACCAACTCACATCCGACCGGTTCAGTTCTCTGATATCCAGATATACTTCCGGTGACGCGATCATGCTAATCCCTCCTTCCACAACCACACTTTTATCCAGATATTCAAAAATCTGCCCTGATTGTATTCGGATCAAATATGCAAGCTCAGACATACCACAAGTCTTATCCGTTACTGTCTCCGAAGTTTCCTGCTTCCTTTCTCCATATGCTTCCATCCCGATATACAGCCCACCACGTACCTCGTCCATCAGGCAGATGCTTTTTGCCAGTCTGGTCTTACCCGACCTGCCGATTGGGGAAATAACTGCATAAGTCGCAAATAACTCCCATTTTCCTTCTGCCTCCTCCGCTTTTATGATCCGCAACACCCGCTTCAGTATTTCTTCCACACTCAGATACCGGTAAATTGCTTCTTTCTCCATCTTATCCGGTGCCTGCTCCGCCAGCTTGATCGTACAAATATTTTTTCCTTCTGGAAGTCCTACGATCACAGGCATCATGCTTTCTTCATACAACAGCGCATCTAATGTGTGCTCCTTCAGATAATTTTCCAATCGTTCTTCTGTCGAAAATGCCATTGCGAAGAATGGATTTCTTTTATCTGCATTAATGTAATTCATCAACCCGATCACATAGTTTGATTCCATTCCAACTATGCCAAGTTTTAACTGCCGCACTTTTTCCTCCTTTCCCAGCTTCTTTCTTCAAATATCAACCCCATTGGCAATACAACAGACATCCCAGTAATATTGCCATGGAAAAATGGATCTTATTCCTTCGGTGCCGTCTTCGTCTTCGATGCTTCAGCCATGGGATCCATACATTCTTTACCATATACAGCAAAGACAAAACCCCACCAAACAGAAACGAATACAGAACGATCCGCCAGACCTCCATTCCGATAAATGCACCAAGGGCTGCAAACAGCTTGATATCTCCGGCTCCCAGGAATCCAAATTGATACAGAAGGAACAGCAATGCAATCGGAAGGACAATACCAAGTACCACCTGTATGCCTCCCATTCTCCAGCCCTCTCTCTGGATCGTCACGAATATCCCGGTTTCCATCCCGATCAATACCAGCCAGTTCGGAATCCTCCATGTCTTGAAATCCAGAACTACTGCTGCACTTACCAACAGGATCATTAATGTCTTCTCAAAAACAAACGCTGTATCACTCTCCTTTTTTTCATTTTTCTGATGTCCTGCCATCAGCGTATCCATACGTTACCATCCCGAAAAAACATTGTAAATACGCAGAAAATAAACTAATTTTTACCATTCTTAACTTGACACAATCATTTAATATCTGTCAGTTTTGCACACATTTATCTATCCCTTTTCAGGCAACAAAAAAAGACCTGCCGTAACAGATCTTTTTCTGATTCTTATGTAATTTCTGAAGTTTGTGCTTCTTTTTGTCATATACGCATTTTGCAGATATTTATCTGGATTTTTGCATTTCTCTGACCTTATGCACTCACTACTGGGATACTTCTTCATTCTGCGGAACCGCTTCCGGCTGGGATGTCGGTGCAACTGCAGGTACGGATTCCTGTACAGGCCCTGCCTGTGGAGCAGGTGCAGGATTCTGCTGTGGTGGCATCTCATTCATCTGTGGTGCCATACCCTGTGGTGGCATTCCGTTCATCTGTGGTGCCATACCCTGTGGCGGCATTCCGTTCATCTGTGGATTATACATGCCCTGCTGTGGCATTCCATTCATCTGTGGTACCATACCCTGTGGTGGCATTCCGTTCATCTGTGGTGCCATGCCCTGTGGCGGCATTCCGTTCATCTGTGGATTGTAGCCTTGTGGTGGCATTCCATTCATCTGTGGATTGTACATACCCTGTGGTGGCATTCCGTTCATCTGCGGATTATACATACCCTGTGGTGGTGTCTGCTGATACTGATTGCCACTGTTCATGATACGGTGTTCCTGTTCTTCTACTTCTCTGTATTCCTTCTCCAGAGCTGCAATATTCTCTAATCCCTTTGCAGCACTGTCAAACAGATGCTTGATCTCCTCCGGTGCCTCTTCCTTGTTCAGGTTGTAATAATATCTTCCGATCTCTGTATAGATTCTGTCAAGATTGGAATTCTCAGATGAGATCTTGCCTTTTATCTTTGTCTTCTGTGCAGCACACTTTGTGCTGTCAACTGCCTGATTAGCTAATGACTTTGTCTTTTCAAATGCATTCTGAAAAAAATTACCTGCCATTGTCAAATGACCTCCTTATGTTAATCATCAATATATTTGTTCAATGTCTCAACAACATCGTTCAGATTATATGGTTTTGCTATGTAATCATCCAGTTTATTCTCAAGAATACGTTCCTTATCACCAAACATGGCTCTTGCTGTTACTGCGATAATTGGAAGTCTCTTTCTCTTCTCTTTCTGCTCGATCTCACGGATCTCCTGTGTAGCTGCGATACCATCCATAACAGGCATCTGTACATCAAATAACGCTGCATCGTAAATCTTCTGCTTGAAGAGTTCAACTGCTTTCTGACCATTCTCTGCAATATCGTAAGAGAAGCCTGCCATACCAAGTAACTTACCGATTACCTGCTGATTAACCGGTTCATCCTCAGCTACAAGGATTCTTGCCTTGCTGTGTGCATTGATTGAGAATACAGCCGGTTCTTCTTCCTGCTCAATCTCTACTGATGCATCATCCGATGCCTTTACAACCTTCATAGGTACTTCTACGATGAACGTAGAACCAATGTCTTCCTTACTCTGAACCTGAATGTTGCCACCCATCAGTTCAACGATCTGCTTTGTGATTACAAGGCCAAGGCCGGATCCACCATATCTTCTTGTATCAGAAGAATCAACCTGGCTGAAACGGATAAACAGCTTGCTCATGTTAGCCTCTGAAATACCAATACCGGTATCTGCAACTGCCATACGGATCTTAACCTTATTTTCCCCTTCCATATCCATGGATGCGATCTTAACACGTACACTTCCCTCTGACGTAAACTTGATCGCGTTTGATAACAGGCAGTTTAATACCTGCTGAATTCTCTGTCCATCGCCCTTTACCAGCTTTGGAATATTGTTTCCAAATGAACAGTCGAGCTGTAACCCCTTATTATTTGCAAGTGGTACCTGAGCAGCAACCGTCTCCTCGATCGCCTGTTTGATATCAAATGTTTCTTCTTTGATCTTGTACTTTCCTGCTTCCAGCTTACTGATATCAAGGATATCATTGATCAGTCGGAGCAGTGTATCCGCACAGTTCTTTGCAGTTACAAGGTTATCTCTGTAATCTGCCTGAAGATCATCAGCCATCAGTGTAAGCTGGAGCATACCCAGAATACCATTGATAGGTGTACGGATCTCATGGCTCATATTTGCAAGGAACTCAGCCTGTGTCTTATAGGCTGCATTCGCATCAACAATTGCCTTGGACAATTTGTTCTCTGTATCTTTCTGATCTGTGATATCAATAACCACCATGTTAATGTAATCTGCTTCTGACTTATACATTACGGTGTTAAATACCTTCTGAAGAGATTCCATTGTGATCTCAACATCCATCAGATCTCCTTCTTTTGTTCCGGAGTTATTATATGCCGTAAACCAGGCGTTGATATCCTGAAGAACCTCGATCTTGCTTTCTTTCAGGTTCTTGCCGGTGTAATCACTGACATCCAGCTTGAAATACTCACCAAAGATCTCGTTTGCATCTACGATCTGATAACTGACACCATTTACAGGATCATCTATGATCTTTGCCTGTGCAAAACCGATCGGCAGGTTCATAAATAACTTTTTATATTTATCTCCCTTTCCGCCACTTCCACTCGTACCGTCACCACAGACGATGAATACTCCTCCAAATGTTACAACTGCAGCAAGTATTCCAACGATCAGAGCACCCACTCCTACACCTGCAACACCTAAGATACCTGCCAGAAGACCAAGTACCGCACCGGCTGCTGCGACCGGTTTCCAACCCAACTCCTTAATTTTCTCCATTGATGCACCTCTATTTCTACTTTTTTGAATCTAATACTTTGACTCCACATGTTATTATATTATAAATGAATGTTAAGGTCAACGAGATGATAAAAAAACCTATAGATTTTTCATAAAATCTATAGGCCTTTTTTGATATTTTTTACTAGATATAACTAATGATCTGCTTACACTATCTCCAGGAATCTGGCAGATATAAACAAATTTCAAGGTTCCATATGCCATGTTTTTTATATATGTTATACATCTGTCAATTCCCAGTTCATAAAAGTGTACGCATTATGGTTGTACTGCCTGTTCTTTATTTTGGATCATCATCAAATACATCCTTCAGGATCTCATCTACATGCTTATAATAATCATCATCTAAAGCCTCCGGTTCTGTCTGCTCCACCGCTTCATCTACTGACAGGCTCCGGTCGTCCGGTTCTGGCAGATCACTTGTTGCATCCGACTCCGTTTCATTTATGCCGGCACTCTGTGTTCTGCGTTTTCTCCTGCCTGATGCGTTCTCCACCTTCCGGTTCTGAAACTGTCTTCTTCCACACAGGAAGCCAAACAGCAGCCAGCATGCAAAGGTAAAGATCAGTCCGAGTTTCAGACCCGGTGGAAAATATTTGAATTCGATCACATGGTCACCCGCGGCAAGCTTCAATGCAATAAATGCATTTCCAACCTTGTCAATCTCATATTTTTCGCCATCGACATATGCTGTCCATCCGGCATCATATGGGATCGATGTGAACAGCAGTCCCGGATATGAGATCGTAATATAACCCTTCACATATCCATCTTCCATCTTTCCGATAAGAAGCTGCTGGCTCTGCAGGATATCATATGCCTGAAGGAAGGATTCCCAGTTCATATCTGCAACGATCAGCCGGGCAGTTCCTGTATTTGCCTGGGTATCGCGGAAACAATACTCAACCGTTACCTTCTGTCCCTTTACCAGATGTCCGACATGATAGGTCTGATTCTGAAGTCTTTCATAATTCTTCTCTTCATTGTCAATATAGATACGAACCTTGTTGATACCGGAGCAATTCGCCATGATATAAATATCATTCGTCTCATCCGTAATATCAAAGCTCAACTGGAAGTTACAGGTGCTGCTATCAGTACGCTTGTATGAATAATACTCACTCAGATCTCCCTGACGCGTTACTTCACAGTTATCACTGTATGTGGATACCTCCGGATATAATTCAGAGAATACTCCCGGCACACCGGTAGACAGCTTCACAAACTGGTTCAGCGTCTCAAACATATTTCCGATATCGCCATCATAATCCAACAGATCATTATTGACCATATAACCAAGGCTCAATGCATACGGATTCTCGTATAACCGTATACCATCCACCTCATTTACATAATTCACATCAAAATAATTATACTCGCCATCCCTCTGAAGCAGATATTTTATACCAAGCAGGGAATTGGATACTGTATTTCCACCATCAAACAGAAACTCATTTGCTCCTGTGTAATATCCCAAATCATGCATCATATCAACCAGATCTGCAGATACTGTCGATCCAAACAGACAGACGCTTTTCAGATTATAAAAGGTCGGTTCGTCTACGATCTTTGTATTCATCATCTCTACCCGGTATGGCTTATCCTTGCAGTCCAGATAATCAATTGCATTCCGGATCTCCGATTCCAGACCAAAATACTGACTGATATCTACATAACCATTGCTGTCATATCCCTTAATTCCATTGATCGTTGTCTCAACCAGACAGACAATCAGAAGCACATAGGATATGATCCGTTTCCACATACCCTTCGTCAATGTGAAGCCGACCATGCATACTGCGTATGCTGTTATAAAGATCTCTGTCCATAACAAGGTTTCCTTTTCCAGTGTACACTTCTTTGTCGCCAGGATCAGGAATGCATATCCACAGGCAATCCCAAGCATAACTGACAGGATATCCTTCTTCTGAAGCTTCATCAGCACTTCACAACACATGGCAAGTAGCAGGAAAATGAACAGAAATGAAAAACGATTCGGGATTCCATACTGATCATGGAAGCCATGCCAGATATAATTCAAAAGCTGGTTGTTAAAGCTTGCAAATATAACTACAAGTATGATCACATTTTTAACCTTATCCCACAGCTTGATCCTACGGTTCAGCAGATATACAAACAGCAGAACAAAACAGATCGTTCCACAGTATATATTCAGCCCGCCGTCAAATTGCTGGTTCTTGATCGGCTTTGTCAGATAAAAAAGCTGTTTGATCTGATCCCAGATGCTTCCATACCATTCTGCTTTCGGAAATACACGGTTTGCCGAAGCGGTTGTATTCAGTCCAAGGTACGCCGGGATCAGAAGAAATGCTGCCATTCCGGCCGCCAATAAGGAACAGCCCGCTAAACGGAAACCATCCGTAAAGAATTTCTTTATGCTCTTATGATTGGTCAACAGGAATTCCATAACGAGGAAAATACAGATCATGAAACAAATATAATAATTACACATCAATCCATAGAACAGGGACAGCACATATAACTTATAATTCCCGGTTTCTGTCATCCGTTCAAAGCCCGCCATAATAAGCGGAAGGATCAGGATGCAATCCATCCACATTAAGTTCCAGGAATAACCAATAATATAATTGCTTAATGCATATGCCGTTGAAAAGATCAGAATCACTGCCTGATATTTCCCCTGTTCCTCACATTTTTCCCGCATATAATAAGCAAATGACATACCGGATAAAATGATCTTGATTCCGATAAACAAGCTCATCGCAATATAGATATGCTCCTGCTTGAACAATACCACAAGGAAATTGATCGGGCAGGCAATATAATAGGCAATGATCGACAACATATTGCTTCCAAGACCGATATCCCAGGTATAAAACAGACTTCCTTCATTTTGAAGCTTATCATAATAATCAGAAAAAAACGGAAGGTACTGATGCAGGCTGTCCACCATGGTCAGACTGTTCCCGCCAAATGGTCCGATCTTTTCTGCTATCCATACTCCCAGCAGGAAACAAGCCGGAAGCAGTCCGGCAAGAAGAATAATATAGTTTTTCTTCATAAACAACCGTATAGACAGCTTTTTTTTCTTAAAGACGAAACATTTGCCAAATACATAATTGATCACAACTACAAAGAACTGAATAATGATCTTGGATAAGAATTCATTACAGCGGAAGGAATCACATAACAGATTCGTTCCAACTACTTCGACCAGCATGGCAAGAAGCCTGGTTCCGACAAAGGATATAAATTCCCGGCTTAAAGTCACGGCATCCTTCTTACTACTCTCCGTAAATACAAAAAACTTATTTGCAAAAAATGCAAACAGGATCGCCAGCGATATCGCTATGACATTCGCTCCGCTTCTGGATAAGCCGGTGAACATCCGCAGAAGATAAAATGAAACGATATTTACAACTGTCGTGGCTCCACCCGCTATTACATATCTTACAATCTCTTTTTTTAATAACTTCTTTATTGTGTCCATAACTATAACTCTCTTATATCAGTGCAGCCGAACAGATACCCCTGCCGGCTGCATGTTCATGTGTGTGCATTCTTTTTTTATTTTGTATTACCCAGACCTGACAGCAGATAGATCAATGGAGAATTCCAGTAGATTGTTATCTCATTACAGGAAAATGACTGTGCATTGTCTGCATAGCGGCTCTCCGGTGCTTTGCCCAGAAGAACAGCCTTCGCATATGGATCTTCCAGATTACTGTCTGCTCCGCCAACTAACATACCCGGCATTGCTACATCTAATACCTGAGATGGTCTGTGGTGTGGATGAAGCGGAGTTCTTGTACCAAAGCCTGTTACATAACAATAGCCGACTGCATTTCTTCCAAGCAGGTAATCTCTCTGATAGGAAGCATATTTTACATAGTCTGCATCTGGCTTCAGCTTGTTTGCCATCAGAAGTAACATTCCCTTATTTGCAATGTTCATATTACTTCCCCATGCAAATGTCTTAGTTGGTGATACCCATACGCCAAAACCATTGTCTTTGATCTGTTCTACCGTCTTATCTACTTCATTGAAGAACAGTTCGTTTGCCTTAGCTGAACCGCCGTCATACTTAATATAATCGTACAGGGCATAATATCCGACATCTGCCCATCCAAGTCCGTAGTTTACAATATCGTCGCCCTCAATGATCGCATCGACTGCTTTCTTATAGGAATCATCTCCGGTTGCTGCATACAATTCTACTGCTGCCCAGATTGCTTCATCACGGAAAATGGTATCCGGATATTCACCTGTTACAATATCATCCGGATTGGAGAATCCGTGCGCATCCATGTTGCCACTCAGATATTCGTATGCTTTCTTTGATGCTTCCAGACATTTTGCTGCAAAATCTGCATCGTATTCTTTATACAGAACAGACGCCTTTGCCATAACAGCTGTAAAATCTCCGGTGGCTGTATTTGAGATCGGACATGCGATCAACTGTGCCGTTTCTTTCTCCGGCATAACTGTCTCAGGAAATACATCACAGGTTACCTTGTGATATACACCACCATTGTCATCCTGCATTTTAAGCATCCAGTCCAGTTCATATCTTGCTTCATCTAAGATATCCGGAACACCGTTTCCGCTTTCCGGAATACCAATATCATCTGCCTTGTATTCATTATCCTCGTATGTCATAAACAGATCCTGTACCGTCTTGGCACCGGATACAACATAACGGCCATAATCTCCGGCATCATGCCAGCCGCCTGTCACATCGATCTTCTTATCAGTCCCGTATACAACCGCTTCTCCTGTATGGCAGGCAGGATGTGCAAATTCGCCTGCAATGCTGCTGTCAAGTTCTACTCCACAACGCTGGTTATACAGCATCAGTACAACATCCTTATACAGGTCACCATAGATATCATCACCGATCTTGAACTCTGCGGATTCTTCTCCATCATCTGTCTTGATCTTATAGGTTCCTGCATCCTTTACGGATGAGAAATCTGCCTGCTTGCAGAACATCTCTGATGGTGGATCGTAGGTAGCTTCTTCCGGCAGATCTGCTGAATATACGGACTTGTTTGATGTTACATCTATTACTTCAAATGACTTTGCATTTTTTCCGATCACAGTAGCAACCTTGGAATCGCCGGTCAGATAACCAACCTGGTTCACATTGATAGCCATAGGATCCGGTGTTGCTTCTACCTGCTGTGCGCCGGAGGCATCAACTGCCTCTAATAAGATATTATCAAAATAAATATTATGCTCTGCTTCGTCTCCGGTCATACCTTCCTGCTTTCCCATATTAAAGCAAAGACGAGGTGCAGGATCGGAATCCTCTTCCATCGTAAACTGTGCTGTAATGTGCTGCGTCTCCGGTCCGATCGTGATCACATCACTGGTATATGCATGATAATCTCCGCCATTGATCTGTAATCTCCATTCGATCGTACGCTCAATATCGCATCTTACATCAAAGGAATATTCATAAACGCATCCCTGATACAGACGAAAGCCATCGTAATAGATCTGGTTTGCATAATCCGCACTTCCTGTCTTTTTGATGTTGATGTGAAGCTCTCCATCCTCATTGGTCATTTCTTCATTTCCACCATTCGTATAGGTGTGGAAACCATCCGTATCCTTATCATCAAAATTGATATTGATGACTTTATCACCATCTGAAACACCCAGTGCCTCTGTTGTTGGCTCCTCTGTTTCCTCTTCGGTTGCCTTCTCCGTTGTCGTTTCTTCTTCCTCAGTGGACTCGGCTTCTGTCGTAACCTCTGTCGTCTCAGCGGTCGTTCCATCTGCATCTTTCTTTGTACCACTGCAGCCTGCAAGCAGTGACATGGTCATCGCGGCAGTCAGACAAAGAACAGCAACTTTTTTCATTTTTCTCATGTTTTATTATCCCTCCATATTTTCTTTATGTACGATACCTTCTCAACTGTACATATATTTATAACACGTCGCCTCCCGGCTCCATATGTCTTTCACTTTTATACCATAACAATTAGCCAGCTCTTACTGCTCCGGATATCGCACGACATCCTGATACCGCATATGTCCGCCAAAGATATCAAGTGCACTTCCGATTGTAAAATCAACCCGGTTTCTGCCAAGCAGCTTCAGTTTATCCAGATCCTCAAAGGACGCGATCCCGCCTGCATAGGTCACAGGGATCCTGCCCCAGTTTCCAAGCAGCTCGGCAATATGTGTCTCGATTCCGGACGCCTTACCTTCCACATCCACCGCATGGATCAAATATTCATCGCAGTAACCGGCAAGCATATCCAGTGTTCCTTCTGTCATTTTTACCTTTGTGAACTTCTGCCAGCGATCTGTCACGATATAATAACCATCCTCGCATCGTCTGCAGCTCAGATCCAGTACCAGATGATTCTTGCCAACTGCCCGTCGGATGGCTTCCAGATTGTCATAGTTGATCTCTCCATTTTTAAATACATACGATGTAACAATCACATGAGATGCCCCCATGTCAAGAAACCGTCCGGCATTTTCCGCATTGATACCGCCACCGATCTGCAAGCCTCCCGGATATTCCGTAAGTGCCAGCTCTGCCTGATAGCAATCCTCCTCATAATACTCGCTTCCCGCCGGATTCAACAGGATAATATGTCCACCCTGTATACCCGCATCCTTATACATCCGGGCAAATGCTGCGCCATCGTACTCAGATACAAAATTCTCTTTTGCAGCATTTCCTTCATCCTGAAGGCTGCTGCCAACGATCTGTTTCACTTTTCCATTATGTATATCGATGCATGGACGAAATCTCATATTTTCTCCCAGGCAATATGCCTTTTTTCATTTTTATATCGTTACAATGTCTGCAAATACAAAGTGTCCGCAGACATTGTTTATTCTAACACAGAACCTTCTATAATCCAAGTGTCATATAAAAACCTGCGGCAGTTGTCCATTTCATGCAGACTCAGATCATGACTCATAACTTACACAAATAGAAAAGGCCGATGCAAGCTCATCGACCTTCTCCTATACATATCACTCCGACATAGACCTGTTCCACGCCAGCCTCCTGTAATGCTTCTGTACATGCCTGCACTGTCGCACCTGTCGTATAAATATCATCTATTAATAAGACCGTCTTCCATTCCGCCGGAAGTGTCCGGACCTCTAATGCCTGTTTTATATTATTTGCACGTTCAAGCGGTGATAATTCCTTCTGTGGTGTCGTATCCGACACACGGAGCAGATGTCCGTTATCTACCGGAATATCCAGTCTCCGTCCTACCACATCTGCCAACAGCTCCGCCTGATTATATCCCCGTTTCCGTAATTTACTTCTGTGAACCGGTACGGGCAAAATGATCTGAAGCCGTTCTGCAAGTCCCGCTTTCCGGATCCGTTCTGCAACAAGACTTCCATAATATTCCACATATTCCCGTTTATTGTGATATTTGATCGCGAGCACACTGGATGCGACCGGTTCCACATACCGGAAGACCGGATATGCCCGTTCAAAACTCCGGATATGCGTCCTGCAGTCTGCACAGTATTCCAACTCCTCGTCATCCAGACTTTTTCCACATTTCATACATGTGGGTTCTGTCACATATGGCAGCAACTCATGTTTTCCGCAGATTCCTTTTGCACCATACGGCATAACCTCATCACAGATCGGGCATCGTCTTGGAAATACCAGATCTATCATTGCCCGGTTCCATTTGTTCTGTATCTGCATATATAGCCCCCTTTATTGCTTTTCCTGTTATATCATGTGCTTCGCACATTCAATGCATTCGGAAATTATCCCTCTCCTGATTTATGCCAGTTCTACCAGTCGTTCTGCAAATGTCGTATACCGCTTCTGTTCGTCGATATTATCGATCATCGTCTTAACCAGACCTATATTGCCTACGATCACAACACCCTTTCTTGCCCTTGTAACTGCCGTATAGAGCAGATTCCTGTTCAGCAGCTTTGCCGGACCTGTAAGAAGCGGAATCACCACGACCGGATACTCACTTCCCTGTGATTTGTGTATTGTGATAGCATATGCATGTTCCAGTTCATCAAGCTGGGAGTAAAGGTAATCTACCAATCTTCCATCATCATATTCGACAACAATCTTCTGATCAAACTCATCAATCTCTTTTACAAAACCGACATCCCCATTGAATACACCTACCCCCTCTTCCTTCACGAAGCGTCCTTTTGCATCCATGATCTTCCATTCCAGCTTGTAATTGTTCTTGATCTGCATGACCTTGTCGCCCTTACGGAATACAACGTCATTTTTCTCTTTCTCCGGTATACTTCTGTTCGGTGGGTTTAGGATCTCCTGCAGCCGTTTATTCAGATTCTCAACACCCAACTCATACTTCCGCATCGGAGTAAGCACCTGAATGTTCATCGGATCGACCTGGAAGAACCCAGGCAGACTGTCTAAGATCAGATGTTTCAATTCTGCGATAATATCCTGTGATCCCTGTCTTGGTATGTAGAAGAAATCCCGGCTTTTATTATTGATCGCAAGCTGTTTTCCCGCATTGATCAGATGGGCGTTCGTGATAATGTCACTGTTCTCGCCCTGTCGGAATATCTTATCCAACACTGTTACGGAAAATACTTCCGAACGAATGATGTCCTTTAATACATTTCCCGGTCCGACAGATGGAAGCTGGTTGGAATCCCCTACCAGCACCAGTCTGGTTCCCGGCATGATCGCCTGCAGTAAACTGTAAAACAGGCTGCTGTCTACCATCGACATCTCATCTATGATAATTACATCCGCTTCTAACGGATTGTTTGAATTTCTTGCAAATGTATAGGTGGAACTGTTTCCTTCTTCATCAATCCCGCCACCGGACAGTTCCAGAAGCCGGTGGATCGTCTGTGCCGTATATCCGGTTGCCTCGGTGATCCTCTTTGCCGCGCGTCCGGTCGGTGCTGCAAGCAACAGTTCCAGATTCAATTTCTCAAACATCTTGATCATGGCATTGATCGTTGTTGTTTTACCCGTACCCGGTCCACCTGTGATCACTGCCACGCCGTTATTGACTGCATTCTTGATCGCAAGTTTCTGCTTTTCTTCCAGTGTAATCTTCTCTACTTCCTCGATCTGTGCAAGCATCTTATCCAGTGGACGATCCTCTGATGTAAAATCCAGATCGATATCTGACAATATTCTTGCTGAATTCAGCTCAATATAATAATTTACCGCAGCATAGACCGCAATTACAGCTCCGTCAAGCTCCTTTACGATCGCCTTGCCTGCCATCTGAAGCTCTATAATCTGGCTTCCGATCTCATTTTCCAGTTCTTCATTATATGGCACATTGTCATCCACCAGAAGTGAATACGTCTTTGCCACCAGCATCTGCTTTGGAAGATACATATGTCCAAGCTGGCTCGCATTTAACAATGTATATAACAATGCTGCCCTGATACGAAAATCCGAATCACTGCTGATCCCCATTCGTTCAGCGATCTCATCCGCCGTCTTAAAACCGACACCACTGATATCCTCAGCGATCTTATATGGATTTGACCGGATGATTTTATACATCTCCTGACCGTATTCATTGAAGATCTTCACTGCCAGATTGATCGATATTCCATATCCGGTCAGAAAAATGATCGCATCCTGCATCTCTTTCTTTTCATTATAAGAGACTGCGATCTCTCTTGCTTTCCGCTCCGAGATACCCTTGACCTCTGCCAGTCGTTCCGGCTCTTCTTCAATGATACGCAGAGAATCCATCTTGAATTTCTTTACGATACGTTTTGCAAGTGCCTCACCGACACCTTTAATGATACCAGAACCCAGATATCGTTCTACACTTACCATATCGTCCGGCATCTTGATTTCATAGGATGTAAATTTGAATTGGAGATCATACTGGGGATGATTGACATATTCCCCTTCTGCAGATATGTAGATTCCTTCACTGATACCGTGAAGGGTTCCGACAAAAATGTCTTCGCCGTCTTCACCTTCTACAGTGAAAACGGCGTAGCCATTGTCGTCATTTTTATAGATAACTTTTTCAACATAACCTTCTTTTATCACAACAAGTCTCCTGCGTTACTCTGTCTTACTGTTGAGTAATTCGATATATTTTCCTGTTCCGATAGCAACTGCACGAAGTGGATCTTCTGCAGTCATGGTTGTAATTCCTGTTTTTTCTTCCAGAAGCTCTTCCAGTCCGTGGAGCAATGCTCCACCACCGGTCAATACGATACCTCTGTCCGCAATGTCTGCTGCCAGCTCAGGAGGTGTCCGTTCCAGAACGGAATGAACGGCTTCACAGATCTGGGATGCAGGCTCACGCAGCGCTTCTTCTGTCTCATCTGATGTTACTGTTACTGTCTTTGGAAGTCCGGTTACCAGATTCCTGCCACGGATATCCAGTGTGATGTTCTCCGGTCTTCTGAAACAGGTTCCGATCTTGATCTTAATCTCCTCTGCGGTTCTCTCACCGATCAGAAGATTGTGCTTCTTTCTCATAAAACGCACGATTGCTTCATCAAAATCATCTCCGGCAACCTTAATGGAAGCACTTACAACCGGGCCGCCAAGGGAAATAACGGCAATATCTGAAGTTCCGCCACCGATATCGACGATCATATTACCACATGGTCTGTAGATATCAATTCCTGCACCGATTGCTGCTGCCACCGGTTCTTCTATAATCGATACATCTCTTGCACCTGCTGCATAAGTTGCATCTTCTACTGCTTTCTTCTCCACCTCCGTTACCTGCGAAGGCACACATACACTGATACGTGGACGTCTTCCAAAGTAACTTCTTCCCACTGCTTTCTGGACAAAATACTTTAACATCTTTTCTGTTATTGTATAGTCTGATATAACGCCCTGACGAAGTGGGCGGATCGCTACGATATTTCCCGGTGTTCTTCCAAGCATCAGTCTGGCTTCTTCACCGATCGCTACTATTTTATTTGTATCTCTGTCATAGGCAACTACGGACGGCTCTTTTAATACAACGCCCTTGCCTTTTACATATACCAATATACTGGCGGTACCTAAATCTATACCGATATCTGAACTTGCCATGATTGGTCCCCTTTCTGGTTACTGTTAATCCTGTACATCCCTTAATATTACAAGAGATGCCTTTCTTCCGTCAAGCCATTTCATGCTGACTTCGGATAAATCCATGATCTTATCGAACTGTCTGATATAACTTCTCCAGCTCACTTCTTTCCGTTCGGTCAAAAATGGCTTCTGCACCGTTGACACACCTTTAAATGTATCATTCAGATCACGGATCAGTGTCTTACTGTCTTTTCCTGTAAAATCATATCCGAGCATATCGTTTAACGGCTGATTGGAGAACAATACCTCTCCGGTCTCTTCATCACGGATAAAGATGCCGATCTTGATATGGTTATAAGTATCTACCAGAAGCTTATTTACCATTCGAATGTTGCCATCACCCTCTATTCTGGCAAGGATACCCTGAATGACGTTTCGAATATCCTTCGAGAATTCAATATCATCCTCTGACCATATCTTATCTGTATGATTGTTCGCCATAACAATACAACCGCTGATGATATTATTGATCTCTATGCTGAGTGCGACAAAACTCGTTACACCGATCTGCTCCATATTGCTCTGGAAGTTCTTAAAGTCATGGTTCTTATCTGCTACAATGCAGTCGTAAGAACGTTCCTTGCTGTGTGCAAAGAATTTCTTGCCCCGCTGCCATTCTTCCACATATTCTTCTGCAGACATGCTCTTTTCTCTTGACCAGATATGACTGCACATATACTCTTGATCTTCGTTCAGGGAATAGATCGCCATAACATCGATTCCCAGATAATCACTGGTTCTTTCCAAAATATTGCTGATCGTCTTATTATCATCACTGTCCATGGAACTGAGTGCTTCTGTCAGAATCTTCTGTCTCTGGATCTTCTCTTCTAACAACATCTCAACAGATTTGCTCCGTTCTGCTTCTTTGGACAGGACCTTGTCATTATATGCATATTCTGAGAAGATATTGCACATATTCCACTGGATCTTATAGACCTTCTTCATCTTTGTAACATCTGCTGTATCATATCCGCACAGGATCCAGGTTGCAATGTGTTTCTCTCCGATCTTAATCGGGGCTCCGCAGATAATACTTCCATCTATACCGTCATCCATCTCCATAATGACCGGAACATTGTTCTGAAGGATCACCTCATTTAACTTCACAATGATACTCTTATACTGAGGTTTTTCAAAAAGATCATAAAAGCTTCCCATATGCAGAGACGGTCCTGCCGGTTCTACAAGCTGATCTCCCGCCGGAGATACAACCGTTGAATATAGCCCGCTTAAGCTTGCAAATGCTTTTACAATACTGTTCCATTTGTCTTTATCGATACTCTCGCTCGTATATTCATTCTCATCTACATTCGTGTTCATAATGTAAGAAAGCTTGTCTTCATACTCTTTCTTAGCCTCCTCTACACTGTTCTGCAGCTTCTTGTTCTCTGTAATATCTGTTATAAAGAACTCAATCGTATAAGAAGAATCCCCTGCCTGTGTGATACTGTTCTGGGAACGAACCCATCTGACATTTCCATAATCATCTACGATACGATACTCGTCCTCATAATCGGATCCACCACTCTTTAACACATTCTTCGCATTCTGAATAACTCTTGCGCGATCCTGTGGATGAATATAGTCTTCTGTCAGTTTATTTCCCGCCATAAGCGCATCCACATTCATTCCAAGTAACCTGGCATTCGGTGTAATGTATTTCAATGTGCTATGTCCTCTGCTAATGGATTTTACCATCACAAGACTCTTGATTTTGTTCATAACAGATAATATATATTCACCTTTTTCCCCATCATAGGACTGCTTTTTTTCTTTTACAAATAATAATTCAATGCCATCAGCACATCCATCCGGCGACTTTACGATGTGACAGTTCAGCATCATAGTAGTGATTGCACTCTCTGCCGATACAAAACGTACCTTCATCTCAAAATCCGTATGTCCTGTATTCTCCGCCTTATAGAGATTCCCGATCAGAATATCATAGTCATTCTTAACTATAATATCGCGAATCCCTACTGCTCCACTGTAAAAGTCACCTTCTTTATATCCGAATTCCGTTATATTCTTTGTTACATAACGAGTCTGCCATCTGCTGTCCGGCTTGTAGAGATACAGTGCCAGAATGCCCGCATGGTTAATGATACGTTCCAGACTCATACTTCCGATTGCTACATCAGAGCGCAGTTCAAACAGTACCATATATGCCTTTTTCCCGTTATATTCAAACTGATTGACAAATCCACTTACAACCAGTCTTTTTTTCTTATTTATATTCAGAAGAAGCCGATGCCAGATAATCGTTTTCTTCTCATTTAAAATTGGCCAAAACTCATCACTGGACATAAACTTATCCGGCTCCATCGTGATCGAATCGATCTGGTTTCCAACCAGTTTTACTGCCGCATTATTGATACTTAAAACTTCTCCATCCTCGCAGAATACAACTGCGGGATATTCAATATGACTCAGAAAATCTGAATAATTGCTGATTTTGCCTATCTCCAAATGTATCCCTCTTTTCTCTTATGTAACCCCATAGACACATAAAACTTTTCCATGTCAGCCATAGAAAAGTTTCATGTATGTTAAATATCGCTGTTAATATTATTCCTCTGTTTTGTCGTCTTCCGTTCCGGCAGCTTCTTTATCATCCTCGGATGACACCATTGAAGTTGCTTCACTCTTCAGACCTGTAAATGCCTTATCTGCAATATCCTTTGTTACACAACATGCATCTACAACACCATCTAAGGCAGCCAGAAGTTCTCCCATATATTTGCTGACTGCATCACATTCCTTCTTTACATTCTTTCTGAGAACGTATGCTTCGCTGGTCGCTTTGTTTGTAATAGCTTCTGCTTCCTTCTGTGCATTTTCCTTCTGGGTTCTGCACTCATAATCTGTCTTTGCACTTAAAGCTTCTGCAGCTTCATGTGCTTTATTTCTTGTACGCTCGCTGTCGTTGTAAGCCTGCTCCTTCAGACTTGCGCAGGTTGCTTCCGTCTCATCATACATCTGCTTGCACTTTGCATTTGTCTCTGTCTCAAGTGCATTGCAACGATCGGTTGTATCCTTCTCCATTGCTTCACACTTTGCAGTCATCTCTGCATGCTGCGCATCACACTCTTTATTCGTCTGGGCAATCAGCGCATCTGCGCTCTCTCTTGCCTCTAAGAGTGTTCTTGAAATGGATTCATATCTTCCTGCGGATTCGAATTCCTTCTGCTTATAAGCGTTTACCTGCTCCTTCAGAGATTCAATCTCGCTTTCATATTCTGCATTCTTTGCCTTTAAGCCATCAATTGTCTTATTTGACTCTGTCAGGTTTACTTCTCTCATAGTCTTAAGGCTTAATACGGCTTCGCTGAGCTTGTTTACATTTGCCTTTAACTCATTGACTTCCTTTTCATGATCAGCCTTTAACTCTTCAATATAATAATCAACTGAATTCTTATCATATCCACCAAATGTTACTGTCTTAAATGATGCTTCTGTCTTTACTTCTTCCTCATCAAAATTATTGTCTTTTGCCACGATGATCCCTCCAAAATAATCTATTATTTAAGCATCTTCCTGTCGTCAGGGCAATCATTGCGCCTGCCATCGTCATCTATTTCTGTGTGTTATACTTATGCATTCCAGTACAGATGCTCATTTTCTGTAAGCACTAATTGAAATGATTATAACACACCCTTATAGTTTTGCACAATTATTTTTTCTTAATTTAGTTACAAAGCACATATTTTGTGCTATATTGGACAAGGAAATCAAACCGAACTATTAGGAGGAATTTTTATTACTATGAAACACACAAGAAAATGCCTGACCACTGCATTTATGATCCTGATCTGTCTTTTTGCTTTTACCGGCTGTGGTCAGAAAAAAGTTACCGCATACCAATCGTATGTAAAAAATCTTCTCGATGTTAATTATAAAGGTGATTACACCAATTATGTGAAACAGAATAAAGGAAATGAAACCGATGCACTTGCACTGTATCAGGACTGCCTTTCCAATCTCGCAAACCAATTGATCACACATTATAATCTGAATACCAACCAGTCTGTTGAAGTAAACCAGACTTTTACCACTGTTGCTGCCGCTATTTACAATGATGCACGATATGAAGTATCGGAAAGCTATAAAGAAAACGGGGACTACTATGTGGATGTAACCATATATCCACTGGCAATCCTTGACCAGTCCTACGATGAAATTATTGCTTATATTGAAGCCTTTAATAAAGACGTAGACGACGGTGTCTATAATGACGTTAAGAAAGAGGAATATGATAAAAAGTTTGCAAACGGTATTGCATCGATCCTTTCTTCTCATACCGAAAAACCACAGTACAAGGATCCTGTAGTCATCAAGGCACTTATCAACGATGACGGTGAATACTACAGCATCTCATCCGACAGCCTGAAGGAGATCGACCAGGCAATGATCGCCACTGAGACCGCTGACGCTACGGAAGCCGACACTTCCGAGGAATAAACGGGCGAAAGACAACAGCACCAATTTTTCATCTAAAAAAAGAACAATACCCTTTCACTACGCAGAACACTCTCGTTCTATTTCTCACGTAGCGGTACTAAACTCCCACCTAACGGTGGTTCGTTAAGGACCGACGTTCGTAACCGAGACCTTAGCGAGGCTCGCCGAGGTTAGTTCGAAGTTATACAGAGTAAAAAGGTCTGCTACATGAAAGATATTGTTCTTTTTTCTATCTATACATACTACACGCTGTTGTCTTTCTGCCTATTGATAAAATACTTACAGAATAGTTATATGAAAAGGCTTCGTCTGTCAGAAACAGGACGAAGCCTTTTGGTTTATTTCTCGCGGAATGTGAATTCCTCGTTTGCTAATTTGAATTTGCTGCCATCGATCAGCATCATGTCTGTGCCGCTGTTGATGATCTTGCCACCAAGATAGGTGTGATTGGTTGATTTGTTATCACGCAGATAATAAACGCCATTGACGTTGATGATATATGCATGACGACGGCTGACAGAATTGTTGTCTGTTACCTGATAATCAACACCCTGTGCAGACTTACCGATACAAAAGATCGGTTTGTCGATCTTAATCCGCTCACCGGTTCTGGTTCTTACGATAACAGGACCCGGTTTGCTCTTGGATGCATTCGTCAAAACAGTCGTTGATGTAATGTCTGAATCATCATCAAATCCGATATCATTACCGGAATAATCCTTAACTTCCTTTGCCAGTTTAAAGCTTGGAGTTGATACAACGGTTGTCTGTAATGGAACTTCCTTATCTTCTATTGCCTCTGCTTTCTGCGGTCTGACAATGAAATGCTGCTCATCCTCCGGATGAACATTGTTGTCATTCTTCATATCTGTGATCATCTTGTAGAACTCTGACAGATAGAAGGATGAATTATGATCAAAGAATTTGATCAGTTCATATCCACAGTCTGAAGCTTTCTTATTTGCAAAGTCAAGCTTGTTTACCAGATCTCTGACAAACTTCTCCATATTGCATTTTTCCATCGGTTTATCAATTGGAAGGAACACAAGCTGAACACTCATATCCTCCAGATTCAGATACATGTATCCAATATTCAGGATAACCTTACCGAGTGGCATATCATTCGCCTTCAGGTACATCAACTGATCAGCTATGCTGAACATAATGTCCACCAGTTCGTCCCTGTGAATCTTCTTTGTAATAAACTGATTCATCGTAATCATGGCCGGAATCGAATATGTAAGTGCTCTCTGTCCGTCAATATACTCTTCATGGCAAAAGCTGTTGTTTCCTACAAATGATGTATTGTACAGCTCGACTTCATTATGAAGGATCTGGACATCATCTTCAATCTTAAAATATAATTTGTACTCATCGCACAAATATGTCTTCTCTGTGCTCATAATAACGCCCTCCGCAATTATTCTCCAGCCACTCAAGTCCCATTTACTCTACAGTAACAGACTTGGCAAGATTACGCGGTTTATCTACATCCAGCCCTTTTGCATCTGATGTATAGTATGCGATCAACTGCAAAATAACAGCCGCTGCAAATACAGTAAATAAACTATCCTGCTTAGGTATTCTTATATGCTTATCACATATCTGGGTGTCAGTAACTTCGTCACCCATACTAATTAGAATAACATATGCTCCCCTGGCTTTTACTTCCCTTATATTTGAAACCATCTTCTCGTATACAGCCGGCTGTGTCGCTAACGCGATAACCGGTACATTCTCTGTGATCAGAGCGATCGTACCATGTTTTAATTCACCTGCTGCGTAAGCCTCCGCATGAACATAGGATATCTCCTTCAACTTCAGAGCCCCCTCCAGTGAAAGAGTATAATCCATGCCCCTTCCGATAAAGAATGCATCCGGAGCCATTTTTATGTAATTAGCAACAGTCTTGACTTCATCTGCCTGAAGCAGGGTTTCTTCTATTACCGGAATTGTTCCCAACAGTTTGCTGATAAATTCCTTTGCCTGCTCTTCTGAATAAATTCCTTTTACAAGTCCAAGCCTGCAGCCGATTAAATACATTGCCGCCATCTGAACCGAATATGCCTTTGTACTTGCAACTGCAATCTCCGGTCCGGCATGTGTATATAACACATAATCACTTTCTCTTGCGATCGTAGACCCTTTTACATTTACGATCGAAATAACCTTGGAACCACATCTTTTTGCCAGACGCATTGCTTCCAATGTGTCAATTGTCTCTCCCGACTGGGAAGTTACGATAACCAATGTCTTCTCATTGATCAGTGGTTCTTTATAACGGAATTCTGATGCGATCTCCACATTTACCGGTATACGAAGCTCTGATTCAATCATTGCTTTTCCTACGATTCCGGCATGCATAGCAGTTCCGCATGCAATGACTGTGATATTTTCACAATTTTTAAATACTTCATCATCAATCCCGTCTTCTGTAAAATCAGGGAGTGAATTCACAATTCTTGGTGTGATCGTATTTCTCAGGGATTCCGGCTGCTCATAAATCTCTTTTAACATGAAATGTGGAAATCCACCTTTCTGAGCGGCTGTAATATCCCATGTAATCTCTAACATCTGTGGCTTTACTTCATTGCCTTTCAGATCCTCAACCCGGATTCCTTCCTGTGTCATTGTAAGGATATGATATTCCGGCACAACAAAATAATCTTTTGAGAATGAAATGATCGCTGTCAGGTCTGACGCAATGATAGATCCTTCTTCGCTGTGTGCTGCTACCATCGGGCTGACATTTCTTACTGCATATATGATCCCAGGTCTGTCTGCAAACATAATGCAAAGCGCAAATGAACCCGCAATTATCTTAACCGCCTTCCGAATCGCTGCGATCGGATCACCATCATACAGAGTATCCAGCAGGGCTGCCACAACTTCAGAATCTGTTTCTGATACAAGCTTATCTGCCAGTCCATACTCTCTTATGATGTCACTGTAATTCTCAATGATACCATTGTGGATAAGAGCAACATTTCCACATCTGTGCGGATGCGCATTCGCATCTGTAACTCCACCATGTGTTGCCCATCTTGTATGTCCGATACCGCAAGTCGATGAATAATCTCCATCCTTACACAGTTCCCTGAGTTCGCTGACTCTTCCTGCCTTCTTCCGGATCGTTAATGTATCATCGTCATTTAAAAGTGCAATACCCGCACTGTCATAGCCTCTGTACTCTAACCGCTCCAGTCCATCGATCAGGATATCCTTCGCCGGCTTTCTGCCTGTAAAACCTATGATTCCACACATATATTCAATTATCTCCTTTCGGCTTATGATGCATATTTCTTTTTCTGTTCGTATATCTGTCTTTATCGTCCGTCAGATATTTTACTGCATCATCAAATTATCCGGTCATGCTGCTTTGTTTTGGAATCTCTTCCATATTTGGCATGCATGTGCGCATCCGGACTCTGCGTAGAGGCATCCGCCGAATTTTCGATAACCTCTATCCTCGTCACCCTTTTCGTCGTTGATCCAAAGGGACATGGCGCTAAGATTTCTAAATCTTTCAAAATCTGCTTTCCTCCATACTATAAGCAGACATTAAAATTCTATCATAGACCACCCAATAAATCAACGACTTCATATCTGTAGGGCTGCGTTTTCTATTAAATTAATTAGCTGATGAATGAACCACCTGGCAGATTCTTCTCGGTTGTAAGAAGGGACAGATTGCCCTCTGCATCCTCTGCACACAGCAGCATACCTTCTGATACAACTCCTGCAAGCTTGCATGGCTTCAGGTTTACGATCGCAACAACGCGCTTTCCAACCATTTCTTCCGGTGAATAGGAGCCTTTAATTCCCGATACGATCTGTTTCACATTGTTCTCACCGAATTTAACCTGAGAACATAAAAGTTTTCTGGAATTCTGTACTTCCTCACATGCAATGATCTCGCCGATCATCAACTGCATCTTCTCAAATTCTTCGATCGTGATCTGCTGTTTATTCAGAACAGACGGATCATTGTTAAGTGCAGCGACCTTAGCTTCTGCCTGTTTCATTTTCTTCTTTTCTTCGGAATTCTCTTTTTCTTCCTTCTGCTTCTTTGCTTTCTCGTAGATAGTTTCTTCTACAGGAGGTGCAAACTTGGCAACTTCTGCCATAACTTCCTTTACATCCAGTCTTGCGAACAGGATCTCAGGAGTTTCTGTTACCTTGTTTCCGGATGGATAAAGACCGAATCTTCCAAGCTCTGTTACCTTTCTCTTTGCAGCATTTAACTGGTTCAGGATCTTAACAGAGGTATCCGGCATATATGGCTCCAGAAGGGACGCACCGATCACGATGCTCTCAACCAGATTATATAATACGGTATTCAGACGATCCTGCTTTGTTTCATCTTTTGCAAGTGCCCAAGGCATGGTCTCGTCGATATATTTGTTGCATCTCTTGAATAAGGTGAAGATCTCTGAGATCGCATCTGCAACCTTTAACTTATCCATGCATTCTGCGACCTTGATACGGCAGTTTAATACGACATTCTTCAGATCTTCATCTACTTCTTCTATTACTCCGGTATTCGTAACTACGCCGCCAAAGTATTTGTTTGACATAGAGATCGTACGATTTACCAGATTTCCAAGTGTGTTTGCAAGCTCGGAATTGATTCTTTCTACAACCAGCTCCCATGAAATGATTCCGTCATTCTCAAACGGCATCTCATGCAGAACGAAGAAACGGACTGCATCCACACCAAACAGGCGGACCATATCATCTGCATACATTACATTTCCCTTGGACTTACTCATCTTACCGTCATTCTGGATCAGCCATGGATGTCCGAAGATCTGCTTTGGAAGCGGTACTCCAAGCGCCATCAGCATGATCGGCCAGTAGATCGTATGGAATCTTAAGATATCTTTTCCGATCAGATGTAAGTCAGCAGGCCAGTATTTTTTATATAATTCATCGTTATTACCGTCTACATCGTATCCAAGACCTGTAATATAGTTTGATAATGCATCGATCCATACATAGATAATATGCTTGTCATCAAAATCAACCGGGATACCCCATTTAAAGGATGTTCTGGATACGCACAGATCCTGAAGTCCCGGCTTGATGAAGTTATTGATCATCTCGTTCTTTCTGGACTCCGGCTGAATAAAATCAGGATTCTGCTCAATGTGCTTCATCAGTCTGTCCTGATATTTGCTGAGTTTGAAGAAATATGCTTCCTCTTTTGCTTCCTGTACCGGTCTTCCGCAGTCCGGGCATTTGCCGTCTACAAGCTGTGAATCTGTAAAGAAGGATTCACATGGAGTACAGTATTTTCCTACATATTCTCCCTTATATATGTCACCCTGATCGTACAGCTTCTTAAAAATCTTCTGAACCTGTCTCTCATGATCTGCATCTGTTGTTCTGATAAATTTGTCGTAAGATGTGTTCATCAGATCCCAGATATTCTTAATCTCGCCTGAAATCTCGTCAACGAATTCCTTTGGAGTCTGCATGTTCTCAAAAGCCTTGTTCTCGATCTTCTGACCATGTTCATCGGTTCCGGTCTGGAATCTTACATCATATCCTGCGAATCTCTTGTACCTTGCAATGCTGTCAGCCAACACGATCTCGTAGGTGTTGCCTATATGAGGTTTACCTGATGCATATGCAATAGCGGTTGTAATATAATACGGTTTTTTTGCCATTTCAAAAACCCTCCTTGATAAAACTACAAACACGAATGAAATGTCTGCGCTATTTTTTCTGGCAATCTTATGTGCTCAGATAACAAAAATTATATGCCTTTTTTGTGCAAATTGTCAACAGATTCCATTTGTTTTTATACAGTTTTTGCAACCTTCATCTCTAAATAAAATTATGTCTTTTTTTTCGGATTTCTTTTATGCTATAGTATGTCCGAACAGTTCGATCATGTAATACCGCACGACACATCTGTGAATCTGCCGTCATCCGTTACTGTTTAAAATTATACTTTTATTATTGAGGTTATTCTGTCATGAAAAATTTTTTAACGAAAACACCTGTTGTTATCACACTTGCACTCATCTGCTGTGCCTTATGGGGAAGCGCCTTTCCCTGCATCAAGATCGGCTACCAGATGTTTTCAATCGGCGGAAATGATACCGCATCCCAGATCCTGTTCGCCGGCATCCGTTTTCTGCTCGCCGGACTTATGGTTATCCTTATCTGCAGCTTCATATATAAAAAGCCTTTGATCCCACATAACGGGACAACGGTCAAACGTATCTTTATCCTGTCATTGTTCCAGACTATCCTACAATACGTCTTCTTTTACATCGGTTTAGCAAATACGACCGGAAGCAAGGCAGCGATCATTGAAGCGACAAACGTCTTTCTGGCGATTCTTGTATCGGGTCTGTTATTTAAAATGGAAAAGGTTACATCCAAAAAGATGCTTGGATGTCTGATTGGATTTATCGGAGTTGTTATCATCAATCTGGGAAATGGTGTAGACGCGCATTTCACTCTCACCGGAGAAGGCTTCATCCTGTTATCAACAGTGGCTTATGCTTTCTCTTCAGTTATCATCAAATATTTTTCCGATAAGGAGAATCCGGTTCTGCTCAGCGGCTGGCAGTTCTTTGTCGGCGGCTTCGTGATGATCCTTTGCGGACTTGCTGGAGGCGGACATATCGCGGGAGACTCCGCTCCTGCTGTCCTGCTTCTGCTCTATATGGCGTTCATCTCGGCCTGCGCCTATACATTATGGAGTCTGCTGTTAGCGCACAACCCGGTATCCCGGATCGCCGTCTACGGCTTCTCGAATCCGGTCTTTGGCGTACTGTTATCAGCTCTGCTTCTGCATGAAACATCTGCCTTAAACATCCGCTGTCTGGTCGCACTTGTTCTTGTCTGTGCCGGCATCATCCTTGCAAATAAAGAAAAAGCCGTATAAAAATACCATCTTTCATTCAACAAAATCTTACACTAAAACTTTTATAATGCTATGTTCTGTCAAATAAAAGATGGTATTTTATAAATTTTTTTATAAATTTCTCACAACGCCGAATATCAGCGCCGCCATGATCAGTATATAGATTAAAACCGTGTCCGCTGTACCCAGCCGATATGCGTCTCCTTTTATATAGTTCAAATCTCCCCTGACTATCAGATATATGATACATGGTCCTGCAATGTACAAAAACGGATTATAGGAAAAGGATGTCCGTATCTCTCCTTTTATTAAAGACAGGCATGCTCTGGTTATCCCACAACCGGGGCACTGCCATCCGGTCAGTGCCCGGAATATGCAGGGTACTGCCAGACCGGTCAGTCTGACAAATACCGCATACAGGATTCCTGCTAAAAGAATAATGCTATCCCGATATATAATCTTTCGGACACGATTTTTCTTTTCTTCCATATATGTTTCTTACTGTCCGTTATATGGGTTGTTATTATCATTTCCATTGCTGTATGGATTATTGCCGCTCTGGTTGTAACCACCATACTGCTGGCTCTGATCATATCCACCATACTGCTGATTCTGGTTGTATCCGCCGTTATATGGCTGCTGATTCTGGTTGTATCCGCCGTACTGCTGGTTCTGATATCCACCATTATATGGCTGGCCATATCCGTTCGTTCCGCTGTACTTATTAATCGCATCCTGTGCCAGTGCGTAGTCGATAATTCCAAGTCCAAATAACTGAAGAACTACAAACAGGATACCGCTATTGCTGGATGGCATACCGCCTCTGTTCTTGATGATATCGACCTTTTCACCCATCTTGTAAGCCCAGTACCATCCATAAATACCACAGGTAACAAGTGTAAGCAACAGTGCCATTCCGCCACCTGCCAGTTCATTCTCACCCGACATCTCATTTGTATCGTCTGTAATACATACAAACCAGTAAAGTCCATAAATACCACAGGTAACGATCGTCAATAAGATACACATACCAATACTTCTTTGTTTCATACTTTCCTCCTTGCCGATGCTCCTTCCGCATCTCTGATTTCATATAACAAAAAGTATAAAATATTTATAAACTGCTGTCAACGAAGTCTGTACCAAAATATTGCTTATTCTGCTATATTTATGCATAATGTACCAGTATCTATCTGTTATCGCCCTGCATGTTTGCAAAATAAATACAAAAAAATTGAAAAAAAATACATATCGTGATACAATTTATTTTTCTGTTATTATTTCAATAACAATATTATAAATATGCCCTGCTTCTCTATTTTATGTTATATGAATATATGCAATTTTTCTGTATAATTTATGCATATATGCGAAGCAGTGACGAATACATACTATTTTAAAGAAGAGGTGTCAGTTATGAAAAACATGTTAAACTTCAAGGAATTCACAGCAGATGAGCTGATGGATATCCTGAACCTTGCTCTGGATATGAAGAAGAATCCGGAGAAGTACAGCGAATCCTTAAAAGGAAAGAAACTTTATACTTTATTTGAAAAGACATCAACCAGAACCTTTCTTTCATTTGCAACCGGCATTACCGAGTTAGGTGGTACCTACTACAACCAGTTATGGAAGGACTCCAACTTTGTACTCGGCGAGCCTGTTTCCGAGATCAAATATGTCTGCCGTAATGTTGATATCATCATGGCACGTCTGATCAAAAATGAAACTGTTGAATTATTTGGCAAGAATGCTACGGTTCCATTTATCAACGGCTGTGATAATTCCTACCATCCATGCCAGATCCTTGCAGATGCCCTCACGATCCTTGAGAAGTTTGGAACTCTGGATGTCAATCTGATGTACATCGGTGCAAAGAACAATGTATTTAACTCCCATGTTGAATTCTTCTCCAAGATGAAGAAGGGTACGTTATACGGACTGACTCCACTTGTAAATGAGACAGCCTGTGGTCCTGATTTCTATGAAGAAGCAAAGAAAAGCGGTCATTATATCGAGCTTGATCCTGCCATGTCCATGGAAGAAGCAAAGGAATATGCAAATAAGATGGATGTCCTCTACACGGATACATGGGTAGATATGGAATTCTTCAACAATCCTGCTTATCAGAAGCAAAAGGAAGAAACCCTTGCAAAGATGATGCCTTACCAGTTAAACGGCGACTTCACAAAAGACAGCAAAGCGATCGTATTCCACGATATGCCAATGCATGTCGGCTTCGAAATCTCTCAGGATGTCGTAGATAAGAACCTCGACCATATCCTAGACGAGGCAGAAAACCGTCGTCATGCTGAAAAGGCCGTAATGTACACACTCTTAAATTCATAAAACCATGGAATGTTGATAACCGCCTGGGGCATACTGTTATATCGCAAGCATTATCCGAGGCCGGTACTTAAGTTGCGTCCTTTGCAACTTTATGTACCGCTGCACGAGGATACGAGTGGAAACGTCTTGCGAATAACAGTATGCCCCCGGCGGTTATTTACATTCCATGATTTTACCGGAAAAAACCGGTTGCATGGCATTCAGGCAGGTGCTATAATCGGGGATAGCAAATTTGTAAGGAGGCCGCCATGAAACATCTGATAGACCCAATGGATTTAAGTTTGGAAGAGCTCGATCACATTTTAAATCTTGCTCAGGATATTATTGATCATAAAGAAAAATACAGTGAGTTATGCAAAGGCAAAAAGCTCGCTACTTTATTTTTTGAACCAAGTACAAGAACTCGTTTAAGTTTTGAAGCCGCCATGATGGAATTAGGTGGTAATGTACTTGGTTTTTCTTCTGCCAGTTCATCATCCTCATCTAAGGGTGAAAGCGTTGGTGACACAGTAAAGGTTGTAAGCTGTTATGCAGATATCATAGCTATGCGCCATTTCAAGGAAGGCGCTCCGATGCTTGCATCCATGAAATCTGATGTACCGATCATTAATGCAGGTGACGGTGGACATAACCACCCAACACAGACACTGGCTGATCTTTTAACGATCAAACGTGAAAAAGGAAGGCTGGACAACCTTGTGATCGGCTTCTGCGGAGATCTGATGTTTGGACGTACCGTTCATTCTCTGATCAAAGCAATGTCCCGTTATGAAAATATCAGTTTTGTGCTTATTTCACCGGATGAATTAAAAATTCCTGATTATATCCGCACAGAAGTGATCGAGAAGAATAATATACCTTATAAGGAAGTTTCATCTATGGAGGATGTGATCGGAGAACTGGATATCCTCTATATGACAAGAGTACAGAAAGAACGTTTCTTCAACGAAGCAGATTACATCCGATTAAAGGATACTTACATACTGGATAACAGCAAGATGGCACTTGCCCGTCCGGACATGTGTGTCCTGCATCCGCTGCCACGAGTAAATGAGATTGCTGTTGAAGTGGATGACGATCCAAGAGCATGTTATTTCCGTCAGGTATTAAATGGTAAATATGTCCGTATGGCATTAATTGCCACACTGCTTGGTTTAGCATAGGAGGTACAAACAGATGAACATAGACAGTATTCAAAATGGTATCGTACTTGATCACATTGCTGCAGGCAAGGCACTCCAGATCTATAATGACCTGCATCTCGACAAGCTGGACTGCTCCGTAGCAATTATCAAAAATGTCAAAAGCCAGAAAATGGGTAAAAAGGATATCTTAAAGATAGATCAGGATATCGACATCAACCTTGATGTCCTTGGATATATCGATCCGGATATCTCCGTTAATATTATCCGTGACGGAAAACTGGTGGAAAAGAAAAATATTGAGCTTCCGGAACGTCTGGTAGGCATCAAGAAATGTACCAATCCGCGCTGTATAACCTCAACCGAACAGGGAATCCAGCACATCTTTAAGCTTACAGACAGAGCACACCGGATTTATCGTTGTATTTACTGCGAAGCAGATAAATAATTTTACTTGCTATTTACTTTTCGCAAAAATATGCTATAATCTAGAAGTTATCTGTGCGGTAAAGTATCGAAAAACGACAGAAATTTTAACCGGACTTTTTAAATATGTTTATAAATATTTAGAGGTGCAATATGGAACAATATGTGATCAAAGGCGGTCAGCCTCTTGAAGGAGAGGTAACTATTGCAGGTGCAAAGAACGCAGCTCTCGGAATCCTTGCTGCTGCTGTAATGACCGATCAGGAAGTTATAATAGAAAATGTACCAAATGTAAGAGATACCCGTGTCCTTCTTCAGGCAATCCAGGGTATTGGTGCGACAGTACGCTACATAGACGAACATACCGTATCCATCTGTGGCGCCGCTATCAATCCAAACAGTGATCTGTGCGTAGATGATGAATTCATCCGTAAGATTCGTGCATCTTACTATCTGTTAGGTGCATTACTTGGAAAATACAAGCACTCTCAGGTTGCATTACCTGGTGGCTGTGATATTGGTGCCAGACCGATTGACCTTCACATCAAAGGCTTTGAAGCACTTGGTGCTCAGGTTGATATTGCAAACGGTATTATCTCCACACACGCAGAAGAGCTGATTGGAAACCATATTTATATGGATGTCACCTCCGTAGGTGCAACAATCAATATTATGATGGCGGCTGCTCTTGCAACAGGTAAGACCACAATTGAAAATGCAGCCAAAGAACCGCATATCGTTGATGTTGCAAACTTCTTAAACAGTATGGGTGCTAATATCAAGGGTGCAGGAACCGATGTGATCCGTATCCGTGGTGTTAAAGAACTCCATGGCACAACTTATTCCATCATTCCGGATCAGATTGAAGCCGGAACTTTCATGGTAGCCGCTGCCGCAACAAAGGGTGATGTACTGATCAAGAATGTAATTCCAAAACATCTGGAAGCTATCACTTCCAAGTTAAATGAGATCGGTGCTCATGTAATTGAATATGATGACTCTGTAAGAGTTATGTCTGATAAACGTTTGAAACCAACCAATATCAAAACACTTCCTTATCCGGGTTTTCCAACGGATATGCAGCCGCAGATGGCTGTCACACTGGCACTTTCAAACGGAACCAGCATTGTAACAGAAAGCATATTTGAGAATCGGTTCAAATATGTTGCCGAGCTTGCCAGAATGGGCGCTCACATCCGGGTAGAAGGCAATACCGCTATCATTGATGGTGTAGAATCCTTCTCTGGTGCAAATGTAGCTGCTCCGGATCTTCGTGCCGGTGCTGCTCTTGTGATTGCTGCATTAGTTGCAGATGATTTTTCCGTTATATCAGATATTAAGTATATCCAGCGTGGATATGAGAAATTTGATGAAAAGATCCGTGGTCTGGGCGGAAAGATCGAAAAAGTTGATACTGACAAAGATATTCAGAAATTTAAATTAAAAATCGGATAAATATACACATGAAAAAAGAGATGCCTGCTCCACTATATCGGTCAGCATCTCTTTTTATTTTCAAATCAGCAATCACATTTTCATAATCAAATATTTTCGACCTGTCCCGCTGTCCTATTTTCTATTTCAACCTATATGTTCTATATTGTACGCACGTCCAATTTTTTCTGTGAAATCACTAATTTTTTGACGAAAAAGGGGTTTGTTTTTTCTGAGATTATGGTAAACTAAAATCAGTATTGTATTTTTTAGGCTTATATATTTTTATCACAAAAATCGAATCGTGCATTTATATACAAAGGAGAGCATCATATGAATAACAAACGGCTAAGTAACAGACCATACCGATCCGCCATACTGGCGATCGCAGCACTTATCTGCTGTCTTGTGGTCTGTCTTTTCATGAACAGCGGACTTTCTGATGCCGCAGGAAAATCCGGTCATATCAAAGATGGAGTAACGAATGTTTATTTCCGTGATGCCCCCGGCGGCAATCCTGTAACGGATCACGGCAGTAACATTATGTTAAATGGGGGTCACAAGCTTACAATCCTGAACACCTCAAACAGCTCCTGGTATAAAGTATCCCTTGTTTATAACAAGACAACCTATACCGGCTACGTATCCGCTTCATATGTCACTATCGACAAAACAGACTCTTCTGATAAAAACAATACAACAGCAACGACAGAATCCTCAGGGAAAAAATCCGACAAAGATTTTGAATCCTATATGAATGATCAGGGATTTCCGGAAAGCTATAAGGCACAGCTCCGGGAACTGCATGAGGCTCATCCATCCTGGACTTTTAAAGCTGTCCAGACAGGAATCGACTGGGATGATCTTGTAGATAATGAACGAAACAAATCCGGTCAGATCAAAAATCTGGTTCAGGGAACCAGCAGTTATCCACGCTACAACTGGCGTTCCACGACGATCGGTTACAACATCAAAACCGATACATGGGCATCCTTTGATGGTAACTGCTGGTATGCCGCATCGGATAAACTGGTCTCCTATTATCTGGATCCCCGTGTTTATCTGTATGAACGGTTCGTATTTGCATTTGAGAATCTCTCTTATGAAGATTCTCAGTCCAAATCCGGCGTGGAATCCATTTTGAACGGAACCTTTATGTACAAATCCAAGCCATCCGGTTCCAACAGTACATATTCCGAACTGATCATCAAAGCCGGAAAGGCAGTCGGTGTCAGCCCATACCACATTGCCTCCCGAATCAAACAGGAGGTTGGCTCATCACTCAGTTCTGCCACAAATGGAAAGCATTCCGTATATCCGGGAATCTATAATTTCTATAACATCGGCGGTTTCGACAGCGTAACCGGAAACGCCGTTACAAATGCACTTAAATGGGCATCCTCCGGTTCTACCTACGGAAGACCGTGGAACACCGTATACAAATCCATCTATGGCGGCGCTCAATACATTGGAAATAATTACATTCTGCAGAAGCAGAATACTTTGTATACACAGAAATTCAATGTCACAAATACCTCTGCCTTATACTCCCATCAGTATATGACCAATGTTCAGGCGGCTTCCTCTGAAGCCTCTAAGGTATACGATGCCTACAGTGGCGCAGGCACACTGAACAATTCAATCACATTCTGTATCCCGGTATACAAAAATATGCCGGATACCATGGTCAGCAAACCGGCAGACAGTGGCAATCCAAACAACTATCTCAAATCACTGAGTATTGATAACTATTCCCTGACACCAACATTTGCAGTCAATACAACAACCAAGTATTCCCTGATCGTATCAGAGAAAACAAGTTCTGTTACGATTTCTGCAAGTCCGGTCAACAAAAACGCTTCCGTATCCGGAACAGGAAAAGTCAGTCTGTCAAAGGGTACGAATACAGTAAAAATTACGGTAAAAGCCCAAAGCGGCGCAAAACGTACTTATACATTAACGATCGTCCGTGGTAAATCTTCCGGTAATTCCAGCTCAGATCCTGAATTTGACGGTAACTATACTGTATCCGACGGAATCATAACCGGCGTAGCAGTATCAACCACCGTATCTGCATTTGTCTCCAATCTTGGATGTACAAACGGAACTGTCAGTGTAAGAACTTCATCCGGTGAAGAAAAGACATCTGACCGTATCGGTACCGGTGACATTGTAAAAATAACTGTTTCGGGCAATACCAGCACCTATACCGTTATTATTTTCGGTGATGTAAATGGTGACGGAATTATCAATGCACTGGATCTGTTAAAGATACAGAAGCATATTATCGGTGCTTCTACCTTAAAGGATCCATACCTGAAAGCCGCAAATATCAAACGAAGTGGTATGTTATCTGCTCTCGATCTGTTAAAAGTCCAGAAATATCTGATGGGCGCAGCACAGATCATGCAGCAGTAAATGAATAGATGATAAAATACAGGAGATATATAAAATGAAAACAAGAAAAAAATTAGCAGCATTATGTATGATCTTGGTTCTGGGATTAAGCTGTCTGGTATATGGAAACAGCATACACTCCTATGCAGCATCTACCCAGTTCTCGATCTCGCTTTCATCCTCATCCATTCAAAAGGGTGGTTCGGTTACAGTAACCGTATCGATCAGTTGTTCTGAAGCACTGGGTGCTTACAGCTATTGTCTGTCCTATGATTCCTCCTTACTGGAATATCAGTCCGGCGATGGCTATGGCGGAGGTGGAACCGTATCCTGTGCCGGATATGGCGATGGAAATATTACTTCTGCTTCCAACAGCTTTACATTTTCTGCTATAAATACAGGATCTGCCTATGTCAGTACGGGAAGCTCCGATGTCTATACATGGGGCGAAGAACATGCCGGAGCATCAGATGCAGGTGCTACGATCACAATAACAGCCGCTGGCGGCAACAGTACAACAGAAGCAACGACCAGCGAACCAAATACAACAGACACCCCGGCTACAACAGAAACAAATTCTTCCGAATCTACAACAGAAGATACGACAGACACTTCTTCCGAGGACACAACGGAAGATACCACAGAGGAAATGTCTGATAACTGTTATCTGTCTTCGATCCAGATCACACCAGGTGAATTAAAGCCTGAATTTGCAAAAGATACATATACTTATGAGACAACCGTTCCCGGAGATACCACAAGCCTTGCGATCAATGCGATCCCGGAAGACAGCAAATCATCCGTTTCCATTACCGGAAATGAAGATTTTGAACCGGGAAAGACCTCTCATATCTCTATCAAGGTTACTGCTGAAACCGGCGATAATCATATCTACGACATTGCGGTTAATGTGGAAGAACTGGTAGATACAAGAGCGATCATCCAGATTGATGGAAAAGATTATTATTTTACAGAAGATTACAGCAAGCTTACTATTCCAGAAGGATTTGCCGAAATAAAAGAGAAATATAATGATACCGAAATCATTCTCTATCAGTCTCCAAACGGACTGGTTAAATGTGCTTATCTGACAGATAAGGACAGCAAAAACGGAGCATGGTATATCATTGATACTACTGCAAAATCTGCGGTTCCATTTATCAATGTTGCATCTGCTTACAAAAGCTTTATCATTCTGACAGCCGGCGAAGACGTTACAGTGCCGTCGGGTTACACAGCTTTCACCTATAAGTTTAACAAAAATTCCGTAACCGCCTATCACAAATATGAAGATGATACGATCCTCGTAGTATATGCCATGAGTCCGGACGGTGAACCTGGATGGTTCTACTATGATACCGTTGAGAAAACATTTACCCGATTTGTCGCTTCAGCAGTTCCAACAGAAGCAGTCACGACTGCTTCTGCGACAGATGCCAACAATGGCTCTTTCTTTGATCAGCACAAGGACAAGGTTATCACTATATGTATCATCGTGATCGTAGTTATGTTCTTCCTGATCATTATCCTCGGAATTATGCTGATCCGGGTGATCAAGCAGGGACTTCCTGACGATGATCCTGACGATGATCCTGATGGTGCTGCAAGCAACGGTTCCGATAACGATACCGACGACAATGCAGGCAATGATTCCGATAACGATACCGCTGGCAACGCAGGCAATGGTCCTGATAACAATACAAGCGGCGATGCCGAAAACGGTACCGACAATACCAGCAATAATGCTGCCGATGATACACCAGACAACACAGATCACAACACAGGCAATGATACAGGTATCGATACTGATAATACTTCGGATGATACTGTTTCTGCAAATGATACAAAGTCAGAGGATACGATAGCCGCTGCTGTTGTTCTGGACGAAACACCAGCAGAAAATGCCGATGATACAAACAACCAAAAGCCTGCGGACATTCCGGTAACAGATGGCATGACAGAGCTTACTGCTAAGCCATCCGTAAAAGCTGAAGATGTCACTTCCACCAGATTAAGCAGCGAAACTAAAAAAGCAAAGGAAGAAAAAGAAGCAACTCCGGCAGATAAAATCATCAAAAAGGCGGCTCAGTACTCTTCCATGAATACGGCTGATCTGTCAGAGGTATTCAATATGGCAGAAGCGATCGTGAATCACGAAGAGCCAAAGAAAAACACCGGCTCCTTGCAGTTTAAGCCGATCAAGCAGAATGTACCGGATAGTAAAGAAGAAAAATAAGACCTACCAAAAGTTGTTATTTCCTGATTAAGGTTTCTAATCACGTTTGCCTACCTTTGTTTCACTCAATTTTATATGCACATGTCTCTGCCGCGATAAAAACCTTTGCGGCGACGACATGGCACAAAATTGAATGAAACTCAGTCGACTACACTATGGATTATGAAACCTTATTCAGAAATAACAAACTCTGGTAGGTCTTATTTTTATACCACCGCTTTGTCATAATATTAAATCAATCTCATGCGGCAAAAACGTGATTATAAACCTTATTCAAGAGCTGCAAACTTCCGACAGGTTTTTAATTGTTTCTCTTATAAATATGCCTTCAACATATCAACTTTGTCGAGTCTCTCCCATGGAAGGTCGAGGTCAGTTCTTCCGAAGTGTCCATATGCTGCTGTCTGCTTGTAGATTGGTCTTCTGAGGTCAAGCATCTTGATGATTCCGGCTGGGCGAAGATCAAAATGCTCACGGATGATCTCAACCAGCTTCTCATCGGATACCTTTCCTGTTCCGAATGTGTCTACCATGATAGATGTAGGTCTGGCAACACCGATCGCATAAGACAACTGGATCTCACATTTATCAGCAAGTCCTGCTGCTACAATGTTCTTTGCTACATATCTTGCTGCATACGCTGCGGAACGGTCAACCTTTGTACAATCCTTTCCTGAGAAAGCACCGCCGCCGTGACGGGCATATCCACCATAAGTGTCTACGATGATCTTACGTCCTGTAAGTCCACTGTCACCATTTGGTCCGCCAATAACGAATCTTCCGGTTGGATTGATAAAGAACTTGGTATCTTCATCTACCATATCAGCAGGAAGAACTGTATCAAATACATACTTCTTGATATCTTCATGGATCTGTTCCTGTGATACTTCCTCGCCATGCTGAGTTGAGAGAACTACCGCATCGAGTCTCTTTGCTTTTCCATTCTCATCATACTCTACTGTTACCTGAGTCTTACCGTCTGGTCTGAGATATGGAAGTGTTCCATTCTTTCTTACTTCTGTCAGTTTTCTTGCAAGCTTATGTGCAAGTGCGATCGGATATGGCATATATTCCGGTGTTTCATTTGTTGCAAATCCAAACATCATACCCTGATCTCCGGCGCCAATCGCTTCGATATCATCATCGCTCATCAGATGCTCTTTTGCTTCTAATGCCTTATCAACACCCATTGCAATATCTGCTGACTGCTCATCAATTGCTGTGATAACACCACAGGTATCACAGTCAAATCCGTATTTTGCTCTGTCGTATCCAATCTCACGGATCGTCTCACGAACGATCTTCTGAATGTCTACATATGCTTTTGTTGTAATCTCACCCATTACAAGTACAAGACCTGTTGTGATCGATGTCTCGCAGGCAACACGGCTCATTGGATCCTGCTCCATCAATGCATCCAATACTGCATCGGAAATCTGGTCACAGATTTTATCCGGATGACCTTCTGTTACTGATTCTGATGTGAATAATAATTTTTCCATCATTTCCTCCTTGTATAAATACTATCTATAGTTACTGCCATGCGTATTCGTTCACATAGCTTTTGATTTTTCTTTTTTCAGACAAGTTATCCCCACCTGGTTTTATGCAAAAGAAAAATCCGCTCTGAGCGGATTGATAAAATCAAACCTCTCATTGTTCGACGTCTGCATATCACAGACTCGCTCAGGAAGGCACCTTCCATACAGGTCTTTCTTTCACCTGTTCCGGGGTTGCCATGGCTTCATAGTCCCTTATGACTCCACCATTCTGAATAAGAGCATTTATAAATATTTATTTGTATTCAAACTGCAATGCAGTTCTGAAACAGCTATACTCTAACTGATATATTTCCATAAGTCAATAGGTAATTTCTGTTTTGCGACAAAAATTCATTAAAGCTATCCTATAAAACCGCCTTGCTGAGCAGGTATAAGATGAGCAAATGTGCCGGATAGAACACATAAAATGTATATTTAAGAACTTTATTCTTCCGACCATACTCTCCGTTGTACAGACTGATCGGCAGGATTGCCAAAACTGCATAGAGCTGCCTTATTCCGTAAAACAGGAAATACAGCACTGCCGATACGATTGCAAACCCCATATTCTGACGCAGCTTCCAGCCAAACGGATAATGTCCGGTCACAAGACCGGCATTTCTGAATACTTGTTCCGCCGTGTCATCCTTGGTCGAATAATAAATTAATACGATCAGAAGAATGCCCGCCATTCCATAATCAAAATGCAGAGCCTCTGAAACTACCATAATGACAACAATTCCGATGACTGCGCCCATCTGATTCCATTTTGCTACTTTTCCAAGATAAAGCACAACCAGCCCCGCCGCAAGTGTAAAGAAAATATTCTGCTTCTGCAGATCAAATACCTGTCCGGTCGATGCCAGATCAAATGGAACTTCCGAAATCAGCGCAAACAAAAAGAGCCGGATAAAATATTTTCTGATATCCGACGTATGCCTGTACCCTTCTACCAACAGGAATGCGAATATAGGAAATGCGAGCCGTCCTACAGCCCGCATTATCCAGTTATTATTCATTAGAACAAGTCCTACATGGTCACATAACATAAATATGCATGCCAGAAGCTTTAACTGATTTGAAGTTATCCCTGTCTCTGTCCTTTTATCCATGTTTTCCTTAAATTCTCTTACGAAGTGCCTTTGACAACCGATCCAGTTCCTCATTGTCTGACTGACCCGGAACCCATGTAACTGTAACCGTATCCTTAATGAATCTTGGCACAAGATGCATGTGAAAATGGAATACTGTCTGTCCTGCAGCAGCGCCATTGTTCTGAATAATGTTCAGTCCGTCAGGATTTAATTCCGCTTTCTGAGCCTTGGCAACCTCTGTCGCAATCGTAAAGATCTTTGAAGCAGTATCCGCGTCCATGCTATATATATCATCATAATGTTCTTTTGGTATAATTAAAGCATGACCTTTATTTGCAGGATTTACATCAAGTATTACTCTACATATGCTGTCTTCATAAACTGTTGCTGATGGTATCTCACCATTTGCAATCTTGCAAAAAATGCAATCGTCCTTACCCATAAAAGTTTCCTCCTTAATTGCTTTTTCCATTTTACTCCATTATGCGGGATTTTACAAGCTTTATGTGGTTTGGAAGGTTGCATAAGCCTTCAGATCTTCCTCAACCCGTTGTTTGATTTCGTTTATAATCTCCTGACATTGTTTTTTCTTCATTCCTGCCTGCACTCCTACTGTCAAAAGCTCCGTTTCTCCCGGATCTTGTCCATTTCCATCAACAGATGTTGTATGCTCACCATAATAGGTTGTGCTATACGTCAGATCATATGCCGGACTCAATCTCCATGTTTCTGATTCAGTATCATATACAAACGAAAAATTCTTTGAATGATCATCCCTGTTATGTGCAAATACATTAAAACACATTCTGCGAAACATATTTTCAACATCCATTTTATTATCTCGCGTCATTATTCTTGTTAATTTCATCAGGTCATGGTAGTCCAGACTTGGCTGATTAAAATCAAGTTCTAACAACGCTGCCGCCGTTGCCATATGAACCTTGCTCCCATCCGTTTTTCTATCAAATCTCCGGGTTCCAAAGTATCCTGCATGTCGCTGCGATGGAAACAACCTTGTCTCACTCATAACGATTCCACATTTTTTTGCACAGACCGAATAATCATATTCCATTTGTCCAATATCTGCCCTGTCAACATGTGCTGGAAATTTTATGATCCAATCTTCCCCATCTATCCTCGTCATGATCTTTGGCCTTGCTCCGCCGCTGGTTCCACCAAGCCCATATAATTCATCTAATTTATCCGAATATTCTGTATTCATGATTCTATGGCACGCTTCTGCTAATTCATCCAGATCATCCGTTTCCTGCTCCGCCACCAGAACGCTCTGTGGATGATAGCACAAAGCCCCCATCCCGGAATCTCCCACAATAGCAAGACGTTCTAAAACACCTTGTTCATCCGGATTGATATGATTTGCCCTAAGCAGCCGATCTAATAATAATCTTCCCCACGCATCTGGAAGACTATCTGCAAATATTCCAAACAGCCCGCCGAAATAATCTTTTTTCGGCACAAATACCTGCTTTTTCAGCGGCAGCGAAAAAGGGCTGATTGAAAATCCATCTTCCAGCCATTCATCACTATATTCAAAAGCAGCTTTTCGGTCTGCTGTTAACACCATCGTTCCCACCAAACGATCCTCATAGCAAACCTGAAGCATCCTATCTTCTATTTGTCTCATTCATAACCTCCTGAATATCCTTGTACGGAACCCGTGTAAACAATTCCCGAAGCTCATCTGCTATATCCAGTGCAACCGCAATCCGCGTCAATCCCAACAGAGAGATCTGTCCGGTTTGCTCAAATCGTTTGATTGATCCATAGCTTACGCCACTTTGTTCCGCTAACTGCTGCTGTGACAACGATCTACGCTTTCGTATATTGCGAACTCTTTCTGCCAATTTCTTATCTAATTCATCCGGTGTCTCCCATACAAAAGGTTTCATGTATCTTTACCCCGCAAATTATTTATATAGATAATATTTTATCTATATATCCGTCATTTTTATTATAATTGATAATATATTATCCATATTTATTATATACTATTATCTTATCACTTTCAATTTATCTTTATTCAAAAAATGAAATGTACTTATAACCAGTCGAATAAAAATGAAACATATCATGTATTTTTCATGCCGATCCAACTGTCTATAAGCACATTTCATTAATAAAGCATCTTATAAAATGTATTCTTTCTGTCATTTGTCTGTGGAAATTCTGTTCTTGCATGTCTGACTGCCCCGGGATCAATATCTGCAACACGCAGCTTCTCACTAACCCGGATCGATACATCCCGCCCAAGCCAGTCATATACATGAGAGCCCGGAATATAGTGAAGCCCATCTCCATCTCCAACCCGGTTGACTGCGATCACATATGCCTGATTCTCGATCGCCCTTGCCTTCAAGAGTGTTTTCCATTGTTCCGCCCTCGTTTCCGGCCAGTTTGCGATCACCATGATAGCTTCATACTGATCTCTCATTGCAGAGAAAATCTCCGGGAAACGAAGGTCATAGCAGATATATCCGCCTATCCGGATATCCTTTACCTGTGCCTGTACAAGCTTTTCTCCTGCCCGATATACCTTATCCTCACCGCTATATGAAAATGGATGGATCTTCGCATAATCAAGTACCACTTTTTCTCCATCCACAAGCACCAGCCGGTTCTCATAAACCGGTTCTTTCGTTTCATCATCCATCTTGTCGCTATCTGCCATAACCGCACGAATATACCCAAATGCCATCTTCATCTTATATTTTCTGCTGTTCTCCATAAAAAATGAAACACTGTCCGGGATGTTATCCGCATCCCAGCTTTCCGCATACAACCATGGCCGCATCGTGAATCCTGTCAGTGTCATCTCCGGAAATACCAGTAGCTCTACTCCATTTGCACTTGCTTCTTCCATAACTTCAAGGCAGCATTTCTTTGCTTCTTCCCTATTCTCAAATCCAATATTCAGTTCTGTAACGCCAACTCTAAGCATGATTGTTATCTTCTCCATTCGTTAAAGTCTGGTATATCCATGTTTTACTTTTTTCCAACTTATGTAATATTCTGATTATATTAATAATTTTATTATATTGATCAATAATATAAAATATTTTATATCTCTTATAATATATCTTACGAACACTTAATCCAGCTAATTCTACATCTTCATCCAACTCATGACATTCAGGAAAAAGTTGTAATGTGTTAATTGTTTTTCTTATTCCCTGCATCGTATTTACAGCAGTAGTAGGATTCAACAACTTATAAGCAATATAATCACCAGCGCTTTCTAAATCTTGTTCTGACAGTTTACTCATCCTAATTGTGTATTGCTGCATTCGTATATTTTTTCTCCAGTCTATCACATACCTCATTAAAATCTTTCGTACTATTCGATTGTACCTGATCCAATCCTGCAATTACCATATCTCTTACATTTATATTCTCCGTATCAAAAGATACCTTATATTTATCAATTGTAGACATTGCCATAATCATCGATTCTTTCTCTACAAATTCTAAAGTTTTTACCATTTAACTATACAAATAATTTAAAATCTTTTCAATATCATTATATCTCATTTAGATAATTACACTGATTTTTACAATATAAAAACCGCCAGCGGAAAGAAGTTCTTTTTTTATCAAATAATATTATCCTTAACCATTCTATGTCATTACAAAAAACGATCCTCCGGAACAAATATATTCTGGAAGATCGTTTCAATTACAGTATTCATATAGTCTGCATTTCTGCATAATATACAGATACGCAGGCTATATAATTTTGCGTATATTATATTACTCTTTCCGGCTTTTTAGATTGCCTTGATCTTTACATTCTTGCTCAGTCCGCATTTACGGAAAAGCTTCTCATATGTACTAAGCTTGCTCTTTGGTACTTTGACTGTCGTCTTTGACGTAATACCGGCAAATGCATTCTTGTTCAGCGTTTTGGATGTAAGCTTCGTGGATTTGATCTTTAAAACCTTTAAATCCTTGCTGTTGGCAAAAGCATATGATCCAATTTCTTCAACTGATTCATCAAGGATAATGTACTTTAAATCCTCTGTACCAGCAAATGCCTTGGAACCAATTATTTTCACAGAATTACCAATTATAATGGATTTACAAATATTTTCATCTTCACAATAGGAGTTCAACTCCTTAAATGCATTTTCCCCGATTGCTGTTACCTTATATGTTGTATTTCCAAATTTAAAACTTTTTTTAACTTTTTTTGATGGCTCACCATAAGGTGCAATTATATCCAATTTATAATATACACATGTTGCGGTTTCTTTCCCTTTCTTGCTTCCAGTGATGCGAAATACATAATAATCAAATTTCCCATCATCAAATAAAGTAATATACTCGCCGGTTTTCATCGGTTTTGTCTTCTTACTTTTTATTTTTATTGAACGATCTATCTCTTGATCATAATAAACACTAGTTTTTTTTACGCCCTCTGCTATAATAACTTCTGTTAGTTTATTTGAACTGCAATCAATACGATCACATAAAGGACTTGCACTAAAATCCAATTTTGTTAATTTATTGTGATAACAATCCACGTTGCGTAATGACTTATTATAACTGGTATCCAAACTTGTCAGTTTGTTATATGAACACAACAGGTTAGAAAGCCATTCATTATATCTCAAATTCAGTTGTTTCAGATTATTGCGACTACAATCCAATTCAATCAGTCTTGTATTCTTGGTAACATCCAGCTTTGTCAGTTTATTATCTCTACATTTTAATAAACTTAATTTTTTATTTTTTGTCACATCTAATTTTGAAAGCTTATTAGACGAACAATTTAATACTATTAAATTTTGATTTTTGCTTATATTCAAGTCTGTAAGTTTATTGTCATAACAATCCAAATATTTTAACTTGGAATTTCTGCTAACATCCAGCTTCGTCAATTTATTGTCCCTACAAGACAAATATTCTAATTTGGAGTTCTTGCTAACATCTAGCTTCGTTAGTTTATTGACGTCGCAACCTAATTTTACTAACTTCGTATTTTTTCTGACATCCAACGTCGTCAGTTTATTACAGCTACACTCCAACGTCTGTAACTCTGTAAATATATTGATACCGGTCAGATTTTTACATATATAGCCACCTACTTCACTCGCAGAACCCAGATATATTGTCTTTACGCTCTTAATCTCTGTTTTTGACAATACACCATCCTTATTCAAGTCGATATTCTCAGAAATATATTTCCGAAATCCTTTATCCGGGAAATTCGTTGAATTGATCTTCACATCCCCCTGAGCCGCATCAACTTTCCTCATTCCTGCATTACTAAATAACAGTGGTACTGCCACCAAGGCTGCCAGACCTCCGGCAACCATCAGACGTTTTAATTTTGTCTGCAATGCCAATTTGTTCATTTGTTTCTTGTTTTTCATATTGTCTCTCCTTCCAATTTCTTCTTTTTACTCCGGGTTGATACAAACGCAGAAAGACCCGGAACGGGATAATCTTCCATTATCCTGTTCCAGGTCTTTAACTGTCGTTCTATATTTATCGCATACAAAAAAGCGCTATTTAAGCGTGCTGTGCTGTGCTGTGCTGTGCTGTGCTGTGCTGTGCTGTGCTGTGCTGTGCTGTGCTTAAGCCTCTTCCTTTCTGCATCCTTTGTCAATCCCTTTCGCGTAAAATTTACGAATTTAGTGTAGCACACTGAAAGGTAAATGACAATTCCTAAGTAAAGTTATCCAAATGTCAACCAATAAATGCATTTTGCGGTTGACATTCAAAGACATGGCATCTATAATGTTATCCAGTGGGTGCCATTTAATAGTTGACATTCAATTTGTTATCGGGAAGCGGATAGCTTAGCCCTGCTATCCGCTTCATATTTTTGTCAATCCCCCTTAACCTCATCCAATCGAGGGATGGCATCCATTGTACCTATATTATTTATTCAACAAGGAGAACACACACATGAAAAACAAATTCACAACCGTGGAGATTACAATGATGGCTGTATTTGCAGCAATCTTATGCGTATCCGCATATTTAAGTATCCCAACTCCACTCCCAAATGCAGCACACATTACGTTACTGAACTTTATGATCATGCTCATTGCACTGGTATTTGAAGTTCGCGACTCAACGATCATCGTTGCTTTATGGATGATCCTCGGTGCAGTCGGCGTTCCGGTATTTATCGGCGGCGGCTCCGGTATCGGTTATCTGACAGGAGTATTCGGTGGATATACATTCTCATTTATTATCGTTACTATCTTTGCAGGTCTGACAAAGGGTAAGAAATACAATCGTATCCGTTATACGATCGTTGCTATTTTAACAGCAGCCCTCATTGATATCATCGGAATGTTATGGTGGAAGTTCAACGGAAACTTAACCTGGAAAGTTGCTTTCCTTTCAGGCTTTGTTGCATTTATTCCATTAGATCTTGTAAAAGCTATTATCGCTGCACAGATCGTTCCATTATTCAAGAAGCTGATGCCGGAAGCAAATGCAAATACAGTCGCAAAGAAAGAAGCAGCATAAAAAAATATTATATAGTTATAAAACAAGCAGGAATCTTTAAAAGATTTCCTGCTTGTTTTTATTTTATAATAACTTAACCGCTGCCTCTGCAACAAATATATTATATTACTCTTTCCGGCTTTTTTAGATTGCCTTAACCTTTACATTCTTGCTCAGTCCGCACTTACGGAAAAGCTTCTTATATGCGCTAAGCTTGCTCTTTGGTACTTTGACCGTAGTCTTTGAAGTGATACCGGCAAAGGTTTTCTTGCTCAACGTTTTGGATGTCAGCTTGGTTGTTTTGATCTTTAAAACCTTTAAATCCCTGCTGTTAGCAAAAGCATATGATCCAATTTTCTCAACTGATGTTCCAAGGGTGATCGTCTTTAAAACTTTTGTTCCTGCAAATGCCTTGGAACCAATTGTTTTAATACTTCCTCCGATCACAATATTATTATTTCCATCATATTCAGAGAATGTTCCACCTGCAAATGCTCCGGAATCAATGGACGTCAGCTTATAAGTCTGATTTCCATATTTTACTCCTTTCATATAGCTTTTCCAGCCTTTTGTGCCGAAAGCACCTGCATTGGTCCATGCTCCAAGAGATACTGTCCGGTTTCCGGCCTTTGTACTTGTAACACGGAAGGTACAATATGGATAATTATAAGTATCCTCAACAAAATAGGTTCCATTTTTGACTGGTTTTGTCTTCTTCTTTATGGATACCTTCAAATTTTTATCATAGTAAATTCTATCGTTTTCCATATTCTTTGGTACGATAATTTCTGTCAATTTATTCTCATTGCAAACAACAGAATTACATAAAGGACTTGCACTAAAATCCAGTTTCGTTAACCTGTTATTTGTACACACTACCCATACTAAGGCATTATTATGACTGGTATCCAACTGGGTCAACTGATTCTTTGCACATTCCAGCTTTACAAGCTGTTTATTATTTGTAAGATGCAACTGAGCCAGCTTATTATCAGAACAGACCAAACCTATAAGTTTTTCGTTTTTATCAACATTCAATTTTGTCAGTTTATTGGTATCGCAATACAAGTCTACAAGATCAAGATTCTTGGTAACATCAAGCTTCGTAAGTTTATTACTACTGCAAACAATTCTAGACAACTTCGTATTTTTACTGACATCTAATTTTATCAGTTTATTACTATCACACCACAGATCATGAAGTTTTGTATTTTTTGTAAGATTGAGTTTTGTCAATTTATTACTGCTGCAATACAACTCTACCAATTTTGTATTCTTACGAAGATCCAGACCAGTTAAGTTATTGCTGTCACAAGTTAATATCTCCAGTTTTACATTTTTGCTGACATCTAACTTTGTCAGTTTATTATCATAACAACTCAGTTCTTTTAATTTCGTTAATTTGGATACATTCAATTCTTTTATGCCGTTATGACCACAATTTACGAATTCCAGTTTTGTATTTTTGTGCAGGTCCAGTTTGGAAAGAGATTTCTGGCTTTCACATTCCAGTCTTTTCAATTCTGTAAACACACCAATACCGGTCAGATCATTATAAACATATTCATTTCCAGTTTCATCATAATGCTCCAGTTTTATTTCAGTAACTTTCTTAATCTCCGCTTTTGATAATACACCATCTTTGTTTCGGTCAATGTTCTTAGAAATATATTTCCGAAATCCTTCATCCGGGAAATTCGTTGAATTGATCTTCACATCCCCCTGTGCTGCATCAACTTTCCGCATACCTGCATTTCCCGATAACAGTGGTACTGCTACTAATGCTGCCAGTCCTCCGGCGATCAGCAGACGTTTTAATTTTGTCTGCAAAGCCAATTTGTTCATTTGTTTTTTGTTTCTCATATTGTCTCTCCTTCCAATTTCTTCTTTTTACTCTGGGTTGACACAAGCGCAAAAAAGACCCGAAACAGGATAATCTTCCATTATCCTGTTCCAGGTCTTCTCAACTGCAATTCTATATTTTATGGTATGCAAAAAAGCGCTATTTAAGCGTGCTGTGCTGTGCTGTGCTGTGCTGTGCTGTGCTGTGCTGTGCTGTGCTGTGCTGTGCTGTGCTTAAGCCTTTTCCTTTCTGCATCCTTTGTCAATCCCTTTCGCAAAAAATTTACGAATTAAGTGTAGCACACCAAATGGTGAATGACAATTGTTAAAAATCACAGATTCTATGTGTTACAACAAATTAATACAACTCTACAGATTCCGGTGCAGCAGACGATGTTCTTTTCCGGCAAGAAAATGATCGTACAACTGGCGAACTGCCGGGTTTTCCTCGGAGAAACGGACATTGGAACTTGCGTCTGCATTGTACATACCTTCCATACGGCTCCGTCTGGTTCTTGGGCCTGCGCCGGATGGCTGACCACCACCCATGATACATCCTCGTCTGCACGCCATAACCTCAACGAAATCATAGCTTGCTTCGCCGGATCGGATACGGTCAAGCAACCGTCCTGCATTTGCAAGACCATGTACAACTGCGATCTTCACTTCTCTGCCATCTAACTCGATCGTTGCTTCCTTCGTTCCTTCAAATCCCCGGACACCTGTATAACTGATCTCACGGATCGTGTTATAGGATTTGTCCTCCGCAAGGCGACGGAGCACCGCTTCCGTTACACCACCTGTCGTTCCGAAGATCTTGCCTGCACCGGAAGCCACGGAAAATGGTGCATCTGCGGATTCATTTTCCAGTTCGGTAAACTGCAGTCCCATCTGCTTGATCATCCGCACAACCTCTGTCGTTGTGATGACATAATCGGTATCCTGTCTGCCATCCGTGAAATTATCCGGTCGGAGGATCTCTCCCTTCTTTGCTGTACAAGGCATGATCGATACAACCATCGTTCTCTTACCATCTTCTTTATCTTTCTCCGCAAAATAATCCTTGATCACTGCTGAGAACATTCCTTGTGGAGAACGGCAGGTTGACAGATTATCTGCAAATTCCGGATATTTTTCTTCACAATATTTGACCCAGCCCGGACAACAGGATGTAAATAATGGCAGCTTCTCATCCGACGCAAGACGCGCCGCAAATTCTTTGGATTCCTCCATAACCGTAAGATCGGCACCAAAGCTTGTGTCAAATACCATGTCAAAGCCCATGATACGAAGTGCTGATACCAGCTTGCCAAAACAGTTCTCGCCCTTTGGTATACCGAAGTTATCTCCAGCTGCCACGCGGACTGCCGGTGCGATCTGTGCGACCACCCGGATAGACGGATCTTCGATCGCATCCCAGATATCGGTTACATTGGTACGGATCGAGATCGCTGCGGTCGGGCAGACAACTGCACATTGTCCGCATCCTACACAGTCTGTCTCTGCAAGCGGCTTGTCAAATGCCGGCTGCACCTTCATTTTCGAACCACGGAATGCAAAATCGATAACACCAAGTCCCTGAATCTCATCGCAGGTACGCACACAATCACCGCACAGGATACATTTATTTGGATCCCGGACGATAGATGGTGAACTCATATCGATCTTTTCTTCTTTTTTATTATTCAGGAAACGAACCGCATGCACACCAACCTTATAGGCAAGTGACTGGAGCGCACACATGCCATTCTTCTGACAGGTCGTACAGTCTCTGCAATGAGAGGATAACAACAGCTCGATAATAAGCTTTCTGTACTGCTGCACTTTCTTTGTATTCGTATAGATCACCATGCCCGCTCTCGGTGTCTCGGAGCATGCTGCAAATATTTTTCCTCTGTCATCTTCTACCACGCACATACGACATGCGCCATAGATGGATAATTCTGAATGATAACAGAATGTCGGGATGTCGATCCCTGCCTTTCGGATCAGAGACAGAACATTCTTCTCGCCCTCGATCGGCACTTTGATTGAATTGATCGTAATATAATCCATGTTCGTCTCCCTCCTTAATTCTCTGTATATACTGCATGGAACGCACAATTATCGATACATGCACCACACTTGATACATTTGGCTGTATCAATGACAAATGGTTTCCGGATCTCGCCTGTGATCGCACCAACCGGACAGTTTCTCGCACATTTGGAACAGCCCTTACATGCTTCCGGATCGATCTTATAGCGAACCAGTGCTTTACAGTTTCCGGTTCTGCATCGTTTGTCAACCACATGCTCGATGTATTCCTGACGGAAATTCTTCAGCGTACTAAGTACCGGAAGGGCTGCGCTCTTACCAAGTCCACAAAGGGCTGTGTCAGTGATTGCCTGTCCCAGTTCCTCTAACAGATCCAGATCCTCTAACGTACCATTTCCGGCAACGATCCGCTCCAGGATCTCAAGCATCCGCTTGGTTCCTTCACGGCATGGAACGCATTTGCCGCAGCTCTCGTTCTGTGTAAAGTTCATAAAGAAACGGGCTACCTCAACCAGACAGGTATTCTCATCCATAACAACCAGACCACCTGAACCGATCATCGCTCCTTTACTCTTTAATGAATCAAAATCCAGACTGACCTCCAGATCATCCGTCACCAGACAGCCACCGGATGGTCCACCGATCTGAACCGCCTTTAATGGGATATCATCCTTTAAGCCACCACCGATATCATATACGATCTCACGCAGCTTCGTTCCCATCGGTACCTCGATCAGTCCCGTATTCTTTACACTTCCGGTCAATGCAAATGCCTTTGTTCCCGGACTTTTCTCCGGTCCGATCGACTTATACCAGTCCGCACCATTTAAAATGATCATGGATACATTTGCATAGGTTTCTACATTATTCAGAACCGTCGGCTTGGCAAATAAGCCCTGCTCTACGGTTCTTGGCGGCTTGGTTCTCGGCATTCCGCGCTGTCCCTCAATCGATGCCGTGAGCGCACTTCCTTCTCCGCAGACAAATGCTCCCGCGCCACGATTAATATGTATATGGAAAGAGAAACCGGAGCCTAAGATATTCTCACCAAGAAATCCCGCTTCCTCTGCCTGTGCGATCGCAGTCTTCAAACGGCTGACTGCCAGCGGATATTCTGCTCTTACATAGACATATCCCTCCTGCGCACCAACCGCATATGCAGCAATGATCATCCCCTCTAACATCTTATGCGGATCGCCTTCCATCACGCTTCGATCCATGAACGCACCCGGATCTCCCTCATCACCATTGCAGACAACATATCGGATCTTCTCCGCCTGTCTGGCAACCTGCTGCCATTTGTATCCGGTCGGGAAACCACCGCCTCCACGTCCACGCAGATTGGAGTCACTGATGACCTGAATAACCTCCGAAGGCTCCATGGTAAATAACACCTTACGAAGTGCCTGATATCCACCGACCGCAAGATATTCATTGATATTTTCTGCATCGATATGTCCGCAGTTTTTCAGTACCAGTCTGGTCTGTTTCTTATAAAATGGAATTTCTTCCTGCTGTCTGTAGACAATACCATCCTTGTGATACATCAGACGTTCTACCGGTCTTCCGTGCAGGATCGTCTCGTTGAAGATCTCCTCGCAGTCTTCTTCCTTTACTTTTATGTAGATATAATTATATGGCTCGATTCGCACAAGCGGCCCCATCTCGCAGAAACCATGACAGCCGCTTTTCTTCACGCCGACATGACAGGATTCTTTTATAACTGTATCCTCCGCCTCCGGGACAAATTCTACCTTCACGCCCTCCGACTGCTTCGCCATCTCGCAGAACCGGTCGTATATTTTCTGAGAGCCACCCGCCAGACATCCGGTTCCTGCACAGACAAGGATCCTGTGCGAATCCGCATGCAACATCTCTTCTGCCTGTTTTACTGCTGCGTCAAGCTCCGATACATTTGTTATTCTATTCATTCGCACCCTCCTTCAATTCTGCTATCAATGCAGTTACTTTCTCCGGTGTCATAGCCGGATGAACAACATCGTTTACCGTCATGACCGGTGCGAGTCCGCATGCGCCAAGACAGGATACTGTCTCTAATGTGAACATCATATCATCTGTTGTGTGTTTCTCTTTTGACAATCCAAGTTCTTTATACAATTGATTTAAGATATCCATGGATTTTCTGACATGGCATGCGGTTCCATCGCACACCTTAAGAATGAACTTTCCTTTTGCATCAAATGAAAAGTTCTCATAGAATGTTGCTACGCTGTAAGCTTTTGCCTCTGTAATATTCAGTTTGTCCGCCACATATCGTAATAATTCCGGCGGAAGATACTTATATTCGCTCTGAATATCCTGAATGATCGGGATCAGAAATCTTGGCTCTGTCCCATATGCAGCAATAATCTTATCAGCTTCATCGTAGTAAGATTGTTCCAGCATGTATTACCCTCCGTGCTTTGCCCCATTGTTGGGAATTTTTATCAATACCTCATATACAGATGATAACATTTTTCAATAGGATTTGCACGAAGATTTTGGATTGAAAAATAAACCCCCGCC
>NZ_JAOQJS010000001.1:109184-596231 GCF_025567345.1 Coprococcus ammoniilyticus
GCTGACAGCTAGTGCAAACCTCATAACGAAAGTTCCACTGATGTTGAAAACACTATCCACCATCGTGCCGGAGACAGGCGGGGATTTTTATATTGCTAACATTTTACGATCAATAGTTTCTCACCCGGTGTTACCTCGTCGCTTTCCAGATGGTTGATGGTTCGGATGGAATCCAGGCTGGAAAAATATTCTTTGGCAATGGACCAGATACTGTCGCCTTCTTTTACAACATATCCAACCATACCCGGCATGGCTGCCTTCTTATTCCAGTCGATCGGCAGAATATTCATATCGGTAATGACGTCCACAGAACCCGGTGCAAATACCGTAACATTCATATTGATCACCGCCTTGATCTCCACCTCATCGGAATTCAACATCTGGGCTGTAATCTGGTCAACGGATGGATTGATACGGATTGAATCCTGATTGACAAATGGTACGGATTCCACTTGATAATTAAATGGTATCGCCGTTTCAATCTGCTGTAACGGCTTGCTATCCTCTGCTGATACATAGAGTATTTCAGCTTTTACCGCACCTGATATATCAATGCAGTCCTCTCCTGCTTTTACCTCATCGATCTCAACTGTTCCGGTTGCATATACGATCTGCAGTATCTTCGGGAAGCTGCTCTTGATTCGCTCTTTATGTACGACTTTTGTCTTGGCATTATTTTTTATCTGAAGATTCTCAAATGGAAACTGTTCACAGATCGTTTCTACATTTGCCGACGGAGAGAACATATCCCCGATGATAGAAAGCTCCATATCTTCGTAAATCTTCATATCTGTATGGAGATTATATTCAACCTGAAGCACACGGTCTTCTCCGTCATTGTCAGCACGCACACTGACTTCTCCTTTTCCCATCGTGATGCGGTCATCCAGGATCATTCCTTCATTTGCTTCTTCGCAAGGGATCAGACCTTCAAATTCCCGGCTCTCATTCAGATACTGCATCGGTACGCCGGGCTCCTCCGCCAGATAGATTACAAACAGGTCCATCTGTCCTTTGATATTTATTCCCCCATCTACAACCTTTGTCTCGATGCCATAGAAGGACACCCGGCTCCAAAGCACCCGACCGATGTTTGGTTTATTGGCAGCGATCTCGAAATCTTCTTTTACCTTCAATATATCTTTTACAGATGCCACATTATTTGTAAATGGAATCTGCTCATTCCTGCATTCGATTCCCGATCCGTTTAACAATCCGGTTGCCCCGGACAGCTCTACGGAATCCATAGCCCACAGTTTCATGCCAACCAGACCGCGAACTTCAAATTTTCTTGAATTGATCATGGTTATGTACAGATCTTCCAGCACGCAGCTGACATCGACCTTATCACCGGCAAGTATGCCATCCATATTGATGGTTTCCTCAAATGGAACATCACCCTCATAGGTTTCAAACCGAGCATCTTCACCAACTGTCTGATACAGGACTTTAAATACAACTGTTCCTGATATCCGCACCTTATTCTCCAATGTCTCTACATCATCTAAAAGGACATTTCCTGTACTTGCAATGATCCGTTCCATATCGTCTTTTGCATCCGGTACATTAAAATCATCATTGATCGTAAACTGCGAATACTTAGAAGTCTTTAAAATCGTTGTACTGAGTTTATTTTTTACAAGTTCCATATGATACCCCCATACTATTTTCTAATTTTTAAATACAACCGGTGTCGTTGTCCGTGCGATCCGAAGAACTATATATGGATACGATACCGTATCCTTACTTACTGCATCTGATGGTGTCGCCGTCTGCCTAAGAACCGATTCGATGTAAATAGCATTTTCATCCATATACATCTTATCTACAACCACGCCAACATCATCCCGATTCTGCCTGCCGCTGCAGATCACAATATATGTGTAAGTGTTGTTTGAATATGTCAGATTAAACGGTTCTTCTTTTTTGCTGTTAATGACGCTCAACAACTCCTCCGGCAGCATGGTGTCGTCACAGATATCGTAAGTCAGCGCTTCACCATCTTCTTTCACCTTATAAAAACTGCATCCGGCAAACAAACTCAGCCCAACTACCACAGTCAACACCCCTTCCAGAATACGCAGCCATCTTTGTCCTCTCATCTCACCGCTCCCTTCACAATGTCATTTTTCGGCTCTATCTTTACCCTTGTCAATCTCTATACCATTATTTATATGTCCTGCTTTGTAAGTCTATGCATGGAAATTTTGCCGGAGCTTTCTCCTTTTTTAAGGACATACAAAAAGCACCTTAACGATCATTAGCTAAGGTGCTTATCTCTACATTCCCATTTCTTCTATCTCTTTTAACATAAATTCTTCTAGTTTCTTCTTGTCCGGCAAGTATAACATATAAGTTGAAACAACATATAGGTTTCCGGCGCCAACCCACACTGGACAGTCACAGGCAAACTGTTTATAATGGATTGTGTATGCGTATTTGTGCATTTAAGATGGAGAAAATGATATGAATTTAAGGACTTTAAGACTTTTAGAATATAATAAAATTGTAGAAATGCTGACCTCCTACGCGGCATCCCCGATGGCAAAACGAAAATGCGAACGCCTGAAGCCCCGCAGGGATCTGGCTTTGATCCAGACCTTACAGCAGGAAACAAGAGATGCTCTGATACGGCTGAATACACAGGGCAACCTGTCATTTGCCGGTCTCCGTGATATCGGTGCTTCGATCAAGCGGCTGGAGGTGCAGGGAGCACTCGGCATCAAGGAACTGTTAGATATCGGAAGTGTCCTTGATATGGCATTATCTGCCAGACAATATGGCAGCGGCGATGATAACGAGGAAAAGGCACATGACAGCCTCTACTCCCGCTTCATGGAACTTGTTCCGCTGGAACATTTAAGTCAGGAGATCCACCGCTGTATCCTGTCAGAATCTGAGATCGCAGACGATGCATCGTCCGGTCTGAAGGCGGTCAGACGGAATAAAAAACTGACAAATGAAAAACTGCATAACCAGTTGAACAAACTTGTAACTGACCAGAGCAAGCAGACGATGTTTCAGGATAATCTGATCACGATGCGTAATGGAAGATACTGTATCCCGGTCAAGCAGGAATATAAGAACAGCTTTCCGGGCATGATCCATGACCAGTCTTCCAGTGGAAATACTGTATTTATCGAACCTCTGGCGGTAGTTAATCTGAACAACCAGTTAAAAGAGCTGGATAATCAGGAGCTGGCAGAAATCGAAAAGATTCTGGAAAGCCTGTCAGCGCAGGCAGCATCTGAATACGAAAATATAAAATTTGACTTTGAGACGTTGACCGATCTGGACTTTATATTTGCCAGAGCGAATTTTGCAAGATCCTATAAGGGAACCGAACCGATCTTTAATACGGACGGCATCGTGGATATCAAACAGGGCCGCCACCCACTTTTAGACAAACATACCGTTGTTCCGGTCGACATCAAACTGGGTGAGGACTACAACCTGCTAATCATTACCGGTCCAAATACCGGTGGTAAGACCGTATCCTTAAAAACACTGGGTCTGTTTACTCTGATGGGACAGTCCGGACTTCATATTCCGGCACTGGACGGTTCCAGACTGAATGTATTTGATGATGTATTTGCCGATATCGGAGACGAACAGAGCATCGAGCAGAGTCTCTCGACCTTCTCCTCCCATATGAGCAATGTCGTATATATCATGAACCATGTGACACCGAACACGCTGTGCCTTTTCGATGAGCTTGGCGGTGGAACCGATCCAGTCGAGGGTGCTGCACTTGCGATCGCGATCTTAAGCAGTTTAAATGATCAGGGCATCCGCTGCATGGCTACCACGCACTACAGCGAACTGAAATTATTTGCCATGTCGACTCCGGGCGTTCAGAATGCAAGCTGCGAATTCGATGTAGCAACACTGATGCCGACTTACCGACTTATTATCGGTATTCCCGGCAAATCAAATGCATTTGCAATATCTAAGAAATTAGGCTTATCCGACGATATCATCGAACGGGCAAAGACAAATATCGACAGCAACAAGGTTGATTTCGAAACACTGCTGTCCGATCTGGAAAACAGCCGAAAAGAGATTGAACGAGACAGAGCGGAGATCGCACGGTTCAAGGAAGAAGCCAGACAGCTTCAGGAACGGGCAAAGGCAAAGGATGATGAACTCTCTGCCAAGAAGGCTCAGATCCTTGCAGACGCAAGAGAAGAAGCGGCGGATATTCTAGAAGAAGCAAAGGAAATGGCAGATTCAGCCATTAAGAAATATAACAAATGGACAACAAATCCTCATAAAGCAGATGCGAGCACGATGGAGAATGAACGAAAAAAGCTCCGTACCAAGATGGACGATTACCGGAAGATGACGCCGGAAAAACGCAAATCCATGACCTCCCATCATACGGCAAAGGATTTCAAGGCCGGAGACACCGTGCATGTTATCAGCATGGATACAACAGGAACGGTTACTGCTCCTGCTGATTCGAAGGGAAATATCAAGGTTCAGATGGGCATCTTAAGCTCTCTGCTTCCTGCTTCTGATCTTGTGATCATCGAGACACCAAAGCAGAACAACGCTCAGGTATCGATCAATAATAAACGTGGAATGGGCAAGGCTTTAAACATTCAGCCGGAGATCAATGTACTCGGTATGACTGTAGCCGAAGCTACCTCTTTGGTTGACCGTTATCTCGATGATGCCATGATGGCGCACCTGCACAAGGTAAGGATCATCCACGGCAAAGGCACCGGAGCACTCCGAAAGGGTATCCACGACTATCTGCGTAAGCAGTCATATGTCAAATCCTTCCGTCTGGGTGAGTACGGCGAAGGCGAAGCCGGCGTTACGATTGTAGAGTTATAAAATATATATCAACAAGGAGAACTATATGGACAAAGAAAAAATATTGATCGTTGACGATGACGAAAACATCGCCGAACTGATCTCCCTTTATCTGAATAAAGAATGTTATGAAACACAGATTGCCACAGATGGAGCTTCTGCCCTGGAGGCATTTGTCGAATTTATGCCAAATCTCATCCTCTTAGATGTTATGCTCCCGGGCATGGACGGCTATCAGGTATGTACCGAGATCAGAAAGCAGTCAAATGTACCGATCATCATGTTATCCGCAAAAGGCGAGGTATTTGACAAGGTGCTCGGACTTAAGATCGGCGCCGATGATTACATCGTAAAACCTTTCGATTCCAACGAACTGGTTGCCCGTGTCGGTGCATTGCTTCGTCGCTGCAACTCACGGACGGATAATTCCCAGAACTATAATCCGACAAACGCCGATCATATCGGCACCTATGTTGAGTATGATAATCTGGTCGTTAATATTTCAAATTATACCGTTACATTAGAGGGCAAAAATCTGGAAATGCCGCCAAAAGAACTGGAACTGCTATATTTCCTTGCAAGCCGTCCAAATCAGGTATTTACCAGAGAACAACTTCTGGACAAATTATGGGGCTACGAATATGTCGGTGACACCCGTACCGTTGATGTACACATCAAACGTCTGCGTGAAAAACTGACCGATAAATATAACTGGTCCATTTTTACAGTATGGGGAATCGGTTACAAATTTGAGGTTAAATAACCATGAAAAAAACGATTTTTGATAAGATTGTTGTCGGCTTTGTCCTGCTGGTCATTGTAATCTTCAGTGTACTTGCTCTGTATACCGTCAATATGACACAGTCAAAGCTGCTAAGCAACACAGAACAAAATCTGAAAACAGAATCCAAGCTTATCATCAGCACCACCGTAACGGATTATATGAACGGTCTGATCGATAAGGATACGTTTTATCAGAAACTGGATGAACATGCGGCTGATATGGACGCAGAGATCTGGCTTTCTACTGCAAATGGTGAGATCATATACTGTTCAAACAGTGAAAGTCCTGCTGCAAAAGATATGATGATCACTGATTTTTATGACCGGACGGATATATATTCCCAGACAGTAAAAACCGGTACACTGAATGGCTGCTTTTCAGCAAAAACCTTAAGCCTCAGCACCCCTGTTTATCAGGATAAATCCTATGCAGGACTGCTGTCCATTCACTTGTCACTGCAGTTTATCAAGGATATTGCGCAGAAAACATTTGCATCCACCTATATGCCATTTCTGGTCATTGTGGTGTTGTCTCTGATCGCCTTAATGCTGATCACGAACAGTACATTAAAACCAATCCGTGAAATCATTGCAACCTCCAAGCAATATGCCACCGGAAATTTCAATGCGCGAATTGATGTTCATACCGATAATGAATTTGGTGAACTGGCACGATATATGGAGGAAATGGCAGACGAGCTGAGTCGTTCCAATGAATACCGAAAGTCTTTCATTTCCAATATATCCCACGACTTCCGTTCTCCTCTGACCTCGATCAAGGGATATATCGAAGCCATGATCGATGGAACAATTCCACCGGATAAGCATGAGAAATATCTACAGATCGTATTAAATGAGACAAAACGTCTGACCAAGCTGACACAGGGACTTCTGGAACTAAACAACTTCGACTCCTTTGACCTTCAGCTTGATAAGTCGAATTTTGATATCAAGAGCATTATCCTTCCTACGATCAACACCTTTGAAGGTCGTTGTCAGGACAAAGGCATTTATCTGCATGCAATCTTCCATACCGACAATACCATTGTCTACGCAGATCGTACAAGAATCCAGCAGGTTATCTACAATCTGGTTGACAATGCGATCAAATTCACCCCAGAAGGCAGACAGATTACAGTTCAGGTCACAGAAAAATCCGATAAGATCTTTGTCAGTGTCAAGGATGAAGGTGTCGGAATTCCACCGGAATCGATCAAGAAAGTATTTGACCGTTTCTATAAAACGGATCCAAGCCGCGGAAAGGATAAGACCGGAACCGGTCTCGGACTTGCCATCACAAAAGAGATCATCAAGGCGCATGGTGAGAATATCACCCTCAACAGTAAGGTCGGCGAAGGAAGTGAATTCATTTTCTCCCTCCCTATGCAGAAGGAAATGCAAGTTCCGATCAAAGCCGTGCATGTGAAAAAAGAAGAAGCTACACAATATATCTCCAACGGAAAGTTCCGTATTAAGAAGAACTAACCAAAGCCCCACCCGCTCTTGCCACTATGCTGGGTAGGAGTTGAAACTCGCTACACTTTCTATTCGGTTCGCACGCTGATTTGTCAGCAGTCGCCCAAACTCGCCTTATAAGGCTCAAACAAGGGCTTGATGCTGACAGCTAGTGCAAACCTCATAACGAAAGTTTCACTGATGTTTCAATTCCTACCCAGCATAGTGGCAAGAGCGGGTGGGACTTTATTTTATGTCTTACTCATAATGTCTCCATTAATAGGAGGCATTATTTATATCTCTCTGCCATCTCATTTACAGCATCACGGATACGCTCGCGGAGATCTGCAGGCTCTATGACTTCCACGCTGGTTCCGTACTGCATCGCCCAGTGGAACATGGCATTCTGGCTACAGGTCACACGGATAAACGCCTTATTGGCATCTGTCTCAGGATTAAAGTTATCTGGATAATTGTTCTGAACAAATTTTGGTGACAACACTTCAAAGTTCTTATCAAACCAGTCTACAATATCACCCATATTCCCTTTCTGAACCTTTAATACAATCGTAGCTGCGGGATCACTGAACATGTAGAGATGTTCCGCCATATGCTGTGGCAGATTCAGTCCATGCTCCATCCCTTTTACCAGACTTTTATCCTTGACCTTTTCATCTAATATCTCAATCTCCGTCATACGATCGATCCGGTAATTCGACAGATTGTCATATTTATCATAATTGCAGATCAGATAATATTTGCCTTCATTTGCAACCATCTGATATGGATTTACGATATACTTCGTATCCTTTCTTGGATGAAGCTGTTTATCGATACCATAGGTGTTATAGAGAAATGCAACCTTCTTGCCCTCACTGATCGCATCATCGATCATCTCAACATTTAACATGGTCTGACGGTTATCGGTATGTGATAACCCCGGCAGATTGCACACATGCTGTACCTTCGCACTGAAATACACATTCGAAAGCCCCTTGATCTTCTCAATCAGCTCCTGTGCCTGATTTCTCGGTATCGTCTTTGAAAATAAAATACTGTCGATCAACATTCTAAGCTCAGCATCATCAAATTCATGATTGTAATACCAGTCCTTTGTCAGGATCTCGGTCTCTCCATTTTTATTTTCACGTTCAATCTCCGTACATTCCAGATTATAACCAAAATCCACCAGATTCATCAGATTGCTCTTGACAGATTTCCGGTCAACCTTCATTCCATATTCGGTTTCCAGTTTCTTTATGATATCCTTCTGATCCATTGTATGTTCGGAATCCGTGTATTTCCGAAGAATCTCAAGGATACAGATATTCATCATTTTCTTTCCATCTACCATGTATGTACTCATAAATACTCCTTTTTACCACTCATAATGGTGAAGCTGTCCCTTCGTCTCAAGCTCCGGGAAGCCCTGCTGTCTGAGTGCCTCATATAACACGATTGCTACAGAATTTGCCAGATTCAGGGAACGGATCTCTGGGAACATCGGAATCCTGACTGCTGTTTCCTTATAGTCTAACAGAATTTCCTCCGGGATTCCCGCGCTCTCTTTTCCGAACATGATATAGGCATCTTCCTCATAGTTTACATCTGTATATTTCTGTTTGGATTTGGTCGTTGCCATATAGATCTTTGCGCCCGGATTCTTTTCAAGGAAATCATTGAAATCATCATAGATCGTTACATCTAATTTGTCCCAATAATCCAAACCCGCACGCTTTAACTGCTTCTCGTTGATCTGAAAGCCCAGAGGCTCGATCAAATGAAGTCTTGCACCTGCTGCCACACAGGTACGTCCTATATTTCCTGTATTTGCCGGCATCTCCGGCTCATGAAGTACGATATTTAACATGTTTTTCTCCTTTTTTATATAGCTGTATATTCGTAAGCATCGCTCACTTCTTAACCAAGCTTATATCCTTCATTTTTACAATTTTAAAAATATCTCGGTTAAATCTCGGTTAAATCTCGGTTAAATTGTCTCGACAACACTAATTATCAAACAAATTATTTGGGTTAAAATCAGGATTTTAACCAAGCCCTACTTAAGTATCCAATTAGATATTTGTTGATTATCCGAATCTAATTGTATAATATTGCTCTTTTTCATTGCTGTTAGAATATTATGAATCTTATTTTCCTTCTGTTTATCAGACAAAGAATCCGGTAATTTTTCCCACAATAATAACTTAATATCTCTACGTTTTGCCTTATGATATTTTTTCAAATACTCAACAATCAAATCTTTATAATATTTGTCATTAAATCCTTTATTCTTGATATAGCCTGCACTATCATCCATACTTTTTGATGCTGACGCTGATAAAAACAAACTTGTAATTCTTCCCTCAACCAATTTTGCAGCTCTTAATTTATCTACATCCGCTTTATCAAGTGAAAGTCCCTTCTGAACTCGATCCAAAAGAAATACCGTCTGTAAATCCAGGTCCTGATGATCATATAATATATGCATGTAATTATCATCTAATATTTTTCCATAAACAGTAACCTCAACCTGAGTTCCTGATGAAATATTATAATCTGGCATAGGAAAATATTTCGCTTTTTGAATATTAAATGCTCTTCTGATACCTAAAGTTGCAGTATCAATCATATGAAACACAACCATCGATTCAGCTAATAACTGATTTCTGTAAAATGGTGGATTATAGCTCACTTCCAATACATTTTCAATCTTTTGCGGAATAAAATCTCCAGGGTTTGTAAATTTAATTTTATCCTCAAATTCATTTACATATATTCTCCCACCAAGTTGATAATTTGTGTGTGCAATACAATTATTTAACAACTCTCGAATAAGCCAACTGTTATATTGTTCCGTTTCCATAGGAAAAAGGGTCAATTGATTCGGCATATATCTGTATGTAAGATTACGCACCTTCGAAAACACCTTATCTACAACATTTATAAATGGTATCTTAAATATTTCATAATCCTTATCACTTCCATCCGCACCATATAATCTCCACATAATACTTGGAGCAGATGTCATTAAATAATCATAATCTGCTGACCCAAGTAACAACATGCCAGCATTCGTAACCTTACCACCAATCAATAACTTTACTTTCGTCAAGAACTCTTCATCTGTCATTTCATCGACTTCTTTTGATATGTGTTCCTGATTCATTTTCTCTTTATACTTTTCTCTAGCCAAATTAATAGCCGTTTTATCTAAATTATCAATAGTGGCTACTTCAATCACCTGTTTTGACCAGTCTTTTCTTTCCTGTGATCGAATTGCATCAATCTTATATTGTTTTAATGGAACAAGACTCTCACCCGAACGCTCATAATAATTGGTACGCCAATCTGTAGGAATACCCGTTGCTGCGGCTGGAACTTTAAACATTAACACCCTTAATCTTTTACCATTTACAATAGGAAATATCTCTTTAATTTCATAAAAAGTCATTCCATTTGTAATATCTCTTGATATCTCATACTTAAATTTTTCAAGAAGACTCTGTTCTCCCTGCTTGTATGCAGTTCCAACAACATGTTTTATCTTATCTCGTTCACTTACACCAAAAATTAGCCATCCGTACTGTTGCTGCTTCAGATTAGCCTCATTACTTAATGCTGAAAAATATCTTCCTATTTTATCCGTATCATAATTACTTTTTGCTTCTTTAAATTCAACTGTTTCATACTCCCAACGTTCCATCAAGTTCTCAAGTATTTCATAGTATTCAATATCTTTAACATTCTTCTCATAATGAAAAAAAGCCATTTCACCTTTAACCCCCTATTACAAATTTTCACATTCTTCCCTTATGATAATACCACAACAAGTGGTCAAAACCATTTCTACTAATTTTTTCATCTGCTGCATTCCTAATCATATCAACAGCATTTCTATACTGCTTATAATCACGGAGATCATACCGCTCAGTAATATTAAAATAAACCAAATACATTGGTAAAACTGTTCTTAAAATATTATCATATATTGAATAATTATCCTGATATTCTGTATTTTCAAATAAATAAAAGCATGCGTAATGACAAAATTTACTCGCAAAGGACAAATTTGTTCTTGCCCTAAACTTGGCAGATGTTACTCTTGCAATTTCATGAACTAACTTCATATCTTCATATTCCGGATTTCTCAAACATTCAATCAGTTCTGAACAATCAAATGCGCAAATACGCCTTACTATTTCTGTTCTTCCACATTTATCAGCATTCAAATGTGTACTGTTTTCTCTATCTACAGCCTCAACTGCACCTTTTATTAATTCCTCATAAGTATAATTTACTTCTTTATTTTTAATTAGAACACTTTTCAACATGGTCATCCAGTATGCTGATGAGCCACCATATACAAGTTGATTCTTTCTATCAAATTTAGGTCCCGCCGATATATCTGTTGATTTTATATAGGCAGAATCATTACGTATCATAGCCTCTACAATAGCGACATTATCCGTTGTTAATTTAACAAGTTTTTTGTTATTATAAGTAACCTCTTCAAACATTTTTGTCTTTGCAATTCTAAGCTCTTTTTGAATAATATTACCCATACTATATTTCTCCTTTATATCCCCATATAGGCTATATGGCTAGTCTTAAATATATTGTGAACTAAACTATGGTGTCAAAAAGCTTTCCTCTCCATCGTGGATGATCACGCGGTCATGTCCGGTTGTTGTTCTGCCGATCACAGCAGCCTCAAATCCGGCTTCATACAGACGATCGCTTAACAATCCACCATCTGCCGTGACAAATAATGCCGCTCCGCATCCATCGATCCGGTATGGATCATCCCCGGTAAATTCACAGATCTCAATGGTTTCCTGCATGATCGGTATATGGTCATGGCTGATCCGAAGCCCGACATTTCCAGCCTCTGCCAGTTCCCATAATGCGCCATATACTCCTTCTGTTGAGATGTGACGTACATATATACTGCCACACGCCATCGCAATATCTCCCTGATCCTTCACAAGTAATAACCGGTCAAATTGCTCTGCTGTGCGAAGATATTCCTCAGAATATCTGGTCAGAAGCTCTTCTTTTCTTTCCCTTACCCGAAGCAGGGTTCCGAGGATGCCAGTCTGTCCGCACATAACGATATCCATATCCGGCTTGATCTTTGCATTTTTCTCGCCCTGCGATATCTTTCGTCCATACATCGTTACAGTTACCGCAGGCTCCTTGAATATCCCGCTGATCGCGGTATCTCCATACACAACATCCATGTGAAGCTCCTTCGCAAGATCAGAAAGCTCCCGCAGAATTTTTTTCATACGCTTCTCATCATTTTCCGGCATCATAACCGTATCTGTAAGTGCAAATGGCTGATACCCGCCAAGCTGTAATTTATTATATTGTTTGATAACATCCGAAGTCACCGTACCCAGTGCATTTGCAAGGCAGAGTCCTTCCGTTACTGCAAGCTCACTATCCAACAACACAAGCCGGCTATAGTCATCTCCTATGCCGGCTTGTGTTACGTCAGAATGTTCCTGTTTATTCAACGATCTTAAGATTGACCGCTTCTGCTGTATAAATCGAAACTTTTCTTTATTCATCCCTGATACCTTTTAGAATGCATATGCAAGCATACCGATTACCATAGCTGCTACCAGGATTCCAACTATAATTGCAGATGCTACCTTTTTACCCTTTGAACTGCTTAAATTGATCATTTCCCATTTCTCCTTTATATTTTAAACTTATAATTTTCTGATATTATCCGCCCCACATCAGACCTTTTTCCGTCTTATGCAGCGACATCATGTATAGATTAACGCTGAATTTTCACTTTGTCCAGATATAATAGCATTATTTTATAGCAATTTAGCATTTGTGCCAGATTCTGCCAACTGCTTATTCCGTTACATTTGCCGATGGGCACACACGGTTCAGCGCGCATTCGGCACATTTTGGTCGTCTGGCGATACAGATCGTTCTTCCAAGTGTAATGATCTGAATATTATATAAGATCCACTGTTCCTTTGGAAGCTTTTCCATAAGCTCATGCTCGATCTTCACCGGATCATCACTATCTGTCAGCCCAAGAAGCCTGGAAATACGTTTTACATGTGTATCAACGACGATACTTGGCTCGTGGTAGATATTGCCACGGATCACATTTGCGGTTTTTCTTCCAACACCGTCTAATTTCGTCAGGCTCTCGATATCACTCGGCACTTCTCCGCCATATTCACTGATGAGCTTCTTTGCACAGCCAATTATATTCTTCGCTTTATTCTTATAAAACCCGGTCGAGTAAATATCCTTTTCCAGTTCCTTGATATCTGCATCGGCAAATGCCTGCAAGGTCGGATATTTCACGAACAGATCTTTTGTTACGATGTTTACTCTGGCATCTGTACATTGTGCCGACAGCATCGTTGCGATCAGAAGCTGCCATGCATTTTCATGATTCAGATAACACTTGTAATCTGTTCCATATGTCTCATTCAAGATCCGGCAGATCTCAGCGACCTGCTGCTTTTCTTCTTTTGTCATGCTGCATTACTCCTGTTTTCCTGCCAGATAGTTGATAAACTGCTGGGCTGTACGACCGGAGATTCCACCATGCGACAGCTCCCATTTGTTTGCTTCCGCACACAGTTCTTCCTCTGTCATATGGATGCCGTTCTTCTCTGCCAGACCTACAACGATCTGGAAATATTCCTTCTGTGATGGCTTGCTGTAATTGATCGTAACACCAAAACGATTGACCAGTGACAGCTTCTCCTGCATCGTATCGCTCTTGTGCATACCATTGTTATTCTCAAGATCGGTACGATCTGTCCATGTTTCACGGATCAGATGACGACGGTTCGAGGTCGCATAGATCAGAACATTATCCGGCTTGATCTCCAGGCCACCTTCGATGACTGCCTTCAGATATTTGTATTCTGTCTCAAACTCCTCAAAGGACAGATCATCCATGTAAATGATGAATCGATAGTTACGGTTCTTGATCTGGGAAATAACCTGAGACAGATCCTGAAACTGATGCTTATAGATCTCGATCATACGAAGTCCCTGATCGTAATATTCATTTATGATCGCCTTGATCGTTGTTGACTTTCCGGTTCCGCTGTCACCAAATAACAGCGCATTATTTGCCTTACGTCCTGCAACAAAGGCTTCCGTATTCTCCACGATCTTCTGTTTCTGGATCTCATATCCGATCAGATCATCCAGACGAACATCCTCTGTGTTATTGATCGGAACAAACTGCATATCTCCATTTGTCGGATGAACGATACGGAATGCCTTGTTCAGTCCGAACATTCCAACACCATATGCCTTATAGAAATCCGTCACGATCTTGAAGATATCATTTTCATCCTTTGCCCCTTCGATCGCACGGCTGATATCCTGTACCTTTGTGCTGACATTCTTATTATACATACGTTCTTTCTTGCCGATGGCTTTATAATTATTCACGATCGTGAAGCAGTCAATATCCAACGCTTCCTCGATCTCAGAGAAATCAAAATCAAACAGCTTCTTGAAGATCTTGAAATCATTTTTTGCAAAATAATTAACGGTTCCGTCATTGGCACCCACTTTTTCACTCGTCATAGAGAATGAATTCTCATTTGTGATAAGAATAAATGCCAGATAATTGTGCCACAGATTTGTGTCAAATCCATAATCGGTAGCAAGATCCAGCAACCGCTTGATCTGGTCGTAGATCCTTGCAACCAGCTCCGCATTCGGACAGTCTCCGCGGTCAAAATCCTCAAATATCCCGGACAGCTTCATCAGAATACTGTTCTCACCCAGATTTCTATATAATACTAATTTCGCTATATCTCTGTACATCTTAAATTATCCTTCTTTCTTCATTTGTCTATATAAACAGGCATTTGCCCTGTTTTATCCAGCTCGTTTCTCTCAGGCATTTTCCTTGCTTCTTTTCTCTTTCATGCGTCTGGACTGTCGTCTCTGCTGCCGCTTCCGGGGTTTCTCCCTCCAGCCATCATCCGACGAAGCGTAAGGTTCTCCATACTTTTCCCAGGCGACTCCCTTTTCCCGCAATCTCATAAGTACGAATTCCTTCACCAGTGCATATAAGACAGAGGATAACGGTACAAATATCAACATACCGAGAATTCCCATCAGATCTCCGCCAATGATAACTGCAACCAACACCCATATAGATGGAAGTCCGACGGAACCGCCTACCACATGCGGATAGATCAGATTTCCCTCGACCTGCTGCAGTATGATAAACAGGATCAAAAATACCAGTACCTTTTTCGGATCGTCAACCAGAATGAGAAATGCACCAACACCACATCCAATAAATGCACCAAAGACCGGAATCAATGCCGTTACCACAATCGTAACACTGACCGTCAGTGCATATGGAATACTAAGGACGCTCATGGATACAAAGAACATCAAGCCCAGAATACATGCCTCCAGGCACTGTCCGGTTATGAAATTTGCAAATGTCTCATCTGCCATAACGCAGGTCTTGATGATCTTATCTGCTGTTTTCTCTTTAAATAACGCATATATCAGACCCTTTGTCTGACGCTTCAAGTTCTCCTTCTGTGCCAGAATATAGATTGCGAAAAATAATCCAACCACAAAATCGACTATACCGCTGACAACAGAGGTTGCAAAATTAAATGTTGATGACAACAGGCTTCCGCTTCCATTTTTTATCAGATTGATCGCACTCTCACTCACCTTATCCCATGCAATATCAATCTCCATGATCCGGTCAACGATATCCGGATATCCCGCTGCCAGATTCACCGCCCAATTCTTAATTGCCTCCATCGTAGACGGAAACTGCTGTCCGATCGCTGTAATTGTCCGGCTGACCTCCGGTATCAGCATCGTGATCACAAAAGCAATCACCAGAACGACGCAGATAAGGGAAAGCACCATACAGACCGGTCTCCGGAACCGATACCATCTACTTTTTTCATTTCGGAATAACAGATTTTCAAATCCCTTCATCGGCACATTCAGAATGAACGCAATCGCAAATCCAATCACGAACGGCATAAGCAACCCGATGATCCATGTACCGCAGGCATAGATTTTATCAAAACGAAATACGCAAAATACGACTAATACAGTTATAATGATCAGTTTTATAAGCTTTTTCATATTCGAATTATTCAGTTCCAAATTCAATTTCCTCTGCTTTCTTTTTACATTTTTTTGAGCAGGCACATAGAACGTGTCTGCTCAATCATGCCAAGACCATTTATTCCGGCAGATTGATGTTTCCAAATACATCTCCTATGGAATAGGTCATATTCTCTTTTGGTTTATAAGCATTCATAATCGGAGCCATGATCTTCTCAAACTTCTCCCTGTTCTTTGAAAGAACGAATACTTCTGCTGTATTTCTGGCATCCCACAATGCATCATGCTCTTTTCCCTGAAAATCTTCTCCCAGATAGAATACCGCATCTGACAGTGCCAGTCTTCTTCTGGTTCCAAGCATACGTGCAAATTCCTTCTGGAAATCCTTCCATTTGGATGCAAGCTTCTGTGCATCCGGGTTATTGTAGGATTTTAACTTGCGTTCCCGGTTAAACTGCCGCAGATCATTCTCACTCCATGCATAGATCACATCCGCGCTTAAGCCCCATGCAATGAACCGATCCATCGCAATCGCAAAATCCGGTGCATCGTCTACCATCTCATTTGTGATCCCGGTAAGATTTGTTATTCTGGATGTCACAGGCGTAATTCCCGGCTTTACATAAGTCTTGAATGAATCAATCTCCTTATATGTATCGTCCAGCTTAACAGCTCCTATTTCAATTATTTCATTTTTGCAAATTTTTAATTCATCGGGATGAGAATTATCGATCTGATTCATCTCAAAATCCACAAATATATACTCCATGTGTCACAACCTTCCTACAGCTGTCTTCCGGATGAAAGCCGCCTGTCGAACATGGCTTCCACCGTCACAATCTTACCTTAAAGCATACCATTCACGGTCAAAAATGTCTATCTTTTTCTTGATGGAGATTTCCTGTGGAGATTTCCTGTAAATGCCCTGTTAAAAAATGTAGCTGTCCTGACTTTATTTACCGTAACTTAAAAGATTTCGGATAAACAAAGCCGGGGCAGCTACAGTTTTTTACAGGATATCTATTCTCCATCGCAAAAAACATTATTCATTATAGCTATTTCCTACCTGTTTTTTTACACATATGAATCGCCACAAGTATAAACGGCAATGAGAATATCCCAGACAGGATATCCGAGATTCCCTGCGTTACCGCTACACCATTTTCCTGAAAATACATAGGAAGAAGCCAGATCAATGGCAGGAAAAAGATTCCCTGTCTGGTGGAGGATATGAGAATGGCTTTTCCGATCTCCCCTATTGCCTGAAATAACATACCGCTGACCAGACACACCGCCATAAATGGCAATGATACCGCGTGCATCCGAAGAGAAAGAACTCCCAGCTCAAGTGCCGCATTTTCCCCAAATAATGAGATAATCGAGGATGCAAATATCCACACAAGAATACCTGTAACAGCCGATGCAATGACCTGACTTAGAATCGTAAATATGATCGCTTTTCTTACTCTATCATTCTTCTTTGCTCCATAATTATAACCGGCCACCGGTGCAAAACCCTGCCCATATCCGACCATGACTGCAAATAATATGGCAAATACTTTATTCGATACCGATATTGCAGCAACCACATCATCCCCATATTCTCTCGCCGCCCGGTTCAACAGGATCGTTGCCACACAGACCAGCCCCTGACGGAAAAAGGATGGGATTCCGGTTCTCGTAATATCGATGGCTGTCTGTCGGAATGCCTGAAACCTCTGTTTGTCCTCTCTCTTTATCTTCTCAATTTTGACCCGTATTCCCGCCGGTTTATAGTTTGAATCTGCCTTGTTTAATCCGATCACGCTTTTCCCGCTCAGCATTACGATCAGCATAATAGCAAGGCTTACACTCTGTCCACAAAATGTCGCGATTCCCGCTCCGCGGATTCCAAGTTCCAAACCTGACACCAAAATCGGATCTAAGACTGCATTTAAGACAGCACCACTTCCAATTCCAACCAATGCCCAGACGGGCATCCCTTCCGCCCGCAGAACATTGTTGAGTACATACGACACACACATGACCGGAGCTGTAAGCAGGATCCAGAAGCCATAATCAAGCGCGTAGATCTCGATTGTATCCGTTGAACCCAGAAAATCGATCAATGGCTTCTGCCACAGGAAGCCGGCCGCCATCAGTATCAAGCCGGCCACAAGAGCCATCAGGACAGCAGCAGACGCATCTCTGCCCGCCTCCTTCTCTTTCTGCTCCCCTAAGAACCTGGATATCCTGCTGCCTGCTCCCATCCCAAATGTATAACCTACTGCCTGTATCATCGCAAGCACCGAAAACAAAATGCCAACTGCCGCCACTGCACTGGTTCCAAGATCTGAAACAAAATACATATCCACGATATTGTATGTCGTTCCGGCAAGCATACTGACAACGGTCGAACAGGACAGCCGCAGAATAAGAGAAGGCACAGGAGTCTGTGTCATTTTCACATGATTCTCCTGTGCCTTATCCTTTGTATTGTCAGCTTTATTTGAGATATTATCTTTTTTCATATGCAGTCTTCCTGCCTTATAGCCGTAGTAAGAAACTGACAAATAAATCTTTCTGTATCTATCCAAACTTTGATACCAAAATCATAACAATCTTTTATATTATCCGGATATGATGCATTATTTCAGAAATTCAACAACTTCCTCGATCTTATTCTGTGCATCATATACGCCCAGATCGTACATTGCCTGAATCTTCTTATCATCCTTTTCCGTTCTTGATATGTCAATCTGTACACTCGGACGGATAATAAGAACCTCGCCCTTCTGTTCCAGTTCAGCCAGCTTCTCCAATGTCTTATTATAATACAAATGCCTCATGGCTATTCGTTTCACATACTCCGGATATTCCTTATACCGGATTGCTTCCAGCTTCAACATGCTGTCTTCTTCCTTGACATAGCCTTCCGGTCTGGTCAAAACTACGATATCTTTTCGATATCCCATTCTCCGGAACTGGAAGATTGGAATGCTGTCTGCCGTTCCGCCATCCAATAACTTCTTGCCATCTACTTCTACGATCTGTGACACGATCGGAAGTGATGCTGATGCACGTAGCTTGTCCATATCCTTTCGAAGATCCGTACATTCCAGATACTCCGGCTGTCCAGTCTCTACATTCGTACAACATACATAAAATCTCGTTGGATTCTCCTCGAATGCATCATAGTCGAATTTGTATAATTCATTCGGCAGTCGATCATAACAAAAATCAACGCCAAATAAATTTCCCGTTTTCAGCAATGACTTCAAACTCATATATTCCTTATTGTTTCGGTATTCCAAGCTATATGCAATATTTCTTCCACGCTGCTTGGATACGAAAGATGCTCCATGAATAGCTCCCGCCGATACGCCGATCACGCCATCCACTGTAATATTATGATCTAAAAATACATCCAGTACGCCGGCAGTATAGATGCCACGCATGCCACCGCCTTCTAAAACCAATCCTGTCTTTGTCATATATCTTCAACTTCCTTTCAAACAAATTTGCTATCTTTTGTTTTTATTATGATAACGCAAATCTGAATTTTGGCAAGGGGAATTTTGGAGGTGGGGTGATGGATAATAAATTGTTATCCATTATTAGTTAAGGGTTAAAGAAAGGTCATGTTTATGAAAAAATGCAAATTATATTTTCAAATAAGCATTATAGTGGGACTTATTATAATTTGTATATTATTTTCTTGTGGTACTATTTATTATTTATATAAAAATGATTCTGGAAATGCCGGCGTTTTTGCTACATTAATAGGTATTCTGCTTACATTAATTTTAACGTTTTGGACATATTTATTTGATAAATCTCATAAAAGCACTTTAATTGAACAATATCTGAATGATGAACATTTTGTAGATAGAGAAATGGAATACATAAAATTATTAAATTTGATACAAAATGAGCCAGACCGGATAATATATATTAACGGTAGATTTGGAATGGGTAAAACATTGTTCATGAAAATGTCATGTGATAGAATTAACTTTACAGATAAGAAAAAATGGAAATCATATGCCGCTTTTTATTATAATAATAATCGTACTAAGACTATAATACAGGCTTTATCTAATAAATTTTGTGGGCATTCCAATGCCTCCGTGACGGATATTAGTCAGCAACTTAATAATGCTACTCTTAAAAAAAATTGTATTTTGTTTATTGATAATATATATGAAATTGATTTATTAGAATGCACAGAAGTTGCCAAAGCATTTATAAACTGCAAAAAGAGTAATCAAGTGATTATTGCTGTAGATAGTAATGATGATGATTTTCACATTTGTCCAAGCAAATTCGGTGAAAATGAGATAAAGTTACTCGCAATTAGTTATAATACAGAAATAGAAAAAGAAGATCGAAAAAAAATATCAATATTATCAAATGGATACCCTGTATATGCACGTTATAGCGTTGAAGCATATACGAAAGGTATTAAAATAACAGATTATCGAAATCTTGAAAATTATATTGAAAAATTAATATATTCATTAAATGACCTTGAAAAGAGATCATTATCATTAATAATTTGTCTTAGTCAATTTTTACAAGATGGAATAAAAGAAAAAGCTATATATGGAATAGATAATCGAATAACACAACCTATTATAAAAAGACTAAGTACATATTCATTAATTAATGTACAAAGAAATAAAATATATGCTGATAAATTGATTTCTCTCAAATGTCTAGACTTTTTATCAAACTACAAAAATGAGAGCTATAAAAAAATTTATCAATATTATAAAAGATTTTCAAGTGTTTCGTATATTGCTTTATTCGCAGCTTTAAAATCTGATTTTAAATATGATTATGCGCTTATTAAAAAGATATTACATGATCAATATGTGAATAATAATTTTTATTTATTAATAGATTTAGGTGAATTAGAAGTTAATGGACAGATAAATTCAAATTTATATGAAGATAAAGAATGTTGGATATATATTCGTTATTATTATTTAAAGGCACTTCTTGAACTTGGGTTATATAACAAAGCTAGAGAAGTAGTTGATAATTGTGATAACCAATTTAATCTTTTGAATATCAATAGTAATATAACTTTTGAATATCAATATTTGTTAGCTGATCTTGACCACTTAACGAATTACTTTCAAAATGCAATTTCGTTTTCACAGGCTTTATTGAAAAAATCTTCTACTATAGATCAGAAAATTAAATGCCAGTATTTATATGCACATTGTTTAAGACATATAGGTGAAGATTTAAATCTTGCTTTTACTGTTTTTTCAGATTTAGCAAAATCTACGAGTTATAAAAATGATAAAATAAGAATACGTTCAATTTATTCTGCAGCATCTATTAAAATGTTTCAGAGAGATAAGAATTATAATTACAAAAACTCTTTTGAAACAATAAATGAAATTATATGTAATGATGATAAAAACGAAATATGGAAACCTTATGTAATAAGACATAAAGCAATTTATGAATACAAAATTTGTAAGGATCCTTATATGGCAGAAAAAACACTTCGAGAAGCGATAAATTTATTAGAAGTAACTTCGCTGCGCATTAAATATGATATATATTTTGAATTAGCCGAAGTATATAGAATATATGATAATAAATTAAATAACTATGAAAAAAGTCTTGCATTTTATTCAGAAGCTGAACAATTTGCAAAGAGAGTACATGACTATAATTTACAAAGCAACTCCCAACTTGGCATAATGTTATTAAATTTGAAATATGGTTATGAAATAAATATTGAAATGCTTAGAACAATTATTATAGAAACCCGCAATTTGAATTTAAATATTAATTATAATTATGCTATATATATAAAATATATTATTGCAAATGAGGCTATTCCTAAAGAATTATCTTTATATTGGAAGAAAATGCAATACTCAGATTTGCTTTTCTATTCTTCTAAAAGCAAATCTGAGAAATATAATCTTAAGTTAACGGTTATGTAATTGAGAATATAATATATCATACAAGTTATTATCAAATGTATAAAATATTTTTTTGTTTGCTGAAAGTGTGTTGATTTTTTGCGAGATATCTTGGGATAAATGTACATTATCCCGGATATCTCTTAAGATTTCAGCTATAATAAACATTTCTTTTTCATTCCATCCATATCTTGAAATTTCTTGTGTTCCTATGCGCAATCCGCATGTTCTATATATCTTTTTATTTCTAAAATTAATACTTACTCCATAATCTAAACATTTATTATAAAACATTTCCGCTTTATTTTGAGGCATAGAAATAAAAATTTGATGTGTATATGTATATTTGGGTGGTACTTGGATTATATTAAATTGATATATGTCGAGTGCTTTTGCTAGTATATTTGCATTATTTATAATGGAAAAGCTATACTGTTTACCATATATTTCTAGTTCCATTAATGTTAGTATTAAACTTAATATATGATGCAACTGGCTGTTTCTCAAATAATCAGGATTTATTAATGTATCAAATTGACGAGCTAATTTTAAGTTATTTGTCATGATTAAACCACAAGTAGGTCCCGGCAATGTTTTATGTGTTGCACCCATTAAAATAAATTTTTGCTCATCACTAAACCAATATAAAGGGTTCTCTATATTATTTGTTGCAATTAGTCCAAGTATCTGTGTGGCATCAAATATTAAAATACAGTTTTCAGGAAGATTAATTTTTTTTAGTTGTGGCATAATTATGATATCTGAGAGACATACTAATATACCATTTATTCTTTGCGTTCTTAATAGTTTATTTATTTCTTCATAATTAAAATCATATGTATCATAATTATAAGGTAACTCTATAGTATTAATTCCTAACCTATGGCAAATTTTAGGCATTGATCCATGTCCACCACAATCTTCCGAAGAAATCAGAATTGTATCACCAGCAGAAAATAAGCTCATTAATAAAGTCATAACAGCATTAACACCGGATAAAGTACGTGCATCAGCATATTTACATCCATATAAATTATTACATTGAAGCGATAATAACTCATATAGTTTATATAATTTTTTGCTGCCAACAAAATTACTTTCATTTTGATAATTCATTACTCCACCCATAATATACTTTTCCTGTAAAAACGTATCTAGAGGAATTTTACTAAAAGGAGAAAGCACGTTTTCTGCAGCACATAGGGGTAATAATTTATTTTCTTGTATTGAAAGCTCTGTACATAGGTTTATTAAATCATTAAAATATATTGGTTTCATAAAATTTCTCCTTGTAAGCACTGTATAACAATTTATTATCCATCACTTATTTTTTACTTTCCTTCCCCTCCAATCTATCCCCAATCCCATGCAAAATCAACCGTTTTGCATAAAACGACCATATATTGCAGAAAATGACCATATTTCTCTTATTTTTCGATTGTATCCTTCCATTTTATAAATTCCAGAATATATACTAGACAAGGCAGAACCCTGCTACGGAGATTCTATGCACAGCAAAATGACCTTGTTAAAATCCATACCGGACTTATATCGGATCTATCTTGAAGTGCATCTAATAAATAATTTTAAGGAGAACAGATACAAATGACTACGACTCTTTTATCTACACACATTCAAAACTATCTCACCTACTGTAAGAACCAGAAGCGACTGGATGAAAAAACATTAAAAGCATACCGGATTGATCTGGCACAATTTGCACATGCACAAATTCCTTCCGACATTACAGATATCACTCCCGATCTTTTAGAGGAATATGTTGCAGGTCTTCACGAACAATATAAACCAAGAACGGTAAAACGGAAAATTGCTTCATTAAAAGCCTTTTTTCATTACCTGTTATATAAGGATTTTCTGCCTCAAAATCCATTCGATAAGCTTCAACTGCGTTTTCGCGAACCTATTATTTTACCAAAAACAATCCCATTAGCTACTGTCGAAACGCTTCTGTCTGTAGCACACAGACAGCAAACACTGGCTCCAACAGAATATCAACGAAAAAATGCATTAAGAGATACTGCCGTACTGGAACTACTCTTTGCAACGGGTATTCGAATCTCCGAGCTTTGCTCTCTTCACAATGATTCCATTGATCTGCAAGACGGAACAATTCTAATCTATGGAAAGGGATCAAAGGAACGCCGCATCCAGATTGGAAATGAATCTGTGCTTTGTATTTTGAAAAAATATAAGATAACTTTTCAAAAAGAAATACTCGCCTGCGATTCTTTCTTTGTTAATCAGGCTGCAAACCCCTTATCCGATCAGGCTGTGCGGCGTATGATAAATAAATACACAGAACTTGCATCTATTGATATGCATATTACACCACATATGTTTCGGCATACATTTGCAACCAGCCTTTTGGATGCAGATGTGGATATTCGATATATACAAGAAATGCTTGGTCACAGTTCGATCACAATAACCGAAATATATACTCATGTAGCTGTCGCCAAACAACGTAATATTCTGGCAACCAGACATCCTAGAAATCAGTTCATACTATAAGCCATATAGTATATATCAAAAAAATGATGCAGAATATATCAAACTTCAATATTAGATTTTCAAATCTAACTTTTGAAGCTGGTATATTCCACACCATCTTTTTACCTTTCTTCCAGATTATCTCTACAAGATAAATTTTTAACTTAAAATCCTATATAATTCGACCATCTGAAATTTCAATTATTCTATGACATTTTTCCGCTAATTCTTTATCATGCGTAACAATAATAATTGTTTTACCTTGTTTATTTAGAGAAAAGAAAAGATCCATTATCGCTTCAGTATTGGCTGAATCCAACGAACCAGTAGGTTCATCTGCCAGAATTAAGCTAGGATTATTAATAATAGCACGCGCAATTGCAATTCGCTGTTTTTCCCCGCCTGATAGATTTCTAACTTTTTCTTTTGCAAAGTTTTCCATATTTACTTGCTTTAATACTTCTTTTGCTAACTCTTTTGCGTTTGGACGCTTATTTTTTGCAAAGTCAAGCGGAATCATTATATTTTCCAAAACTGTGAAATCCTCAACCAATGAAAAATCCTGCATTACAATTCCGATTTTCTCATTTCTTATATTCGCTAATTTTTTTTCACTCATATTTTTAATAAGAAGATCATCAATATAATATTCACCACTGTCATAGCTATCTATACAGGCTATTATGTGTAACAGCGTAGATTTACCTGCCCCTGACTTTCCCACAATAGCAACAAGTTCTCCATCCTTTACTTCTGTTGATATTCCCTTTAAAACATGAAGTTCATTTGACTTACCCGGGTTAAAGCTTTTCTCAATACCAATTAATTTAATCACTTTCTTACATCCTTTCAAATGAATTATTCATTATTCCTTAATATTTCCTTTATACTTGTTCCATTAATGATAAGTGATGGCAACAAAGCTGATATAATACAATAAATTAAAGCAACACCTACACATACCGCCAATTGTACGATTCCCAAATTTATTGTTGTCACTTTATTAATAGTTGTTATTATAAAAATACACACTATACTTATAATAAATGAAATTATTGCCAAAATACTGGTAGCAATAACGGATATACTGGCAGATCGCTGCCAAGGCATTCCACATATACTGTATATTGCATAATTTTTCATTTGTTTTTTAACTGAAACAGCGCCTGAACACAAGGAACTAATAATTGTAAGAACAAAAACTCCAATAAAAATAGGAAATATAGCAATCAGTTTTTCTCGAAGTCTGACCTGACTTTTTATAGCAATCTCCTCTAAATCTTCTTTAGTTATAATTTGTGCATAATTTCCTAATATTTTTTCATTTTGTATTATTTGAGTTTCTGTTATATTATCTGAAAATGTTACAAAGACCCAACCTTTTACAAACGCTTCTACCTCATATTGCTCATGGTAACATTTTATACTTTCTTCACTCATTATCAACATTGGAATTTCTTCATTATCCAAACTATAATCACAATATATATCACTATAATCCCGACTATTTCTATATGTATTTTTTGTATATCCTACAATTCTTGCATTATCCTCTAAAACACCAACAATCTTTATTTTTATTAGTTTTTCAGGATATTCATAAAAAATATTATTCATAAAGATTGTATCTCCAACCTTTATATTATAGTTATTTTGCGAAATAACAGCCTCAATGTAGTCAGCATCTTCAGAAATTGAATTCAACCATATTCCTTCCGATAACTCAGGCGTATGACGGTCAATTATTTCCCTATCATACGCCATAGATACAAATTCAAGTCTGTCCCCGTTATTATCATAATAATTAACCACGGGTTCATAACTTGCAACTACATCAGCATTGGATAACAATTTCTCTATATCTTTCGAATCTGTGGCTATAAGATTATTGTCATTCAGATAAAAAGAATCCAGATTATACAAATATCCATCTGATTCAAAATAATCCCTGAAATTATTATAATATTTGTAATGGTAAACAATAATTGAAGAAGTTGCTATGGCAAGAACAAAAACGATAACCAATTGTATACATATCAATATATTAATCCATATATTATTTTTTAGTTCATAAAAACCGATTTTTAACATTTGCCCCTACCCCCTGTCCTTTATTAATTCAAGAATTCTTTTTCTGCTCATTACCAATAGCATGATACCAATAACAATAAGCGAAACACTAATAAATATTACAAACAAAAGGAAATAAACAAACGGGGTATATGCATCCTGCATATATACAAAATAGGTATGTAAACGTGGCAAAAATACTGTCTGGTACAACACCATACCTAAAATAAAAAACGGAACAATTAGAATTATACACTCGCTCATATTCATAAAATTCAATTTAGCAGGGGTCAATCCCAAAATTCTAAAAATTGCAGTTGTCCTTTTTCTTGTTGACATAATATATCTATATAAAATCATAAAGTTTATTGCGGCTATTAATGCGATAAATACCGATATCAAAATAACTGTTTTATAAGTATAATATGTATCTTTATCAATAGTTCTAATTTCTTCAAAAACTGCTTTATCCCCCATATAATTATTGAAAACATCTCTTATTTGATTATAGGTCTTTACTGAAACCGCAGAATTAAAAGAAATTAATGTACTTGTCAGAAGCTGTTCATCTGCTACCGTTGAGAAAGGAAACATAGCCCCTTTTTCATTCCAAGCCTGTTTACCAATTATGTCATATATTTTTCCACCAATTTTAAGCTGGTTGACATACTTAATCGAATCCAATGCTGAAATCTCTCCAAATACAGCCGGATCAGAAATAAGAGCAACGCATATGCCATTTGCTTCCTCATAATCAGACCAGTAAGTTCCTTCTGTCAAATTATCATATTTTTTAAGATTTTCCTTAAATTCCTCTGCTACTTTAAATTTTCCATCACAGTATAAAAACTTAAATTCATAGGAATTATTATCAATTATTCCTTCTACATCATATTGTATAATCTGTTCCCGCAATTCATTACTTATATCATCAATTTCAGACAGGCAGTTTAATAAGTCCCTTTTTGTAACATATTCAGAACCGGTATTTACATAGTTAATCCCTATATAATCATCAGACAAGTCATCTTCCTTATAACTTAATATAGTATTATAATTCTGATATACGCCATACGAGAAAAAAATGACAATAGCTGATGTAATTGTACTGATTACAAGCAATATAAAAATTATAAAATTGTTTATAAAAAAGGATTTTATATTTTTCAGTGTATACTTAAAATACATTAAACCACCTACCCATTTTTTAATTCTGTACAATTTTAATTAATAGTTATAGTCACTGATTCCAACTGCCCAGATGATACACTAGGGCCTCTATATACAGATCCTGTCGCTTTAACCTTATAAGAACGATTTGTCTGAATAAGATCGGTTTGTAACTGTCCTTTACTTGATAATACACGGCTATAGTATTTGCTATCCTGTAGTTTTCCTTTTGTATCATACATTCTTACACTTAAAGTTGTATATACCTTACCTGCATATAAATTTTTGACACTTGCTAGCCCAGATATCTTTGAACTATTTGAACTGCTCTGGGAAAAAGCTCCTGCAACCTGACAATAAGTTCCTGATTTAGCTGCAGAACCAGCTCCACTTGCATAAGATATACTACTAAATAAACAAGTAAATACTAATGCCAGCACTAAAATTGAAATATTTCTTCTTCGTTTTAAACTACTCTTTTTCATAAAAACACCTCCCAATAATACAATTTCTGATCTACTACATCTTCTTAGGTCTTTTCGGCTGGTGGAAAAATCCAAAACACCAGGCTGTAGTATCATTATTCTTTTTTACCTCAGCATTTACGATTTTTTCTGCACCTTTCAGAATGTTTTTCTTTACTTCATGCTTCATCCCTCTTCACCTCCTGTTCCAATAATTTTGCCAGTATCATGAGAAAGCCGCACAGTATGACTGCAAGCATCATACAATATACATAAGAATTATCTATACGAAGATACCATGCTATACATAAAATTCCACATTCTATCAGCAATACATATCGGGCTGATTTCTGCGATATCTGCATTTCTTCTGCATCCAGATCAAGATTTGGATGATTTACTGTGCCTATAACGCTGATAACCACAACTGATATTCCGAGCAGAATCCATATCAAACAGGCCACTTCCTGCACATGATGACACAGATACATAACTGTCATGTACACAATTATTGTCATAATATAACATTGCCAATAATGCTTTGCATGATATCCTCCAGTTCTTTTTCGTAAGGAAAAAAAGAAGATCATAAAGAGAACTGTTAAATCCACATTTTTATGAATAAATCCCAGACATATTATGGATCCCACCGTCAAAAAACGTTCAATTATTGAGACCACTGCATAAATGTAATGTTCTCTCATCGTATGATCCATTAATTTCTCTTTTTCAAACTGATCTACCAGATGCTCTGCGAACCTTGCAACCACACTCTACACCTCCTCCATCCTCAATATATAATTTTCCCATACTGCCTACAACCCATATTGCAGAAAACGACCAAATATTGCAGAAAACGGCAAAATCCGATATAGTTACCACTCTATATGCGATAACCATATCGGATTATGTTCATTCATTACAGTATGATCGATATATAAAATTCACCAGCATCATGCTGAATAACATAGGAACCGTTGTACTTCTCAACAACCTTAATTATATTCTTCACACCTACTCCATGTTCCTCCGGCTGATCCTTTTTACTGGTTTTCAATTCATCCTGTTGAAATACAAGAGGTCTGCTATATGTATTTCTTACAGATAGAATAGTAGTTCCATCTTTTTCTCTGGTGAAACGGAATTTAATCTGTCGTTTCTCTTTACAGCTTTCACACGCCTCAATCGCATTATTCAGCAAATTTGCCAGCAAAACAACCAGATCATCATTTTGGATCTGAAGCTTTGACAGGTCATTTACCCGCAAAATAAAAAGAATATTCTTCTTTATTGCCTCATTATATTTTGCATTCAATATCGCATTTACAATGATATGATTTGTATCGATCTGTCTGTCACCATCTACAATCTGTTCACTTATCTGATTCAAATACTTTACCAGTTCATCATATTGTTTCTCTCTCGCAAGCGTCTCCATGCACAAGATATGATTTTTGAATTCGTGTGACCTTCGTTTCTGTTGTTCATAATGCTCCAGCATAGAATGATACAACTCAACTTGATTTTTTTCCTGCATTTCAAGTATTTCTTTTTCATGCAGCTTTGCTTCATGCTCCATAATATCACTGATCAGATAATACACAAATATATTCATAACGACCATTCCGAATGCGATCAGATACATCACCCTTTCCTGCATCTGATTCTTAACTCCAGAAGATACTGCAATCATTCCAGATACAGTTAAAATTGTAAATATTGGGAACGCAAGAAATTTGACCCATTCTGCATCATTTAATATATCAGATGATTTATTCTGAAACCGTCTGCGAATCAGTATAACAAATACAAACAATATAAGTTTTGCGCATATAACCAATAAGTTTCCTTTAAGTGCATATCCAGACTGTACCTCCCCAGCCCGTGAAAACATAATGCTATTTCCGGCATATACCAGATAATCTGCTCCCCATACCAGACTTGTGTACAACACAGACAATATACCGGACTTTGGTATGCTGATTCCAAAATAGACACACATATTTATGACTATCATAAGCACACCTACAATCTGTTTTATAATGATCCACTGTGATAAAAACATTCCACATGCAAAAAACTCCGCTGTCTGTATTCCTATCAGTGCATATTTATGCCATTTTTTCCAATTCTCCTGTTCTTTACAAAAGCTTTCAAAAAACATCACGCAGCAGATTACTTCAAATATAACAAGAGCCAGACTACTTATCCATTCAAACATATTATATTTCTCCTTTATATGCTACAAATACTGCCTGAACCTCTTTATATCGGGCTTTTGGTATTGAAATTGTCTCATCATCATAAAGTGTAACTTTGTATCTTGATACCTGTCTGATATATTGTAAATTTACAAGATAGCTTTGATGTACTCGGACAAAATGATATAATTCCAGCTCTTCTTCCAGTTCATTCATTGTTCCGTACATAGTATAAATTCGTATTTTTTCATTTTCCAGAATATGAAATTCCAGTTTATGTAGTTTACTTTCAATATAGAGAATTTGAGCAAAGAGAACCTCTGTCTGTCCTTCCTTAAATGGAAACTTTTTTCTGGCATTGTTCTCTCTCTTTTTCTCCAAAATGGCATCCAGACACTCTTCCATTGCCACCTGCAGATTATATCCATTTTTTAAAAGGTAACGAACAGCACCAACCTTATATCCTTCCAGAGAATAATCTATATATGCCGTCACAAATACAATATAACTGTTAATTCCCCTCTCACGGATTTTCTTTGCTGTTGTAATACCATCCATGCCTTCCATATTTATATCAAGGAATATAATAGAATACTCAGAAGGGAATGTCTCATTTAGAAACTTCTCCCCGGAAATGAATGTATCGATTGTATATAGAATATCCTTTGTATTCAGATAGTCTTCTATATATACCCGTATCAGATCACGGAATTCTTTTTCATCATCACATATGGCAATCTTCATCATATGTCCCCCTCTTTTTCGCATAATGCATTATGTCTGTAAACAATATAATATAAGATTTTTGCCCATAAATCAATCGTCTGGCCTTTTTATTCGACAAAAAACAACATCAACATGCCAGCCATAAGACTACCTTCTGATAATCTTATTTTTAACACGTTAATGTTGTTTCTATATGTCCTCTATTCGATTATTTATTACTTATTCTTCACCCAGATATTTGTCGATGCTGACCAGCTTTACGCAAAGAACAAAGATCTTTGAAGCTGCTTCCATCTCCTCAACAGATGGGAAGGATGGTGCGATACGGATATTGCTGTCTTTTGGATCTTTACCGTATGGGAAGGTTGCACCTGCGCCTGTCAGAACAACTCCTGCATCCTTACACATTGCTACAATCTTCTTTGCACAGCCCTCTAATGCATCAAATGAAATAAAATATCCACCGACCGGTCTTATCCATGAGCCGATCTCAAGTCCTGCAAGTTCCTTGTCAAATTCATTCAGAACTGCTTCAAACTTTGGTCTTAAGATATCTGCATGCTTATCCATATGAGCCTTCATGCCATCGATGTTCTTAAAAAATCTTGTATGACGAAGCTGGTTGATCTTATCATGTCCGATTGTCTGAACAGTAAGCTGCTTCTTGATAAATTCAACATTTCTTGGAGATGTAGCAAGTGCTGCGATACCAGAACCAGGGAATGTAATCTTAGATGTAGAAGCAAACATGTATACCATATCAGGATTTCCAGCTTTCTCACATTCATCTAAAATATTTAAGATCTCTGCCTGCTTGTCCTTATATAAATGATGGATGCAGTATGCGTTATCCCAGAAGATTCTGAAGTCTTCTGCTGCAGGCTTTAATACTGCAAAACGTCTTACAACTTCATCTGAATATACGATTCCGGTTGGATTTGAATACTTTGGTACACACCAGATTCCCTTTACCGCAGGATCGTTATTTACATATTCCTCTACGAGATCCATGTCAGGTCCATCCTCTAATAAAGGAATATTGATCATTTCAATTCCGAAGAATTCTGTAATCTTGAAATGTCTGTCATATCCCGGTACAGGACAAAGGAACTTCACCTTGTCCAGCTTACACCATGGAGTAGAACCATTTACACCATGTGTCATGGAACGTGATACTGTATCATACATTACATTTAAGCTGGAGTTACCATATACGATGATATTCTCCTTCTTAACTTCCATCATATCTGCCATAAGCTGACGGCACTCACCGATACCATCCAGATCACCATAGTTTCTGGTATCATTTCCTAACAAAGTTCTCATATCCGAAGAACTATTAATCTCATCTAACATTCCCATAGACAATGCAAGCTGTGAGAATCCTGGCTTACCTCTTGCCATGTTCAGACTCAGACCTTTTGCCTGTTCTTCCTTATACTCCTCCAAAAGAGCGGCTTTTAAAGTCAATAATTCATCTTTACTCATATCTTTGTATTTCTTCATTCTACATACCTGTGCCTTTCACTTATTCTATTCCGGTTAAATCAGTTATGTCCTGTAAAATTCCTATTAGCTATTTTAAAACATTTTTCAAAAAAGGCAAGCCTATAATTGAAAGTTCTTGTCTATTTCGTTTCAAATATCAACTATTTTATTGAATTTTCTTTATTTTATTCTTTTTTTTCTGCAAAAATCGTATTTTTCTCCATTATTTTCATGTATGACTTGTTTTCATTAAGTAATATGCAAACAAAATAACACCGGTCAGACTCTCTCTCCAACCGGTGCCATCTTATATGTATTTACGAATTGATACTTTTACAAGCTTTCATCTTAGTATATGGAACTAAAATCCAGATACCATTTTCCGCCTCTCTTATAGACATACATAGTGAAATCATTCTCGATATCATCATCCTTGCCCTTTACCTTGACCGTGCCTTCCACGCGTGCAACCTGGCTAACCTTGATATCGTATTCATCTTCATAGTCTTCCTGCTTATCTTCCAGCTTGCTGCCTTTTAACTTCTTAACCTTCTTGAACTTAACCTTGATGCTCTTTACTTTACCAACCTGGTTTTCGAGAGATTCACCTGACCATTCCAGAATCTGATCTAACTTATCGATCATTTCATCTTTATCCATATCTTCTTCGTCCTTCGTATATTTAAGGACTTTCTTATCAATCAGCTTATACAGCTTCTTACCGCTCTGCTTTTCTACTGCATTTACATAAGCCTTAACAACTGCCTTTGGGCTCTGCTTACCGTGACCAGCAATTCCACCGATAATGTTAAAGATCAGGATCAATGCAACAACTGCTGCCGCCGCAATAATAACGATCTTCTTATTATTCACAATCGCATTCTTTACTTTATCAAATCCACCGCCTGCCGGCTTATTACCCTGTGGCTGCTGTCCATACTGTCCACCATATGCCTGCTGGTTCGGATCGTAATACTGCTGTCCGCCGTATGCCTGCTGGTTCGGATCATAATACTGCTGTCCGCCGTATGCCTGCTGGTTCGGATCATAATACTGCTGTCCGCCATATGCCTGCTGGTTCGGATCATAATACTGCTGTCCGCCGTATGCCTGCTGATTTGGATTCATATTCTGAGCTGCTCCATCCGGCTGTCCGGCATTTGTGCCATTTTGCTGATTTCCATTCATATTCTCGTCCATGTTACTCTCCTTTATAATTCAGACTAAATTTCATCTGACAGCCTCATCTGCCAGATAGCCCATCGATAACACAATATATTCATTATCGACAAAATTTATTCTACCATCTAAAATCTCAACAGACAATATATTTCTAAAATTTTTGCTAAAGAAATGCCACACTTGTATATGTTCAAACCCCAAAATTCAGATACAACATTTCTGCTCTATCTGGATTTCCACGAAAAAAAAGAGATAACATAACTGCTATCTCTCTTTTCTTCGGCAATCTCCTACCAGTCATTCAGGCTCTCCATCTTGTCGAGCTGGTTCTGGATCAGTGAAACTACCATATCTCTTATCTCATAGGTCTTCATATCTGCAAATGTCTCATATGGGATCGGTGGCAGAAAATGAAGCTGTGTAATAACCTTTCGGAAAGATTTTCCTTCGAATGGTTTAAATGAATCATATAATACGACCGGCACAATCGGGCATTTTGCCTTCTGTGCGATCTTGAAGCTTCCCGGCAGGAAGCCTCTCAGAGAATTATGGTTATGGTCGTATCCGCCTTCCGGGAAAAGAATATATCGTCTTCCCGCTTTGATCTCTGTCGCAACGTCATTAATTACCTGAACCTGCTGCCTGAGATCGGTTTTATCCAGACGCTTTGCCTTTAACAGCTCACACAACTGCGTGACGATAAACAAATGCGATCGCTTCGCATCCATTACATATGTGCATGGCTTTTCATGTACGCTTATAACACCAAGTGCATCGTACTTGCCCTGATGATTTGCAAACATGATATATCCGCCTTCCGTCGGCAGATTCTCCATGCCGGATGCAACCGTCTCGATACGCCCTCTTTTCTTTACATGCTCGATCATAACCTGTGCCATTCTGTAGCATGTCTCCTCATCATATTTCTCACCATGTCTGGCATAATATGACATCTTCGGAACATAATACAAAATCAGAAAAAAACAGGAAATGATCACTATAAAAAATCTAACCATCTACCTAAATCCCCTGAATTTACAACTCTCTGTCCAAAAGTACTGCAATATCCAACAACTGTTTTTTTGATCCGGTGCGATTCGCACCGGATCCGGCCATTTATAAATCTCTACCCGTTACCTTTAATCGCATTAACGCTCTGGAAAGAGATGCTTCTGTCTGTTTGTACTCTTTCAGACTTTCCTTCTGTCTCAAACGCTCTTTCGCACGTTCAAGTGCCTGTTCAGCACGGACTCTGTCGATATCCTCCGGATGCTCTGCAGAATCCACCAGCATCGTTACACGGTTATTTACGATCTGGGCAAATCCTTCCCCGACAACACCAAGGATCTTCTTTCCATCCGGTGTATCAATTCGGATCTCCCCGATACTGGTTGCAATGATCATATTCTCATGGTGAGGAAGGACTGCCATCTCACCATCTTCCAAAGGCAATACAAACTTCGTAACCTTATCATCAAAAAATACTTTATTACTTGATATGACTCTCAGGTAAAATGTATTCATGTCTGTCTGCCTCCTTTATCCTACTGTCCCTTTGCGGCTTTTTCTTTGACTTCTTCGATTCCGCCTACGTTAAAGAATGCCCACTCAGGATATTCATCCATCTCACCGTCTAAGATAGCCTTAAAGCCCTTTACTGTTTCTTTAAGAGGTACATATTTTCCCGGAACACCTGTAAAGTTCTCTGCTACATGGAATGGCTGTGATAAGAACTTCTGCACCTTACGTGCTCTTGTAACCGTAATCTTATCTTCCTCTGATAATTCTTCCATACCAAGAATTGCGATGATATCCTGTAATTCTCTGTATTTCTGAAGAATCTCCTGTACGCCTCTGGCTACATTATAATGTTCTTCACCGACAACGTCCACCTCCAGAATACGGGAATTGGATTCCAGAGGATCAACAGCAGGATAGATACCCTGTTCTACGATCTTTCTGGAAAGAACGGTTGTCGCATCCAGATGCGCAAATGTAGTTGCCGGAGCCGGGTCTGTTAAGTCATCGGCAGGCACATAAACTGCCTGTACGGATGTAACGGATCCTGACTTTGTAGAAGCGATTCGCTCCTGCAACTCACCAAGCTCATTTGCCAGAGTTGGCTGATAACCAACTGCGGATGGCATACGTCCAAGCAGGGAAGAAACCTCTGATCCTGCCTGTACAAAACGAAAGATATTATCTATAAATAATAACACATCCTGATGATTTACGTCACGGAAATATTCTGCCATCGTAAGTCCTGTTTCCGCAACACGCATTCTTGCTCCAGGTGGCTCGTTCATCTGTCCAAACACTAAGGCTGTCTTGGACAATACCCCTGACTCTTTCATCTCTGTCCAGAGGTCATTACCCTCTCTGGAACGCTCACCGACACCGGTGAAGATAGAATATCCGCCATGCTCTGTTGCTACATTCTGGATCAGCTCCTGGATCAGAACGGTCTTACCTACACCGGCACCACCGAACAGACCGATCTTACCACCTTTGGCATATGGGGCAAGAAGATCGATAACCTTGATACCTGTTTCGAGAATCTCAACAACAGGGCTCTGATCCTCAAATGATGGAGGATCTCTGTGGATGACCCAGTGCTCTGTATCTGCCAGATTCGGTCCACCGTCCAGAGTGTCACCGGTTACATTAAATAATCTGCCAAGGGTATCTGTACCAACCGGAACCTTGATTCCTGATCCTGTCGGAACAACCTCCATATCTCTGGATAAGCCCTCGCTTGCTGCCAGCATGATGCATCTGACGGTATTATTTCCGATGTGCTGTGCAGCTTCCATTATGCATTTCTTTCCATGATTATCAACTTCCAGAGCATCCTTGATGTTTGGTAAATCATTATCCGGAAATTCTACGTCTACAACAGGTCCCATGACCTGTACTATTTTACCGTTTTTCAAAACATCAGACCTCCTATTTCTTATTCTGCAGAGCCTTCGCACCACCAACTACCTCGGTGATCTCCTGCGTGATCGCAGCCTGTCTGGCTCTGTTGTATTTAATACTGAGATCAGCTAACATATCTTTCGCACTTCTGGTTGCAGAATCCATTGCCATCATTCGGGAATTCTGTTCACTACAGAAGGATTCAACCAGTGCTCCATATATGAAACCTGTAATATAATTCGGAACAATTCGATCCATGACCGCTCTCGGAGAAGGTTCAATGATGATCTCCTCATGATAGACATCCGCCTGCGAGATTTTGAAATCCATCTTTCTGAACGGAAGAAGCTGGATCATCTCCGGCTCTGCCGTTACACTGTTTATCATCTTCGTATAGATGATATAGACTTCATCGATCTTACCGCTTTCGTAATTCTCCAGCATCTTATCCGCAATAACCCTCGCTCTGTGAAGACTTGGGTTCTGGGCTGTATACTGGAAATGGATATCAACCGGCACATTCTTCCTTGCAAAATAATGTCTTCCCACCTGTCCGACAACGTATAATTCGCTGTCCGGGTGATTTGCCAGTTCTTCTTCTGCGATCTTAATGATATTATGGTTATATGCACCTGCCATGCCCTTATCGGCTGTAACTACAATATAACCTCTTTTCGGATTTTCCTTCTTTTCATCGTCTTCATTTTCGAAATAAAGATGATCCATATCAGGAAGATGTCGTAACAGTCGTGCCAGAGAAACCTGTAAAGTATAGAAATACGGTTCCGTATTCTCCAGATCCTTCTTCGCTTTTTTCAGTTTGGAAGAAGAGATCATGTACATGGCATTTGTGATCTTCATTGTATCCTTAATGCTTTTTATTCTGTTTTGGATTTCTTTGGTACTTGCCAATTACTCCACCCTCTTCATAAACTCTTTTCCTGCTTCAAGAATATGCTCTTTCAGATCATCTGTCAGAACCTTTCCTTCTTCAATCTCTTTGATAACATCCGGTTCTGCATCCTTGAAATATGCAAGCATATCCATCTGTGTCTGCTTTACTTTCTTGATATCTACATTTAAGAACAGCTTATTTGTTGCTGCAACCAGTGTAATAACCTGCTCTGCCATACTAAGCGGATGACATAACGGCTGCTTTAACAGCTCCATCAGTCCCTTACCATAAGTAAGCTGCTCCTTTGTATTCTCATCCAGATCGGAACTGAACTGGGTGAATACTTCCATCTCACGGAACTGTGCAAGATCGATACGGACGGTACCGGTTGCTTTCTTCATAGCCTTGGTCTGCGCTGCACCACCGACACGGGATACGGACAATCCTACATTTACCGCAGGACGCATACCTGAGAAGAACAGATCACTCTCAAGGAAGATCTGACCATCCGTGATGGAGATAACATTTGTTGGGATGTATGCAGATACATCACCTGCCTGTGTCTCTATAATAGGAAGGGCTGTGATCGAACCACCGCCTAATGAATCCTTTAACTTACTGGAACGCTCAAGCAGTCTGGAATGCAGATAGAATACATCACCGGGATATGCCTCACGTCCAGGGGAACGTCCAAGTAACAAGGACAGTGTTCTGTATGCTACTGCATGCTTTGACAGATCATCGTATACGATGAGCACGTCTTTTCCCTTATGCATAAAATATTCTGCCATCGATGTTCCTGCATATGGTGCTATATACTGAAGCGGTGCAGGATCACTGGCTGTTGATGCTACAATGATCGTATAGTCCATTGCATCATTCTTCTCAAGTGTGGAAACAATCTTTGCAACGGTGGATGCTTTCTGACCGATCGCTACATAGATGCAGACAACATCCTTTCCACGCTGGTTGATGATCGTATCAAGTGCGATCGAAGTCTTACCGGTCTGACGATCACCGATGATCAGCTCACGCTGTCCTTTACCGATTGGGAACATGGAATCGATCGACAGAATACCGGTCTGAAGTGGTTCATTGACCGACTGTCTGTCTGCGATACTTGGTGCTTCCTGCTCAACCGGCATATAATCTGCCTCTTTGATCGCTCCCTTACCATCAATTGGTGCACCCAATGCATTGATGATTCTTCCAAGGAATTCTTCACCTACCGGTACGCCGGCTCTCTTACCTGTTCTGGTAACCTTTGTACCTTCTTTTATTCCGGTATCTTTTCCGAACAGGATACATCCGATCTCGGTTCTTCTGATATCCTGTACCATACCCTTGATACCATTTTCAAATACTACAATCTCACCATACATGGCATTATCAATACCATATATCGTTACTATTCCATCTCCTACCCAGATGACAGTTCCTACTTCTTTGTCCCGGGTGTCGAAGTCAAAATTCTCTATCTCACTTTTCAGTATGGAGATAATATCTCCTGAACTTATTGAACTCAAATCTTATCACCTCGTAACCAATCTTTGTGTAAGCCGCTTACATCTGCCTGCCAGACTCCAGTCATATTCCTTATTTCCGACCTTAATAATAAAGCCGCCGATCAGACTGTCTTTCTTCTCCAATGTCAGTTCCACATCTGAGGTCTTATATTCCTTTTTCAGAAAATCTTCAATCCCCTTCTTCTGTGTCTCCGTTGGAGGTGTCACATAATAAAGGGTTGCAAGAAGGACATCTGCCTTCTTCTTTATAAGAACTCTGTATTCCCTGCATATCTCAAAGAACTGATCAAAATCAGAATTGTTGCAAAGTACCTTTAAGAATTTTACCGTAGTCTTTGAACCGTCGAATATCTTATCGATAACTTCTGACTTTTTTTCTCTGCTGACAACCGGACACGTAAGTGCCTCCTGTAATTCAGGATTCTCCCTGACAACTGCTTCCATATCTGAAAGCTCAGCCGCATCAATATTCAGCTCGCACAAAACTTCAGCATAATTAATTGCTTTCTGTGTCATGGGCCTCACCTGCTTTTTCTATAAACTCATCATATAGTGACTGATTTTTCGCGTCATTTGAGTCTTCACCCAGAATCTTAGCCGCTGCCGACATTGCAAGCTCTGCAACCTGAGATTCCATATCGCTCAAAGCCTTTTCACGCTGTACTTCTATAGTTTTTTCCGCATCCTTAATCATACGGTTTGATTTCTCGCCTGCATCTGCCACAATCCTGTTATATTCATTCTGTGCAGCCTGTCTGGATTTATCCCGCATGGTATCACATTCATCCTGAACACCTGCGAGAGTATCTTCATATTGCTGCTTCAGTTTCATGGCATCATCCTTCGTCTGATTGGCATTCGCGATCGAGGATTTGATCATCTCTTCACGTTCTGCCATGATCTTATTGATCGGACCGATCAGGAATTTCTTTAACAGAAGAAACAAAACTATAATATTAATTATGGTTATGGCTATGGACGAGACACTTAAATTTATCATTTAATGACCTCCTGCCTTTCTGTCTGTTTTCGTTATCCGACAATTACGATTCCTTCATATCTATTATGATATAGTGCCGCAATCATCATATTCTTATAAATATTATTTCAGAAGAAGAATGATCAAAAGACCAATTACCAGACCGTAAACGGCTGTTGCCTCTGCAAGTGCTCCACCGATGATCAGAAGCTTTGTGATCTTACTGTCTGCTTCCGGCTGTCTTGCTACTGCTTCTACTGCCTTTGATGTTGCGATTCCAAGTCCGATACCTGCACCAATACCTGTTAATACTGCTATAGCAGCTCCAATTGCGATTACTGTGTTCATAATTATTATCTCCTTTTCATTTTCCTTATGTTAATCTTAGTCTTCTCCCAATCCTTCCTGCATGTAGAGTGCAGTTAAGAATGTGAATACAAATGCCTGAAGTAAGCCATCAAAGATATCAAAATAAAGGCTTAACGGAATAGGCACAATGGCAGGCGCTACCGCCTCAATTAATTTCATTACAACAAATGCACCTAAAACATTGCCGAACAATCGCATACATAACGACAATGGTTTTATTACAAGCTCCATTACATTTATAGGTGCTACTATTGCTACCGGCTCTGCAAAGCTCTTAAGCCATCCTTTCGGTCCCCTGCTTCTAATACAGACAACCTGAACCATGACTATACTCATGATCGCCAGTGCTGCTGTTACGTTCAGATCCTTGGTTGGTGGTTTAAATCCAAATATACCTGCGATATTTGCCATTCCGATATACAAAATGACAGTGATCAGATACGGTATATATGCCTTACCTTTTTCTCCCAAAACGTCACTAAACAGATTATTAAATGTCGTAATGATCGACTCCAGAGCAAGCTGTTTCTTTCCCGGATTTTCAACTTTCAGATTCCGGACAAGTATAACGGACAACAGAACAAGTACCGCCATAATGATCCATGTTACCACGATTGATTCCGAGATCGGGATTCCACCAAAAATTGGAATGGTAAAGAGAGTCTCGCAATTCAGCTCCTCTGTTAACTTTTCTGCAAGGTCACCCGTAGGTCTTCACTTCCTCTCATGTAATTTTTTCAAAGGGCATACTAACTGTTAAGGATATTTATTACTTCTCTTGCATCACTCTCGGAAAATCCTTTTACTGTATTCTCCGTATTGATCCAGTAATCAGCAAGTCCAACTCTGTCCCAGTCTGAATCCATGTCATCTAAGATCACCAACCTGTCCACATCGTGTTGGTCTACATAGTCCTTAACCTCAAAGCACCGTCCATAATCCTCATACTTGCCGGATATATGTTCCTGCGGCGGAGTTACATCGGATATAACGAGACCTTCCTCCTTAAGCTTCAGGATCAGCTCCTGTGCTCTCTCGTCACATACCGGATCTTTCATAACCTCTTTCCGCCAGTTAAAGATCGCTACCAGCTTCGCATCTGTTGCCTTTACAACATCTGCAAGGTTTTTTACATTTTTTCTGTCAACGGTTTCACCCGGATTGTTACAGATGAATTTGTTTGAATTTAACACACCGTCAATGTCGAAAAAAATGGCTTTCATTTAAATTTCCTCCTGCATTCTTCCATGTGCTTCCAGTTGTCCTTTAAACAACAACGTATTATAGCACACCATTTTTTATTTTTCACCTTTTATTAATTTATTAATAAAAAATATATTTCTAAACTTTTTATAAAAAAGTCATAACTAATTCTACTCTGTAAAGTAAAATAGCCCCATCCTTTTCAGGCTTTCTTCTGTTTTTTACGTTGTCCATAAAACAGAAGAAAACTCTTACCGGAGAATGGGGCTTTATTTCTGAATATCTATGTTCTATTCAGCCCCACCTGTAATGATCCATGGTGCCGGCTGAGCAACAAATACATTTTCTTTATTTGTTTTGGATACGTTGATCTGTAACGCTTCCATATTCTGAATACCGAATTTATCAAAAATCAGCTTGGTCTCTGCAAGGATACCAAGATCTAATGTGTAGATAACAAACTGCATCTGCGGATTGATCGCAAGCAGACGTTCAATATCAGATTCCAGATAATGATTCGCAACGATAAATGCAAGTCTTGGTACCGGAATCTTACTTAAGGATTCTTCGCTCATATCCGGAATGATCTGCACGTTATGAACTCCAAACTTCTCAACATTTTCCTCCATAGATCTTCTGGAACCGCTGTCCGGCTCTACTGCAATGATCTGACCTTCGCTCGCTGTGATCGCAGCTTCGATAACGATACTCTCTGCCATCAGAGCAAGAATCGTGTCATGAGTATCTACACCGAGAATACTCATGATAACCGCGCGGATCTCATTGCATACATAATGAACCGATCCCTTTGTAAACAGATCATTCTTCATACCGTACCGTACGGATTCTCTGGTCTTCTCGTTTACGATAAATATAACCGTCGGTTCGGATATCTTCTTATTAATAACATTCTTGAGCTTTGCATTTGTTAGTTCACTTCCCGGCTCTGTTCCTTCGCCGATCCAGATATCATATTCGCCAAATCCCGCTTCCCATAATGTATAGAAGAGATCTTCATGACTGGCATCAGTATAGATCAGAACCCGCTTATGTGTATCAATCGTTGGCACGACATTTTTCTGTCTGCCGCAGATATTAAGCATCTTTATCTTCTCCGGGCTGACATCCATCTTATTTGCAAAGAAGCCAAGCCAGTTCAACATGCCTGAATTACTGAACGTATTTTTCATTGTTTTCTACCCCACTTTTCTATCGTATTTTCCAATCAGATAACCTTCTCCAATCGGATTGTCGTTTTCTAAAACAGTCTTTATAATTATACAATTTTTCTCGTTAACTGTAAATTCTTTTGTGCGTTTTTCACACATCTATCCACGAAGTGTTTCATCAATTCCGAGTGCGATCGCATTCACGATATCTTCAAACCGGTAATCAAACAGATAATTATCCTTATCACTGTCAATAAATCCAGTCTCGATCAGAATTGCCGGCATCGTTGTCCGGCGCAGAACAGCCAGATTCTTCCGTTCCTCAACTCCCAGATTCTCAAATCCGATCTTTGCAAGCTCTGCATCCACATTTTCTGCCATTTCATATGCAATCCCTGATGTATTATAAACCAAGGTTTCCACTCCGTTATATTTGTTCGGATACGGTGCAGCATTCCTGTGCAGGGAGATAAAATAATCCGCACCACTCTCATTTCCGATCTGTGCTTTTCTTGTCGGTGAATCATAGACATCTGTCGTTCTCGTAAATTCCACGTCATAACCAAGCTCTGACAACGCATCACCGAGTGCCAAAGCCAAATTCAGGTTGTCATTCTTCTCCGTTCTTCCATTATAAGATGCCCCATTGTCAAATCCGCCATGTCCGGCATCAATCATTATTTTTATAGCCATAAAAAACCTGCATACTCTGTTTGCTACAGTATATGCAGGTTCTCTGTTATATGTACTTAATTTTCACGATCTCAGTATGCCTGTCTCACATACTGCATACATTTTTATATGAAAGGATTGATCTTAAGCCAGCACTTTCTTGATGGCTGCAAGCAGTTCATCATATGTCTCATAAGCCGGAAGATCAGGATTGTCTGCTTTGATCTGATCGGTACTCTTAAAGAGGAATCCGGCCTTGCTTGCGCGGATCATTCCAAGATCGTTGTGGCTATCACCACTTGCGATCGTATCATAACCGATAGACTGAAGTGCCTTTACGGTTGTGTATTTGGATTTCTCACAACGCATCTTAAAGCCTGTGATCTCTCCACTTTCTGCTACCTCCAATGAGTTGCAGAAGATTGTCGGCCAGCCGAGCTTCTTCATAAGCGGGCTTGCAAACTGTGTAAATGTATCACTGATAATGATAACCTGTGTCATAGAACGAAGCTCATCTAAGAATTCCTTTGCACCGGGAATCGGATCGATCTTTGCGATTGTTTCCTGAATCTCTTTTAAGCCAAGTCCATGTTCTTTTAATATGCCAAGACGCCAGTTCATTAATTTGTCATAATCCGGCTCATCTCTTGTTGTTCTCTTTAACTCCGGGATGCCGCTTGCCTCTGCAAATGCGATCCAAATCTCCGGTACTAATACACCTTCCAAATCCAAACATACAATGTCCATTTCGGGTTCCTCCTGTTATCTACATTCTCGCTTCATTATAATATACCGCCTGCCATTCTGCAATACATCTGAGGAAAACAGTTTGTATGTATGCAGGCGGGACAGGCTAGGCTTCAAAGATTCGCTTCGTTTCCTATGAGATACATACTGCCAGCGAATGCGGGTGCATGTCTGAGCTCGAAGAGCGAGTTTGCACAGGAGCATGAGCGGATCAGGCATATGTATCGAATAAGAAAAAAGCGTATCTTTCAAACAAAGAAGCCACTGCGGCATTATAGCTGATATTCAAGATGTTCCCCCACAAATATGCAGGATTTTCCTTTTTATTAATCAGAAGAATAAAATCTTGTGGCCCTGGTCGATCTGGTAGTAGGAGATTTTGTGCTGTCTGGCAAATTCCTTCTCTGTTTCCATCTCGCCATGGAGGTTGGAGCGAAGCATCCACGACAGCAACAGACCTGCCGCAAACAGTCCGCCACAGACAATGCCCTGTATGATCGGTAACAATTTAAATCCTGTAAGTAAAATATTTATCGAATCCATGTCTTATCCTGCCTTTCTTTTACATAATCAGTCGTTGTTGAAGATGCAAGTCGTTCTTTGTCGTGCTTATACCTGTTATATTTACTGAGATTTCTGGTAAAAAGTCCCGCCGCCAGCATAAAAAGGAATACAATGATCGACCCTCCATATTCATGGAAAAAGCCATACCCTTTTGCAATTCCCTGATTGATTTCATAAAATACAACCGCTCCGATCGTGCAGCATACAACTCCGGTCATCACCGCATCCGAAATAAAACTCCTTTTATTCACCGGAATATTGCCAACAACCTTTCCGGTCTGTCCATTGACCAGTATCGTATAAAGCTCATGCCTATACCAGAAGGTCATGAACCATGCGGGCAGGAGCGCGTACTCAATCTTATCCACACTGTACTGTTCAATGCTCTTCTCTATGTAAGTCGTTCCTGTATCTTCTATCATTGCTTTATCCATAGCATCACTTATCCTCTGATGGATGTCCGGCGCAGCCTCTCTGGACGGCACATCATACCGATCTGCATAGAATCCGGACAGATACGATGGATCAAATGGCTTTAATGCTTCCATATGATATGGTTCCAGACGACTGGATAGCCGATCATCTAATTTTCTGGATGCATCAAAGGTAACCTGTTCAAAATTTCCATATGCATCTGCAAACATATCTGTCTTCTCATTTATACCTACAGAGACACTTCTCGTTTCCGCATCATATTTCTGATTCTGAAATGATCCCGGATACAATCCCATCTTCTTCGATGACTGCAGCATCGTATAAAAGGATTGGTTTCTGTTCATTCCGGCATTAAAGATATTTTCCGGTTCTTTCTTCTCAGCTTCATTACTCGTTACCAGATGCAGATTTGCTTTTTTCCGCATATACACTGTATACAGCCAATATGGAATATAGATTCCACGGATCTTGTCAATCTTCGGATGCTTGATCTCTCTTGGCACATATCTGCCTGTACCGAATTTCTCTTTGATCGCATCCACTGCCTGCTGTTCCGTTATGGAAAATGGAATGATATAATCCGGCCATACTTCCTTCGATTCACGGTCAAATATAACCGTCGGCTGTCCACAAAACGAACAAAAAGTTGCCCGCTCATTTCCATGGATCATAATCTGTGCTCCGCAGGAAGTACAGCGGAATATCTGAACCGACATCAGTCGTTCTCCCTGCATCTCTCTCCGGTCACCTGTATAAGCAGTGTCTTGTGCCTGCTGTTCTGATTTTTCTGATATATCTTCTGCTTCCGTCTGTTTTGATGCAGCCGATATATCTTCCGGTCTGTTATTCCGCATCTCAAATGCCAACAGATCCGCATCCCAGTCAGGATTGATCTGGATTTCCTTCTCTCCATGCCACTTCTGATCTTTATCAAGACCAAACCACAGATTATCAAATGATCGTTTTCCGTCTTCTTTTTCCTCTGTATCCGGATCTACTTCCTTTAACTTCATATGGAATCTGCGTTCGCTTGTCTGACCACATTGTGTACATTTCATTTTCCCGAGATCCGGGTCATATACCAGCACACCCCCACATGCCTCACACTTATAGATCATATGTTTCTCCCCTTGAAATTCATCAAATTATATTATGATATTTTTTCGATACTGGACTCGTTGCCTGCTCCAGCCATATGCGTTCTTCCTCCGTCAGATGTGGAGCGATCTTCTCATACACATTCTTGTGATATTCATTCAATCGTTGGAGCTCACGATCTGTCATCAGTTCCGGTATCAAAGCTTCTGTATCAAACGGAACCCAGGTCAGAGTTTCAAATTCCAGAAATGTTCCATTTGCTTCCGTTTCTTTCAAGAATACCTCCGGAAGCTTGCCTGCCGGTTTTCCTGCTTTCTTACAAAGAACCAGATTCTCATGACGGATGCCAAACCTTCCTTCTATATATATACCCGGTTCATCTGACGTGATCATTCCGTCTTCGAATACTGCTGTCGGTCTGCGTTCTTCCATGATTCGGAAGTGGATCCTGTTTGGTCCTTCGTGTACATTTAACAGATATCCGACTCCATGACCGGTGCCGTGATTGAAATCCAGGCCATACCGCCACAGTGGTTCACGCGCCAGATAATCGAGATTCTCACCACGCGTTCCATGTTTAAATCTTGCTGCTGCCAGATTCAGATGTCCGATCAACACCAGTGTATACGCCCATTTTTCTTCCTCTGTCAAAGCCCCCAGTGTGATTGTTCTGGTGATGTCAGTTGTTCCCTCCATGTAATGACCGCCACTGTCCACTAATAAGAAGCTCTCCGGTTTTAGTTCGACATTTGTCTCCTCTGTCGGTTCATAATGTACGATCGCGCCATGTGGACCATATGCAGATATCGTATCAAAGCTCGGCTCGATATACCCCTTTTGCTCTTTTCGAAAAGACTCCAGCTTCTCTGCTGCCGAAAGCTCTGTGATCGTTTCTGTTCCGATATGATGCTTAAGCCAGTAGATAAATTTCGTTACAGCAACTCCATCCTTGATATGCGCATTCCGTTCATTTTCGCACTCTACAGAATTCTTCTGTGCCTTCATCAACTGAATAGCAGACGGTTCATCGACTACGGATACAGTCTCCGGTATACAGCTTCTCAATCTGTAATTGGCCTGACAACCATCCAGCAATATCGTTACCTGCTCTGTCTTTTTATGTGTTTGAATGACCTCCGGCAACCTCCTGAGATCCGTATAGATCTCATTATACGGATGAAGTGTAATCCCATCAACGGCAAGTTCTCTGGTGATTTCATCGTTTAAGATCGCATCATTGATATATAAACGACAGTCTTCATCTGCGATCAGCATATATGACAGGAATACCGGATTACAGTCTATATCATTTCCTCGCAGATTCAGAAGCCATGCGATCTCGTCCAGCGCAGAGATCACCCGGGCATCCGCACCTGCAGATCTTATTGACGCTCTGACACGCACAAGCTTATCCGCACGGGTTTCGCCTGTGTATGAAAATGGTAATTCAAATACCGGCTCATGTGACAGCTCCGGTCTGTCCGCCCAGAGTTCATCGACCAGATCCAGTTCACCATTTAAAGTGACCTTTTTATCGCCCAGTTTGCCAAGCATCCTATCAGCAAAATCCAAGCTGACGGTTCTTCCATCAAAGCCTACAACCTTTTCCGATTCCAGATGGTCATACAAATATTCTTCGATCGTTGGAACGCCCGGCTGTCCACTCTTCATCAGTTCGATCGTACTGCCTGCAAGCTGTGCTTCCGCCTGAATGAAATACCGCCCATCTGTAAACAATGCCGCCGTATCAGGGAGCACAACCAGTGTTCCGGCAGATCCTGTAAACCCGGACATATATTCTCTTTCCCTGAAATATGCTCCAACATATTCGGATGCATGAAAGTCATCCGTAGTAATCACATAAGCATCTACACCTGTTCCCTTCATTTTCTCACGCAGCTCTGCCAGCTTCTCTATTGTCGTCATCATATTCACCTTCTCATGTTCTAATCGACCGGTTTCAGGTAAATTCCGGAAAATGCCGGAAGGTCAAATCCAAAATCTCCATTTACACCCTTAATCGTTTTCTCTGTATCTTTTGTGCTTCCGCCAAATTTATTCCAGTCGCTGTTGATCAGTACCTTCATTGTATCACCATTTTCATAATTAAAGTGATAATTTTTATATACAAGTCCCGACAGGTTTAATACAACGATCACCTTATCTTCATTTACTTCACGCTGAAAGATATAGACAACATCATTTTCCTTACCGCAAAGGATCCATGCAAATCCATTCGGATCATCATCCCATGCAGATAATGCCGGCTCTTTCATATAAATCTTATTCAGTGCTTTCATATACTGGTGGAAAGAATCATGGTTCGGATATTTCAAAAGATCCCAGTCCTGCTCGCGCTTCTCATCCCACTCGCGGAACTGTCCGATCTCATTTCCCATAAAGTTCAGCTTCTTGCCCGGATGCGCATACATATAAGCATATAATGCCTTTGCCTGCGGGAACTTTTCTTCATACATACCCGCCATCTTCTGAATGATCGTTGCCTTTCCATGTACAACCTCATCGTGTGACAAAGGAAGCAGATACCGTTCATTATAGTTATACATCATCGAGAATGTCAGGTCATGATAATGCTCGCCGCGGACAAATGGAAGTGTACGGAAGAAATTCAGTGTATCATTCATCCAGCCCATATCCCATTTGTAATCAAAGCCCAGTCCACCATATTTTGTTTCCTTCGTTGTACCCTTAAAGTCTGTCGAGTCTTCGGCACACAGGATGATCGAAGGATGACGATCCTTTAACCCCTGATTCATATTCCGGATAAAATCAACCGCCCGGTCATTTACACCACGGCTCTCATCGCCCATCCAGTAGATGATACGGCTGATCGCATCCATACGAAGTCCGTCAAAATGATACTCTGACAGCCAGTAATTCGCCGCAGACTGTAAGAAGCTCCGCACTTCTCCTTTGGAATGAATGAAGTTCATGCTTCCCCACTCACTGTATCCCACATCGTTGCTTGGATATTCATACAATGCCGTGCCATCATATCTGGCAAGTCCATAGCCATCAAGTGCGAAATGAACCGGAACAAAATCAAGAATTGTGCCAATATTATGCTGATGCAGAATATCAATCATTTCCTTCAGGTCATCTGCTGTTCCATATCTGGATGTCGGACTGAAAAATCCGGTATTCTGATAGCCCCAGGACTGATCGGACGGATGCTCGGAGAGCGGCATGAACTCTACATAATTATATCCCTGCTCTTTCACATATTCCGCAAGCATCGGAGCGATCTCCTTATAGGTATACCAGCTCTCCGCTACCCGGTTGCTCTCTGCGATCTCCTCCGGTGTCAGCGGATTTCCCTGTTCATCAAAGACCGGTTTTGTGCGCCAGGAACCCAGATGAACTTCATAGATGTTAAGTGGACTGCCCTGACATACACTACGGTTCTTCATCCATTTGGCATCATGGAAACGATATGTATCCATATCCCGGATAATGGATGCAAATGCCGGACGCAGCTCCATGCCGAAGCCATACGGATCACAATGCTCCATGCTGCTGCCGTCTCTGTGATAGATCTTATATTTGTACATCATGCCCGGTCTTGCTTCCGGCACAAATACCTTGAAAAAGCTGCCGTCATAACAGCGTTCCATGACCGTCTCGTTCCAGTCGTTGAATTCACCGATCACATTTACCCCCAGAGCATTCGGTGCATATGTGACAAATTCCACACCACTGACAACCGTCTTCTTTCCTGTGACCTCTTTCTTCACATGCGCCCCCAGTTCTCTATATGCATCAAAGCTTCTTCCGGAATAAAATTCGTAAATATCCATGTCATTCTCCTTTGTATTTGTACAGATGATTCTTTATTGACTATAGTAAATTTATAGATTAAAATAGACATGTTTATTATATGAGATTACAAAAGCTGACACCATAGCCAATAATTGAATAACGTCAATTTATTGACCATAGTCAACAAATAGTAAATCAGGAGATTGCAATGGATTTAAGAATACAGAAAACCAAGAACAGCATTTTCAGTGCTTTTATAGAATTACGTGCGGCAAAACCGCTCGAAAAGATTACGATCCGGGAGCTGACCCAGAAAGCAAATATCAGCAAACAGACATTTTATCTTCATTTTAAAGATATCTACGATCTGTCGGAATATCTGGAAAATGACGCGATCACGTCACTGGTTGCAGACATTCCAAATCCGGATCTTATCATCACAGATCCGGCTGCCGCAGCCAGACTGCTCTGTACCGCATTTATCACACAGGGACATCTGTTCAACATTCTTTTCCCGGATGATGACAGAAGCTGCGGCGTGCTCACCAACAAACTGGAAGCCCGCATTAAGGAACTGATCTTTATCACGCATCCGGAATTCAAAGACAATCTGGAGAAAAATATCACAATTTCTCTGCTGATTCAAGGAAGCGTACATACCTTCTTAAAATATAAGGAAGAAGATACCGAGCAGGTGATCGAGATTCTTGCCGATACCATCGGAAGGATTGCCGACCATTCCTAATCATTCCTCGAACATTTCTCTGCATCAATGGCCAGAACAAACATAAGTGCAATAAGTGGATTTTGTGGATCATATACATCGATCACATATTGATCTGTCATATGAAACAGTTCCTTTGATATGGATGCAACCATACCACCTGCAGCATCTGTGATCTTGTAATCCCATTCCATAAAGCTTCCATCAATATGCCATCCATTATAATCAATATCATATCGGGGCTTAAGAAAGGAAAACTCTTTCTTAATGCATCCCAGATATTGATTTCCCTGATAGATCTCAAATTTTGGAAGAAATGTGAATATCTGCTCCTTTACTGTACCGGCTTCATTCCCATATGGATCGAAAATCTTCAGACAATGTCCCCAGGATATCTGTCCCTTTACCACATATATCGGATTTCCCTGTTCATTATAAATATCATAACTGTCAAACCACGAAAACAATCTCTGTTTAAAATACATTCTCATACTGCCACCTCCGTTCATTTCGCCATATTTACTTATATTATCATTATCATCGCTTCATTGCCTTGAGTGCAGCTTTTTCCTCCGGTGTGATACGGAAGGATTCCTGCATCTTCTGGATTGCTTTGTTAAATGTGAAATCATCCAGATGGTTATTTTTTAAAAATGCCTTCGTCGGCTCCGGACATTTTACATAGGCTTCTGCAAGTCCCCATGCAACACCCATTTTCAGATAATAGCCATCATTCTTCATATGATCGTATGCATATAACACCTTATCAATATAGGCATCATTCAGATAATAATTTAACATCATAACCGCTACAAACCGCAGTTCAAACTCACGATTTCTCTCGTTAGCAGGCTTGCCATCGATTACTCCCTGCTCGTCCAGATATGGCATCAGGAAATCCCACACTTCCTGCTGATACTGGTTTGCGATCTTAAAGGTATTACAACAGGTATCGCAGATCGACCAGTCATCGATCTTTGGTATGAACCGTCCCATGTATGTGAGAATGTCGTCGATCTTTCCTCTGGCATAGCCAAGCACGATGCCCTGTAGCATGACTTCTTCAAAGGTATCATCCCTTGCACCATCCAGATACTCCTTCCAGTTTACAGACGCAATCTCTTTCGCCATTTTGCGCAGCACCGGAATCCGAACGCCGATGATATTTCCTGCTCCCGGTGACAGACTCGCTGTAAATTTTCCATATTCAACATCCATATTTTTATACAACTCATCCCGTACCAGATCGTGAACTGTATATTCATTCGTATCTCCCATTTTTCCTCCTGCACCTATATCGTTTAAAATTTAAACACCTTGCCAACCTCCGGTGTATAGCCATCCAGATAAGAAAGGATCTCATCTGTATCTGTCATCACCTGATAGATCTCGTTTGTTACATGATTCATAAAACCCTTCTCGACACATTCATCCATCATCTGAAACAGGGAATTAAAGAATCCATCCTGGTTATAGACAATGATCGCCTTGCCATGTCGTCCAAGCTGCTTTAAAGTCAGCACCTCAAAAAATTCCTCAAATGTTCCGATTCCACCCGGCACCATGATAAACGCATCACTCCGATCCTCCATGATCTGTTTCCGCTCACGCATCGTCTCTGTCCGGATCAGCTCTGTACATTTGTCATAGATGATACCATCCACATTAAAAAATGTCGGTGCAACGCCAACGATCTCACCGTTTCCGGCACTTGCTCCTCTGGCGGCAGCCCCCATAAGTCCTCTTGCACCCGCACCAAATACTAATGTGTGTCCTCTCTCTGCCAGCTTCTTTCCAAGATTAAAAACCGCATCCATGTATGCCTGATCAATGTCATTGCTGGATGCACCAAATATACATATATTCATACTGCTACTCCATTTTCCTTTTATCACTGTTCATCGTTCTGCGAGCGACCTTATCCTATAGTATGCTATAGAGTTCACTGAAATTCAAATTATATTCTTATAAACCAGTCCAATTCTTCCACCCGGTCGAGATTCTCATCCGAATGTTCGATCTCTCTGGAATACCGGTACACCAGTTCGATCAGATCAGCCATCTCTAACTTCTCACTGCACTTTATCCATCTGGCGAGAAGCAGCAGGAAGATTACTGTCACATGTCCCACCGCGGAATCTATTTTACCAAGAATATTCCCATCATAGACCGCACCTAACAAATAGATCGAGATAAAATAAACAACGATCTGCTCCAGCACGATCTCAAGTGAAGGCAAGCTGCTGTTTCCCCACCATGACAGAAATCGTTTCTTATTCTCTGTGAAACCGGATTCCCCCTGATCAAACAAAAGCACTTCGGATTCCACCAGCACATCATCCCAGTCCTGATATAACAGCTCCAGCTCCTCTGACAGGAATCTCATATGCTTCCGGAACAGTTCATATTCATCTTTCACGCAGACTTTATCTGTATCCTCACATTCATCCCAGTCGATCAGATCCCCTTCTTCATAATGTCTCTGTGCGGAAGCACCGATCTGCAATACCTTTCTGATCCTTGCTTTCAGACTTTCTTCCCGGTTCTGGGTAATCTTCAAAATCTCCTCCCGGATATCCTCAAGATTGGAAAACAGGAAATAATCATAATCCTCAAATACTTCTTCCTCATCGTCTTCTTCACAGACAAATGTTACCGGTTCTGTCTTCTGCATCAATATCCTTGCCACCTCCGGGCAGGAAAGCGATAATGAAATCTCTCTTATATTTTCAAATTCTTCCGTATGTCTTGGATATTCCCGACAGGTCGTGCATAGGCTGTCTTTTCCCATATGCTTATACATGTCGCACAGTCCATCATCCCGCAAAAATGCACATTTGCCCTTCCGGTTATGTCCGAATACGCCTTCTTCCCACTGTATATTCCGGTGAAGTGTCTGCCTGTATTCTCCTGCGTAATTCCGATATTTTTCCAATGATTCATCATCGATCACGATCTGCCAGTCAGAACAGCAGGTGTCCGGGCATTTGTCCGCTATACATCTAAACTTTTTATAATAATCCGGATAAGAATAAATCATATCTCTGCCTCACAAACATTTATATATCGTCACTGAGAATATTGCTCTCCCATGTTCCCTTATGCCGGTACCGAAATGCCAACGATCATTTTATCCTTCAATCAAATGATACGAAATCTGAACACGGCAATTTCTATTATATTAGACCTGCATAAATGAATCAAGCTCGCAATCCATAGAAATTATTGACAAACGATAATTTTAATGATATTTTGAAACTGTAATTATTGTTTTTCGATAATTTTTAGATAAAATCAGCTATCAGAAAGGATATAACCATGAATCAGATTTTTACAACTCCGTTTGAATGGATCGCAGTATGGCTTCGAAAGCTTTCATTATCCGGAAACTCCGGTAACTGTATCGCGATCATACTTTATATCATTATCTGCTGTCTCCCGGCAATCGCATTTCTGCTTCTTTGTCTAAGGAAAAAGAAGATCCGTGCAGACTATCTGTTACTCGTATGCTCTGCTGCCCTCTTTATCGGCATTTACCTGATGATAAATCCGGGGCTTATGCCCCCCTATTTTCGTTATTCGATACCTATGATCAATCTGGCAATATCGACAACCCTGTGGTCCATCTTTATCTGTTACATCATTCTCCGGGTTCTTGCCATAATCCGGTATGCAAATGAGATCAATCTGGCAAAGATCGCACAGGTTTTCATCATTCTTGTAATGATCATATCAATCATTAATATCTGTTTCATAAAGCTTCCAAAACTATGGGTTTCTGCAAATCAAACAGGTCCTGACCTGTATTCCCGGATCATATCATCAGAAGATGGTGCTGTTATGCTTGATAATGGCAGCATGAGATCATTTCAGCCTGACCGCATTCCGTTACTCCTCTGCGACCTGGTTCCATCCCTGTTATTCATCTGGGTATTGATCGCATCCTTCCGGCTGTGTCGTTCTCTGAAAGACAATCATTTCACCGATCAGACGATCCAGGATGCAGGGGCACTCTCCCATCTGTGTATAAGAGTTCTCTGCATTACGGCAGTACTTGAAGTTGTTCGAAACATCCTGCAGCTTCTTATGCTTCCGTCACTTTCAGATACGACCTTTACCGTATCTCTTCCTATTATAGAGATACTTCTGACCGTAACGGCATTTATCCTTGCAAAGAAATTCGAGACAGCACACACGCTGGAAGAAGAAAATGAAGCATTCATTTAACACGGAGGTTTCATATGGCAATTAAGATCAATCTGGAAAAAGTCTTAAAAGAAAATAATATGACTTCTAAAGAATTATGCAAAAAGATCGGCATAACCGAAGCAAATCTTTCCATTTTGCGAAGCGGAAAAGCAAAAGGTGTCCGATTTACAACCATCAATAAAATATGTTACTACCTGCACTGTGATGTAGGCGATATTCTGTCATTTGACGGAAATCTTGATGAGGAGGAAGAAGCATGAAGAAATTTTTATCTATAAGTATACTGACCATTTTAGGTCTGACTGTCCTTTCCGGCTGTCAGCTTGCAAAGAAAGAAAATACCCCATCTGCAGTTACCAAGCATCTGGTTGGCATCTATTGTACAGCAACACCTCTGGATGATCAGGAAGAACCGATTTCCTGCACATATGATCAGAAAACAGATACTTTCAAACCGGATAATCCCGATATCTCCGGCTGCTATCTTGCCGCAATTAAAGTTGATGTATCCGAAGAAGAAGGAGATTTCTATTATTCGTTCCGTTCCGATATGATGGCTGAACCATCTATAAACATTTCCGGTTCCGATGGAACGAGCACTACCTCCTATGAGTCTTCATCCCATACACTAATCGGTCAAAGCAATTATATATATCCGCCTGATGGTACCACAGAAGCTTCCTTATCCCTTTCCGGCACTCTCTATGTTGATCCGGACAAAACAGATTATTCCACAGATTCAGATCTTTATTATATCTATCTGAATCTAATCTATCAGAAAGAAAATGGTGATCTCTTTATAACACCCGGCTCTCCTGTTTCAATCATGAACGAAGGCGAATCAACGACTCAAACCTTCTCTGAAAGCTACACAGAATCAGGCATCGATTCCAATGCCACTACAACGAATACGATCTCCCTTACGGTACGATCCATTTCAGATCCTATAGACAGCTACACCTTCTATGGTATGTCCGATGACAATACCATACTTTGGAGCGACACACAAAAAGCAGCCACCCTCACCGATGAACCGATATCCTTAAAAGGTGCTTCCTATCTGCTCATAAAAGAAGTGTCCACCAAAGGCATTGTTTCCTACGACGTCCTTACCCATACAGATGATGACGCAGAAACCACAGATCCTGACTACCGCAACCGCTATATCGCAACTGACAGCTTTTACTATCAGCCTTCAGAGATCCATATTGTAAAGTAACCGGACGAAAAATATAGTCGGCTGTCCGGCACAGATACTTTTCATTCCGCAAGACGCTCTCGCTCTATTCTCATGTAGCGGTACTAAGCTCCCACTTCCGTGGATCGCTAAGAACCGACATTCGAACAGGCTTGCTTCATGAAAATATCTGTTGCCGGACAGCCGACTATATTTTTCTGGCTTTGGTTCTTCCACAAACAGAAAACACCACGGTATATACATTTCAAGAAACAGAACTCGGACCGGGCTTATACCTGTTATCATGTAAAACTAACATGATATTAGAACTTTGAACTAAAAGGAAGAGTAACATTACTATTATGAAGCAAGCCTGTTCCAACGCCGGTTCTTAGTGAGTCGCCGTAGGCGAGGAACTTAGTACCGCTGCGTTGGAATAGAGTGCAAACGACTTGCGTAATAATAGGTAATGTCACTCTTTCTTTTTTAGTTCAAAGACCTTCGTATATGTTTTGCGTAATAATAGATATAAGCCCGGCCCGAATTCGTCACTTGACCATACACCGTGGTGTTTTCGTCTGCTACTTTAGAGTCTCTCGACAACCTTGTTGAGGACTTCAATCTCTTTGGTCTTTGCGGTCATGATATACTTCTCAAAACGATCAAGGCAGTTCACATTTCCTGTGATGGATGTCTTGATCAGAAGGTTTCTTGCTGTCAGCATATTGTTGACAACCTCCATGTACTCGTCAAGAATCTCATTATCATAAGCCAGCACACCTTTTGCCATCATATACTTCAGACGTTCATTCATCAGAACTTTATGATCGTATAACAGGTGAAGCGCACGGATATCAAAATCAGGCTCATCTCCTGAAAGCTGCTTTTCGATTTGCTTATATACTGCATCGTATACATCTACACCGAATACTGTATCTGAGAAACGATTTCTCATCATACGGAAATGATTCTTGGAATCCTTTGCGTCCAGATATTCAACCAATGTATCCTTGATATATGCCACATCCAGATCATAATACATCTCAGCGGTATTCTTCTGGATCACATATAAACCACGTCTGCCTTTATAATCATCCTTAAACATATGATCTTCGGATGCTGTTATGATATCGTAACCCCGCTTAACATCCTCAAAAGATACAGTTGAATAAGAATAATGCTCACCAAATGTGAAATCACCAACATGGAATTCTTCCTTATCCTTATCATAGCCAAAAATAAATAACTCATGTGGGAATTTGTAATCTGCACCGGAATCGCACAGGATCTTTGCCTCGTCAAATACACCATAGACATATCCGTTCAGGTCGATCGTTTTAATAATGAAGTTAATGATATCTCCACAGTAGCTCTCTACCTGCTCTTTTGTCATCAGTGAGAACAGAAGATATGGACACTCCTTCAAAGAACTGCTTCCCGGCATCATATCTGCCAGAAGCATCTCATCTCCTGTGAAAATCTCCTCAATATTATAACATCTAAGCTGGATGTAATTGCTGAAGATCCAGTTCTTAGCCTTTTCGTCATCCCCCAGAATTGAGAATAATGTTGCATGCCACTGCCATGATGTAATCATCGGGTAGCTGACTGGCAATATCTTTTTATTGCTCATGATTATACCTCCCTTATCTTCTCTAGTTCAACTTGGCTGCAACAGCGGCAACCACATCATTCATATCATAATACAAGCCCAATGCAAGTTCTGAATCCTGAAATTCAATATTGAAATCATTTTCAAGCTCTACGATCAACTGAATAATTGATACAGAATTAACCCCATATTCTTTTGTCAACTCGGCTGTCATGTCAAGCTTGCTGATGTCGATCTCCGGCATAACACAAGCTACAGCCTGTAAAACCTTTGCTTCCAAATCCTTTCTGTCCATTACTGACCTCCTATCTGATATTTTAGAACCCGACATATTATATCACCAGGTTCTTTTTGTTAATATTTACCAAATACTGTTATTAACATTGTATATGTTTTAACACTTTTTTTCAATAACTTCTTACTATATTAATAGCTTTTATTCTTTCCTTGCATCCAGAATCATCTGCCGGGCTGCCTCAACTGCGGTCTTTACTGCCATGTCCGTATCGTATGCCAGTGGATTTTCAAGCCCTGCTGCCTTCCGCTCCTGATTTCCAACCACCAGATAACAGGCTCCGACCTTCACACCCAGATAAGCACCTACGATAAATAACGCCGCTGACTCCATCTCGGATGCCAGACAGCCCATCCGCTTCCATGCCTCCCATTTGGCTTCCAGTTCATAGGACACCGGCTTGGTTCCCGGCTCATGCTGTCCATAGAAGGAATCCTTGCTCTGAACAATTCCGGTATGGTATCGAACTCCCGTCGTCTCACAGGCTTTTGTCAGTGCCTGAATAACCGGATAGCTTGCAACCGCCGGATATTCAATCGGAGCATATTCCTTTGATGTACCCTCCATCCGGACAGCACCGGTTGCCACCACGATATCCCCTCCCATGATATCTAACTGCATCGCGCCACAGGTTCCAACCCTTATAAATGTATCTGCGCCACAATGCACCAGTTCCTCCAATGCAATCGCTGCTGATGGTCCGCCGATACCGGTCGATGTTACACTGACCTTCTCGCCCTCCAGATATCCGGTATATGTCACGAATTCCCGGTTGTCCGCAACCAGCTTTGCATCATCCAGATAAGCTGCGATCTTCGCTGACCGCTTCGGATCCCCCGGCAGGATTACATATTTTCCGATTTCGTTCTTCCCTGTCTTTATGTGATATTCCCGTCCTGATTCTTCCTGATAGATCATACTGCCACCTCCGTTTCTGTCTGCTTTTGTTCCGGTCAATCCCTCTTTTTTTACAACTATTTGTACAAAAGCAGATACATATCAACTGCTATTTACCTGTATTATACCGAAAATATACACCAAAATCACCAATTTCTCCTATTTTGTACAAATTTTTCATAGCAATTTGTAACACCATTACAGTTTTACTACATATAAATGAATATCCTTAACTTAAAAATGCCGATTTTTGAATTTCTTTAGGATAAAATTTCTATTCGCTTTAAAAAATTTTATAAATTGGTAATAATTTTGCTTTTTGTTCACACTTTCATAATTTGACTTTAGCAAAAAAAAGGATTATAAATTGTTCAACAAATCAAGGAGGCGAGTTTTATGGCTAAATCAACTGACATTAAAGTAAAATTAAGCAGCGTTGATGAAGTAAAGCAGTTTGTAGATGTAATGAGAGGATATCATGGTGATGTCGATATATCAGCTACAAACAAAAACTATATGGTAGATGCAAAATCTATTCTTGGTGTTATCAGTCTCGATCTGAGAGATGAATTAACCGTAAAATTCTATGATGGTATTTCCGATTCATACATGTCAACACTGAAGCCTTTCATTGCTGAACCAGCAGTCGCATAAGGCAACTTACATTTAATAAAAGAAATATACGACAAACAGAAGCTATAAGAGCAGTCGTAAAAAAGGATATCCGGTCATGATTACCGGGTATCCTTTTTTCATTGTAAGGAAAAGGGTTATTGACGTAGCTGGAAAACCATCATAAAATGGATAAGTAAATTTGAATAATGATTTGAGGAACACAAATGAACTTATTAACAATGAAAAATATTCATAAAGCCTATACAGACAAGGTTCTCTTTAAGGGAGCCGATTTTTCTGTCAACACCGGTGATAAGATTGGTGTGATTGGTATAAATGGTACGGGAAAATCCTCCTTGTTAAAAATGATTGCCGGTATCGATACCTGCGATGCCGGATTGATCGTAAAAGGCAATAATGTTGTTGTCAATTATCTTCCACAGAGTCCGACTTTCCATGATGATGAAACAATCTACGAACATGTTATCACGGCAAACAGCACAGAAGAAAATAAGTGGAGCATTGAAGGAGATGCACGGGCACTTCTGGATAAGCTTGGATTCACTGATACCAGCATCTCGGTTTCCAGTCTGTCCGGCGGTCAGAAGAAAAAGGTAGCCCTTGCCGCTGCCCTTCTTTCAAGCTGTGATATTCTGGTTCTTGATGAACCAACTAACCATCTGGATAATGATATGACCGAATATCTAGAGGACTATCTGAACAACTACAGGGGTGCACTGGTCATGGTCACACATGACCGTTATTTTCTCGATCGTGTAACAAACCGGATCGTTGAGATCGACAAAGGATACATCTACAGCTATAATGCCAATTATGAAGGCTATCTCATGCTGAAAGCCGAACGTGAAAATATTGCGCTTGCCACCGAACGCAAGAACCAGAATATTCTCCGGAAAGAGATTGCATGGATCCGCCGTGGTGCACGCGCAAGAAGCACCAAACAAAAGGCTCATATCAAGCGCTATGAAGCCCTTGCAGCCGAAGAAATGATTGAAGCTGATAAGACAGTAAATCTCAGCTCAATTGCCAGCAGACTTGGAAATAAAACGATAGAGCTTCATAATATTTCAAAAAGCTTTCCAGGACTTACCCACCCACTCATCGAGAATTTCTCTTATAATTTTCTGCGTAATGACAGAATCGGTATTACCGGACCAAATGGCTGTGGTAAATCAACCCTTATGAAGCTGATCATCGGCAATCTGAAACCCGACTCCGGTATCATAGAGATCGGTGAAACCGTAAATATAGGATATTTCTCACAGGAAAATGAAATGCTAGACGATAACAAGATCGTACTGGACTATGTGAAGGAAACCGCAGAATATATCCGGACCGTCGATGGATATATGTCTGCATCCACCCTTTGTGAGGAATTTCTGTTTGATTCCACCCTGCAGCACCAACGGATCGGCAAGCTGTCCGGCGGGGAAAAGCGCCGCCTGTATCTGCTTAAGATCCTTGCCGGCTCGCCGAATGTCCTGATCCTGGATGAACCAACCAATGATCTGGATATATCAACACTCTGTATTCTGGAAGATTATCTGGATACCTTTCAGGGCATCCTGATCGTAGTTTCCCACGACCGGTATTTCCTTGACCGTGTTGTAAAACGGCTGTTTGTCTATGACGGCTATGGACAGATCAGGCAGTTTGAAGGAAGCTATACCGACTATTATCTGGAATATGGAACATTTGCAAATTCTGTAAAGTCCGGTTCCGGTTCTGTAAAGCCTGCTCCGGCTTCCAAGGGAAAACCTGCAGCAGATTCTTCAAAATCAGGAGCAGCAGAAAAGGACACCGCACCGAAACGTGCAAAAAACAAATTTACTTTTAATGAACAGCGTGAATACGATACCATTGAAGACGACATTGCTGCCTGTGAAGAAACCATTGATGGACTGGACAGGGAAATCGCAGCTTCCACAACAGATTTTACAAAGCTGAATCATCTGATGGCAGAAAAGGAAAATGCCGAACTGAAGCTGGAACATCTGATGGAACGGTATGTTTACCTTACAGATCTTCTGGAATCCTTTAAAAAATAAGTATAGTATAATAAATAAGAAAATGAGGAGACAGGCTTACATCTGTTTCCTCACTACTTTATACTCATCATCTAACTGAAAATATGGACAGCTTTCATATGAGCTCGTTATAAATCTGGCATAATCATCTTCATCCATATTCACCATGCATTCCGAAAAATCATCTTCTTCATCATACACATAGTGTGCACACAAATCACAACTCGCTGCTCCCATAAGCAACCTCCTTCTTGTCATTTTTGCAAATTAATTGCCTGTTTTCAGTAAATATTACACATATTATTTCCAATTTGCAAGTCCTATCCCATAATATATTGTTCATGACTACAGAAAAGAGTTTTTGACTGGCAATACTTTCCATATTGTGGTATTATAAAAAAGTATAATTTATAACTTTTCTGATACAGAAAAGAAACCGGGGTGCGTAATTATGAGAAAAAAACTACTATTATTTATAATAGCTGCTATTTTTACTTTTTCAAGTATGACAGTCCTCGCCGCAGAGGATACCGCAGACAAAGATGCAAAAGATAAAAAGTCTGCCGCAGCTACCATCGATACTTCTTTATACTATTATAACAATTTCGATAACGATGCTTACCGGGATGCTTATAACCAGTTAAAAGAAGCAGCAGATGCATTTCACAATTCAAACCAGAATGCGGAATACGAAAATGCGAATACCGAAAACAGCTACTATAAAGCATTTTCGATCAATGTTACAAGCAAAACATGGGAAGTTATCGGTCCGACAGGTATGCAGGCAGTTATCAATGCCTTTCTGGCAGATAATCCTACATACTTCTGGATGTCTCCTTCCTTTAATTACAGTACCAAGTCTTTAGATGGCGGTGCTGTATGCTATAATGTCGAGATTGTCTGTTATAATGATTATGCAAATGGAAGTTCCAGACAGGTCATTAAGAATAACATTGATATCTCCGTATCAAATCTTGCTGGCAATCTGGAAAAAGATCTTCCTGATTACCAGAAGGAATATCTGATCCATAATGCGATCATTGAAGATACTTACTTCCAGGTCAGCAATGAAAACTCACATTCCGGATTAAGCTGGTCCTATACAGTAGATGGTATTTTCAACGCAAAGCATAAGACAGCAACTTCATTTGGATATGCCAAAGCATTCAAGGCAGTTATGGATGCCATCGGTGTAAAATGTATCTATGTAGAAGGAAATACCAAAGAAAACGATGATTCTACCTATAATTCACATGCATGGAATATGGTTTATCTGGATGATGGCTGGTATATTGTAGATCTTGCGTATGATCATCCGGAAACAACCTCCGGCAAAAATGTTCTGATCTATGATTATTTTAACATTACCAGTGATGAAGCATCCGATCTGAATCCTGCATCTGACTGGCTGCCTGGTATTCCAACCTGTACCGGTACGGCTCACAGTATCGACAGCATCCAGTCTACACTGGAAGCTGAAAACATCTGGCAGGAAGACAATTACAATTTTTTCGATAAAATACTGGATAAATACGGTGTGTCCGTTGTCCTGATCAGCCTTGGTGTTATCATAATCCTGATCGTCACTTTGGTTAAACGGATTCACAAAAGACGGAAAGCAAGACGTGTCGAAAAGATTAAGAATACAAAGACCGTAACGATCGATCATTCCGAACTGGATGAGGAACTTCGTCGTCCACCACTGTCATAATAAAAAAGTGGAACTATACCTATGATAACAAAGGTACAGTTCCACTTTTTTACTTATTAATTTCCTATGATCAACCAGGAGGTCAGAATTCCCAACAGGCGTTCATCCGGGTGTCCTGTCTCTGTTAAAAAGATCAGGCCAATCCTTTCATGATCTCTTCTGCTTTCTTCATAGTATTTCTTAACATTCATAACTTTTTCATCATATGCAACAAAGCGGAAACGTTCAGACGGATGTTTCTCCAGCTCAATATATTCCTGAAGATCCCGAAACCGGGTTTTCTCATCAATATGACAATTTGTGTCTCCCAATAAATACGGAAAAATACAGTTGTCACTGAAATCTCCCACTACCCTTTTATCTTTCAGGATTGGCACATGAGAAATATTTCTGTCATTCATGATCCGGATAACCGGCATAACCGGATCATCCAGCGAACGCCATACCAGATTATTAAAGGGTACTGCAATATCCATACACCGCACCGGATTCTTAATACGATCCAGCACCATTTCCAGAAGCTCGATCATCTTCTTGCCCGGCTGTACAGCAAATTCCTCATCCAGCCGTTGATTATGCTGCAGCAGATTTCTCACTTCTCTGCAATAATTCAGTTCAAACCGGATATCCTTGAATTCACTCCGTTTTTCCAGCTTGGCAACCGCCGAACCATCCGGCGGAAGTTTGAATTCATTGATCGCTGCATTTTCCAGCTCCTTGTATTTATCAAGGAAAATTTCCGTATTATCCATAATGACATCCTCCCAATTTCTGATCTGATATCAGCCAGCAAGCTACACCCGAAAGTGTTTATTTTAAATAATTAAAATCACCCAGATTATCAATGGATATCCAGGTTCCTTCGTTTATGATCGTCTGAACCAGTTCATCATTTTCATCCATTTCCTTACTGCTGCAATCATCAGAAACTTCATATAGTATACTGTTATTGATCAATACATTTGCTGTTTTCTTATCTTTATCCGGATAGTATACATATACTCCATTATCCGATACCGCATATCCCTTATCCCGGTTATATGCACGGATTGCCAGCGCCGAATTCTTCATATCCCCTTCAAAGCCGTATACGGTAACTGTAATATCCTTTGATGATGAATTATTGCTCCAGTCTGTAACACGAAGTGTACAGTCCAGATCTCCGGTCTTTGTTGTATCGATCTGACGGTTGATCGTAAGTTCATTGGTCAGATCCGGCTGTGAATCCTCTACTGAATAGTAATCCAGCAGATTGACCTGCTCATTTACGAAAACGCCCAGATTATCCGGTCCGATAATTTCCGGGAAATCTCTGTCAACTACTTCAAGCGTAAGTTTTTTCTTCTTTTTCAGCTTTCCGCATTTTACTATATAGCTCACTTTATAGGAACCAATCTTCTCCGGTGCAAAATCCGCTGTATCGCAGGTAACAACCGCCTTACTGTTCACCGGCTCTACATATGCCGTGATATCAAATTTCGAACCCAATACATATTCGCTTGAAATCTGCTTTACCTTGAGATAGCGGCCACGCATAATGCCATTTACCATAAAAAGCAGAATAATGCCTACAACAACTGCAAGCAGCAATGTAAACTGATTTGCTGTTATTCTTCTGCGTCTTCTTTTTTGTGGCTGTGTCTTTCTTCCTGATGCATTGTTTGAACGTACACTGCTGTTTTTTGCGCTGCCTCCATTGCTTCCGGCTGCGCTATTTTTTGCTCCGCTGCCCGTTTTATTTGTATGTGTACCGCCGGCACTCTTTGTTCCGTTACCCGGACGTGTGCTCCCAGTGCTTTTTGTTCCGGTTCCCGCCGTTTTTTTCTTCACTACTGCATTTGATACTGCGGGCTTTTTTACATTTTTATTTTCCTCACCCATTTTATTACCTGCTCCTTTTCTTTTATATATCAATATCCCTTTGTTTTTAAATCATGAACCAGCTTCACATAAAATTCCCGGACATCAAATCCCGGAATATTTTCCCGGTTTAAATCGATCACATCTCCATGCGAGATTCCGCGCTTCCCCTCCACTGTCAGGTATTTGAAATCTGCTCCCCATGGGAATGATTTTTCGCCTACCAGTCCATCATTTGCTCCATCAAAATATTTTACCAATCGATATGTATAATTCAGCGGAAATCTGCCATTTCCTGCCACATTCTGCCTCGAACCAACGCTCTGATATAACACGCCCTGTGCATCATGTAATTTATCATTTAGGACTTTACATGCCGAAGCTGTCAGATCTTTTACTCCCAACAGAAAATCCGGCGAATCATCGCCCAATTTTTTAAATACTGCATTATACGCTTTTGCCACGCTCTGCTGCTCTTTTTCCGGAACAATATTTAACAGATAATCTGCAAATTCACATCCCCGGTGCGGTGTATTTATCGTTGTTAGTGATGCAACATACCGATCTGTACCAAGTTCTGATAAGGCATAGCGCATATCCAGACCACCTTTTGAATGTGCGATCACATTTACTTTTTCACAGCCCGTTTCAGCTACGATCTCCCGGATTCTTGCATCCAGCTCCTGCGCACATGCCGGAACCGATGCTGCCGACTGGTGATTGCCATAAAAAAGAACTGCACCATTTGTCTCCAGTTCCTTTGGAATTCTTCCCCAGTAATTTAACAATTTGAAATCCCGGAAGAAGATACCATGCACCAGCAGAATCGGGTATTTTGTTTTGCAGATCTGCTCTTTATTCCGTTCCCGATTCAATCGAACCTTATCATTTTCAAATGAAACCTCTCCTATCGTCAAGCGAAGTATCTTCCCAAGTACGACCAGATTTACAACCGGTATCATGCCACATACAGCTCCGATCCCTCTCCATTTGATACCAAGCTGTTCTGACGTCAGATATATCCGGATCATTCCATTCCAGAACACAACTGCTTCCACAAGAATCGCTGTCAATATATGAAATACCCACATTTTCCCATTTGTCGGTATATATTCAGCCGGAAGAACTTTTGCCATACATAAAACGGTATATATAATTGTAAGCACTGTGGATACACAGAATACAAATAGCTGCATACAGCCGTTTCTGCATTTGCTAAGTCTTGGTGTTTCCAGTTTTCCGCACAATACCGTCGGTATTACACAGACCATCCCCGTAACAAGCCATGGAACAATATCGTACAACACGCTATTATAAACTCTGCCTGACAATACCGTACAGGCAGCAAGCCCGACTGCAAGGCTTCCAAAGACTGTAACAACCGCCAATCTCCCTTTTCTCATGTATATCCTCCGTTTTATACACTCTCCTTTTTTGTAACCATACTAATTATACCAAAGCATGTGCTGCCTTGCTACAATTATTTCATTGCATTCTCTATAAAAAAATGCGATAATGACCTTTAGTATTATCCTATTCACAGGAGGAAATTGAAATGTCAATTAATAATATCGGCCCTTTCACAAAGAGCCATCTGGATATGTGTATCAAAAACAACAGCATTGATGATGCCTTATATGAAAAATATGGTGTAAAACGTAGTCTCCGTGATTTAAATGGTATCGGTATCAATGCCGGAATCACGAATGTCTCTCTCAGTAAATCATTTACAACAGATGAAAACGGCAACCGTATTCCATGTGCCGGAGAGCTCTACTATCGTGGCTACGAAATCCACGATCTGATCAAAGGATTTTTCCTGGATAATCGTTTTGGTTTTGAGGAATGTACATATCTCCTGTTATTCGGTGTTTTGCCGGATGAAAAGGAGCTTCAGAACTTCAAGCAGGTTTTAAATATCAGTTATGATCTGCCGCATCATTTCATTCAGGATGTGATCATGAAGAGTCCGACTGCCGATATTATTGCAAATATGACAAAGAGTACACTGGCTCTTGGTTCATACGATAAAAAGATGGGTGACAACTCTCTGGAAAATGTATTACAGCAGTGTATCCAGTTGATCAGTATGTTCCCTCGTCTGGCTGTTTATTCCTATCAGGGATACCGCCATTACGAGCTTGGCAAGAGTTGTTATATCCATAAGCCGCTTCCTGAATTGTCATTTGCCGAAAATATATTAAGTACCCTACGTTCCAATCGGAAATACACCCGTCTGGAAGCCCGTGTACTGGATCTGGCACTGGTACTTCATATGGAACACGGTGGCGGAAGCAACTCAACCTTTACAACGCGTGTTGTAACCTCTTCCGGTTCCGATACATATGCAACAATGGCTGCTGCCCTCTGTTCCTTAAAGGGACCTTTAAACGGTGGCGGTGATTATCAGGTTATGGGTATGATGAAAAATATCCGTGACAATGTATCCGATATAACAGATGAGGAAGAAGTTGGCGAGTATATCCGTAAGATTGTCAACCGGGAAGCATATGACAAGACCGGTATCGTATATGGTATGGGACATCCATTCTATTCTATATCCGATCCCCGTGCTCTGGAATTCAAAAAATATGTAAAGCTTCTGGCAGCCGAAAAGGGTATGGACGAAGAATATGCCCTTTATGAGATGATCGAGCGCATTGCACCTAAGATCATTGCCGAAGAACGTAAGATTTACAAAGGTGTTTGTATCAATATTGACTATTACAGCGGACTTCTCTACAAAATGTTAAAGATTCCTGCTGAGATGTTTACCCCGTTATTTGCAATTGCACGAGTAGTCGGCTGGAGCGCACACCGTATGGAAGAGCTTGTAAATTCCTACAAGATCATCCGTCCTGCCTACACCAGCATTGCAGAGATCAAAGAGTACGTTCCTATTAATGAGCGATAAAACAATTACAGCTACAGCCTTGTCTCAAGACATCAGCAAGGATTCCGTTATGAATTGCATATACCAGCAAATGTGGGTGCATGTTTGAGCCATCAGGCGAGTTCGCACAGGAATATTTGCGAATCGGGTATATGCAGTTTATAGGAACCGCAGGGAGCCTTGGCACAAGGTCGAATCTGGTATCGCACAGGTGACCGTCGTTTAGACATTTTCTACCACTCAAGTACGATCGCGCCATAGGTTAAGCCAGCACCAAATGCTGACATTGCAACCTTGTCACCACGTTTTAAGCCGCCATCACGCACCAGACTGTCAAGCATGACAGGTACACTGGCAGCACTCATATTTCCGGTATATCCAAGTGTCATCGGGAACTTCTCGACCGGCGCTTTTAACCGCTTTGCTACTGATTCGATGATACGGACATTTGCCTGATGAAGAACGAAATAATCAATATCATCGGCTGTCATATCTGCCTTTTCCAGTGCTTCGAGCAGGCACTTCGGGCACTGTCTGACTGCGAATTTGTATACTTCCTGTCCATCCATATGCAGATAATCATGTTCGATCCCATCTTCCGTAAATATATTGTGAGTACGTCTGCTCTCGCAATTCAAAACCATTCCCTTCTTACCGATCGATCCCTGTACTACACTGATAATTCCCTTGTCGGATTCTTCCAGATACGCTGCACCTGCTCCATCTCCAAACAACACGCAGGTTCCACGATCGTTCCAGTCGAGGATCTTGGATAATGTCTCCGCACCAATTACCAGTGCATTCTTAACAAAGCCTGTCTCGATGTACATTTTTGCCACATTGAGTGCAAATACAAATCCTGAACATGCAGCATTTACATCAAATGCAATGGCATTGTCTGCACCAAGTTCCGCCTGAACCTGGCATGCGGCACTCGGTGTATAATAATCCGGTGTTACTGTTGCAAGCACGATCAGTTCTACATCAATTGCTTCTTTTCCTGCCATCTCCAAGGCTTTCTTTGCAGCCTCTGCTGCCATTCCTGCAGTCGTTTCATGTACTGCGATTCTTCTATTCTTAATTCCGGTTCGGCTGGAGATCCACTCGTCCGAAGTATCTACATATTTCTCAAGGTCTGTATTCGACACATTTTTTTCCGGTAAAAAGCTTCCGGTTCCCATTATTCTTATTGGCATAGGTTTTCCCCTTTGTATTTTTTAGTTGCACTCATTATAGCATACATTATTAATTCCAGCAATTTCCTTGTGAGCCTTCCATTTTATAAGCCACCGGCACGAAGGTTTTGAGCAAACACATTTTCAGGCATGCCACCCACTACAAGATAACTATAAAAGAGCTTGCTTAATGTTTCATGAACCGTATCCGAAACCCTTGAAGCATTATCATAACATTCTTTTAAATAATCAAATGTTGACTGCAGTATTCCATTTGCCTACATATATTCCTCAAAATCAAGCGGATACACTGCCACGAAAAAAAGGGCTGCTGCCCTACGAATGATTCTTCGTAAAGCAACAGCCCCATTTATGATTATTCATATCTGACATTTCTATCAGAAGGAGACAAAATGATTTACTTTAATAATTTTCATACAGGAAGTGAAAGAATTATCCTTCAATTGAGATATATTTGCTTTCCTCAACCTTTGGCTTCTCTTCTTTCTTTGGTACGCTGATCTTTAAAACGCCATCTTCAAATTTTGCCTTGATGTCTTCCTTTTCAACTGCCTTACCAACATAGAAGCTACGGCTGCAAGAACCACAATATCTTTCACGGCGGACATATTTGCCTTTCTTGTCCTGATCGCCTGTTTCTTTCTTCGTTGTACCTGTGATGGTCAGGTAACCATCCTTCAACTCTGCCTTTACATCTTCTTTCTTGTAACCGGGCATATCAATATCCAGTTCAAATGAACCTTCGGTCTCTTTTACATCTGTCTTCATAATATTAGCAGGCTGTGTATAACCTGTTGTCACTTTATAAGGACGTGCAAAATCATCAAATAAATCATCAAATAAATTTTCTCCAAAAATACTAGGCATCAACATAAGTCATTCCTCCATTCAAATACATACATTTTATTCTTTTGTGTGCTGACCATTGTCAGAACACGTAATTGTTATTTTTCCGGAACTCCGGAACCTCCATCAGTCTCTATCTGATGTCCTCTCCTTCGTTCTGATTATGTTATACCACTTGTATTAGCACTCGTCAATAGAGAGTGCTAATAATTTTTGTGAAAAATCTGTGAAGTCTTGTAGATTATTCTCCTGCACACATTCCCCGCTCTGCCTTAAGCTTTTCATTTGCCGCTTCCACATTCATTCTGGAAAGTATAAGCAGGATTAGTATATCAAATATCAACGGCAGCCACAAATACATGAACTGCATCATATCAAGAGCCGACTGTGGCTGAACTGCCATCGTTCCTTTATAACCGGACAGTTCAAGGAGCCAGCCGACAACCGCCGTTCCGATTCCTCCTCCAATCTTTACACCAAGCGAAGTACAGGAGTACATAGTTCCGTCAACCCGCTTTCCCTGTGTCAAGTAGGTATATTCGGAACATGAAGCAATAACCGCATTCATATCTCCCTGCCAAGGTCCCTGGCCTAACGCTGCAAGAGCTGTAAATGCCATCATAAGCGGGATGCTTCCGATATAGCCTGCAACAACAACCAAAGCTCTTCCAATAACTGCTATGATATATCCTCTAAGGTTCAGCTTATACATACCCTTCCATTTGCCAACCAGCGTTGGTGTAAATATCAGCGCTATAATAAGCGGAATATTTACCGCCCAGGCAAACTGCCCGAACAGATTCTTGTTCTTAAGAACCCATGTCATATAAAATAGACCCGCACCTATCATGGCACTGTAAAGCTGCTGCAGGATGTAAGTTCCACAGATCATAATATAATATTTGTTCTTAACAAGGAGCTTAAATGCCTGAATCAGACCATACTTCTCCTCGGTTTTCTTTGGCTCTCCATCGTTTAATTCTTCCTCCGGAAGCTCCTTCACAGACAGACCGGAGATCGTGTTTACCACAAGACCAACGATCGCATAGATAATCGCTACCAGTCTCCATGCTGCTGCATCTCCACCACACCAGTCTACAAATCCGACCGTGATCGTCTGGATCAAAAGGCTGGTTGAAAATGCAAATATAAACCGATAAGAACCCATCTGAACCCGTTCTTTGCTGTTCTTTGTGATCAGTGAGGTAAGCGCTGAATATGCAATATTATTTGCCGTATAAAATACACCATTTAACAATGTGTATGCAATAAAAAACCATGTATACTGTGCAAACTTACCCATACCGGCAGGAACTGCAAAACATGCAACCAGCGTGATCGCACAGCCAATATATCCATAGATCATCCACGGTCTTGCCTTTCCCAGTCTACTGTGAGTCTTATCGATCAGGGATCCGAAAAATATATCCGTAAATCCATCAAATAATTTGGATACCGCGATCAGCGTGCCGACAATACCTGAAGCAAGTCCAACCGTATCCGTCAGATACACCATGACAAATGATGTCAGAAACGCATATACTACATTTCCCGCGATATCACCAGAACCATAACCTACTTTATTATACCATTTTAAATATTTCTTCTCTTCCATCCGTATCTCCTCCTAATCAACCCCTCACAAACGGTACCAGTGTGAAATCAAACCGGAACTCTTTTTCACGGAACCTGTATTCATCCAAGACAACCGGGCCACAGCTGTTCGAGCCGATTCCGTTCTGTGCATGATCAATACAGAGCACCGTACTGTCGGCTTCCGTAAGCTCATAATTGTGTTTTGCCTGTGTAAGCATTTCCTGAGTATAATTGGAGGCATTAAATGAAAATGTATGTTCTGCAGCAACAGCGATTCCATATCGCAGATTTGATAATTCCACATAATCACAGTCATAGTGGCTTCCGTTCTCCTGCGGCATGATGTAATCCTCATGAAGCTCCTGCACAGAACTTCTGAACAAACCGTGGCTGGCAGCCCTGTGCTTGTCGCGGTAGCTTTCCTGTGGTCCCATGCCATAATAGGCAGCCTCAGAAAGCTTCTTATCCAGAAACATTCTTATACCAAATCTTGGAAGATCCGGGAGTTCTTCATCTTTTACTGCTGTTATGCCCGCAGTAATTCTGCCTGCGCCATCTATTTTCCACATGATCTCTACATCGATCAGCTTTTGAACGGTTGGAGCTACCACACCTGCATGGCACATGATCATTACTCCGAATTTGTTCTGAAGGATCTGTTCACTATATGCTCTTGTGTATGCCTCATCATAATGAGCCTTCTCCCATTCTGCCCGGATATACATATCGTTATCTGTAGGCGCACGCCAGATATTAAGCTCCATCGGATGATTCAGATATTCCCTTCCTGCATACTGAAGTCCGTTAAACAAGCCGGTACGCTTATCCAGCCGATATGTGAATCCATCACCATTTAACACGATCCATGCATCGTCTTCCTCTACCCTGATATCGGATACTGCCACGTCCGAAGCCGTCCACTTGGCAGCTGTCTGATTTCTTCCATCTTTATTCTCAAGCAGAAGTTCATCAAAGCCCAATACATGACCCGCAGGAACTAACGGAAGCTCTTTCTTTAACTGATAAGAAAGCTTCAGATATACTCTGCCTGCCGCAGGAACATCGATATCAAGCTCCACGGTGCAATCACTGTGCGGAGCAGCCGAAGCACCCGCTACCTTGCCCTTCTGAACACTTAAACCATCCTGAGTTACCTCATAACAGATATCCACGAAATCCTGAATATCATCAAAATCCATATAGTTGTGGAGGGTAAGCGTTCCGCTCTCCTGATCAAATGACTGAACTCTTACCGGGCGGTAGACATTTTTGTATTCGAGTAATCCGGTATGTGGAGTTCTGTCCGGATACACAAGTCCATCCATACAGAAATTACCATCATGTATTGCTTCTCCATGATCTCCGCCATAGTAATACTTCGTCTTTCCGTTTTCCGCTTGATCATGCGCAACCGCATGATCGCACCACTCCCATACAAATCCGCCACACATGCGGTCATCCCTGTGGATCACCTGGAAATAATCTTCGAAATCTCCAGGGCCATTTCCCATACTGTGACAGTATTCAACCAGCAGAAATGGTTTGCTTCCGTCCTTTTCCAGATATTCCTCAATCTCGGAAAGTGCCGGATACATGCGGCTGTACAAATCCAGATTCTCATAATTATAGGTCATATCATAGTTTCTGTATCTTGCACTCTCGTACTGGGTAATACGGGATGGATCATACTGCTTCGTCCATGCAAGTGCCTTTTCAAAATTGCAGCCATATGCACTTTCATTTCCCATCGACCACATCACGATACAGAAACGGTTCTTATCTCGCTCTACCATCCGCTTCACCCGGTCAAGAATAGCCGCCTCCCATTCCGGATTGTCTGCAATCTTCTCATTCCACTTTTTGAACCGGTTGTAGTCAGTATCCTCTTTGCGATATAACATATATGGACCATGCGCTTCTATATCCGCCTCGTCGCATACCATGAAGCCATATTTGTCACACATCTGATAAAAATATGGTGCATTTGGATAATGACTGGAACGGATCGCATTGAAGTTGTGCTGTTTCATAAGGGTAAGATCCTTTTTTATCTTCTCCACATCCACTGTAAAGCCGGTTACCGGATCAGAATCGTGCCGGTTGACTCCACGGAATTTGATCTTCTGTCCATTGAAGTAAATAACTTTATCCTTTATCTCTATCGTTCTGACAGCGATATGATCAACGATCGTCTCATTTTCACTCTGCAAAATGAGTGTATACAGATATGGATTCTCGGTGTTCCAAAGTGTCGGCTGTATAATCTCAAATGTGAAAGCTCCGTCATGCTCTGCCTGTCCTTCCGCCACAACCACACCATTCCTGTCTTCGATCGTAACCTTAACCGTCGTCTCCTGATAAAAGCTCAGATCTATCTTCACCTCAGCCTTTTCCTTTAAGACAGAGGTCGTGATGCGGTAGTCGCGAATGGCGTGCTCCGGTCTTTTCAGAATATAGACATCACGGAAAATTCCACTCATCCGGAATTTATCCTGATCCTCCAGATAAGAACCATCACACCATTTCATGACAAGGACAGCGATCGTATTTTCACCCTCTTTTAAAAGGTCTGTCACATCAAACTCACTGGTCATATGGGATACCTGACTGTATCCGACATATTCCCCATTTACCCACACATAGAAGCAGCTATCCACCCCTTCAAAATTCAGAAATGCCTTTGCCGCATCCACATCCTTTGAATATGCAAATGTATGCACATAAGCTCCACACGGTATATCCTGCGGAACATATGGTGGGTCAAATGGAAATGGATAGCGGATATTTGTATACTGGTGTGTATCATATCCTGCCATCTGCCATACGCCCGGAACCTCGATCTCGTCAAATGCTCCGGTGTCATATCCCACTCCATAAAAAGCATCCTTCACATCATAGATACTTTTAAAATATTGGAATTTCCATTTTCCATTTAATAACTGTAACCGGTCTGATTGTTCCCGGTGCTCGACCAGATTATCCATCCTGCGGGAAGCAGGTACATAATATGCCCTTGCAGGCTGTGTATTTTCATGTAATACGTTCAAATTCTCATAGTAACGTGGCACTATCATAAGTTATCCTCCCTTATATGTACTTTTTTGTTTTCGACTGTTCTTATGTCTCTGATATTATCTGCAATATTATCTTGTTATTTCGTTTTGTCTGTATTTATCATACATTTTAACAGCATTTCTGTCTATGAACCGGAATGGACAGAATATGGACAAAATGATACAATATCAATAAATCATTTTATATTACAATCCTACAAATAAAGGAGAACTTCATCATGTATATAAATACCGGATACCTGAATCATTCCTATCTTGATTTCAAGGACAAGCGCAGACCGCTTATTGTCGGAAGCTGCGGAACATACCGCTTAAGTGGCGACCCGAAGATGCCTACCTATCGTCCTAAGGGCAGACAGGACTACCAGATCATCTATATCGCATCCGGACTTGGACATTTTCATTTTGATAAGGCTGAGAATGAGACGATCGTTCCTGCCGGCAATATGGTACTCTACCGCCCGAAGGAACTACAGAAATATGAATATTACGGTGCAGATAAAACGGAGGTTTACTGGATTCATTTCACCGGCTCCGATGTGAAGAATCTTCTGAGGAAATATGGATTTAAAGATAACCGGAGAGTATTTCCTGTTGGGTCTTCTCTGGAATATGAACATATATTTAAACAGATCATCCTGGAACTGCAGCGTTGTCAGGATGATTATGAAGAAATGCTGGCTTTACTGCTGACCCGCCTTTTAATCGTATTCAAACGGGAGCTGTCACGCGAACATATCCTGAAAAATGAATATCTGGATCGTGAAATGGACTATGCAGTTTCCTACTTTAATGAAAACTATAATAAAGACATCAGCATAGAACAATATGCTGAATCAAGGGGAATGAGCGTAAGCTGGTTCATACGGAATTTCAAGAAATACACAGGCATGACCCCAATGCAGTTCATCGTGTCCCGCCGGATCAACAACGCCCAGCTTCTCTTAGAACAGACGAACTATTCCATAAATGAAATAGCCGGGATCGTAGGATATGATGACCAGTTATATTTCAGCCGGTTGTTCCGGAAACAGAAAGGCTTCTCTCCCTCTCAATACCGGAAAAGAGGGGCTGGTAATGAATGATCGCATCATCACACACCAGCCTGCTAATAAAATACCGAATATAAAACTACGCCATCTGTACAGGTTCAACTGCTGTCTCTGCCTGTAATAAAATATTTCAAGCACGTCCTTATCAGCATATAATCTTCTCTCCGACATCTGCTTCCATTCACTGGACGCCTCCGCCCAGAAATCAAAGTCTGACCACTTTGCAGGCAGATTTATATTCGGTAAAATATTCAGGTAGTCCGTTACATAATAACAGTCCGAACTATAGCCATGGTGTTCACCGACCTCCGCGGCATACTCCCCTCTGTAGTTCTCCTCCGATATATCGATCACCAAACCACTTATTTCTCTATGCTCAACAAGCTCCCAGTCTTCTCCACGTTCCTGTTCCGCCTGTATCAGTATAAAGTTATCCTCTGAATCCGTTACTGACCGCACAACATGATCAACACCTTGGACTGTCACAGTAAACCCTGTAGCATAAATACTTCCGAACATATGATATGCCAGCCCGCTGCTTATAATACATCCACCCATATCATTTTCTGCCAGTATTCCACTTATACCGAGCATATCCTCCACATCAAAATCTACAGTTACTATATCTGTCATGATCTGCTTATATACGCCATTACCTGTTACAGACACATCCCTGTCGATAAGATATGTGCCTTTTATATAGTCTTCATTTTTCATTTTGTTATATGTAACCTGTCCTGTCGTAAGATATGCATAATTTCTGTCATTATCATAAGTTTCGCTGATATATTCCGCATGTATGATATTCCACACCGCCATACCTGATAATAAAGCAGCTCCCAGTATACCAATCACAAATCGTTTCATCGTCAACCCCTCTACTTCTCCCGAACCGTATCTCCTGCTTCGATCTTCTTGTCCGAACTGGCTATGATCCTGTCGTCGCCTGTCAGGGAACTTTTCTTAATTCCCACTTCATAATTATTTGTATCTCCTACTGTCACATATACTTTTGCAGCCACAAGCTCTGTTCCAAGAATCGTATCCTTCGATCTTTCTACAAGCACATACGAACCTACAACATCTGCATATATCGCAGACACAGGAACGACAAAATCATATTTCTCAGACTGATGGGAGATATCTGCCAGAACACTGTCACCTACATTTACCAGTTCACCGGATATAACCGTCTCCACGATATGCCCCTGCTCATTAGTGGCATCACTGTATACTGCCGTTACCTCCGTATTCACACTGGTATCATTTATATGAAGAATAACTTTATCTCCCTTTTCTATATAACTCTTCTGCTCGCTCGTCACCGGGATTCGTACTGTATATTCATCCGAGCTCTCCATAACCACAAATGCTGCCTCCTCTGTGGTTCTGCTTCCTACATCCACCCGGATCTCTGACACAAGTCCCTCCACCTCGGAATATATGACACCCTCATTTGCGGTCAGCTTTTCCAGATAATTCAGCTGTCTGTCCACATCCGCAATATTTGCTTCCACTAACGCCCTCTCATCTCCCCATGCATACACATATTGTTCTTTCAGATTCTTTCGCTCAAGCTTTTTCGTCAGATATGTGGATGAAAGCTCCTCTGCCTTGATCTTCATAAGCTTGTCACCTTTCTTTACATAACTTCCCGTATGCACATATATTGCCTGAACCAGAAGATCAGGATAACTGTATACAGGTGTCCTGCTGTCGCTCTCGATCATCACATCCTGTACGACATCCCTTGATATACTGCCGGATGATGCATACATAATTTCTACCTTGGGCGTCAAGGTGTTGCTTGCAAATCTTGACATAACAGTTCCGGCAATAACGATTACCAGAAATATTATTATAATTCTTACGATCTTAAATCCTTTTTTCCGTTTCATATCATTTTCTCCCTGTAAATTACCCTGCGATCAGCCATCCGCAGATCCTATGGATATGCCCTCTGCCAGAATATCCTTTCCAATATAAAATATGATCAGAGAAGGAATACAGCTGAACAGGGCAAATGCAAATGTTTTTCCTGCGCATCCCTCAGTCACATCCGGCAGATATACCGACAGTGGCAGTAATGATTTGTCCTTTAAAAATACCACCGGCTGCTCCACGATATTCCAGTACTCAAGAAATCCCAGTATCACCGCTGCAAGAATCCCTCGTTTTGCTATCGGAACCGCCATATAGATAAAAATCTTAAAGCCACCCGCTCCATCCAGTCTAGCAGCCTCTACCACCGAATCAGGAATCTGTTCAAATGCACTGTACATAATAAATATAGGAAATGAAGAGAAAACAAATGGCAGGATGACCGCCCAATGTGTATTTATCATATTCATCCTGTTCAACACCAGATACTGGGATAACATCGTCACCTGAAATGGCAGGATCATGCAGAACATATATAAGCCAAATATAATCTTCGACAGTCTGTTCCGGCTTCTGGCAAGTCCCCATGCCGCAGGAACAGCAAACACAAGCTGTCCGATAAGTATAACGCCCACGATCTTCACAGAATTCCAGAAAAGCACATAGTATTCCGGCGTATCAAACAACAGCTCGATTATATTCTTAAATGTCGGATATAACGGAATGAAATGCCAGGAAGCATAACCGGACCCCCCGCTTATAACAGGAGATGCGATCTGTCCAAGCTCCGATTCTCCCATAAATGCGCCACTGATCAGAAATACCAAAGGCAGAACAGACAATACCGCACCTGTGAGCACCAAAAACTTTATCAGCAAATGCACACCCTTTGAAACCCATCTCATCTGCACCCTTCCCCTCTTTCTTGTTGCTTTGGTCTTCTTAATAAGAATCTTCTGCGGATTTTTAACCTCATACCATACCAGTCTGTAAGACACACACACCTTATGATCAGGATCACGCCAAAGAACACCAGCGCCGTCAGAACCGCGCCTGCTGTCAGCTTACTGATCTCCAGCTTCTCAAACCAGTTATTAAAGATATGCTGAATCTGATATATCGTCATATCCGGATATCCCCCTGCCATAAGATACTGTTCACGGAAGATCTTCAGCGAATTTACAACCGACAGCATAGCCACGATAAAAAACGGTCTCTTGATATTTGGAAGCGTAATCTTCCAGATCTGTGTAAATCTGCCAGCTCCATCAACTTTTGCCGCGTCATATATTTCCACCGGAATTACAGACAAACCCGACAGCCAGATCAACATGTTATATCCAATATTTTTAAATATAAATGTGCATACAAACAGCCAGAAAACTGCCCTGCCGGATAAGAAGCTTACCGGTTCGCCAAGTCCCCACCTTATGATCATATTATTCACCACGCCCTGATCATCAAATAATATACGCCATACTACAGTGAGGGAATTTGACGGAATTGCCATCGGGATAAGAAATGCAAATTTTATAATATTACTTTTCATTCCATGAACCTCTATAGCCACTACCAGCGAGATAACGATCAGCCAAGGTACACTCACAAGTTCAAAACGTATAGAGTTGCCTGCCGCCAGCCGGAATGCATCATTCTCCATAACCAGAGCATAATTTTGCAGACCGGCAAAGCTTCCCGTTCCTGATTTCTGAAACGATGATATAAATACATCCACAAGCGGTATGATCACGAAGATCATAATACCCACAAATCCCGGTATGATAAATTCAGACGTTCCATTCATTCCTTTTCTATCTATCTTCATGATTATAAAACGCCTCCCTGACCATCCATTTCTATTCTTTCAGATATACATTTAACAATTTATCAATTATATTCAAGGTATCCTCAAGGCTCGCATTTCCTTCCAGATAATCAGCCGCATTTTCCCTTATCATGCTGCGAATTCTTACATCCGGATTTGAAGGCACACAGAGTCTGCTCAACTTATCTATATAATCTTCCAGATACTCGTCCGTCCGCCAATATGTCCAGTTCAGATAATTATTCCCGCCGACTTCAACAGCACCTCCCGGCGTTCCCATACTGAGAGCATCCTCATTCCATGCCCGCACGCCATCCATATTTACCGGATTTCCACATTCTGTTCCATAATACTTTTTCTGTACCTCTGCGCTGAATAACGCTTTTACGAACTCAACCGCACTATCCCTGTTCTCCTTTTTGCTATTGACCGCAAGGATTGTATTTGGCACATATATCATTCCCTCATCCGTACCCCACGGTTCATAGTCATAATCACGGTTTGCCGTGTTATCCTCCATTCCAACCATGGAATCTTCCTTTATGCTGTAAAACAACCATGCCTCGCTCATCGTCTTCATATCCACAAATGCCAGCTTCCTGCCAGACCATTCCCGGTTAAATAACGGGCTCATATATCCTGAATAATTGTCTTTTATATTTTCCTCATAAGCTCCGAACCTTGCAGTCCAGTCATTGATCTGATCCTGCGTCGTTCTCGCCATCTCTAAGTCGTATAAAAGTCTGAGATCCTCCAGAAATTTCTTTAGTATTTCTCTGTCATAATGCCCCTCCATATCAACGATCTCCGATGCATATACAGGATACAGGGTATCAAAATAAGACTCCAAATAGTAAAATGACAGATCATTCCCATCGGCTGGTTTGTCCTGACTGTTTATATAAGCCACAATGGATTGAACATCGGTCACATTCCTTATCTCAGCCTCCGGCCCGATAACTGCTGTAAATGTCTCCATGGCGGGTATAGCATATACTGAACCATCCTTATTCTTATATGTATAAAGTACATTCTTAAGGCAGGATGGGTTCTCCTTCTGTATATCATCAAGGACCTGCGACAGATCCATAAGCACCCCTGTATTCTCATAGCTTTTTACATTCAAGCCATCCATGATAATGACGTCAGGCCCTTCTCCTGCAAGAAGCTGTGTATTTAAAGAACTTATGGCATCCTTTTCTGATATTCCATTCTGGTCATCCACGCCCCATATGTACTGCACCGTGATATCCGAATGATCACTTTCATACCACGTGATCAGATTTTCGTAACTCTCTGTGTAATAAAGAGAATATACGGTAACGGTTCTGCTGTCTGAAGCTTCTTTTGTACTGTTATAAGCTGCATATGCATCGGATAATGAATATACAACGATCCTCTTATTTCCACTCTTATCACCAGTGACAGCTACAAATGTATCCGAATCCTCCACAACAAAGTCATATCTTATATCAGCACTTTTAAATGTCGTAAGCCTTGTCCCCAGCTTGTCAGAGAGCTTATATGCAAATAAACCCGTTCCAAGCATAATGTATATCTGATCAGACTTTTCATCATACTTCATGATATTACTGCAGCTAAGTGCATCTTTTCCTTTCTCCGAAGCTGCATCTTCAAGTCCTTCCGTCAAGGTATCATCAAAAGACGTAATCGTTTCCAGCATATGACCATCCGATATATCATAGGTCTCTATATCCCGTGCTGTGAGAACAACCAGTTTATCACCAGCTACACAGATATCCGTATAGTCAGAATTTTCTATTTCGTATTTCTTCTGCCCTTCCATGGAAAAGCATTGTATCACCCCATCCGCGCAACCAATGATATATCCATCAGCCGTCAGTCTGATATTTTTTACATTTTCTTCTATATGATCTGCCAGTATCTGAACTGTATCATCAGGCATCACCTTCACGATTCTGCCCGTTATATCTCTTTTATCATCCATCTTGCTGACTGCCAAATACAGGCTCCCGGCTTCATCCATATCTGCTGCCGTGATCATATCCGTTTCGTCCATAACAGAATCAAGCTTAAGTTCTTCCTGCCGGAAATCTCCATCCGGCTTTTCTCCTGTCAGCCTGATATAGCCCCCATTTTCAGCTTCTCCGATGCATACATATTCATCTTGAACCTTACCAAATCCACAGATCTGTGCCATATCAAGCTGTGCCATCCGGTATTCCGACAAACCCGCCTCTGTCTCTGTAGATTCTGTTATCTTATGGTCCCCACAACCCCAGCATAACATCATGCCAATAAGCATTATTAGATAAAACCCGATATGTTTCATGTCTACCTCCCTTATTACAAATACTTTTACAATCATTTTCACTTTCGATATATCGATTGTAACACCACCGATATGCACGATTGTCTAAAAAACATCTAAATTACATATATTACTTTTAAACATCTGGAAAATGAATTACTATACTATTGTATTAATGATATTTTATACCGTAATAGGGAAATGGAGATTTACATGAAACTGCTGCTCGTAGAAGATGATACAGATCTGGGAAAAGTACTAAAAAGACAAATGGAAGCACATGGTATCACCGTATACCTGTGTACAACCGGAAAACAATGCACCGAACTGATATATTCAGGTGTTGATATCGATATAATTGTGCTTGACTGGATGCTGCCTGATAAGTCAGGTCTTGAAATTTTAAACCAACTATATTTTGACAAAATCTCAATTCCCATCATAATGCTTACCGCCCTCGGCACACTTGAAAACAAAACAGCAGCTTTTTCACTGGGTGCTGACGACTATATCGTTAAGCCATTTGAATTTGATGAATTACTGGCACGAATAAATGCTCTTTACCGCAGATCCCACCAGATCCATTCATTTGACTATTCTTATGGTGATATCAATTATCTCATAGACAGCCGCACGATCCAATGTGACGGTCGGTCTGTCCAGCTCACAAATCGGGAATCCCAGCTATTTGAGCTGCTGCTCAGATCAGCCGGTAAACTTGTCAGCCATGACGAGATTATCGAAGCTATATGGGGGCTTAATTCCAATGTTGGAAATGGAAATATCCTGAATTATGTTTATTTTCTGAGAAACAGACTGAAAACGGTTCACAGCCGAATTACGATAAAGGGAGTATACGGAAGCGGTTATACCCTTGTATATGAAAAGGAGGAATCACCAAAATGATAGAACAGCTCAGGAAAAAACTCACTGTATTTTTATCCTCTGTCATAACTATGATCCTCGCAACCATGTCCATATTGCTGTTTTATGCTGTCGTACAGGAATATTCAAACAGCACATATGCTTCCTACTCTCAAGATACAAATCTGTTATATTCCTATCTGAACCAGACAAATATAATCGATATGAACATTCTTAATGAATACAACACCAAAAACCTTAATATCGATATACTGCGAAATGATAAAAAGGTCTTATCGACAGAGGCTTTCAAAGAAAGTAAAGCCATCCTTCAGTCCGCATCGCCTTATATGCAGTCTGAATATTGGGATGACTATTACAGTACCATAAACAAAGGAGACAGCCACCGCCGATTTTATACTGTCCGATATGACCATACGGATTACTGGAACAGCTACAGCATTATAAATATAGGGGGCACCTACTATACCATACATACGGTATACAACAATGCTCTCATCTCTGCATACAAAATAAAGATGAGTATTCTGTTTTTGATCGTAACGGTGATCGCAATTATCCTGTTGTCTATCGTGTCATATTTTTTCATGAAGAAGATTCTTATACCGGTAAATGAAGCCTATCAGAAACAGGATCTTTTTATTGCTGTGGCTTCGCATGAATTAAAAACTCCCCTTGCCATTATAAAATCCTGTCTCAACGGACTCTCCGGCAATCATCTAAGTCCGGCTGACAAAGACTATTTATCCACGGCAGACAGAGAATGTAACCGGATAACAGATATGATAAATAATCTTCTCACATTTGCAGACATAAAAAAATCCGGCCGGGAAAACTTTAAAGATACCCAGCCGGAAGATATTATTATTGAATGTTATGATCGTTTCGAGCCTGTCGCGATTCAGAAGAATCTCGACCTTATTGTTTCTCTGCCGGATGATCCGCTTCCTCTTTACTGTATGGATAAGGACAGAATACTTCAATGCATCTCCATTCTGGTTGATAATGCGATATCCTGCACAACAAACGGTCATGTCTCCCTGTCTGTATCCACGCAGAATAAACGACTGTGCTATACCGTGACAGATACGGGTCCGGGCATAAGCGATGAAGATAAACCGCACATATTTGAAACCTTCTATTCAAAGCGCAACAATCACAAAACACACTTTGGTCTGGGTCTCAGTATCGCAAAAAGCATAGCAGATCTTCATAGCGCTGAACTTACAGTATCAGACAACTCCCCTCAGGGAAGTGTATTTTCCCTAACATGGAATTACAGCTTATCTCCGTATACCGGGAAACCACCGCTCTTACCATAGCTTTCGATATGCTTGAAATGCTTCAGAAGTTCCATATCTTCTGCGCCGATCTCAAAATCAACCTGTGCATTGCTCTCCATATGTGCAGGATTTGCTGTCTTTGGTAATGAGATCGTTCCAAGCTGTAAGGTATAACGGATACAGAGCTGTGGAACAGATACATTGTATTTTACAGCCATAGCTTCGATCTCCGGTTCATGAAGGATCTCACCATGACCGATCGGTGAATATGCCTCAACCGCAATTCCATTCTTCTGGCAGTATTCTACCAGTTCCAGTGGTGTATTGCTGATATGAAGCAGGATCTGGTTGACCATAGGCTTAATCTCACAGACCTCCATCAGACTTTTCAGATCTTCGATCTGGAAATTCGACACACCTATCACACGCAGCTTTCCAGCCTTGTATGCTTCTTCGAGAGCGCGCCATGCAGCACGATTACCCTCTACATAACGATCTTCTGACTGATTTACATCTACCCATGGCTGTGGGCTGTGAATGATCATCATATCCAAATAGTCCAGTCCCATCTTGGATAAGGTTTCGTCGATTCCCTTTTTTGCTTCTTCATAGGTCTTATGTTCAGCAGCAACCTTTGAGACAACAAACAGCTTATCACGCTGGATACCGCAGGTTCTGATTCCTTCCCCTACGCCACGTTCGTTGCCATATGCCTGTGCTGTATCAATATGACGATAACCAAGCTTCACAGCCGCCTTAACTGCGTCTGCCACATCTCCATCATCTACTAACCAGGTTCCAAGACCTAACTGTGGGATTTCTACACCATTTGCCAATGTCAAAGTATTTGTATACATATAAAAACCTCCTTATTAAACTTTATGATAGACTTATTCTACAACTTAAAGTGAACTTAAGGTCAAGTGTTTTTATATGTCTTTTTTGGAAAATGTAAAACTTCATTCCCGATTGTAAGATTTAATTCCGGGCAGCCTGTTAAGTAAGCGGAACCCATCCTCTGCCAAGTTCTTTTTCTATATTTGTATCTGATGTTTTATTAATACTGCCATCCTGATTTTTAAATCCGGAATATACTCTGGAACAGAGTCAGCCTTCTGAATTATAACAGACCTGAATAATGATCCAATCCCAGCCATCATCACCGCCGCGACTGTAAGATCTTGCAGAATTAATATTTATACCTTCTTCATTCAGAAGATCCGCAAGCTCTGTACAATAATTCCAGTCGCCCTGTGATTCAACATCTCCAACAATAACACCAGCATCCGCTCCACACCACACACCGGAAAAATTTCTATTATGATATGGTGTCGGTGCATTCTTTTTATCCTTGTTACACAACATAACCCATGCACCATATCCAACTGTTCTTTTTGCCTCTGGAATATCAATATAGCCTTCGACGAAGCAACGTACTAGAATTTTTTCGATCTCAGTTGCGTTTGACATATCTGTTGTTTTTCTGCTTTTCTCAAGATACTTGATCAAAGCCGGTGCGATCGTTCCTGCCAAAACAGCCATAATCGCTATAACAATTATCAACTCAACCAATGAAAAACCTTTTGAATTTAATCTGATTCGATCTTTTCTCCCCATTATAAAATTCTCCTCTTGTTTGCTTACTGTGCAAAGTATTCCAAACACAGAGTGTGGATTCTTTTGCTTCGAACGGAGCATTTTTACTTTATAAGATGAACTTTCCTATAAAGTAAAAAACATTGCTACTACCTCTAGCAATGTAACAAAAATGCAACTGGCTGCCATTTTACAGGCCCTATAGCTTTGCGTCACACCCTTTAGAATGCTTTGCCAAATATCATATTTGCTCCATAATAATACATATTGCGATATATATCAACAAAAAAGCCATCTGGAAATGGATTTCTGAATGGCCATTTATAACTTTTATCCGCTTATAAAAACAGATACTTCTCTGCCTCCGTCAGGGAATCCAGAATGACATCCGACAGCTCCTGCATTTCTCCCGTGACCGGTGCAAGATCCGGCACCATGATCGGATGCAGTCCCGCTGCATGTGCAGAACGGATACCATTATAAGAATCCTCTATGGCGTATGCCTGCTCCGGCATCACATGGATCTGTCTGCATGCTTCCAGATAGATATCCGGTTCCGGTTTACTCCGTTTTACCATATCCCCGCAGATTACCCGATCGAAATACGGAAGGATACCTGCATCCCGAAGCTCCTGTTCGACAACTGCCTTTCTGGTAGACGATGCCAGCGCAACCTTTCTTCCATTCTTCTTTAATGTCTGCAACAGACCGGTAACTCCCGGCTTCATCGGAAGCTTTCCTCCCGCCGCCTGTTCATGGAACAGTGCCGACATCTCCGCCTTATACTCATCATAAGGAAAATCTGCTCCATACACCCCAAGCATCAGTTCTTTTGTCGCATCCTTATTCAGTCCCAGACATTTGTGACAGGTATCTTCTATGTTCTTGATCCCATATTTATCTGCAACGACCTGCCAGCACTTTATAACCAGCAGCTCCGAGTCGAATATAACCCCATCCATATCAAATATAACCGCTTCAAATCGTTTCATTGTTCTCACCAAACCTTTTCAATATTTTACTCATTCCAGTAATCTAATGTTTCCTGCTGCACAGTCTCAATCCCAAACAATTTCCACATAAAATCTTCTCTTTCATGATAAAGATTAACTATACGAATACATTCATCCTCTATACGATAAAATACATAATTATGAGAAATAAAAAGAAACCGATAATCTGTATCTACACCAAACATCTGTGAAACTGCCGGTCCCTTTTTTTCATTCGTGCCAAGATCCCTTATAGCATCTGTTATTTTCTTAACTATTTCTATTGCTTTGTCCGCCCCATAACTTTGTGTAATAGCCTTTTTTAATTCTCTCAGCTTGTCTGCTGCGTCCGGCGTATATTTTATTTTTTTCAATCACGCACCCCCAATTCTTTCTCAAGATCATCTGCATCAATCCAGCCTTCCGCATCCGCACGAGCTTCTGCACGTTTCAAATCAAGCATTACCATAGCCAAGGCCTGTTCTTTTAGTGCTTCCTTACTGTTCGTAGTCACGATAAATGGCAAACCCTCGACATTCAAGGACTGTTGAATAAATGTATTAAAAGCATCTGTCAGTGTCATACCTGTTTTTGCATAAATATCTTCAACGGCTCTCTTTATCTCAGAATTCATTCTCACCTGAAAGGTCGAATCCTTTGGTGCCATTGCAACATTTAAATTTGTGTTCATATCATACACCTCCTTTGTTTCAACATATCACAGCTTTTATCATCTGTCAATACATTGTCATTACATCATCATTGCAGATTAAGTTTTATAATACACGATGTAAATTTTCCTATAACACAACGAAAAAAACAGACAAATATGTAAATTCTACATACTTGTCTGTTTTTCATTCGATCGACGACAGATAATTACTGCGCCTTTGCTGTTTTCTTCTTCTCTACTGCTTTCTTGTTGTTCTTACCATTTGCAGCATCCTTCTTCTTACCAAATCCGGTCTTGAAGTAGTACCACAATGGGCCTGTTACACAGATAGAAGAATAAGCACCGATTACGACACCGGCCATCAGTGTAAATGCGAACTCTTTGATCGCTGCTACACCCATTACATATAATACGAAGATCGTAACAAATGTTGTTAAGGATGTATAAATATTTCTGGTGATCGTCTGGTTAATACTTAAATTAACGATCTGCTTGTAATCTTTCTTTGTTCCTGCATTTGCGATATTCTCACGGATACGATCGAATACGATGATCGTCGCATTGATCGAGTAACCGAAGATTGTCAGCATACATGCGATACAGGTATTACCAACGGATAACCGAAGCAAGATATACAGAACAAATACCATAGCTACATCGTGGCAGAGGGCTAATACCGCACTCACACCAAACTTCACATCCTTGAAACGGATTACAATGTAGATCAGCATCAGAACGGCTGCAAGTGCTACAGAAAGGAATGCATCCCTTGTCATGTCGCTGCTGGCTGAACCACTGATATTATCGGAATTTGTTACTGTCGCACCGAGCTTCTCGCTGAGTGCAGCTGTTACCTTTGTCAACTGAGAATCATCACCCTGAGTCGTAAGCTCTGTGGTCTTGAATACGATCTCATTTGTACCGGAAACAGTCTGAACAGAGATATCTGCTTCACTGATGCCTGCTGCCTCAGCGATAACAGGAACAATGTCCTTCTCTGCCTCAGATAATGAATATGCTTTGTCAAATTCTGCTGTGATTGATGTACCACCTGCAAAATCAATACTTAAATTCAATGCACTTCCCTTTGTCTTTGCAAAGATCGGCATAAAACAGAAGCCGATCACGATGACAAGAACAGAAGCGATAATACAATATTTACCACCCTTTACGAAGTTGACCTTGCCTGGCTCTTTTGCCTTGCCAAAGAACTTCACATCGTTTACACCAAGTGTAACAAGTGCATTTAACACAAGCTGTGAAACAACAAGTGCTGTGAATACGGATAATACGATACCGATTGCCAGCGTGATCGCAAATCCCTTGATTGTACCGGTTCCGAAAATACCAAGCACAAGTGCTGCGATCAGGGTTGTCACATTACCATCGATGATCGCTGATAACGCATTATGGAATCCGGCTTTTACAGACTGCTTAACAGAAGCACCTGTTGCCAGTTCTTCTTTAATACGTGTAAAGATAACGACGTTCGCATCGACCGCCATACCTACAGAAAGGATGATACCTGCAAGACCCGGAAGTGTCAATGTAACATTGAACAGGTTCATAACAAGTAAGATCATAAATGTATAAAGTGTCAATGATAATGATGCGATCAGACCCGGAATTCTGAATACGCAGATCATGATAATGAAGATACAGATAATACCAATGATACCTGCTTTGATCGTTGTTGATACTGCTTCTGAACCAAGAGTTGCTCCGACGATATTAGAACGTACCTGCTTCAGTGTCAGTGGCAATGCACCGATACGGATCGTAGTAGCAAGGCTGTCTGCCTCTTCATATGTTGAAATGCTGTTGATAACAGCATTTCCGTCTGTAATTGCCTGCTGTACAGTTGGCGCACTTACAACTTCACCATCATATACGATATAAACGATCTTTCCTACATTTGCTGTTGTTACATCTGCAAACTTCTGAGCACCTGCTGTTGTGAATGACAACTGTACTACATTGTCATCACCGCTCTCTGTAGAATCGATCTTGGCATCTGCACCCTTAATATCATCACCGGTAAGAGCGGGAGTATAATCCTTGCCCTGTGACCATAATTCATAATTCTCAGGATCTAAGAACTCTAACTTACCTTCGATACTCAGGTCTTCCAGAATTGCATCTGCATCTGTTACACCCGGAATCTCGGCAGTGATCTTACCATTTCCCTCTGAATATACGTTATGCTCTGTTGTATGGGAATCAATACGTTTCTGCAGCTTATAGATCGTATCCTGAACATCTGCATCACTGTAATCCTCATCCTGAATCTCATAGGTTACACTTAAGCCACCCTTCAGATCAAGTCCAAGGCTGATATACTTTGCTTTTCCTCTGTCGCCTACACCAAACAATGCAACGTAGATGGAACCCGCAAGCACAAGCAGGAACAGGATCAATACCCATATGGCTTTTTTTCTTGCTTTCTTCATCTTGTTTACCTTTGTCCTCCTTATTGATTTTCTTCTTCATCTGCTAATGCGGCTTTGATCATGATCGCACATTCGATACGCTTTTTCTGAAGTTCACATCCGATATCATACGCATCTAATATATTCCCATGGAATTTATATGAGTTCGCCGCACAGCCACCGCTACAATAGAATCTTGCAAAACAGTCCTTACACTTGTCCTTTGCATAGACATTGCAGAGCTTAAACTCATCAACAAGTTCCGGCTTCGTAATACCTTCATTTACATTTCCAATGCAGAACCCATCCTCACCGACAAACTGATGGCACGGATAAAGGTCGCCCCATGGTGTAACTGACAGATATTCTGTACCTGAACCACACCCCGACAGACGTTTGGCCACGCATGGTCCCCCTGTCAAATCTATCATAAAGTGGAAGAAATTGAATCCCCTTCCTTCTTTATGTCTTTTGATCATCTCTTTTGCAAGGATATCATACTGATCTAACAGATATGGGATATCCTCTTCCTTTATCGCATAAGGCTCGTCCGGCAGAGATACAACCGGCTCAATGGAGATCTGGTCAAATCCAAGATCTGCCATGTGTAATACATCCTTTGAAAAATCCAGATTGTTATGCGTATAAGTGCCTCTTACATAATAACTCTTTCCGGCACGCTTCTTTGCAAATTCCTGGAACTTTGGAAGTAACAGATCATAGCTTCCCTTTCCATTTCTGGTCGGACGCATGTAATCATGAATCTCTTTTCTTCCGTCGATGGATAATACGACATTTGCCATCTCTTTATTGGCAAATTCCATTACCTCATCATTTAACAACACACCGTTTGTTGTCAGTGTGAAACGGAATTTCTTATTATGCTTCTCCTCCAGGCTTCTTCCATATCGAACGGTCTCTTTTACGACATCCCAGTTCATAAGTGGCTCACCGCCGAAGAAATCGACCTCAAGATTTACACGGTTACCGGAATTGGCAACGAGGAAATCCAGAGATTTCTTTGCTATGTCAAGTGGCATCAGACCTCTGTCACCCTTGTACTCACCTTCTCCTGCAAAACAATATCTGCATGCAAGATTACAGTCATGTGCAATATTAATACACAGAGCCTTTACCACTGTTTTTCTCTTTTTAAAATCAATGATATAATCTTTGAATATGTCTTCTGTAAATAGTGTTCCGTCTTCTACCAGGCCGGTTACCTCGTCATAGGCTTCCGATACTTCATCCTTATCATAGGATGGCAGTAATTCCATTACCTGTTCTTTTGTATGATTTTCGTAATTTGCAATAATATCATACACAAGGTCATCCACTACGTGAACAGACCCACTACATACATCGAGTACGATATTATATCCATTACTTTTGTACTGATGTACCATACAAATTCTCCCATCTTGTGAATTAATTTTTCTGACACGCAACGAAAGAGGACTGCCATTTGTTTGACGGTCCCCTTTGTGGTTGTCTGTCTACAATGATCTCTTACTTGTTCTCAGCATTCTCACAGCTCTGATTTCCGACTGTGCATGATGTCTTACAAGCTGACTGACATGATGTCTGGCATTCGCCGCATCCGCCCTTAACCATTGTGTTCTTCATTGTTCTGTTTGTGAGTGTCTTTATTCTCTTCATAGGTACACTTCTCCTTTTTATGTCATATAGCGAAATTATAACACAACATGCTTTAAAGTCAAAGTATTTTTACGAAAAACTTGTCTCTAACCTAGCATCCCGCCAAGCATTCCGGCCGCCAGACACAGGATCACATTCGTCAATGTCCCTCCGGCAGAGATATGGATCGTACCATTCATAATGAAAGCTACAATACCGATCACCAAAACATAACACACTCCAAGCATTAATCCCCAAATATATTTTTGCTCCTTTACCATCTTGCCGGTAAGAAAACCACCAAGGAATACAGAGATGCCATGAATGATGATAATACTCAGATGAATCACCGTATCACCCAGTCCCAGCTTGTACATGAGGAATGCCGTTATAAGCAGCAGGATTGCCGTTATTATGTAAGATACCGCAAGTGCCTTTAAAAGGCTGAAAATTTTCTGTCCTGTAATCATAGAAAAACCTCCTGACACTACTATATGCCGGAAGGTTTTCTTTCATTCCAGAGATCATTCTCTATTCTGCTATATCAATCATTTTCAGATGTCATTTTCGAAGTCAAACTGCTTCATCAGTCTTCAAATAATTCCGTCAGCTCAAATATATCGTTGCTGATACGGTCTGCTTTCTTCTTCGTTTCTTCATCCGGTTGGATCAGATCGATCACCATAAGGGTATACAGCCCTGCATCGTGGGAGGCTGTCACACCATTAATGGAATCCTCTACTCCAACTGTCTCCTCCGGCTTCGTACCAAGCTTCTCACAGGCTTTCAGATAGATGTCCGGGTATGGTTTTCCTCGCTCGATCTCATCCCCACAGATCACATCATCAAAATACGGAAGCAGTCCGCTTCGAACCAGTTTATCCTCTGCCCGTTCCCGATCCGTCGAGGTTGCAACCGCCATCTTGATCCCTCTTGCCTTTAATGTCTTTAGTGTCTCGATCACGCCATGTTTTAATTCAACGCCATGCTCATTCAGATATGCTTCGACCATATCCACTGTGCGTTGTCTGAATGCAAGATAGTCAAAATCTTCACCCATCTTTTCTTTCATCACATGTGCATTTGTCTTCTTGGTTCCACCTGCCATCCGGTCACAGATCTTCGACATCTCATTCTCCGGGATACCGATGGATAATCCATTCTTCAACCAGCACATTCTGTATACCTTCTCGGAATCGATGAGGACTCCATCCATATCAAATGCTACCGCTCTTAATGCCATTTATGTCACCTCATTGAAAGACCACGCCTGTTCGGGCGTGGTCCCTTTCTTTCTATAGTCATGTTTTATTTACTGCTGTGGCTGTTTCTTCTTTTTTTCATGATCAGAAGAAGGATCACTGCCACAACTGCAAGAATTGCAAGAATAATGATAACAATCAGGATCGGCGATGTCTTTTCCTTTAACTGGAAGGAGAATACCTCATCTGTTGCACTGTCATAGGTCGATGTAACATTTCCCGCTGTATCTCTTGCAGATACCCGAACCTCATAATTACCGTAGTTCTCAACCTGGAACTCATACGAATTCGTATCCTCATACAGTGCCGGATCAATAGTATCTCCGTTAATCACGATCTCTGTCAGCATATCATCTGCATCTTCCAGGCCGATCTTCATGGTAAACGGATTTCTTACAACACTCTTATCATCAACGCCTGTGATAATGATACGAGGTGCTGTTCCATCATAGGTAAAGTCAAATGTTTCAGTTGTCACATGACCAACCTCATCGGTAACGGAAATCGTCATTGTATGATATCCATCTGTCAGATCTGAGAAATCTACAAAATCAATACCATCCAGCTTTACACTTGCCTTAAATACAGAAGTATCATTAACTGACCAGAGTGCATCATATCCCTTTTCCTTGATATCCGCAAAATCCTGACTGTTCAGAAGAAGTTCTCCATCTTCTGATCTTCTCTCAGTAAATTCAGCCATCTTTGCAGTCTTGTCAATTGTTGGCGGTGTATTATCTACCGTAAATACCATGTTGTAATCATCTGCCTTGTTTCCAAGTGCATCTTCTGCTGTAACTGCAATGGTATATACACCATCCTCATCAAATCTCTGGCTTCCACGGCTGACTGCCGCATTACTGCCAAAGTTTGTAAAGTAAGAGGAAGATACGTCCTCGCCATCCTTCTGTACAGATATATTTACCTTATTCGAAGCAAAGAAGGACTCTGTTACTTCTATGTTCATATCTACATAATCTGTGTTGTTTACAGAGCTTCCACCAACTGTCTCATACTCATTTACGACACTGTTCTTGCTGTTCACTGCTGATACCTTAAGCTCTGGTGCTGTCTTATCTACCTTGAATGTCTTAGTAACAGCCGTTGCAACATTACCTGTCATGTCCTTTGCATTAAAAGTGATTGTATATTCACCATCTTCATCAAAGGTATAGGTCGCAGTATGCGGATTACCGGATGAAAAATTACCGGTATTTAAGGTTGCAACTGTTGATGCTCCTGTTCCATCCGTCTTTTTGGTGATCGTTGCCGTAATGTCAGCACTGTTCATTGCTTCTCCATCATAAGAGAATGCAAATGCTTCATTTACTGTCAATGTCGCCGTACAGGATGTATTCTGTGAATCTGCAACACCTGTTATCGATAATACAGGTGCTGTTTTATCAATCCGGAAGGATACATTTTCTGCAATCTGTTCATTACCAGCCTTATCATCCGCAGAAACAGTGATCTCATAATCACCCTCATCTGAGAATACAATCTCCGGATTTACGGAAGTGTTATTCCATTCTACCGTTCTGTAATCTCCATCATATGCAACTGCACCGGAAGCATCCTTCCGTTTTACATGTACGGTATAGGACTTTCCTTTATAATTATCTGCAAGGTTCACATTAAGTGCTACATTTCCATTATTCAGCTTATTCACAGTTGCAATTCCGATCGTAGGCTTTGTCTTATCAATTACAAATGCAGCCTCATCCTCTGTTACATTTCCAAATGCATCCGTAACTGTAACCTTCAAATTATAAATTCCCTGTGCATTCCGTTTCACTGTATAGGTTCCGCTCGTTCCCTTCATTGTGAAAGTGTCATCTGCATCACCATTTGTATCTTTATTCTTATCGGAAACCACGATCTTGTGTGTTTCGGCAAACTGTTCTTCTACTGCTATGTCAAATGCGATATCTTTATTGTAATAACCGTCATTTGTCTGCTCCAGCCGTGGTGTGATCGTTACCTTCGGCTTTGTTGCATCTACCTTGAAGCGGGAACCTGCTACGTCGTATGAAACCTTATTGCCTGCCTTATCCGTTCCTGTTACCTTGAAGTAATAGGAGCAGGCTTTTCCCTTCTTCTGACCGCAATATGCAGAAGCCTCCAGTGTCTTGCCATCCACCTTCTTGATCGCCAGCTTCTTCTGTGTATATTTGCTTTCATCAAAGCATTTGTAATACTCTGTGATCTGGAAATCCTTCAACAGCAGCTTCTGATTATCTGTAACTGTGATCTTCACATTTGTACCCTGTGTCAGACCATTCTCCGGTACACCTTCAATTGTCGCTACCGGGCTTTCCTTATCGATCACAAACTTAATATCTCTTACATAGTTTACATTTCCAAATGCATCCACTGCCTTGATCGTCAGGTTATATACACCAGGTGTTTTTCTCTTTACTGTGTAAGTTCCGGTTGTCTCATTCAGAATGTATGTCTCATCTTCGTCTCCATTCACGTCCTTGTTCTTATCACTTACTGTGATCTTCGTTTTTAATGGAAACTGCTCTGTTACTGTGAACTTGAAGCTTACATTCTTGTTGTAGTAACCATCATTCTCAGAATCCGGATAGCGATCCAGCACGATATCCGGAAGTGTGGAATCGACCTTGAATCTGGAATCATTGATTTCATATTCCACATCATTGCCGGCTCTGTCTTTACCGGTTACCTTAAATACATAAGAACATGCCTTGCCGCTCTTCTGTCCGCAGTATGCAGATGCCTCTAATTCCTTTGCACCTACCTGCTTGATCTTGAGTTCCTTCTCAATGTATTCTGTACCATCAAAATATTTATAACACTCAACGACTTTAAAGCTTTCCGGATCCAGTCTCTCATTATCTGTGATCACGACACGGATCGTTGTACCGGTTGACTTCTTGTCATCCGGAACACCTTCAATCTCGACCAGAGGCTTCTCTGTATCGATCGTGAACCGGATATCGGATACTGTTGCTGCATTTCCGGATGCATCTACTGCTACAACCATCCATTTATACCGATCAGCCTTTGATACAGTGAAACCAAATGTTTTCTGCTTTACATCTTTATAAGAAAATGCCTTATATGCTTTTGCAGCATAATCGGCTTCTGATTTACAGTTCTTATAGTCGTCTGTATTTAACACATATACATTTGCGCCAAGTTCAAACTGCTCTGCCACTGTAATATTAAATCTGACCTTGTCATTATAATACTTTGTTCCGGTACCTGCGATTGCCGGTTCTACCGTTACTTCCGGTTTATATGGATCATAATAGAAGGTCTTGCTTCTCTTTTCTGAGCTGTTGCCGGATCTGTCAGTTGCACTTACCGCAATGTAATATTTCATTGGCTTTCCATCAATAACCTTACAGTTTTTGATCGTAGCTGTAACTGTCTGATCCGAGCTGTTCTTTGCTGTGATGATCTCTTCACCCTTTACTCCGGTACCTGTCGTTGCATCATAGTCGTAAGTTTCATACACTACCTTCACAACCACATCGGAAGCTGCAATGCCATAATCATCTGCTGCCTTAACTGTGATCGTCTGTGTACCATCATTTTTATAAACACCACTTACCGGAATACCGGAGAAGCTGATATCTGCCAGTTCATTGTCGATAACAAAGGTACACTTTGCAGTCTTTGTGTTGCCAACCTCATCATATGCTGTTACTGTAACTTCATATACACCGGCTTTTTTGTAAATAAAGGATGCATTCATGGTCTGACCGATTGCTTCGGTCTCCAGATTCATCTTCTGCTCCTGATCTGCAACAGCCTTGCCGTCACAGGTTGCTGATGCAGTAATCCTGCTGATCAGAAAATTATCAGATGCAGACGCCTTTACTGTTACATCTGAACCATTCCAGTACTGCGTAAGCTTCAGACTGTTTGTGGATTCTTTATCTGCAATATCAACCGCTGGCTTTTCAGTATCAACCGCAAACCGGTATGCAACCCCATTTTCATTGGATTTTGTTGCAATATTTCCTGATTTATCACTGATATAGAATATGATCGTATAAATCTTATTCTCTTCAATTCCATTTGTTAATACAAGTGTTTTATCAAATGTTTTATCCCCATTCGCAGCTATATTTCCTGTAAGAATGGTATTTCCCACCTGATCTGTGACCTTGTAATCACCCAGTGAAAACGCATCCTCAGCCGTTATATGAATGGAAGGATCTTTACTGAAATAATAAATACCATCTGCTGATGCCTTTGCTCCGGCAAATTCCATTGCTGCTATTGATGGAGCTGTCTTGTCATATAACACCTGAATGGATGCATCCGTTGTGTTTGCATCTTCATTCGCAGCCACATAATGATGCTTTGATGTAAAGTGGAATGCATACACACCCTCTGTCGTCAGATCATAGGTCAGTGTAACGGTTTTCAGATTTCCATTTGCTGATATATCTGTTCTGGACGGTGCTACTTCAATACCGGCAGCAGACGCTGCGGAATCCGGAGCCTTTCTTGTTACCGTCTTTACAATATCATCGGCATCCAGATCCAGACCTGTTACTTTATATGTAACCGTTGTTGCACTTCCATTATGTCCGGCATATACCAGTGCCTGATCCTTTGCATCTATTGTTTTCCCCTCGGAGGAAACTGTCAAAGAATCCTGTAATGTTTCTTTATTCACATAAACGGTTACCGTTTTCTTTGTTGTATTTCCGGCACAGTCATATGCGTCAAGTGTTACTTTATACACACCAACATCCGGCAGTGACAGTTCATCTCCGGTCAATGTAACTTCCTCACCATTTACATAGACCTTTGTTTTAGCCGTATCGATCTGACTGTCAGCATCAGAAATCCGGAATATCAAAGTCTCTCCTGTCTTGGCTGTTACAGTATATTCTGCCTGATCCTGCAGTGATACACCACCATTTGCCTGACTCAGGATAAGCGCCTGTGGAGCTTTTGTATCCAGATTAAATGTGATCTCTTTGGTACCGGTCTGACCAAGACGGTTTACTGCCTCATATAAGACTGTATGTTTTCCTGATTTATCTACCAGAGCGGAAATCGGAATATTATCATATGTATAAGAATACTGATTTGCATCTGCTGATATACCTGTTATGGTTTCAAGGATCCTACCATCAAGGCTGATCCTTGCCGTATCGATCGGTGCATAATCCTCAACTGCCGCTACTCCTGTCAGTTCTGCACCACTGAACCATGTATCTGCATCATATGTATAATTCTGGATCGAAATCGTTGCACTATCGTTTCCCTTTATGCCACGGAAAGAGCCCTTTGTAATTTCTGGTGCTTTTTCATCGATATATACAAATGATCCATTTTCATCAAATTTGTAAGTACCGATAGATTCATATATATGATCTGTGACTCTGAAGATTACTTTATAATCCGCACCTGCTACAGACGATTTCGGAATCAATACCGTTTTACTGCAGATACCGGTATCTTCATCTTTATTCATACATACCGACTGCCAGTTATTCATGGTCGTTCCATTCACAAAACAATATTCCAGATCCAGATCTGCAAAATTACTGTCGCCTATATCCTCAAGCGCCGATACCGTTACACGAATACCATCACCCTTTTTATTCAGGAACTCACCAAGTATCCCTTCCGTAATCTTTAATTCAGAATCTTCATCTACCGTTACATCCTGAATCCGGATATCTGAAGTATACCGGATCGTCACCGGAATAAATACCTTTTTTCCTTCCCTGCTATATGCTGTAAATACATATGATCCGGATTCCGGAACCTTTACATCAAAGGCTCCACCATCTTTACCGATTGGTATTTCTTTCTCATTTCCACCATTTAATGTATATGTAAGTTTAACAATATCCGCCGGATCTTCCGGTGTCTGTTTTATATATCCGTCAACCTGTTCCGTTCCATCTGACACATACCCCTTTACAGACACAACATCCCCTTTTTCAGCATAATAAAAACTATCTCCATTTTTATCATTTATCTGTGGAATGCTTTTATTTCCCGCCTCTGCTGAAATATGCATAGTTGGTCCAGCAACAGATAGATTATCCCCATTTTCAGCATTTTCTCCATATACACGTATTATCCCCGCAAATTCATAGGTATCCTTCTCATCTGCTGCTTTATAGACTGCATACTGATATTCATCCTCTGAATCTGTGATCCGGATCTCCTCGATCTCCGAAGCCTGCTTTGTGGTCTTCTTATCAGATGCATCACAGGATGTTGCTATAATCTGCTTCTTATCAGATGCATCCAGTTCCTGCATCAGGTAGTCACCCTTAAATGTGACAGCAGTCTCTTCCGGAACAGAAATCTCAACCTCTTCTACACTGCCTGTCTTTACGCTTCCATCTTTATTTTTCTTATATGTAACTTTTTGGGGAATATACGTTTCAAGATTGATCACTTCTTTTGTATATTCATCTTCTGCTTTCATTCCGATTCTGTTATCAATTACCACCAGTGATAACAGCATAACCGCCGTCATGACCAAAGCCACAAAACGATGTAAATATTTGTTTTTCTTCATTTTGGTCACTCCCTTCTATATCGATTCATCCGTATGAACTACAACAACATCAACTAACAGTGGGAATTTCTCAGCTTCTTCACCCTGTATATCGGTCTCACTACTGTCAGAAGCTTCTGTATCCATAGTGAGAACATCTGTTGCATCATCATCGGTACTTAATACGTCTGTTGCATCACTGTCTGTACTTAAGACATCCGTTGCCGCATCTGCTTCGTCCTCTGATGTCAGAATATCAGTCTCACGCTCATATTCATCATCCGCCCGAAGAACATCGGTCTCTTTTTCATAATCCTCCTCTGATCTCAGGACATCAGTTTCTTTCTCATAATCCTCTTCCGGTCTCAGGATGTCGGTTTCTTTTTCGTAATCCTCTTCCGGCCTCAGGATGTCGGTTTCTTTTTCGTAATCCTCTTCCGGTCTCAGGATATCGGTTGCTTTCTCAGAATCTGCTTCTTCCGGTCTGGTATGATGATGGCTTCTGCTCTTATTCAACTCATCCACAGCCTTCTTATATCTCTCATTTCCTTTCCTGGAAACTTCTTCGGATGCTGACTTGCCCTTGATATCACGCACCTCGATCTTACTGGTACTGCCCTTTGATTTGATCGCATCTTTTTTGGAAGCACCGCTTCCCTGTAAGCTTTCATAACCCTTTTCGCGGATCTCTTTGATCTGTTTTCTGGCTGTGCTTCCGGAAAGATCTCCGATCACCTTCGGGATATCCAGTTTTACAAATAATATAACTGCTATCACTGCAAAGACAACTGCAAGAGCTATACCGCCGAATAACATTACATTACATATCGTTTCATTCATTGTTATCACTCCTCACTCCCTGTCACTGCAGTATTTCCATTTATAATATCAGAAATTGCAGAGTTTACGATCAACGAGTTCCATTCATTATTACCACGGGAGGCAAGAATATTGATCTTACTGCCCACATCGTATACCGCTTTGATCTTCTGGATGCCATCCTGCTTCCAGCGTTTCGGATTGGATCCGTATTCTCCGGAATACCGGTCATACAGATATGTCAGATGACTGACATAAATATCGGCTGCATTATCAACCGTTCCCATACTGCTCTCTGCGGAACTGTATACCTTTTCAGCCTGATCATAATAATCCTTATTGTCGCTGATCTTTTCAAGCGCTATGTAAGTTTCCGCTTCTTCCTTCATATATTTTACATATGATTTCTTTGTTGTATCCGGAAGATTTGGATCCGTGATATCGATACTTGCCAGATAACGGTTAAGTGAGTCGATTGCACTCAGATAATAGGTTTCCTTCTCTGCATCTACATTCGTATTCTTTGCCTGATAGGAATATACGGAATACAGGATTCTCGCATACTGTGCCGTGTAATATTTTACATTACGATCCTCCGGAAGTGCATTGGAAAGTGCTGTACTGTTTTCATCCAGCTTTTCGTTTGCCTCCGTCAGCAATGCAATCGTTCTCTGCGGCATATCTGCCGTATCACTTCCCAGATTATCAACATAGATAGAAGCGATATTCAGATAATTTACATATTTGCTTGGATTTGTATCTTCCAGTTCCTCACTGTTATAAGTTTCAAAATTAACCAGATTCTCTTTACTGTTTGCAAAATTGGAATTCTTCTTGATCTTATTCTCGCAAATTGCCGAATAGTATGCAGCCTGTGCTGTCTCATCCGGGAAGTTTGCCGAATCATTTACCTGATTAAAATACTGCATTGCGGCTTTGTAATCCTGGATTTCGTTGTAATAAATGATCGCAACCTCATAGACAACATCTGCATTTACCTTGTCAATATACTTGGTGACGTAACGTACACCTAATTTTGCTCCACTGTCCACGTTCTCGGACACAGTGTCAGTGTTCTGATCCATATCATAATAATATGCATACGTATCAAGAAGTCCCAGATAGGCATCTGAGGATGATTCATCCAGAGCAATTGCTTCTTTATAGATCTTGATTGCTCCATTTATATCATTATCCTGCAGCGCATCTTCTGCCTCCAGTATCTTGTTGCTGTAGTTCTTCTCCTTGATCTCATTCTTCTTTACCCCGCCAAAAATGGCACAGCCAACAGACAGAAGGGATAATCCTGCCATCACGCCAAATGTGACCAGCTTTTTCTTTGCCTTTGCTCTGTACTCATTGTCCAACTCATTGTAATGATCCAACGCATACAGAAGTTCTGAACAGGACTGATATCTGTCATTTGGATTTGACTGGCAGCACTTGATAATGATCTGCTCCAGACCAGATGAAAGCATTGGATTCCACTGACGGATCGGTTTAATCTCATATGGTGGCTCACATGGATTCTTTCCGGTTACCAGATGATACAGCGTCGCACCCAGATTATAAATATCCGTTCTGGCATCAGTATTATAGATACCACGTCCCTGCGCATCACCGAACTGCTCCGGTGCTGCATATCCTCTGGTACCCAGTGCTGTAGTATCTGCGTTATTTTCAATTATGTACTCTTTTGCTGTTCCAAAATCGATCAGCTTTACTGAACCATCCGGCTTTAACATAACATTGGATGGTTTCATATCTCTGTATATGATCGGTGGATTCATGGAGTGCAGATAATCAAGTGCACTGGCAAGCGCACGACCCCACTCAATTACATCGGACTGCTTCTGTGCACCCTCTGCCTTCAAAACTTCATTTAACGGCTTACCTTCTACGAAATCCATGATTACATAAATCGTTCCATTCTCATTTATGATATCAACGATTCGAGGCAATACCGGATGATCCACATTTTTCAGGATATTTGCTTCGCGCTCCAAGCCTTTTAAAAGTGTTTCTACACTCTTGGAACCATCATTCTTTATCTCTTTTACAGCCCACTGTTTATTCAGACGGTTATCCATCGCCAGATAAACAATTGACATTCCACCCTGACCAACTTTTTTCAGTATTTCATATTTTCCATCTAATACTGTTCCTAATTCTGTCATCTTATCTCCCCACTACTCAGCCTTGACCAGCAATACTGTTATATTGTCTGTTTCCTTCCTGTACTTTACAAGATCTGTTAAAAAAATACAGCCCTCTTTCATCTTATCTTCATCTGGTGCTGCCAGCGGACTGAGTTTCGCCATAATCTCATCTTCGCTTATCTTATGTCTGAATCCATCTGAACATAACAAATACGATGCATTTTGTGTAATATAACCTCTGATGAAATCAGGTTCCACTACCGGTGATGCGCCTACACACTGTAACAGTATGCTTCGTCTGCTATCTGTTTCTGCCTGCTCCGGGGTCAGTCTTCCTGCTGCGATCTCCCTTGCAACCAATGTCTGATCCTGTGTAAGCTGCTCCATTTTATCTGTCAACTCATATACCCGGCTGTCACCCACATGTATAATATAATATCTGTCCTCATACATAAGAATGGCTGACAACGTGGTTCCGATCATAATTCCCCGGCTGTCACCATATGCTTTCAGCTTTTCATTCTCTGTTACAGCTATGCGATCCCACTGCTCCTTCAAGATCGCTGTATTAAATGTTCCTGTTCTGACCAGTTTTACAAAATCATGTTCAAACCAGTCACAATATGCATTTATGACCTCTTTGCTTGCAAGCTCTCCTTTTGCCAGTCCGCCCATGCCATCACAGATAATCGCAAAGGCTGCCTGTCCATTCGGAGTCTCTGCAATCTTGATCGCAAGAGAGTCCTGATTATTTTTCTTTTTTATACCCACATCTGTGTGATATGCCGCTCTATATTTCATACGCTTCTCCTGATTATTATCCCCATATCCTTATCTGACAAAATAAATGAAACCTTCATCACCCAGAGAAACCTTTGCATTATTTGTCAAAAATACATTTTTCTGTCCAGCTATGTTCTGTCCATTCACAAATGTACCATTTGTGGAGGCATTATCTCTGATATAGCTGACACCATTTTTTCTCTCAATGATGCAGTGGATCCGGCTGACATCTGAATTGTCTGTTACTGTATAATCTGCTTTGGTTGCAGATCTTCCGATTGAAAATTCCGGTTTATTTATATATATTTTTTCATTTGTTGCTATTCTTAACAGATACGGCACTGGCACCTGAGGCTTCTTCTCCTCAACCGGCGGTACCGGTGCTGCCTCCGGCTTCTTCTCCGGCATCGGTGGTACCGGTGCTGCTTCCGGTTTCTTCTCCGGCATCGGTGGTACCGGTGTTGCTTCCGGTTTCTTCTCCGGCATCGGTGGTACCGGTGCTGCTTCCGGTTTCTTCTCCGGCATCGGTGGTACCGGTGCTGCCTCCGGTTTCTTTTCCGGCATTGATGATGCCGGACGATTTGGGATTGGCGGCACAATTGGTTTGCCATCCGGTCCCATCTGCATTGGCATTGGCCGTCCCGGCATCGGCTGTCCATTCATTGGCTTGCCATCCGGTCCCATCTGCATTGGCATTGGCCGTCCCGGCATCGGCCGACCATTCATTGGCTTGCCATCCGGTCCCATCTGCATTGGCATTGGCCGTCCCGGCATCGGCTGTCCATTCATTGGCTTGCCATCCGGTCCCATCTGCATTGGCATTGGCCGTCCCAGCATCGGCCGACCGTTCATTGGCTTGCCATCCGGTCCCATCTGCATTGGCATTGGCCGTCCCGGCATCGGCTGTCCGTTCATTGGCTTGCCATCCGGTCCCATCTGCATTGGCATTGGCCGTCCCGGCATTGGCCGACCGTTCATTGGCTTGCCATCCGGTCCCATCTGCATTGGCATTGGCCGTCCCGGCATTGGCCGACCGTTCATCGGCTTGCCATCCGGTCCCATCTGCATTGGCATTGGCCGTCCCGGCATTGGCTTGCCATCCGGTCCCATCTGCATTGGCATTGGCCGTCCCGGCATTGGCTGTCCGTTCGGCATCGGTGGTACCTGACGGTTTGGCATTGGTGGCACTGATCCTCTGGCAGAAGCACCAGGCTGTACCATCTTTGCATTATTCTGCATAACACCAATACGGCTTACCTTGTCGTTTGCAGTTTTTTCTTCTTTTTTCTCTGTTTTTTTCTTTTCTTCCTCTATGTGGATTCCCATATCAATCAGAAGCTGATTGACAAATTCTTTCATATCACCAACTGAGAATGTTCCAAGTTTATTCGTAAATGTGATCAGTCTTGCTACATAATTATCCCGATCCATCTCAAAATAATGTGCATTACAGATAACATCTTTTACAAAATTGCGAACCTCATTCAGATCCGTGATCTCCTTATCGACACCTGCAACAATAAAATAAACATTCAGGCTCTCAGGAGCAACAAACACATACTGGATATCCTTGGCAACATAGCTTAATGAGATCATATTCATTCCAAATGCTTCCAGACCGCTTAAAAGGTTATACAGTAATGTCAGCATCTGCTTCTTGTTGATCTCTTTCTTGAGGAACTCGGTCAACTGTACCTTGTTGCCAATCTCATAAATAAATTCTCTCTGATTATCTTTCTTTTCCAGTCTGCACGGTATGATCTGTGGAAATTTTCCACTCACACCCTTATCTACCTTTTCATCAATAATATCAGTCTGATCCAGCACATATCTGCAGTTATATGTATCTCCCGTTTTTGTAAGTAATACTTTGTTCTTCTTCATGTCCCTCTCTCCATTCATGATCCGGAAATTCCAATACTGTCCGGATAATTATTTTCCATGTATACACCAAAAGCAGGTATTCCTACCTGCTCGTGTTCACCCGATCCGGGTGATAATATATATTAGCTTAATTTGAAAATGAAATCTTCTCCGCCGATTGTGATCGTCGCATCATTCTTAAGCTTAACTTCCTGACCTTCTTCCAGCTTCACGCCATCTACCAGTGTAGCATTTGTCGCTTTGTTATCCTTCAGGTAACAACCGTCATCTCTCTGATAAATGATCGCATGTACTCTGCTGATCGCACCGTTTCCGTCAATTGTGAAATCAACACCACGGTTTGCCTTACCAAGCTTAAATACTGCCTTATTTACCATAACACGTTCCTTTGTGTTTACACGGATAATATATGGCATTGCCTTCGGCACACCCGGTGCAGGTTTCTTCTCTTCCTCCGGTGTCTGATCCTGTACAACACTCATGCCACCTGTAAGTTCAACCGTTGTTCCGGTCGCTCCTGTTTCAGGCTCTTCCTTTTCTTCAACAGGAACCGGTGTTGTAAGAGTTTCAGGCTCTACTGCATCCGCCTCATCTACGTCACCCGCTCCCCGAATCTGCTCCGTTGGATTATCAATAACCTCATCATCCTCCATCTCAACAGAAGCCTTCTGAATGATCTTTGCACGGTTGATTCTTATGTTCTTCATAACCGGTGGTTTCTCGATCAGATTATCCAGATCCTGAGTATCGATCAATACCGGTTTTTCTTCCATCTTACTTTCAGCAGAAATCTCTGTCACACCCTCAGCAGTATGTGCAATCTCCTTGATATTAAATGCATGTGGCTTTTCTTCACCGATGTCCGCCAGATCAGCACCCGTCAGCATCTCTGTCATACCTTCTGACTCTTCTGTCTCCTCCGGTGTCTCTATCGGAATCTCTGTCGCAGGCTTAATATCTTCTGCCTCTGCTTCTTCTGTTTCCGGTTCTGCCTCATCATGAGCCGTTTCTTCTAACTCTGCATCTTCATCCAGTGTAAGCTCTTCCAGATTACTCTCATCGAACAGATCCATATTTACAGAATTCAGTGCGCTGTCAACATCTGCATTCAAATCCAGATCTTTGAAGATCGTATTCTCTTCTGTCGGTTCTTCCTCGTACATCTCAAGGCCATCATCGTCATCATCGTCAAATGATATATCCTTAAATTCCGGAAGATCATCCAGAGAGGTATCACCCTGTGGAATATCCACACCCTGAGAAACCTCCACGCCGGAATCTCCAACATCCATAAATTCTTCTTCTACCTGTAATCCGGCAGCCTCCATCAGCTCTGTGATCTGACTTACAAAACCACGGATCGTAAACTTCTCCGCATTCAGCATGTTGATAAGCTTTGCAACATAGTTGCAGTCTTCATCATCTGCATATGTAGAATTCAGGATCAGATCTTTAACAAATGCTTTAAACTCTGCATTTGCCGTTACTTCAGTTTCAACCGGAACGCAGATCATCTTCACATCAAATGTCACCGGATTCACATAAGTAAAATCCTTATTCAAAATTACATACGAAACAGGGATTCCAAGATCACGCATATTCATGATACCAGAAGCAACTCCCCGGATTATGCCCAGCATCATCTCTGCATGTACCGTGCCTGAAAGGAGTGCTCCAACTGTTGTTCTGTCTGTTATATTGTATGTAAGATAGTCATTCTCATCATCTTCTTCATAGATGATATCAATGAGTTCTGTAATTTTATTTTCATCAAGGTAATCCAGCAGCTCTTCGTCAAAGTCTGTCTCGTCATCCAGAACGTAAGACAAGTACTTCTCAGAGCCGATGTTTCTTACTTTGAAATTCACTTTTCTCATCAAATAATCCTCCTATCACACGTTTCGCTGTGCATATAAGGTAACAAATTATCCCATTGTTCATGCATACGCTATAATTATATATAATTTCACCATATATCGCAAGTCTTTTTAAAAAGAAATCAGCATTCTGCCCAATACACTACTGCGTATTGATATGTTCATCATACGTAGACGAGAAAATATGGCTTCCATCTCCCGCATCACTGGTATGATAATACAGATAATCATTCTCATCCGGGTATAATACCGCTTCTAGTGACGCCTGCCCCGGATTGCAGATCGGACCTACCGGAAGTCCGGTATTCCTATAAGTATTATATGGAGATTCGATCTCCAGATCATCATAAGTCACTTCTGTCTTATCATACATTCCATCTGTCAAAGGATACAAAACCGTCGGACACATCTGAAGCATCATATCAATGTTCAGACGATTGTAGATAACTCCTGCAATGATCGGTCTCTCACTGTCAATCTTGGCTTCCCGTTCCACGATAGATGCCATGATCAGGATCTGATAATCAGTATATCCAAGTTCTGCTGCCTTTGCGCTGTATTCTGAAGTATAAACGCTCTGAAACTTCTCCAGCATCGTATCGATCAGACTTGCTGCAGTCGTATCATCATAGATGTCATAGGTTGCCGGAAACAGATATCCCTGAAGGTCATACTTCACACCATCTGTATTCATATCTCCGGTACTGAACGGGATCTGATGGTTCCCATTCTTTACTTCATTCAGGAACTCATCTGCGCTGCAAATACCATGTTCCTCGCATTTTGCTGCTATCTGTTCAATACTGTAACCTTCCGGTATTGTCAATGTATCAACGACTTCCTTGACAGGTTCTACATAACAAAGATCCTCTATCATTTCAAGTGTGCTCATTCCGGTATTCAAAGTAAATGTCCCAGGCTGGATCCGACCTCTGTATTCCGATTCCTTCACGCGTAACACAAATGCGTATTCATATTTGATCAAACCGGCATCATGTAGAATCGCTGCCACCTTCTTTGACGATGCTCCTTCCGGAATCTCGATCGTTACATCTGTTCCCGATGCGCTCTCCGTCCCCTTGTACTCATCCATAAATCCATCATAGACATTTTTAATCTTTAATCCGCCTATCACAACAAGGGCAATAACGACGGCCAATACAATAATTACCTTAATACCTTTTCCGTTCTTCACTCTGCGTTTCTCCTTTTTCTGTTTGTAACTTTTTATTCCCCAATAAAAAATATACCCCAACCCAAAACAATGCATCCAACATTGACTTTGTAAAGCCTGTAATGATATGATAGCCTCATCATAAATGAAAGGATGCGATTTATTTTGGCAAATCCAATAGTAACAATTACAATGGAAAACGGTGATGTTATAAAGGCTGAGCTGTACCCGGACATTGCTCCTAATACAGTTAATAACTTTATCTCACTCGTAAAAAAAGGCTTTTACAATGGTTTGAACTTTCACCGTATCATCAATGGTTTCATGATCCAGGGCGGATGCCCGGAAGGAACCGGAATGGGCGGACCAAACTATAGCATTAAAGGTGAATTCTCACAGAATGGCTTCAAGAACGACCTGAAGCACACTGAAGGTGTTCTCTCCATGGCTCGTTCCATGCGGCCGGATTCTGCAGGTTCCCAGTTTTTTATCATGCACAAGGCCGCTCCTCATTTAGACGGTGCATACGCTGCATTTGGCAAAGTAATCGAAGGAATGGATGTTGTAAATAAGATTGCAACAACCCGAACAACTTACGGTGATCGTCCTGTAAAAGAACAGAAAATGGCTTCCGTAACTGTTGACACATTTGGTATTGATTACCCGGAACCTGAAAAAGCCTGACTAAAATTCAGTATAAACTAAAACAGCCATTTTGGAAACACATATTTCTCCAAAATGGCTGTTTTTTTATGTTTTTTCTATGACCGTCACTGCAACTTTCAGCAGGCTTAAGCACTCTTATTTTTCGTTCAGATCTACATCCCAGAAACCGTCTAATGTAGCAAAATAATCATCCGGTGTCTCTGCCCGGCGGATCAGCTTCGTGCTGCCATCCTCACAGAGAAGAACCTCTGCGGATTTCAGCTTGCCGTTATAATTATATCCCATTGCAAAGCCATGTGCTCCTGTATCATGAATTGCCAGAACATCTCCCATATCAATCTTTGGAAGCATACGGTCAATGGCAAATTTATCATTATTCTCACACAGAGAACCTGTCACATCGTATTTGTGATCGCATGGTTCATTCTCCTTACCAAGGACTGTAATATGATGATATGCACCATACATAGCAGGGCGCATCAGGTTGACTGCACATGCATCAACACCGATATATTCCTTGTGGGTGTGTTTCTCATGGATGGCTGTTGTGATCAGATGACCATATGGAGCCAGCATGAATCGTCCAAGCTCTGTATAGAGGGCTACGTCACCCATTCCTGCAGGAACCAGAATCTCCTCATATACCTTTCTTACACCTTCACCGATCGCAAGGATATCATTCGGCTCTTTATCCGGTGTATACGGAACACCTACGCCGCCTGACAGATTGATGAAGTCAAGCTTTACGCCTGTCTTTTCCTTAATCTCAACTGCTACCTCAAATAAGGTTCTTGCAAGAACCGGATAGTAGTCATTTGTCACAGTATTACTTGCAAGGAATGCATGCATTCCAAATCTCTTTACTCCTTTATCCTTCAGGATACGATACGCTTCTATGATCTGATCCTTGGTCATACCGTACTTGGCATCTCCAGGGTTGTCCATGATCGTTGTGGAAATAGAGAATGTTCCACCCGGATTATATCTGCAGCAGATCTTCTCGGGAATTCCTGCTGTCTTTTCAAGGAAGTCAATATGTGTGAAATCATCCAGATTGATCGTTGCGCCAAGCTTCTTTGCAAGGATGAATTCCTCTGCCGGCGTATCATTGGATGAAAACATGATCTCGTCTCCGGTAAATCCCAGTTTATCTGACATCATAAGCTCTGTCAGTGATGAGCAGTCTGTACCGCATCCTTCTTCCTTTAAAATACGAAGAATAGTAGGATTTGGGGTTGCCTTTACCGCAAAGAACTCCTTAAATCCCTTATTCCATGAAAATGCCTGATATAACTTTCTTGCATTTTCTCTGATACCTTTTTCGTCATAAAGATGAAATGGTGTTGGGTATTTCTTAATCATCTCATCAACCTGTGCTTTTGTTACAAATGGTGTCTTCATGATCATCTTACCTTCCTGTTGTATTTTGTAATTCCGACTATATATTTAAGCACACACATCTGGATTTGTAAAGAATACATATCAGATTCTGCATTCTTTATCTGTATAATACCACGATCTGTGATCTCTTTATGCATTATTCTCGGCTGCAACAAGGTTATCGCTCTTATGCTTCTTACGAAGGAGCGGCTTCTCGATCTTACCGGTTGCATTTCTCGGTACATCCTCAAAAATAATTCTTCTTGGTCTCTTGTATCTTGGAAGCTCCTTGCAGAATTCATTGATCTCATCTTCGGTACATTCCACACCGTCCTTTGTCTCGATGATCGCTGCCGTGATCTCACCAAGTCGTGGATCTGCAAGCCCTATAACTGCTACGTCTTTGACCTTTGGATATTTACTCAGGAAATTCTCGATCTGTACCGGATAAATATTCTCACCACCGCTGATGATAACATCCTTCTTACGGTCAACCAGATAGATGAAGCCATCTGCATCCTGCTCTGCCATATCTCCGGTATACAGCCATCCATCCTTTAATGTCTCAGCCGTTGCTTCCGGATTCTTATAATAACAGGTCATAACGCCAGGTCCCTTTAATAGCAGTTCTCCAACATCTCCCTGCTTCACATCTTTACCATCTTCATCTACGATACGCACCTGCCAACCATATCCCGGCACGCCGATCGCACCAACTTTATCGATATTCTCTACACCCAGATGTACCGCACCCGGTCCGATAGACTCTGACAGACCATAGTTTGTATCATACTGGTGATGTGGAAAATATTCTTTCCAACGTTTGATCAGGCTCTGTGGAACCGGCTGTGCTCCGATATGCATCAGTCTCCATTGATCCAGCTTATAATCTGATAATTTTACTTCACCTGATTCTAATGCCAGCAGCAGATCCTGTGCCCATGGTACTAACAGCCATACAATGGTACACTGTTCATCGGATACAGTTTGAAGAATCGTCTTTGCATTAACACCCTTTAACAGAACTGCTTTTCCGCCTGTGATCAGGCTTCCGAACCAATGCATCTTTGCACCTGTATGATATAAAGGCGGAATACATAAGAATACATCATCCTTTGTCTGTCCATGGTGCTTCTGCTCAACTGTAGCTGCATGCATCAAGCTCTCATGGTTATGTAAGATTGCCTTTGGAAAACCTGTTGTTCCTGATGAGAAATAGATCGCTGCATCGTCACTGTCTTTAATGTCTCTCTTTTCAAAGGTACTGGAACAGTTTGCTGTCAGCTTGTCGTAGTCCTCTGCAAATGTTGGGCAGTTGCCACCGGCATATAACAGAATACGCTTCTCTGCGATCTCATCTACAACTGTCTCAACTCGCCCGATAAATTCAGGTCCAAATACAAGTACATCCACATCCGCAAGCTCTACGCAGTATTTGATCTCCTCTGCATCATAACGGAAATTAAGCGGCACTGCCAAAGCTCCTGTCTTTAATGCTCCAAAATAGATCGGAAGCCATTCCAGACAGTTCATCATCAGGATACCGATCTTATCTCCTTTCTGGATTCCTCTGGAAACCAGAAGATTTGCAAAACGATTGGCTTTCTCGTTAAATACATTCCATGTGATCTCCCGTCTATACTGACAGGTTGGATTCGCCTCGATCAGCTCATATTCTCTCCATGTCACTCTTCTCGTCTCTGTGACATCCGGATTAATCTCAACCAGCGCTACATCATCCCCAAATTCTCTGGCATTTCTTTCCAGATAATCTATAATTGGCATACCTATATTCCTCCGTATATTACAACTTTTTCGCTCAAACGCTTTAACGCGTTAAACATCCATACCCTTTAGTATACTCAATCTCATCCGAATACACAAGCAGTTTTTTCTATAAATAATATCAGCTCGGGATTTATCTCTTTACATCTCCGGGTTCATTGCTGCTTTCAAGAAATCAATATACCGGTTCATGAGATCATTTCCACAGAATAATGTAATAGCCAGACCTACGCTTAAGAAAGGGCCAAATGCAAAATGGTCGTTTTTGCCATGGCTTCTGCGAACCAGACAGATCACGCCATAGATTCCGCCAAGGATCAGTCCGATAAAGAAACCAACTACTGTTGCTTTCCAGCCAAGCAAGAAGCCGGCAGCAAACATCAGCTTGATATCTCCGCCGCCAAAGCCTTCCGGAATAATAAGAACGATCAGATATAACGGAAGACTGATACAGATCATACCAATCAGTCTGGATACGATCGTAACCCCATCCATTGCAAGGAACTCAGACCCCGGAGCTGCATCGGACACGAACTGAAGGATCAGAGATACCACACCCATCACAAAAATAATGATATTCAGTATAAACGGGATCTCCATGGTATCCATATCTATAAAGGTCACTACCGTAAGAACCGCCAGAAACAGGAAATAAATAATCCCCTGTAACCCCATTCCGAAAAATCCGGTAAATAAAACTGCTGCCAGACCACCAAATATAATGATCCCTGCATTTCTGAACTTTCCCGGTTCATGCAGCCGCTCTAACTGCTGTTTCTCCGGTATCCGGTAGATCACCTTTGTCAGCAGATAGAAGATCACCATACCTGCAATAAAAAATCCAAGGCAGGCTGCCACCCTGCCAACTGTTCCTGATATCTCCAACCACGTCATATGCTTATACCCCTTTCACCTTTCATCTGTTTATAATTGCCTGCAAATCACCATTTTTAACTCACATGATTCATTCCGGCATGAACTTTACAACTATTTATTTCTATCGCATTACCACATTATATACTTCACGCTTTGGAACGCCACGGTCTGCTGCCGCCTGTTTGATCGCATCCTTCTTCGTCATGCCCTGTTTCTCATACATGGCAACATGTTCTTCTATCGTCATCGAAAGAAATTCCTGCTGCTTTTCTGCTTTTGCCGCAGCCACATCCATGCCCTCGATCACCATCACATATTCACCTCTCGGCTCATGCTCTGCATAATAGGCGATCGCTTCCGACAACAGAAACTGTTCGATTGTTTCATGCCGCTTCGTAAGTTCCCGGCAAAGTGTGATCCTGCGGTCGCCAAGTGTATTAAATAATTCCGCAAGTGTCTTCTGCAGCCGGTGTGGTGCTTCATAGATCACCATCGTTCTGGTCTCATCCTTTAATCCTGCAAGAACCTCTGCCTTTTCTTTCTTGTCCTGTGGCAGAAATGCTTCAAATGTAAACCGTCTGGTCGGCAATCCCGATGAGATCAGCGCCGTGATACAGGCGCATGCCCCCGGTACAGCTGTTACGGTTACTCCTGCTGCAAGTGCCTGCCGTACCAGCTCCTCGCCCGGATCCGAGATACCCGGCGTTCCTGCATCGGTTATAACAGCAATATTTGTTCCTGCAAGAAGCTTGTCCACCAGAACCTTCGCCTTATCATATTTATTAAATTCATGGTAACTGGTCATTGGCGTTTTAATCTCAAAATGGTTTAACAGCTTGATACTGTTTCTCGTATCCTCTGCTGCGATCAGATCCACCTCGGACAGTGTACGCACCGCCCGGAATGTCATATCCTCGAGATTCCCGATCGGTGTAGCGACCAGATATAATATACCCGCCATGTAGATTCTCCTGTTCTGTCTGTTTTATTTCTTTGCTTCTCCTTCATACGTGGCAAGAAGCTGTTCCGTGTAAACGCCCGGTTCTTTATAGACGATCAGCGGCGGCTCGATCTTGATTCTGGAATTACCGCCCTTTACGCCCTCTACGATCACCATATTCGGTTCTTTATCAATATATGGATGAATGAGCTGCATCCGCTTCGGTTCCAATCCATTTGCAAGCAGCCCTTCAAAGATCTCCGCCAGCCGGAATGGTTTGTGTATCATATAGAAACTGCCGCCCGGCTTCAGCAGATATGCTGCTGCTTCGATCACATCCGAAAGCGTCACGCAGATTTCATGTCTGGCAATATTCTTCGGTTCATCCGGATTCGTCAGTCCATGATTTCCGCTGATATATGGAGGATTCGATGTCACGATATCAAAAAAGGCCTTCCTGTAATTACAGGAGACCTCTCTGATATCTCCATGATCGATTCGAACCTTCTGTTCCAGATCATTTAATCGGACACTTCTTCCAGCCATCTCTGCACAGGCATCCTGAATCTCCAGACCGATAAATTGGCAGGTGCCGTCAGACGGCTCTTTTGCCGCCAGCAGGATCGGTATCACACCGGTTCCTGTTCCCAGATCCATGTACATGCCATCCCGTCTGTGCTTTACAAAATTTGCAAGCAGCACCGCATCCATACCAAAGCAGAACATATTCGGATTCTGTATGATCTGATGTCCCTTGCATTGCAGATCATCGATTCGTTCATCAGGGAGAAGATCAATCATCAAACTTGGATTTCCCTCCCTTATCTTCCAGTGCTTCCAATGCCTTATATTCTTCGTCGCTGATACGCTCTGTACTTCTGCGTTTCTTCGGCTTGAATTTTAATTCACTGACCGGATATTCCATAACCTCTTTATTGTCATCCTTATCCGTAACAACAATCCTTACCTTCTGGCGAAGAACGCTTACAGATAAGACTTCACCTTTGTTTCCATCTGTTGTACGGACAAAATCGCCAACATTTGGAAGTTTTTCATTCAAATATTCATATGTGTCCTGTTCATGCTTCAGGCAGCACATTAGTCTGCCGCACACACCGGATATCTTTGTCGGATTCAGAGACAGATTCTGTTCCTTTGCCATCTTGATCGATACCGGAACAAATTCCGAAAGATGCTTATGGCAACACAGTTCCCTGCCGCAGATACCGATACCGCCGACCATCTTGGTCTCATCACGGACACCGATCTGCCGGAGCTCGATCCTGGTCTTGAATACAGATGCCAGATCCTTTACCAGCTCACGGAAATCAATTCTTCCATCTGCTGTAAAATAAAACAGCACCTTGTTATTATCAAATGTATACTCCGCCTCGATCAGCTTCATATCAAGCTTATGCTTTGCGATCTTTTCTTTACAGATCACAAATGCTTTTTTGCTCTTTTCCTTGTTATCTTCATTTTTCTTCTTATCTTCATCTGTAGCTACTCTTATGATGGTCTTTAAAGTAGATACGATCTTGCCATCGTCTATATTTCTCTTTCCCAGAACCACTTTGCCGAATTCAACGCCACGGGCAGTCTCCACGATAACAAACTGTCCACATTCTACATCATGATCTCCCGGTGAGAAGAAATAAATCTTGCCGTTCGGTCTGAACCGGACTCCTATGATCTCTTTCATTATTTATTCTCCTTTATAGTCAGAAGCATAAGTTCCATAGCCACATCAAAATTAACATTTGCTTCCAGACGGATCTTCGCCTTATCCATCGCCTTTAAAACATTCTCGATACCCTCATAGGAAATGTGAGCTGACTGTTTGCGGATATCTGTATAATATTCCTTAAACATCAGTCGTCCGGCATTTCCTGTGATCTTTAACATCAGGATGTCACGATACCACATCATCATCAGATCAATATAATCACTGATCTTCAGCTTATGATGGTTCATATTCTTGATCGCAAATATAATATCATCGACTGTCATATCCGGGATCCTGCGGAGAATGCCTGTTACATCCTCTATGATCTCTTTATATTCTTCACTGGTCGCAAGCCGGATCGCCTTACCCAGATTTCCCTGTGCAAAGTCCATACAGAAATCTGCTTTTTCCTTTGGAAGCTTCAGCTCATTCATCAGGTAATCCAGTACATCCCGCTCTCTGACAGGCTTGATATTCAGTACGATACATCTGGAAATGATCGTCGGAAGGATCTTGTCAATATTGCTGGTCAGCAGGAAAATGATCGCATACTCCGGTGGCTCCTCGATTGTCTTGAGCAGAGCATTCTGTGCATTTGCATTTAAAAGTTGTGCATCGTCGATCACATAGATCTTGTACCGGCTGCTATACGGTTTGATCGTTATATCTTTATTTACCTGATCACGAATCTCCTCTACCGAGATCACATTTGGCTTGTCATGTGTGACCCATGTAACATCCGGCTGATTATCCGTATCCATCTGCTTGCATGATTTGCACTTGCAGCATGGTTCCGTTCCGCCTTCTTCACACTCCAGAGTCTTGATTATGGCACGCGTCAGAGTCTTCTTTCCGCTGCCTTCTTCTCCATTTATGATATAGCCCTGGGATACCTTTCCCATCTCTATACTTCTCTTAAAATGCTGGATTATATCCTCATGTCCGATAATTTCAGAAAATTCTATCATGCTATTCTCCTTGCTTATGCTATGGTCTTGCCAGCCATTTTTCTACATACGAAGTTATTATATCATGTATTGCCTCTTTTGGCAAAGCTGCATCGACTTTTACGATACGATCGGGATTCATTTCTGCAAGACTTCTATAGCCCTCAACAACCTTCTTATGGAAGTCCAGACTTTCCTGTTCCATACGGTCAAGCTCTGCCTGATTTTTCTTTCTGGCAATACCGACTTCTGCATCCAGGTCCATTAAAAATGTCATATCCGGCAGGATGCCCTGCAAGGCAAATTCATTTACTTTATAAACGGTATCAATTCCAAGTCCCCGTCCGATTCCCTGATATACGGCTGATGAATCCACAAAACGGTCTGCGATAACTGCTTTGCCTGCAGATAATGCCGGCTTGATATTCTCCTTTACAAGCTGTGCTCTCGCTGCTGCATATAATAACAGCTCTGTCATATATCCCATCTCTGTAAAATCTTTATTCAAAATGACCTCACGGATTGCTTCACTGACAGCATTTCCGCCCGGATCTCTGGTGATAAGTACATCATATCCCTTTTTATTCAGATAATCCTTTAACAGTTCGATCTGTGTTGTCTTACCGGCTCCGTCCGGACCTTCCATCGTTATAAATATTCCCTGCATATATTCCATGCTCCTTTATGTGTTTAATCATATTTGTAAATGAATGATCGTCATCTAAACACCTGAACTTTTGATGTTTCCTTTACCGCACAGGTTCTGTAACCGGAATATAGATCCCATCCGTCTGATATTCGACTCCGATCATATTCAGACCGGTTTCCACCATCTGCGTAATATCCCGGATCACCTGCCCGTCGATCTTCTCGCCCGGTGTTATAACTGCAATTCCAGGTGGATATGCATATACATAATCTGCCGCTATGCTTCCTTCCGCCTCTGCCAGCTTCTCTCCGCTGCTATCCAGTCTCCACGCTGCTCCCGGCGTCATAACCTGCTCCGGCAGATGAAACCCTGTACTACATAAAACGGCATTCTCCATATCCGGTAGCACCGACATGGAATCTGCATGGTTCATCTGATCTGCATTTCTTCCTGCTTTATCCGCTGCTTCTGTCAGCTCCGAATCTATATGTTTCAATATCTCATAGAGATGCTCAAATGCCTTTTTCTTATCTGCAAATGAGGTCATCAGGATCACATGATGCGTTCCTGCCATCTCAACCACCTGCTGATATTCCGCCGCTAATACATGCGCAAGCCACGGTCCTGTAGCCGGAATGTCGTTCCGGCTGTCCGTTCCCGGTTCTGCCGGGTGCACACCTGATACAGTAAATACAAGCTTACCTTTATCATAAGCATAACATGTCTGCTTCGGTTGTAACAGTCTGATATGCCTCAGTTCCTTACATTTTTTTCGAAAATGCTTTAGTCGTTTTCTATATGCATCAAATACTTCCGGATGATTCCCCGCATATACGACTGCTTTCTCCATGCTCTGTGTGAACAGATAAGAGGGTGATGATGTCTGAAAAATATGCAAATACCGCTCCACCTTCGGAACCAGCTCCTTTCGGTTCACATGAAGAAGTGCTGTCTGTGTCAGTGAAGGAAGCGTCTTATGTGTACTCTGTATGACCAGATCTGCTCCTGCTGCGACCGCTGACAGATTTCGTTTCGGCATAAACGGGAGATGTGCTCCATGTGCCTCATCTACGATCAATGGAATATTATATGGCTCAAGCACATTTTTAATCCCACAGATATCTGATATCACGCCCTCGTACGTTGGGGATGTGATAACAACCACAGCCGGCAGCCTGTCCGTTTTTTTTAGTTCATTTAATGCCTGTTCCATCTGTTCCGGTGTGATATCTGCAAATATATCCGTTCCCGGCAGCAACTCCGGTACGACATATTCCGGCTTCAGATTCAGAAGACTGACTGCATGGCAAACCGATTTGTGACAATTCCGTCCCATCAACACAGATGCCCCCTCCGGTGCACAGGCATACAGGGCTGTCAGGATGCCTCCGGTGGCTCCATTTACCATCATATAGGTTTTCTCCGTACCATAAAACCGCTGCATCTGCTCCAGACTGTCCTTCATGAACAGCTCCGGTTCATGAAGATCGTCCAGCCCTTCTGCTTCCGTAAAATCCCGGAGAAACATATTTTCCCAGAAATCATCTTTAAATACATCCTGCCTTTTATGTCCCGGCATATGCCATGGGTAATAATCCCCTTTCCTGTATCTGTCCAGATATTGATTAATATATTCTTTCAAGCTGATCTCTCCTGTTCTATAAGAAGAAAGACCGGAGAATCTTATCTGCAAAAAATCCCTGTTCTCTGCAAATAAAACCATCCAGTCTCCATCCTTCATCTTTAGCTGCCAATTATATTATGTATCATTTCCAGCTGACTGCGAAGTGCTTCTACATCGATCTGCCCCGGTGCAGAAGGGATTCCCGCAGTTGCGAATGAGATACAATTTCCGTACATTTCTCCGGTCGTTCTTGTGGATACGCCAAGCTCACCCATCGAAATAACGATCAATGGTGTCTGATTTCCAGATTCCTGAAGCTCCTTTGCAGCCTGCATCATATCAACAACCTGCGAGCCATCTTCCGGCATCATTGCAATCTTTGCAATATCTGTTCCGGTATTGATCATATCTTTAAACCGGTTTACGATCTGCTCCATCGGTAGCGTAGTCTTAAAATCATGATTCGATACAATAACCTTTACGCCATGTGCATGTGCTGTCTCGATCACTTCCGTCACGAATGGAATATCATAGAAATATTCTACATCGATCAGATCCGCATATCCGCTTTTGATCACATGCAGAAGCATTTCCCGGTACTGATCCGGTGTAATATCATGACTGCCGCCTTCACTTCTGGTACGAAATGTGAAAATGATCGGGAACTCAGATAACTTATCCTGAATCTTTTCCAGCGTCTTTGTTAATATATCCATATCCAGACAGTCCTCAAAGCAGTCTGCCCGGAATTCTACCAGATCTGTCTTAGATCTTTTGATCGTACGGATCTGCGCATCTACATCATAGTCTGTCGGTGCAACCATCGGTACGCAGATCTTAGTTGCACCCTCACCGATCCTTACCCTTTTCACTTCTACTACATTCATATTATCTGTGCTCCCGGAATTCTTTTCTCCTGCTATTTCTGTATATCAATGACCTGATCATTTACAAGCTCATCTGCTATGGCTGTTATATCTGCCTTTACTTCTTCGCCTTCTCCGTCTGCCCATACATTGACATTTACAACCAGGTAATCCTTGTCGTTGACAGGATAGAAGTAATAATAATCACGGGTATTTGTTCCGTAAACTTCTGAATTTATTACATAGCAGTCCAGCGTCTGGCCATTTGCACCTGTAACCTGCTCCATCTTCTCATCAACTACTTTGCCATCTTCTCCAAGATAATCAAAATATGCTTTAAAGTTCTCGCATTCTTTTTCTTTATCACAATCCGGTGTCAGTGTGTAGTATACATTGTACTTATCATTGTAAATATCAACTTCAGAATCATCTGCATATCCACGGTCATAGCCGGACGGATCCTTGATCGCGATCGTATAGCTGTTGCCTGACATCTTGATGCCGGAATAGTCCTGATCATCAATATCAGCACTGTCTACGACCATCTCAGAATCATCCTCAATGTCTGAGATATCTCCAAGATCAATATCAGAAGATGTCAGATCTCCAAGACTGATATCATCCTTTATATCTGCTGATGAACCAAGTGCCTTTTTCCATGCAGATACGATCTTTTCCAGATTGTCTGTGTTCATATTATTCTGCATGTAATCATCTGTCATTTCTGTATAATCGATCACATTCTTGGAAGAATCCGGTGCCTTAATCTCAGCACCAAGATCACCTAATTTAATCTCACCGCTCAGATCTGCATATACGGTAGAATCACCGTTTGTTACCTTCAGGGAATCTATAGCAACTGTATAGGACTTTCCTTTGTTGATGTCCTTCAGGCTTCCTGTCAGATCATAAGCAAATACAGGCTGTTCTGCTGCAGAAACTGTCATATGGCTCTCAAATGCATTTGTTGATTTTACAAATGAACTGTTCTGTGTAAGAGTTGCGGTCGTTTCTCCATTTACAACAACTGTCTCTTCCAGCTTCTTTGTATATGAACCCTTGCCATTCTCACTCTTGTCACTGATCGTAACAGATGCAAGTTCTTCTTCATCCTTTGTAACAGAAAGCACTGCATAGATATCATCAGCCGGACTGTCTGTACCCATAAAGTCAACTGCCAGTGAAGCCTCCGCATTAAGTACAGTAAACTTGTAATCCATACCCAGTTTAACAACTTCATTATGCTTTACATATACATTTAATACAAAATCTCTTGAGAACAGCATACCATAATAGGTTGGTACATAATTAAATATCTGTGCAAGATCTGATCTTGTTATGTCAGCAGACTCAAGCTGCTCATCTGTTATAAATTCAGATGCATATGCATTCAGATAATTGCATAATGCAGTAACATATGCCTTTACATCTGCAGTTGGGAGTGTAACTGTATACTGTTTACAGGAAACAGAATCTCCATTGTGGTTCTCTACTGTTACATTTCCGACCTTATCAAAAGAAATTGCTTTCTTAAGCTTTTCATTTGCAGGAGTCATATATTTCTCATACAGCTCTTTCACTTTATTCTGTGTATCTGTATCAAGATCAGATGTGTCAAGTGCATCCATCATAGATGCCAGATCCATTTTAAACACATCATTGTATAATTCCGGCAATTCAAAATAGATCACCCGGTCAACACAATACACACTTGCGGATAATGCCTGATCTGCGATTGAAAGAGTACCATTCAGATTCATATTATATGAATTGTCACTCTGCTTCTCAAATGCACCATTCAGATCCAGATTAGATCCTGCGATACCATCCATCTGATAGATACTATTGACTGTCATATCGACATCAAAATCCATCTTGTCATCACTGAATTCTGAAATACCGGTTGCTTCCTCCACCGGAGATTTATCTACCGTATCAGTAATTGTTTTCTTGATCGAACTCTTGATCACTTCTTCCGGTGTTTTTCTTACAAGGAAGAATACAACAGCAACAATTGCAGCAACTAATACCACTGCGATAAGTGAGATCAATGCGATCTTGCCGCCTTTTTTCTTCTTTGGTGCAGGAACCTGATATGGAACCTGATCTCCATATGCATTCATTTCCGGCTGTACATAACCGCCATTGCCTGCATCTGCATTATAGTCTGCATAGCCACCCATATTCGGATCCGCATTATAACTGCCATATGCATTTCCATTTGGATCTGCGTTGTAACCGCCATATGCATTCCCATTTGGATCTGCGTTGTAATTGGCATATTCCCCATTATTCGGAGCTGCCTGATAACCGTCTGGATTTTCTGGAAATCCCTGATTCATATTATTTTCGTCCATTTGTCTTTCCTTTCATAATAAATATGTTACAGAAATCAGCTTTCTGTTTATATTTGCCTTAAGCCCTGACAAATCTTACATTAGTAGATATCTCCGGATTTGTCAAAGCATTTGCCTGATTTTAATTTACTTTTAATACCTCTATATTCCTTTAATCCTCATCAGACAAGCCAATCTGCCCGATCAGGCTCTTCGGAACATACGCCTCCACGAAAATGCCATCCTCCAGATATTCTTCTGTGATCATTTCGCCATATTTCCGGATAAGCCCCGGTTTTCCCGCTTCCTGATAGGAAAATGTATGGCGGATATAGGTTTTCTGCTCCCGGAGAACTTCTTCGATCACCGACAACAGCTCCGGTATACCTGCTCCGGTTCTTGCCGACATATAAACCATACGATCCGCTCTCAAATCCTTGATTGATGACTGATCGGCATCCTCCGGCAGCTTATCGATCTTGTTAAATACCGTGATTACCGGTCGGCCTTTCTCCTCATCAATATTCAACTGTCTGAGCGTTGTATATACTGTAGCAACATGATCATCCCAGTTCGGATCCGATGCATCCACCACATGAAGGATCACATCACTGTATCTGGCTTCTTCCAGTGTTGACTTGAATGCCTCTACCAGATGATGCGGAAGTTTTCGGATGAATCCGACTGTATCCGTAAATAACACCTGCTGCCCCGCCGGAAGCTCCGCATTCCTTGTTGCAGGATCCAGTGTTGCAAATAGCTTATCTTCCTCCAACACTCCGGCATCCGTCAGTTTGTTCAGCAGAGTGGATTTTCCTGCATTCGTATATCCTACGATGCTGATAACCGGGATTCCGGTCCGGCTTCTCTGCTTTCGCTGCTCCGTCCGTCGGTTTTCCACCTGCCGCAGATCCGCTTTCAGCTTGGATATACGGTCTCTGATCACTCTTCGGTCGATCTCCAGCTTTTTCTCACCAGGTCCTCTGGTTCCGATTCCACCACCCAGACGTGACAGGGAATCCCTCATTCCGACCAGTCTGGTCGCACGGAACTTCAACTGTGCAAGCTCGACCTGCAGCTTGCCTTCATAACTGCCTGCATGTGCCGCAAATATATCAAGGATGACCATTGTACGATCCATAACCTTGATCTCCAATGCATCCTGCAGATTCATCAACTGTGCCGGCGACAGCTCATCGTCACACACCACTCCGGTCGCATCATACATTGCGATCATGCTCCGAAGCTCTTCTACCTTTCCTCTTCCAAGATACAGGTCACTGGCTGCCCGGTCCCTGCTCTGGATCAGACGTCCAACCGACTGTGCTCCTGCTGTCTTTAACAGCTCCTCCAGTTCGTCCAGCGACTTTTCTGTTTCAGAAACCTCCACACCATCCATCGCTGCAGCAAACAGGATAACCCGTTCCTCTGTTTCCGCCAGAACCTCGTAGCCGGATTTCTGTTCATTTTCTGACTTAATCTCCAATTATGCTTCTCTCCTTTATATCAGGATATCTTCAACTATTGTTTATTCCAGTTCGATCCATATTGTATAACTTTCGGATCGGTTGCCTGCCGCATCTTCTGCGTAACAGGATATCTCATAGCTTCCCGGTATATCCTCCACCCTGGAAAGATCTATAACAAGCTCTGCATCCTCTGTTGTATCCTTCTCTGGTGTCCATCTGTATTGGATGATCTGTTTCTCATTGTCATAAGCAGTAATATTTCTGGCGATCAGGTCTGCCAGTTCTTCTTTATCTCCATGATATCCGGCCAGATATAACCGGTCTGGCAGCATCGTAATAACCGGAGCTTCTGTATCAACAACCCGGATAAATATATCCCGCTCTATTTTCTTTCCATTGTCATAGAAAGAATACGCTAACTTATATTCCCCCGGTATCTGATTATCCACTGTACCATCTACCATAAGCCGGTCTGTTACATTCTGTCTGTCCGATGAAAATGCCATGACCCCTGTTCTGCTGTCAAATGGTTCACCAATCTTGATCGTATGATCCTCTGCGCCATAGATCGCTGCCGTTCCTTCATACGGGCTGTCATCTGCCGTATCTGTCGGATCCCATCCGGTTTCAGACACATCTGCAAATGTATATGGCTGCTGCGGTCTGCCAAGCGGTCCCGGATAGTCACTGTTAAACAGATAAACCTGTGTTCCCGGCAGACAGTTCTCATAGATCCACTTGACATCTGCCACACATAACCGGATACAGCCAAGGGATGCACCCTCACCAAGCTTGTTATATTCCCATGTTTCCAGCTTATCATGTTTATTTTCTGTATATGGCACAGAATGGAAATAAATTCCTCCATGGATCTGATATGCATATTGTCCATATACATTTCCCTGCAGGAACGCCCATTCCAGACGCTTCTCTGTCGTCGTAAACAATCCGACCGGTGTTGTATCATCCAATGAGATCGAGCACCGCATTGCTCTTACCGGCACTGTATAATGTCCCTCATCATCCAGACTGTATACCGTTACGATATTCAGTGTCCGGTTGATCCTGATCGCATAAGGCATCCCGTTATCATCCAGCCGCAGACCGTTATATTCCTGTTTCTGCGGAAGCTCTGCAACTTCAAGGATCTCTGCCTCTCTTGTCAGATGAAGTACCTCCTGCAAGGTCTCTGTTTCCTGCCCGGTTCCATCCTCCGGTGTTGCCTCTTTATATATGGATATCTTTCTTCTGCTTGTTTCTCCTGCTCTTGTAACAGCCATCACTCCGATACCCACCAGTACCAAAATGTAGACTGCAAAAAATAAAAATCCTTTTTTCTTCATATGTGACCAGACCTTCCAGTTATTTTATTCTAGCATATAACTATTTTATCAAATCTAAATTTATCTTACATATCCGGTTACCCGGTTTTGCTGCGCATTCATTTTCCTGTATCAGAAATCATTTTCTTCCACAAACCGTCATTTTCACTAAATTACCTCAATCATTTTCTCCATACCTTTTTGCCGTATAAGCTATTTACACTTTTACAAAAATGTATATAATTCTATAAAGCAGAAAGGAGGATGCAGCAATTTTAAATGCTGCCGTTTATATATATGAAAGATTTAACCGAAGGAAAACCAATAAAAGTAATCTGGCTCTACGCTCTTCCAATGATCCTGGGTCAGATCGCACAGCAGCTTTATAACTTCTGTGACTCCGCTATCGTCGGAAACTGTATCAATCCGGAAGCACTTGCCGCAGTTGGAGCGACCAGTGTTATTTCCAACACCCTGATCGGCTTCTTAAACAGTGCCACTCTGGGTCTGTCCATACCGATTGCCCGATATTTTGGTGCGCAGGATAAGAAAAATATGAGAAAATGCATCGGTGTTTCTGCCATTCTCACACTTGTCTCCGCCATTGTACTTACCATCGTAGGATTACTGTTTATCTATGACCTTTTGGTGCTTCTTGATACACCTGAGAAAATTATACATATGGCTGACAACTACGTCAAATATATTTTAGCCGGACTGATCTTCTCCGCTGTTTATAATTTTGGCGCAAATCTGCTGCGTGCTGTCGGTGACAGCAAAACACCGCTTATCTTCCTGAGCATATCCGTTGTATTAAATATCGGTCTGGATCTGCTGTTCATTCAGGTCTTCCAGTCAGGCGTTGCTGGTGCTGCCATCGCAACTGTCATCTCGCAGGCAGTCGCAGGAATTGCATGTTTTATCTATATATTTACAAAGTGTCGTTTTCTGATTCCGGAAAAAGACGAATTCCATGTTGCCCGTGCAGATTTTAATGATCTGGTACAGTCCGCTCTGGCTATGGGCTTCATGAGCTGCATCGTTAATTTCGGTACTGTCACCTTACAGAGTTCGATCAATAAATTAGGAACAAATATCATTACCGCACATACGGCTGCCAGAAAGATCTTCGACATTCTGGATGTCGTTCTCTATATCATCGGAAATGCAGTTACAACATTTGTCAGCCAGAATCTGGGTGCAAAGCGGATCGACCGTGTAAAAACAGGTGTCCGTGCCGGCATCATTATCAATACGATCGCAACCACGATCATCATTCTGATCGGATTCCCTGCTTCCCCGCTTCTGATCCGGCTGATCGCAGGAACAAATGACCCGGCAGTCATCGATCCGGCAGTTATGTATATAAGGATCAGCGTCTGCTGCTTCTATGTCCTTGGACCTTTATTTGTTCTCCGCTGTGCAATGCAGGGTATGGGAAGAAAGATCGTACCGGTTCTTTCCAGTACCATGGAAATGGTAGGAAAAATCCTTGCTGTTCTGTTCCTTGCTCCTGCACTTGGCTATCTCGGTGTTGCGATCACAGAACCGATCATCTGGGCAGCCTGCACGCTCATGCTTACGATCATGTACCTGTCCAATCCTCCGGAGAAAATGTTTGCTTCTATTTCAAGATCTTCTTCAGCATATGAACACGATTAAATGGGAATGAGAAATAATATCCGTCTGCAAAATCATCTGTCATCGCCATGAATTCTCTGGCGATCTGGACACCACAGGCTTCTCCTTCTTCCCGGCTCATATCTTCCCGGTATCGTTCTATGACCGTATCCGGTATCTCAATACCGGTCATTTCATTTTTCATAAATACCGCATTTTTACGGCTGACAAGGGGCATCAATCCAACCAGGATCGTTGCCCCGGTTTCTTTTTTCATCTGCCTTATAACATCTGCCTGCTCGGCTGAAAAGATCGGCTGTGTCATAAAGAAGGTCGCTCCCGCTGCCATTTTTCTTCTGATCCGTTCTGTTTCTGCCTTGGTATTCATCCGGTTGTGATTGATCGCCCCGCCATAGGTAACCGGATGGCCGGTAAATGTATCACTGTTCATCTCCTGAACAATCTTCATCATTCCAACCGAATCAAAGTTAAATACACTCTTTGTTGTCTGACGGAACAGTATCGGAACCGGATCCCCTGTCAGCAAAAGGAAGTTCGTGATATGGTTCAGGCTCGCGCCAAGGATCGTAGAACGGATTGCAATCGCATTCTTATCCCGACAGCAGATATGCGGCATTACACATAATCCGGTCTCCAGCCTGATCTTCTCTGCCATCAATACGGAATCCGCTCTGGTTCTTCCGGATGGGGAATCCGGGAAAGTTACAACATCGACCTCTGCATTTTTTAATATATGCGCCGCATCTAATAGCTTTTCATCATTTGCATTCAATGGTGGCACCAGTTCAACTGCGATCAGTTTGTGGGCAGGCTCTTTCACACGGCGTTCCATAAATCCATATGCCGGATGCTCAGGGACAGTAATCTTCTCTGCCTCTGTTTCTGTTTTCCTAACCGGATGATCGGCTGATATGCCTGCTGCGATCCTTCGGATATACTCCGGTGTTGTACCGCAGCAGCCGCCAAAGATACCGACATCAAGAGCTGCGATCTCTTCCATCTTCTCAGTAAAATATTCTGCATTATCTGTGAATGTCAGACGATTGTTCAGATACTTCGGGTATCCGGAATTTGGAAACACCGACAGAAATGTCGTATCGTCCGGTGCGATCTTCCGGATCAGCTTCTCCATATGTCCGGGACCGACACCACAGTTTAAACCGGTACCATCAATATACGGGCAGGCATTTGCCTCTGCGATCAGACGTTTTGCAGACAGCCCTGTATTGCTGTAACCAAACTGATTCACGCTGAAATGTACCAGGATCGTACAGTCATGGTTTTCTTTCAGATATGTAACCGCCGGAAGGATCGTTTCGAGCTCCGGGAAGGTCTCAAATAACAGGATATCGATTCCTTGACTGAGCAATGTCTCTCCAATCGCAATATATTCCTGTGTCAGCCGGTCAGAATGCAGCATACCTTCGACAGGGATCGGTCCGATATCACCTGCAAGATAAATTTCCCGATCCACTTTGCCTGCTGCCATTTTTGCACACATAACCGCTGCACAGATATTCTCTTTCACTTTTTCCATATCAGCAGAAAGACTCTTTGTATTTGATGCAAATGTATTCGTCCGGACAAACTGTGCGCCGGCCTCTATATATTCTGTATGGATCCCGATAACACGCTCCGGCGCTTTTATATTAGCAAGCTCCGGAAGATTGGAAAGTCCTGCACCATTTTCTGCCCTGCTCCCATCCCCATATAACGATATATAATAAGTACCAAACGCTCCATCTGCAATGATACGTTTTGTCTGTATGTATTCCTTTAATTTCATAAAAATCTGCTTATCTCCTTGTTCGTTTCAAAATCCGACTTGCACAACATTATAAATCAAAAAATGATCTGCATGCAAGTCTGTCATTTCTGACTATCCTGCATACAGATCATTTCATTTAATCAGAACATTATGATACCTTTATCATCTGCTCTTTTTCTGCAACGTACTTCATCATCCGAAGCACATAGGATGGCATCTTTCTTTTTCCTGCCTCCCAATCCTGCACGGTACGATATGGAATCCCATAATAGTCACAGAACTTTTTACGGTTCATTCCCATACTGTCTCGAAGTTTCCGGACTTCATTTCCATATACTTCTCTCTCATCCATTCTTGTTTCCTCCTTAACCCATTTGTATTCGTCCCCAAAACCAATACAGCATCAGTTTACAAAAATACCGGTCAATTTGCAATAGTCCCTACAAAAATGTCCCGTTTTCTGTCTTATTTTACCGTTTTTTAATCGTTTCAGGAATATATTGAACCCAGACTCCCTTATCAGAGTCAGATCAACTGTCTGTTTTTTGCTTCCAGTACTGCCCCAGCTTTATCTTTTACACCTAACTTTTTATACGCCTGTGCCATATGATATTTTACATTTGCTTCCGTCATATCGAGCTGCTCTGCAACCTGTATTCTGGAATATCCTTCTGCCAGAAGTTTAATGATACGGATACCGGTTTCATTTAACCGGACCTCAGCCTTTCCTGCTTTGAGATACCCCGGATACGACTTTGCAACATTCTCCGTTTCCTTCATTACCTGTCTGTAATACTGGCGGTGTGTTTTCACCAGTTCTGCATCCTCCTCTGCCTTACCTTCGTCATCCGGAAATGCCTGTAGCAATGGATATATAGCCGCTCCTTCTCTGGATATCACCCTTACAAAATGGTACTCTTCCGCTTCTGCAAGACCTTTCTGAAGAACCACTTTCCAGTCATCATTTCCCATCCGGTACAAAGTAACCGCCATCAACAGATTACATTCTATCCGGATATAAGTACGCTTCATGACATCTGCATAATATTGCAGCTTTACTAGCAGATTATATGCCTGATCATATTTTCCACGCTGGATATATACCCGCACCTTCGTTATATATAAGAAACGCTCATAGATCGAAAATTCCACATTTTCATCTGCCGTCTGTTCCATCCATCGGTTCACTTCTGACCACTCGCCCTTGTACAATGCACACCGGATCAGAAATGCCTGTATATTCGGAAGTAGCTTTTCTGCACCTTCCTTTTCTGCTTTTTCATAAAAGCTGCGCAGAATCTCTTCTGCCTCCTGAACTTTTCCATTTATGATATGCAGCCATGCCAGGATTCCATCTGCTACAAAGCACTGCTCGATCTTGCCGCCTGCTTCTGCCTGCATCCGTCCTTTATTTGCAAGGACAGCAACCTCGTAATTGTCTTCGCCTTTTTCAAAAAAGCTCTCTGCCAATGCCAGATTGACCAACCCTTTGCCGTATTTGCCAAGAACAAATTCCACAAGCTTACCTATCTTGCCTGCCAGTTCGCGGTCTTTTTTGCTCCATTCACAGAAATCCTTGCCGCCGTTCATCATCGATGGCTGGTTGGATGTAACTGATAATTCTCCAAGCGTTGCCTGCCGGTCAAATACCAGCCGGTATGCCTGCTTCATAATATTGACCATATCCACAGAACCTCTGTGCGGCAATCCAATCTCCAGATACAGCAGATTATTTTTTGCGATTCTCCGGCTACTGCCCTGATGACTGTCTGCATATGCCTGCAGTTCCTGATACCACCGTTCACTTTCTTCCGGATTCAGCAATAGCGATTGCAGCATACTCATGCCACACATAAGCTCCGGACTTTTTTTCACGCTCTCTTCCGGCAGTGCGAGATAATATTGCTTCAATTCATAAAAATATGCGCTGTTTGGTGATTTTCTTGCATTGTCGATCAGGATAGAAAGCATCCGTTCTGTTGAACCTGCTTTCTCATACATTGTAAGTGCCTGCATTGGATCACCAGCTAACTGATAGAACAGTCCGGCATTTTCATATACATTTTTTATCTGTTCCTTTGTGTACTTTCTGTGCATCCTGCGCTGCATGGATAACCGCATATGATCTCGAAGCTTATAGATTTTTTCTCCATTTGCTCCCATCTGTTCATCTAAGAAATTACCCATCCATCTTGCATGTTCGATCAGATTTTCTGCATCATTTGTTCCTGTAATCATCTCTGCCAGACGAACCGTAAATGTATCCACGATCGATATCTTCATCAAGAATTCCTGCATACGGATATCCCACTTGTCGTATACATGAAATTCCAGATAATTCCACATCTGCTCTATTACTTTTCTGGAATATTCATCATACTCTGAATCAGTCAGTCCATTTGTATATCCCAGTTCATAATACATGGACATTGCCACGCACAATGCAAATGCCATACCTCCGGTTTCGCGTGACAGACGCTGCTTCTGGGCTTCTGTTAAAACCATCTGTGTCTGTTCCACATATTTTAATATAGCCTGCATGTCCATAATAAGCATGGTTTCATCTATGATGTAGAAGCCTTCCCGAAACCGGATCGTGGTAAGCCACGGCGGAACCGGGCATCGTCCTGACAAGATCACCCAGACATCTTCCCTCACGATCAACCGGAAAATAGCATCCTGGATTGCATCATCTTCTTCCCAGATCAACTCATGCAGATCATCGATCACTATGATCTTCCGCACCGCTCCTTCCGGAATCTGAAGTTCCTCCGGTGTTATCGTTCCTGCATGAAGCATTTTGTATTTTCTCTTTCCCAGATAGCGAGTGATCAGGGTGCTTTTTCCTGTTCCACTGACTCCATATATGTACGCGGTTACATTCTCATCATCTGCTGTCTTTAATAACCGCCACGCTTTTTTCGGTTTGATATAACAGTCTTTTTCTATTGATCTAGTTCCGTTCATAACCGCTGTCCTTTCGTTTGTTCCTTCTTCTCCGTGAATAACTGCGATTTCTCCGTTCTTCGAACTCCCGAAATCGCCTCAGGCATTCGCATTCCGGACTTTCGTCCTTCTTGCTCATGTCTGTTTGCCCGGCAAATAATTACACAGCTTCGCCTGCTAGCAGGCATGCTGTCATTTGCATATTTCTTCTTCGTGAATATCTGCGATTTCTCCGTTCTTCGAACTCCCGAAATCGCCACAGGCATTCGCATTCCGGACTTTCGCCCTTCATGCTCATGTCTGTTTGCCCGGCAAATAATTACACAGCTTCGCCTGCTAGCAGGCATGCTGTGTAATTGCTTGCCGGGGTTATTCACTCATTATATCACTTGTTTTAGTAGACTGTACACTGGACAAACGGCTAGTGTTGCACGCTTTTTTATAATTTTTAATTCTTTCTAACAAAACACTTGCTTTTTTCAGGAGAAATATTTATACTAATACAGGTGTTGGGAACCATACATTTGAGTATGGATTTTCTTTCGGCGCGTGGCTCAGCTTGGTAGAGCGCTTCGTTCGGGACGAAGAGGTCGCAGGTTCAAATCCTGTCGCGCCGATTTTTTTGTGCTCTTTTTTACGCACAGTTATAAAACAATCCGTTTTTCCGAATCTTAAAAATGGAAGAACACATTACCCATTATTACGCAAGACGTTTGCACTCTATTCTAACGCAACGGTGCTAAGTTCCCCGCCTTTGGCGGCTCACTAAGAACCGGCGTTAGAATGGGGATTGTTTCTTTCTTACTCCCTTTAACATAAATATCATGACTTCCCCCATGCGCTCAAAAACAAACCCTCCTGCCTCAAGTTGTCTAATTAAATCCGATCTTTTCACCCAGTATTATCCCTCCTTATCCGGCTCCACGATCTATCTTGCAAATAAACAGACCCAGATGGTCGGAAGAAATTATCTGGATGATGTACGAAAAGCATTGCTGCGAATCGCACAATAAAACAGCACCCTATAAGCATGATACCCTTCAAGCAGTCAATGAAAATAACCAATGTCTGCTCAAAAACGTATCACTGCCCACAAAGTGCCTGAAATAATACATCTTCTACTGCTTCTTCACATTCGCCACAAATCTCAGGATCTTCTCCCGGTCTTTGCCGATTCCGGTGTCGTTCTCCACACCGGAGCTGGTGTCTGCACCATCCACATGAGTTGCGGCAAATGCCTCTGCCACATTGTCAGGATTTAAACCTCCGGCAAGAAGGGCAAACTTCTCATCGTGCGGAATATCGGAGAGCACAGACCAATTAAAGGTCTTCCCGCTGCCCGGTGTCTGTGCATCAAAGATATATCCTTTTACTATGTCCGCCTGATGATATCTCTCATAAGAAGACAGATCATGTACATTAAATGCTTTGATAACAGGAATATGGATCTCCTGCAGCAGTTCCTCGCTGATATCCCCATGAATCTGGATCATCTGGATTCCGGCAGCTTCGATCTCCCGGATCTGATCGAGCGTCGGTTCTACCGTTACCGCTACGGATGTGACCGCAGGGTTCAATTTTTTTATAAGGGAAGATGCTTCTTCTACTGTGATATTCCGCTTGCTTTTCGGAAAGAACATCACCATTCCCATAAAATCCACGCCGGCTTCATTTACATATTCAACTTCCTGTTCTTCTGTGATTCCACAGATTTTTACCAGACTCATAGCTTCTCCATTCTGTCATTTATATGTACGACCTCTTTATCATAGTGGTAGAACAATACTTCTATATAAAATCGATTATTTACACAGTTCATCTGCCAGTGCATCGATCTGTGCAAGGCTTGCGTTATTTAATGCCGCCTTGATCTGAACTGTTGTATCAGTAAATGTCAGATTCTTGCTGTTTTCAAACATACCCTTCATAACCTTTGCAGCCATTGGAGCCCACGCGCCATTCTCGATCAAACCGATCGTGCGGTTCTGGAAATTACGCTCTGTCAGGTGATTGATGAACTCTCTCATAAATGGGAAAATGTCACCGTTATAGGTCGTTGTTGCAAGCACCAGTTTGCCATAACGGAACGCATCCTCTACTGCCTCTGCCATATCACAACGGGCAAGATCATTGACTGCTACCTTTGGACATCCCTTTTCAGTCAGCTTCTTTGCAAGAAGCTCTGCTGCTTCTTTTGTATGTCCATAAACAGATGTGTAAGCGATCACTACGCCATCTGTTTCCACTCCATACGATGACCATGTATCATATAAACCGATGTAGTATCCGAGATTCTCTGTCAGAACCGGTCCATGAAGCGGACAGATGATCTGGATATCCAGTCCTGCTGCCTTCTTCAACAATGCCTGAACCTGTGCACCGAACTTTCCTACGATTCCGATGTAGTAACGGCGAGCCTCACATGCCCAGTCCTCCTCTACATCCAAGGCTCCGAATTTGCCGAAGCCGTCCGCGGAGAATAATACCTTATCTGTGCTGTCATAGGTCACCATAACCTCCGGCCAGTGTACCATCGGAGCCATGACAAATGTCAGCTCATGCTTTCCAAGTGATAAGGTATCTCCCTCTTTCACCATCATTCTTCTATCAGCATAATCTTTTCCAAAGAAGTTCTTCATCATGTTAAATGCTGCCGCCGTTGCAACAACTGTTGCTGTCGGATACTTCTCCATGAAATTTGCAAGATTCGCCGAATGATCCGGCTCCATATGCTGAACTACGATGTAATCCGGTGTCCGGCCTGCAAGCTCCGTTTCCAGCTTTGCAAACCATTCGTCTGTAAAATTTTGATCCACCGTATCCATAACGGCAATCTTCTCATCCATGATCACATAAGAATTATATGCCATGCCATTTGGCACAATATACTGTCCCTCAAACAGATCAATCTCATGGTCATTCACACCGATGTACTTAATATCATTTGTAACTGTCATTCTTTTCTTCCTCCTGTCATTTCATTTATATATTTTCTGCCTGCAATCACTCTATACACCTGCAATTTTCTTATAACATATGGTATCAACACAGAACCCGATACAATATGTTCTTTGCATTTTTATCTTATCCGCTTTAATCCACAGACTTCAAGGACTCCGCCATATTGATCCGCTCCAGTCTCACCGACATGAACAGGTTGACACAGCCATTAAAAGCAAACGTCAGAATAATGCTGTACACATAACTAAGCGGTGAAATGTAAGTGTCAAATGAAACCATATCCACACGAATCTGATCCATAACAAAGCTATGCAGAAATACTCCGAGCACCAGACCGACCGCTATTCCGATTGCCGTCAGCACCCAGTTTTCACGGAACACATAAGATGAGGTTTCATTTCTGAAAAATCCAAGCACCTTTACTGTTGCAATCTCCCGGATTCGTTCTGTAATATTGATATTTGTCAGGTTATACAGCACGATAAATGCCAGTGCTGCCGCCGACAGGATAACGACCAGAACGATATAGTCCAGACTCTTCATCATATTGCTGATACGTTCGCGCATATCTCCATTCACGACTACTGCAGAAACTACATTTTCTTTCATAAGATCGGCAGCCACTTCATGTGCATCCATATCAGGCTTTAGATTGAAATAGACGGAATGATATACCGGAGCTTCTCCCATCTGATCCATGTATGTTTCCGGCGACAGATATACATAATTATATACATAATTTTCAAAGATGCCGGAAATCTTTGCCTTGATCTCTTTCATATCACTGTTCCGGATCGTAATGGTATCTCCAACGGACAGATCATACCGGGTTGCCAGAGCACTGTTGATAATCGCCTCGTCCTTGCCCGGATAAGCGACCTTCTCATTCTTACTGTTGTGAAAATCCATGTATTTGTCCGAATGCTCCGGTTCCTTCATAATAACCAGATTAATGCTCTTAATGCCATCGGACTCTATCAGATCCCAGCTTGTCTCACCAACAAAATCATAGTCCTGCATATATTTGTCTAATTTATCATACAGATCACCGGCTGCCGCTGATTCCGAACCCGTCTGCGTTGCTTTCTGCTGATCCTTCTGATTTTCCTCAGAAGCTGCATTCGTTTTCTTCACATCATCAACACTCTCTGCAAGGGTCATCGTTCCGTCTGAGATCTGGATCTCATCATACTGACGATCTGCAAAGCCGGCGATCGAATCATTGATACCAAATCCGGTCAGAAGCAGGGCTGTGCATCCGCTGATTCCTATTACCATCATAAAGAAACGCTTCTTATACCGGAAGATATTTCGAACCGATACCTTATGCAGGAATTTTAACCGTTTCCATACAAATGATATTTTCTCAAGAAATACACGTTTGCCCGCCTTCGGTGCCTTCGGCCGCATCAGACCTGCCGCAGTCTCCGACAGTTCATACCGGCAGGTAAACCATGTTGTTCCTACCGAACATGCCAGAGATACCAGCATAGCAATTCCTGCCAGCTTCCAGTCTACAATATATTTTAAGCTAATATTCAGATACATCATATGATATGCTTTCCAGATTACCCGTGGGAATGCATACGTCCCTGCAAAAAAGCCTCCTATACATCCGATAACTGCTGCCAGCCCTGAATAGATCATATATTTGCCCATGATCGTATGCTCACTGTATCCAAGTGCCTTTAGCATTCCGATCATTGTTCGCTGTTCCTCGACCATACGATTCATCGTCGTCATACAGACAAGCACAGCAACCAATACAAAGAACACCGGAAATACCTTTGCTACACCATCCACGATATCGGAATCACTCTCAAAACAGACATAACCGACATTCGTCTCCCTGCCAAGAATATAATAACTGACATCCGGTGCGTCATCTATGGTTACGCCGGCAACCATATCTTCGGTAAGCCCGGTCTGCATCAAAAGCGCCTGATATCGTTTCGTAACACGGTCATGACAGATAGCATCCCAGTCATCCTTTTTCTCGTCCATATAGGTATCGTACGCATCATCGTATAACGCATAGTCCTGATCAAACCTGACATAGACGTCAGTGTAGCATTCACAGTCAAATGCTTCCGGCTTCATATATACAAATCCACTTAATTTACCGGTCCCGAGAGTAGTCGTTCCACGTTCAAAATTAATATAAAGGGAGGACTGTACGGTTCCGGTAACCGTAAATTCCCTATAGCGGAGCTTTGTCTCAGTGGCATCACCATTCGTATCTGCCACGGTAATGACATCACCGATTCTCACATCTGTCAGCTTGTCATCCACTACGCATTCATCATCCGCTTCCGGCAGTCTGCCATCCACCAGACGGATGTCATTCACATGCTCCGGCAATGACAAGGTTTTGAGTGCACGTTCATTATCACCCATACCATCATAAAGCACATCAAATGAATAGCTGCCCTCTGCATACCGGACATCATCCTCACCCGCAAATGCTTCCACATCCTCATCTGTATAGCCAAGCGTAGACACCAGATGCAGATCATAGAATTCCGAATCACTGAGGAAATCCGTAATCGTCTTCACCATAGCCGGCTTGGTCATCTTCAGGCCTGAAAAGAAACCAACACCTAACGCTATGATCGCGAGAATCGCTGCAAACCGTCCAAAACTGTTTTTAATTTCTCGAAATGTCGTACGACGCATCATTGATTTCATAAGACATACCTACCATTCCAAATCTTCTACATTTTTAATGTTATCATTCAGAACAACCTTCTCTACTGTTCCGCTCTTAACTGTGATCACACGATCTGCCATTGCTGTAAGTGCCTGATTATGTGTGATAACGATAACCGTAGTTCCGGTGTTCCTACAGGTATCCTGAAGCAATTTGAGTACGGATTTTCCTGTATTATAGTCCAGCGCACCGGTCGGTTCATCACATAAAAGCAGCTTCGGATTCTTTGCAAGTGCTCTGGCGATCGCTACCCGCTGCTGCTCTCCACCGGATAACTGTGCAGGGAAATTTGCCATACGATCCTCAAGCCCTACCTGCTTTAATACCGTTGCCGCATCTAACGGGTCCTTACAGATCTGTGCCGCAAGCTCTACATTTTCCAGTGCCGTCAGATTCTGCACCAGATTATAGAACTGAAATACAAATCCTACATCATATCTCCTGTATGCCGTAAGCTGCCGCTTGTTCAGCCCGGAGATTTCTTTTCCGTCCAGATATACGCTGCCGCCGGACAGCGTGTCCATTCCGCCCAGGATATTCAGAATCGTTGTCTTTCCCGCTCCTGACGCTCCAACGATGACACAGAATTCTCCTTTTTCAATCTCGAAGTTCACATCCCGCAGAGCATGGATTTCAACCTCACCGGTCTTATATATTTTCTTAACATCCTTAAACTCAACATATGCACTCATGCCGCCTCGCTCCTTTCTGTTATTCACTTCTAAGTGCTATTACAGGGTCTTTCTTCGCTGCCATCTTAGATGGGATAAGACCGCCGATCAAAGTAAGCACAACACTAATGATCACAAGGATCACCGCACCCTTTACCGGAAGTGAAGATACATTTGGCACATTTACAAATTTCTCTATCACCTTGCTTATCGGGATATTTAACAGCACCGTAACCAGAATACCGATCGCACCGGATACCAGTCCGATAATAAATGTCTCTGCGTTAAACACACGGGAAATATCCTTTTTCGACGCTCCGATACTTCGAAGAATACCGATCTCCTTCGTTCTCTCCAGTACAGAGATATAGGTAATGATTCCGATCATGATCGATGATACGATCAACGAGATAGCTACAAATGCGATCAATACATAAGTGATCGCATCGATGATCTTCGTAACGGAAGATAGCATCAGCCCGATATAATCGGTATAAGTGATCTCGCTGTCTGAATGTGAATCATTATATTTGTCGATCAGATCTGTCAGCTTATCCTTGTCCGCGAATTCTGAACAATACAGGCTGATAACGGACGGCTTTGCCAGATCCGCAAATCCAAGCTTCTCGATATTATCATCATAGGTTGCGGTAGACTGTGCAAAATAGCCCTGTTCCTTTAACATTTCAAATAACTGCTCATCAGACATCTGTGAAATATATGCCTGCTGTTCCTCTGACAGGTTCATGGATGCAACGATCTGCTGCATGTCCACCTGACTCATGTCGATATCTTCTCCGTTTGAAAACGGAAGTCCTGTAAATACATCGGTATCCGGATTGTCAAGCTGCCGTTTTACGATCTCCGATTTTTCATTTTCGGATACAACATACTCTGCAAGTTCAGCGGTATAACCGATCATTCCCGCATCGATCGATGCTGCATAAGAGGATTCGCTCTGACGGATGATACCACAAACCTGAATATCCAGACCTTTGCTGATCACATCTGCCATATAATCTTCATCGGAACTCTTGTCTGCCCATGTTCCGTCTGCATTTTTTTGATAAATGTCACTCGGCAGAATGAGCTTGAATTTGAGATTTAAAAGATCATCATAGGAGAAGCTCATTTCCTCCGGTGCATCGTAATCTTTACCTGCCATGATCTTCGGAACCATCTCTCCAAGATCAGAAGCATTTCTGACACCTAATGTATATAAGGTAAAATCACTGATCTCGTTATTCTTATCAACGACCAGTACAACTTCATTTTTATTCTGAGGCCAGTGTCCTGCAAGCACATCGTACTGCTGTTCCAACAGCTCCCGATTACTCATTAACTGCTTCCACATATCCATGGAATTATTTCCGTAACTGAATGCCGACATGAATCCTGACAGGGATTTCTGGGATTCTTCCATATCGCCAAATCCCATCTCTCGCATCATGATACTTGGATTTACCTGCTGTGTACCGCCTGCTGCATTTTCGTTAAATACATACATCGGAGTATCATAGGTATACTTGATATCACTCACGATATCCTTGAATCCATTTGTATCATCTTCAATATATTTCTTAAATGTTTCCAGATCGTTTTCCTTTACCTCTGAGAGCATGGACACCATCATATCGCCCATGACATCACCAGAGTATACACGATCCGGGTCATGATCACTCAGATCTTCTTCCTTTGTATTACCCGCCATTTCCGAGATCAGGTCAGAATAATCCATTGCCTTTTTCTGGATCTCGATTGGATAGGATGACAGGGTTTCCTCCTGCACATCATTGATATAGCCCTGGAATCCACTGGATAATGACAGAATCAGCGCGATACCGATGATACCGATACTTCCGGCAAATGCCGTTAAAAGGGTTCGTCCTTTCTTCGTCAGCAGGTTATTAAAGCTGAGGGAAAATGCCGTAAACACAGACATAGATGTCTTTCTCGGTGCATATGCTTCTTCTGATTCTTTCGCTTCGTCTTCATCTGAAAATGGTGCGGAATCATCTATGATCTTACCATCTAACAGCTTCACGATTCTTGTAGAATATTTGTCTGCAAGCTCCGGATTGTGTGTTACCATGATGACCAGCTTTTCTTCTGCGATCTCCTTTAACAGCTCCATGATCTGGACACTGGTTTCGGAGTCCAGGGCTCCGGTCGGCTCATCTGCAAGCAGGATATCAGGATCATTGATCAATGCTCTGGCGATCGCTACTCGCTGCATCTGTCCACCGGACATCTGATTCGGCTTCTTATAGATCTGATCGCCCAGACCAACCTTTTCCAACACCTCTTTTGCACGTTTTCTACGCTCGGATTTGGATACACCGGATAAGGTCAGCGCCAGCTCGACATTTGCGAGAACCGTCTGATGCGGAATCAGATTGTAACTCTGGAATACAAAACCGATCGAATTATTCCGGTATGAATCCCAGTCTCTTGCCTTGAATTCTTTTGTTGATCTGCCATTGATAACCAGATCACCACTCGTATACTGATCAAGTCCGCCTATAATATTAAGAAGCGTTGTCTTACCACAGCCGGACTGACCAAGTACCGATACGAATTCATTCTTTCTGAAATTAATGGAAATGCCTTTTAACGCCTTTACCACTTCATCTCCGGTCTGATAGTCCTTCACAATCTTCTTTAACTGAAGCATATATTGTTTCCTCCACGAATTATATTATAAAAATTTTACCATCCCAGTTTTAGCATTTCAAGGAAATGGCGGATTCTTTTATAAATGTTTTACATAATGATAAAATACTACGCTGCGACATCAGGGTTATTATGGCGCAGTATTTTTTTATTTTTATCAAGTTTTTGTAAATGGCTTTTATTTTGGAAATAAATAATGTATAATGGCGACAGAGTAGGGTTATCTAACCGGATTTTTACATTATAAATGTGGACAATTCGGGCAGATGAAAGCCCAAAATAATTTTTATAATGGAGGAATTTATAATGTTAGTTTCAGCAAAAGAAATGTTGGAAAAGGCTAAGGCTGGAAAATATGCCGTTGGTCAGTTTAACATCAATAACCTTGAATGGACAAAGGCTGTTCTTCTTACAGCTCAGGAACTTCAGTCTCCTGTAATCCTTGGTGTTTCAGAAGGCGCTGGAAAGTATATGACTGGATTTGAAACAGTTGCAGCTATGGTTAAGGCTATGCACGATTCTTTAGGAATTACAGTTCCTGTAGCTCTTCACCTTGATCACGGAACATATGAAGGATGCTACAAGTGTGTTAAGGCCGGATTCACATCTATCATGTTCGATGGTTCACACTATCCATTCGAAGAGAACCTTGCTAAGTCAACAGAGCTTGTTAATGTTGCTCATCAGCTTGGTCTTTCTATCGAGTGTGAAGTTGGTTCAATCGGTGGTGAAGAAGACGGTGTTATTGGTATGGGCGAGTGCGCAGATCCAGAAGAGTGTAAGATCATCGCTGATCTTGGCGTAGATATGCTTGCTGCCGGTATCGGTAACATCCATGGTAAGTACCCAGCAAACTGGAAGGGTCTTTCATTCGAAACACTTGATGCTATCCAGCAGAAGACAGGTACTATGCCATTAGTTCTTCACGGTGGTACAGGTATCCCTGCTGACATGATCAAGAAAGCTATCTCACTTGGCGTTTCAAAAATCAATGTTAACACAGAGTGCCAGTTATCATTCGCAGATGCTACAAGAAAGTACATCGAGGCTGGTAAGGATCTTGAAGGTAAGGGATTTGATCCTAGAAAGCTTCTTGCTCCTGGTTTCGAAGCTATCAAGGCTACTGTTAAAGAAAAGATGGAACTTTTCGGATCAGTTGGCAAAGCTAACGACTAATTTCTTTCGTAATACGAATATCGTATAACAATAATATGCCCCATATGGATTTATTTCACAGACCACTTGTGTTCTGTTGTATAAACCATATGGGGCATATTGCTGTTACAGGTTTTCTGCCATATATGCCCCAAGGGCGTTCTTACATGCTTTTACCAGATTCCCATAACATGCTGCATAAGCAGGCTGACCAAGGTAATGCCGATCCAACAGCATGCACCTAGCAAAATCGGCTTGCCACCGGTTTTGATCAGCTTAATAACATTGCTGTTTAACCCGATCGCCGCCATAGCCATGATAATGAAGAATTTGGACAGCTCCTTTAACGGTGCAAATACATCCGCATTTACGCCCAGACTGATACAGATCGTTGTGATTATAGATGCGATCACAAAATACAGAATGAACATAGGAAATGCTTTTTTCAAGCTGAATCCATTTGTCTTCTGCTCTGTCTTTGCCGCCTGTCTTGCACGAACTGCCGCAAGCACTAATGTGATCGGTATAATTGCCAGTGTTCTGGTCAGTTTTACCGTTACTGCCTTATTGAGAGTCTCACTTCCAAGATTCCACATGCTGTCCCATGTTGATGCCGCCGCTGTTACAGAAGATGTATCATTGATGGCTGTTCCCGCAAATATTCCAAATGCATCACCGGATGCCGTATCAAATCCTATTGCTTTTCCTATGATCGGGAAGAAGATAGCCGCAAGCACGTTAAAGAAAAAGATAACAGAAATAGCCTGTGCGACTTCATCGTCATCTGCATCTATAACCGGTGCTGTTGCTGCGATTGCGGAACCACCACAGATAGAAGATCCAACACCGACAAGAATCGAAGTATTTGCCGGAACCTTCATCACCTTTCGAAGGATCCATGCGATCAATAAGGATGTACCGATCGTACAGATAATGATCGGAAGCGACTGTTTTCCTGTCTGCAGGATTACTCCGAGATTCATGCCAAATCCTAATAATACAACGGCTGTCTGCAAAACAATCTTTGATGTCCATTTGATACCGGCTTCTGCCTTTCCCTTATCCGTCCATACGAGTGCGATCAACATACCGGCTAATATCGCAATGATCGGTCCGCCGACAACCGGAAACCGTTTTCCAATTAACCATGAAGGAACTGCTATGATAAAACACACCAGAATTCCTATCCAGTTTTTCTTAATAAAATTCATTTATTCCTACCTCACTGTGTTTTTTGCGGATGCTATTATAACACCCGCATACAAAAAATGCCATAAAATTGATTGACATTTTCTATCAACTTGGTATAATAGGCACGAATCGGACGGTATATATGATATACCTTGCAAGGTGTTCTGAATGTTATTCAGGATTCCCGGATGGACATGAATGTTATGAGCCAGATAAGATTATCTTATCTGGCTCTTTTTTTGTGAACAGCACAGCATAGGAGGACTTATAATGGATTTATTAAAAGACAATCTGAAAAAATTATACTTCAAATTTCTGATACCATCACTTGGAAGTGCCATGGTTATGTCTATTTATACACTGACAGATGCGATCGTCATTGGAAAAGGTGTCGGCGCAGATGCTCTTGCTGCCCTAAGTATTACAACACCACTTCTCTGCATCCTGATGTCAACCGGAATCCTGTTTGGTGTCGGCGGCTCTGTACAGATGAGTGTTCACAGGGGAAGTGGTAATCATCAGAAATCCAATCGTTATTTTACAATCTCTTTTTTCCTGATTACGGCTGTTACTACCCTTTTATGGCTGATCTATGCCACCTGCATGCCTAAGCTGCTTCATCTGATGGGAGCAAATGACACCTTATTCCCATACGCCATGTCCTACATGCGTTATATCAACATTTTCCTTCCGGTTGCTGTATTTTCAAATTATGTAGCAATCTTTATCCGTGCCGACAATGATCCAAACCGTGCAATGGCGGGAGTTCTGCTTGGCGGCGTCGTAAATATCGCACTGGATATCATTTTTGTATTTCCTATGCATATGGGAATGGGCGGTGCCGCATTCGCTTCCGTTCTCGGTATGACTATCCAGGTAATTGTCGGTGGCTCACACTTTTTCTCACGCAAAAACGGTCTTCATTTCATCCGACCGATTCACACGATTCCCAGTATCCGTCATATTATTGTCGGTGGTATCCCAAGTTTTTTCAATGAATTTGCAAATGGATTCATCGTACTGCTGTTTAATATCCAGATCCTGAAATACTGCGGTGAAAATGCACTCTCGATCTACAGCGTGATCTCAAACTGTGTAATCCTGTTCAACTCCCTGTTTACCGGAGTCGGTCAGTCGATCCAGCCTGTTATCTCTACTAATTATGGTGCAGGAAATGGGGTCCGAATCAAAGGAATAAAAAAGATGGCATATACCACTATCCTTATAATGGGTGCCATCTTCTCGCTTAGTGGAATCTTATTCCCGACTGCGGTCTGTCGTATTTTTATTAAAATGAATCCAACACTGACTGATATTGCAAATCTGGGTATACGAACCTACTTTTTTGCATTCCTGCCATTTGGCATTAACCTGCTGACTTCTTACTATTTACAGGCGATACTGCGATCTGCACAATCCCTGTGCATCTCACTGCTCCGAAATATCATCTTAAGCAGTATCTGTATCCTTGTATTTCCATTGTGTCTGGGTGCATCCAGCCTGTGGTTTGTTATGCCGATCGTTGAAGTCGTAGTGTTATTTGTCAGCCTTGGCTACCTGAAAAGCAAATCTATATAGAACATAAACGCTAAGATATAACTGTAACTCTATCTGCAGTTCTACTCTTAAACAGTTTCGGCTATATTATGGAAGTCGCTCATTAAAGACTCGTATGCAGCTTCGTCCATGCCATAGGAAAAGCATGCAAGTGCACGGAAACAGACCTCAGGTAATCTCTTAAGATTTCCGCTGTTATACTGTTCTGCCACCTGCTGTAATTCATTGATTATGTCATGCTTACGCTTCTGTTCTTCCAGGCTGCCATTCCAGAAACAGCTCATATCATAATCAGATGTATTCCCGCATGGAGCCGTACAGGTGGAACACCCGGGAGAAAGTCGGTATTTCTCCCGGTGTATTTCCTCTATTGTCTCATCATTGTCTTCCTGTAATAACGCACTTGCGATCGTCTGATCTGTTTTCTCTGTCCAGCCGGAATTACCGGCCGCACCTACAAGGCCGATCAATGCGCCAATGATCTTATCATTCCTCATGTTGCTAATTCCTTATGTTTCCAAATTTCTATATCTCTAATTCCTCTATATCAATTCTACACATTCTATAAAACTGATATCTATATAAGAGCTTAATTGTATTCTCTATCTTCACACTTTATAAATACCGCTTCAGATATTGTCCGGTATATGAATTCTCACATTCTGCGATCTCCTCCGGTGTTCCCTGTGCGATCACTGTTCCACCGCGGACACCGCCTTCCGGTCCCATATCGATGATATAATCGGCAGTCTTTATAACATCCAGATTATGCTCGATAACAACTACGGTATTTCCGCTGTCACTAAGTCTGCGAAGAATATCCACCAGACGATGAACATCGGCGAAATGAAGTCCGGTCGTCGGTTCATCCAGAATGTAGATCGTCTTTCCGGTTCCACGTCTGGCAAGCTCCGTCGCAAGCTTTACTCTCTGTGCCTCTCCTCCGGATAAAGTGGTAGATGGCTGTCCCAGACGGATATAGCCCAGACCAACATCCTTTAACGTTTCGATCTTTCGCAGAATGCTTGGAACATTTGCAAAGAACTCGCAGGCTTCATCCACAGTCATATCCAGAACATCATAAATGCTCTTACCTTTATATTTTACTTCCAGTGTCTCACGATTGTACCGCTTGCCACCGCATACCTCACAAGGAACATAGACATCCGGCAGGAAATGCATCTCGATCTTGATGATACCATCACCACGGCAGGCTTCGCATCGTCCACCCGATACATTGAATGAAAATCTTCCCTTCTTATATCCTCTTGCCTTGGCATCCTTTGTATTTGCAAACAGGTCACGGATCATGTCAAATACACCTGTATAGGTTGCCGGGTTCGATCTCGGGCTTCTTCCGATTGGAGACTGATCGATATTGATCACCTTATCAAGTGCATCGTAACCCACGATGTGATCATGATGTCCCGGTTTGATACGGCTCTTGTTCAGTCTTCTCGCCAGCTTCTTATATAAGATCTCATTTACAAGTGAGCTCTTTCCCGAACCGGATACACCAGTCACGCATACCATAATACCCAGTGGTATATTCACATCGATATGCTTCAGGTTGTTCTCATAAGCATTCTGAACGGTCAGCCAGCCCGTTGGCTTTCTTCGTACCTCCGGTACCGGAATCTTTTTTCTTCCGCTTAAATAATCACCGGTGATCGAGTTCTCATTTTTCATGATCTCCTCTGCCGTACCTTCCGCAACGACATAACCACCATTTTCACCGGCTCCCGGACCGATATCTATAATATAATCCGCAGCACGCATCGTATCTTCATCATGCTCTACTACGATCAGAGTATTTCCAAGATCACGCAAATGCTCCAATGCTCCGATCAGCTTATCATTATCTCTCTGATGCAGACCGATACTTGGTTCATCCAGAATATAAGCAACGCCCACAAGCCCAGAACCGATCTGTGTCGCCAAACGGATTCGCTGTGCCTCGCCACCGGACAATGTGCCTGTAGAACGATAAAGTGCCAGATAATCAAGGCCTACATCGATCAGAAAATGCAGTCTCGCCCGGATCTCCTTTAAAACTGCCCCGCCGATCAGCATCTGCCGGTCTGTCAACTTAATATTATCCATAAAGTTTGTAAGATCCTCGATCGACATTCTGGTCAGATCATCAATATTCTTATCGGCGATCGTAACAGCCAGTGCTGTCGGTTTCAGACGTTTTCCTTTACATTCTTCACATGGCGTGATCGTCATAAAAGTCTCATACTCGGCCTTGGTCGTCTCACCTCCGGTCTCCCGGTATCTTCGCTGGACATTCTTGATCAGTCCTTCAAATGTAATATCATAGACGCCTTCTCCACGCTGTCCTTTATAGTGAACCTTTACCGGACGGCTGTTCTTGCCATATAATAACAGATCTTTGATCTCATCACTGTAATCCTGAAATGGTGTGTCCAGTGAGAAATGATATTCCTCTGCTAATGCACGAAGCACTGCATTTGTGAAACTCTTTCCATCATTACAGGACTGCCAGCCCAGCACAACAATTGCCCCTTCATTGATCGACAGCTTGGTATCCGGTATCATCAGATCCGGATCAAATTCCATCTTAAATCCCAGACCGGCACAACATGGACATGCGCCAAATGGATTATTGAATGAAAAACTTCTGGGCTCGATCTCATCAATGCTGATTCCACAATCCGGGCAGGAAAAGCTGTCAGAGAAATTCAAGATCTCATTTTCTCCATCTGTATTTATAACCTCAATCTTCATCAGACCTTCTGCCATCCGCAGAGTTGTCTCTACAGAATCTGTCAGTCTTCGTTCCATATCAGGACGAACGACCAGACGATCCACAACAATATCAATATTATGCTTCTTATTCTTATCCAGCTTGATCTCCTCGGATAACTCATACATGCTGCCATCAATGATCGCACGAACAAAACCGCTCTTTGCCGCCTTCTCCAACAGCTTCACATGTTCCCCTTTTCTGCCTCTTATAACCGGTGCGAGTACCATGAATTTTGTCCGTTCCGGCAATTGCATGATATCGTCTACCATCTGATCCACGCTCTGTTTGCTGATCACTTTTCCACATTTCGGACAGTGTGGGATTCCTGCTCTTGCATATAACAGACGGAAATAATCATAGATCTCTGTTACTGTTCCGACTGTGGATCTCGGATTCTTATTCGTCGATTTCTGATCGATCGATATCGCAGGCGACAGGCCCTCGATCTTCTCGACATCCGGCTTCTCTGCCTGTCCAAGGAACTGTCTTGCATAGGAAGATAAGGACTCCATATAGCGTCGCTGACCTTCAGCATAGATCGTATCAAATGCCAGTGAGGATTTGCCCGAACCGGACAGACCTGTCACAACGACAAATTTATCCCTCGGAATCTTCACATCTATATTCTTCAGGTTATGTTCTTTTGCACCTTTAATCGTAATATACTTAATATCACCCATTTCGGTTGACCTTCTTTCTGCTCATTTTATTTGAATCTTATAAACATGTATGATCATTATATTTATTATTACTTTTATACAATATGAAAGATACATTACATATTATTCCGTAAGACGCTTCCGCTCGTATCCTCGTGCAGCGGTACATAAAGTTGCAAAAAACGCAACTTAAGTACCGGCCTCGGATAAGGCTTACTTCATAATAGTAATGATATCTTTCATATTAGTTTAACAACTAATATTCAAACAAATAATATTATGATCATACATGTTTATACACTTTCAATTAGTACGACAGCATGATCTGTATTGTATTTTCTACTTATCATAGTCCCGAAGTGCTTCTTTATACTTCTTCAGCTCATCACGGACGATCGCTGCCATTTCAAAGTTCAGGTCCGCGGCTGCCATGTTCATCTTCTTTGTCAGCTTATCGATCATTGCTTTCAGCTCTTTCTTCGTCATGGATTCAATATCTTTCTCAGCATCCACAACCGGTTTATCTTCTGTGACTTCATTTGTAATAAGATCACGGATACCCTTCTGGATCGTCTTCGGTATGATCCCATGTTCCTTATTATAAGCATCCTGAATCTTTCGACGACGATTTGTCTCCGAGATCGCACGTTTCATGGAGTCTGTCATCATATCTGCATACATGATAACGTGACCTTCTGAGTTTCTCGCAGCACGTCCGATCGTCTGGATCAACGATGTCTCCGAACGCAGGAAGCCCTCTTTATCTGCATCCAGGATAGCCACCAGTGTGATCTCCGGAATATCAAGTCCCTCACGAAGGAGGTTGATACCAACTAATACGTCAAATACACCCATTCTGAGATCACGCACGATCTCTACACGCTCCATTGTATCAATATCGGAATGAAGATATTTGACCTTAATGCCATTCTCACGCAGGAAATCTGTCAGATCCTCTGCCATACGTTTTGTAAGTGTTGTAACCAGAACCTTGTGTCCCTGTTCTGTCTCTTTCAATATCTCTGACATCAGGTCGTCGATCTGTCCTTCTACCGGACGGACATCCACCGGTGGATCCAGCAATCCGGTCGGTCGGATGATCTGCTCGGCCCGGAGCAGCTCATGTTCTGCTTCATATTTGGATGGTGTCGCCGATACAAATAATACCTGATCTAACTTCGATTCAAATTCTTCAAAGTTTAACGGACGGTTGTCCAATGCGGATGGCAGACGGAATCCATAATCCACCAGATTTTGTTTTCTGGAACGATCACCTGCATACATTCCTCCGACCTGCGGAATCGTCATATGCGACTCATCTATGATCAACAGGAAATCATCACCGAAGAAATCCAGCAATGTGCTCGGAGTCTCCCCGGATTCTCTGCCGGATAATGGTCCTGAATAATTCTCGATACCGGAGCAGAAGCCTGTCTCCCGCATCATCTCTATATCAAAATTTGTCCGTTCTTCAATCCGCTGCGCTTCGATCAGCTTATCATTTTCCTTAAAATACTGTACCCGTTCAGCCAATTCCGCTTCGATCTTTGTAAGTGCACGTTCCAGCTTCTCATGTCCGACAACATAATGAGAAGCTGGAAAGATACAGGTAAAATTCAGACTGCGCCTGATCTCCCCGGTCAACGGATCAAATTCACAGATACGGTCGATCTCATCACCAAAAAATTCAACCCGCACAGCATCTTCAAATGTCGATACTGGAAGAATCTCCAGCACATCCCCATGTACACGAAATGTTCCACGGTGGAAATCCATATCATTTCTGACATACTGGATATCCGTCAGTTCATCGATCACCATATCCCGATCCTTGATCATACCGACACGGAGCGACAGCATCTGCTCCCGGTATTCATCCGGATCACCGATACCGTAAATACAGGATACCGAGGATACGACCACAACATCTTTTCTGTCGATCAAGGCCGCTGTTGCACTGTGACGCATCTTGTCAATATCATCGTTGATCGCAGAATCCTTCGCTATATAAGTATCAGTCGATGCCACATATGCTTCCGGCTGGTAATAATCATAATAAGAAACAAAATATTCTACCGCATTTTCCGGAAAAAATTCCTTCATTTCCGAATATAACTGTGCCGCCAGCGTTTTGTTGTGCGCAAGCACCAGCGTCGGTTTATTCAGTTGTGCTATTACATTTGCCATGGTAAATGTCTTACCGGAACCGGTTACACCTAACAAGGTTTCAAACTGGTTTCCCTCTTTAAATCCATCCACCAGCTCTTTGATCGCCTGCGGCTGATCACCGGTCGGCTGATATTCTGATACTAATTTGAAATGATCCATTATGTTCTCCTGATATATCTATCTAAATACAATCAATATTCTTATTATTGTTCTCTGTCTAATATATCATTCCATTTAAAAAAAGTACAGAGCAAATCGAATATTTGTTCTTTATTCTGTAAGAACCTTCCGCTTCCCACTGTGTCATCCGCAAAGCGGATTTAAAAACCATGCCATCCATGGTATACTATGTCTTATCAAAAAAATGAACGAGGTGTAACATGAGCGCAATCGTAACATTAAAGAAGGGCGAGGGCAGAACCATCAAAGCCGGCGGCGCCTGGATTTATGACAATGAAATAGATACCATCATGGGGAGTTTTGAAAACGGGGATATCATCATTGTAAAAGACTTTGACGGATATCCGATGGGAAAGGGATTTATCAATACGAATTCCAAGATCACTGTCCGTATGCTGACACGTCACGTCGATACCGAGATCAATGAAGATTTCTTCCGCATGCGTCTGCAGGCAGCATGGGATTATCGTAAGAAAACCGTGGATACAAGCAGCTGCCGTATCGTATTTGGCGAGGCAGACTTCCTGCCCGGTATCGTGATTGACAAATTTGAAGATGTGCTGGTCGTTGAGTCACTTGCACTTGGAATTGACAGAGTTAAAAATTTGTTAATAAATATTTTAAAAAATGTCCTTAAATCGGATGGTATAATAATCAAAGGTGTTTATGAGCGTAGCGATGCTAAAGTTAGAATAAACGAAGGGATGCAGCCATTCAAGGGATTTATTGGGGATGAATTCGACACGAACGTGGAAATTGTTGAAAATGGCGTACACTATATTGTTGACGTAAAAGACGGTCAGAAGACCGGCTTCTTTCTTGATCAGAAATACAACCGACTTGCGATCCAGCGTCTTTGTAAGGATGCAAAAGTTCTTGACTGTTTCACACACACAGGCTCTTTTGCGCTGAACGCCGGAATTGTCGGTGCCGCAAGCGTACTGGGTGTAGATGCTTCCGCACTTGCGGTCAGACAGGCACAGGAAAATGCAAAGCTGAACCATCTGGAGGATTCGGTTACATTTATCTGTAAAGATGTCTTTGATCTGCTTCCTGAACTGGAAGAACAGGGCGAGAAATTCGACGTTGTAATTCTGGATCCACCTGCATTTACAAAATCACGCAACTCAATTAAAAACGCTGTAAAAGGTTATCGGGAAATAAATCTGAGAGCCATGAAGCTCGTTAAAGATGGCGGCTTTCTTGCCACCTGTTCATGCTCCCATTTCATGGACTATGAACTCTTTACAAAAACCATCGGGCAGGCTGCTTCCAACTCTCACAAACGACTGAGACAGGTTGAATTCCGTACTCAGGCTCCTGATCATCCGATTCTGTGGGCTGCAGATGAATCATATTATCTGAAGTTCTACATATTTCAAGTAACCAGCGACAAATAGCTGGAGTTTCAGAGATGGGTCCTCTGTCATTTATCTTACTTGTAATACTTTTGGGAGGTAAACATGAAGCTAATACAGAGAAATAGGGATGCAGCATATCTACAGTATGATAAATATGTCGATTTCGACAATCCCATGGTTATGGAGAAGGCTATGGATCTTACCAAAAACTGCAGATCTGTTTACGAAAAAATAGAAACCATATATTATTTTGTCAGAGATGAAATTGATCACACCTGGGACGCCAAAGATTCCACGATCACGATCTCTGCATCAGATGTTCTGGAAAAGAAAACCGGTATCAGCTATTCAAAGGCAAATCTGTTAGCCGCACTGATGCGTGCAAATGGTATTTACACCGGATTCTGCTACCAGAGGATCAAACGGTTCACATATGATAACAAGCTGGCACTTCATGCACTGAATGCAGTATTTGAACCGGATGTCAAGAAATGGATCCGCTTGGACGCCAGAGGAAACAATTACCAGTTTCAAGCTGATTTCTCGATCAACGAACGAAATCTTGGATATGAGATCCGACCGGAGCTTGGTGAATTTGAATTCGACGATCTGATCGCGGTTCCTCTTCCATCGACAATGGCAGTTCTGGAAAAGAGCACAAATGCGATCAAAATGTACTATAACGATCTGCCGGACTACAACGATTAATATTATATTTTACAAAATCATCGGTCCTGCCGACTGACAGTTTTTCCTAATCATTCTAAAAACTGTTCTGTTGGCGCGGTCGATGATTTTTTATGTCTGTCTGAAATGATTTCCGTTGATTTTTCCGGTATCGCAGGGTTTAATTTCCTGTTGTCTTATGGTAGAATTATACACAGTTAAAAATTTTACGAAAAGGGGTTACCGATATGAGTAATGTCACAATTATGAATCATCCTTTGATCAAACACAAAATATCAATGTTAAGAAACGAGAACACCGGAACAAATGAATTCCGTACACTTGTAGAAGAAATCGCTATGCTTATGGGCTACGAAGCACTTCGTGATCTGCCTACAGAAGATGTAGAGATCAAGACTCCGATCGAAACCTGCAAATCTCCTATGATCGCAGGCAAAAAGATGGCAGTTGTACCGATCCTCCGTGCCGGTCTTGGCATGGTAAGCGGCATCCTTGCTCTGGTTCCATCAGCAAAGGTTGGACACATCGGGCTCTACAGAGACCCGGAAACACACGAGCCGCATGAGTATTACTGTAAACTGCCGGATCCGATCGAGCAGAGAACAATCCTTGTTGTTGATCCAATGTTAGCAACCGGCGGTTCCGGTTCCGAAGCTGTTTCATTTATCAAACAGCACGGCGGCAAGAATATCAAATTCATGTGTATCATCGCTGCTCCCGAAGGTCTGGAAAGACTTCAGAAGGATCACCCGGACATCCAGATCTATGTTGGTCAGCTTGACAGATGCTTAAATGAAAATGCTTACATCTGCCCGGGTCTCGGTGATGCCGGCGACAGAATTTTCGGAACAAAATAACAGGAAGGCTTACATTATGAGATATATACACGAGCTTCGCGAAGGCGAAATGGTTTCAGAGGTTTACCTCTGCAAAAACAAGATCACAGGAAAGACAAAATCAGGTAAATCCTACTATTCTCTGCAACTGGTAGATGCCAGCGGAACAATGGATGGTAAGATCTGGGAACTGAACAGCGGAATTGGACATTTTGAATCCATGAACTATGTTAAGGTTGACGGCCAGGTTACCTCATTTAACAACACTCTCCAGTTGACAATTAAGAAGATCCGTATCGCTGAAGAAGGGGAATACGATATCAACGACTATATGCCATGCACGAAAAAAAATGTCGACGAAATGTTTGACAAGCTGCTTGGCATTATCGCAACGATCGAAAAGCCTTACTACAAAAAGCTTCTGGAAAGCTTCTTTGTAGAGGACAAAGCTCTTGCAAAAGAATTCAAAAAGCATTCGGCTGCCAAATCCATTCATCATGGATTTGTCGGTGGTCTGTTAGAGCACACTCTGGCAGTTACCAGCATGTGTGACTACTACACTACATACTACCCGATCTTAAATCGTGACCTGCTCCTGACTGCTGCCATGCTTCATGACATCGGCAAGGTCTATGAGCTTTCAACATTCCCGGAAAACGATTACACAGATTCCGGTCAGTTACTTGGTCACATCGTAATGGGTACTATGATGATCCGCGACAAGATTCGTGATTCTGTTCCGGAATTTCCTGCAAAGGAAGCAAACGAACTGGAGCACTGTATCCTCGCCCACCACGGCGAACTGGAATACGGCTCTCCAAAGAAGCCTGCCCTGATCGAAGCACTTGCATTATCATTTGCCGATAATACAGATGCCAAGATCCAGACATTCATGGAAGCATTAGACAGCAAGGACGAGACCGGCTGGCTTGGTTACAATAAAATGATAGAAAGTAATATCCGCAGATCTACAAAATAAAGGATACGATATTTATTTTATGGAACTTAAAAAGAACAGTATATATACAATAGAAATAACGGACATGGGAAATGAGGGAGAAGGCATCGGCCATCTCTCTCTTTCTGATGTAGCAAATAACAAAACAGGCACAGACATTTCCACGAAAGCTTCATCCGAAGATGGAAATAACGTGCAGAATATCACTGTATTTGTCAAAGATACAGTGATCGGTGACGTAGCCGAGATCTCGATCATGAAAGCAAAAAAATCGATCGCCTACGGACGGCTGGTTCGCCTGATCACACCATCCCCTTACCGCGTAACTCCGGTCTGCCCGGTCGCAAAGAGCTGTGGCGGATGCAGTCTTCAGCACATTTCCTATGAGAAGCAGCTGGAATACAAATGGAACAAGGTAAGAGAATGTCTGCGCCGGATCGGCAAGATTGAGAATCCCGATACTCTGATGGAACCGATCTATGGTATGAAAGAACCATACCACTATCGAAATAAAGCACAGTTTCCGGTTGGCAGAGATAAAAACGGCAATATCGTGATCGGCTTCTATGCCGGCAGAACCCATTCGATCATCGATTCCGATACCTGTGCGATCGGTGCAGAAGTAAATGATCAGATTCTGCCGATCATCCGCGCATTTCTCACGGAATATAACATTTCCACTTATAACGAAACAACCGGACAGGGTCTGGTACGTCATATTCTGACCCGTGTCGGGTTTACAACCGGCGAAGTTATGGTCTGTCTCATCGTAAATGGAAAAAAACTACCTCATACAGATGAACTCATCTCCCATCTGACAAAAATTTCCGGAATGACTTCAATCTGCCTGAACATCAATACAGAAAAAACAAATAAGATTCTTGGACCAACCTGCAAAACACTGTGGGGCAGTCCATACATCACAGATTATATCGGCAATGTAAAATACCGGATCTCACCTCTGTCCTTCTATCAGGTAAACCCTGTGCAGACTAAGGTACTTTATGAAAAAGCATTGGAATATGCAGATCTGAACGGCGAGGAAACCGTCTGGGATATGTACTGCGGCATCGGAACCATCTCCCTGTTCCTTGCTCAGAAAGCAAAACAGGTATACGGTGTGGAGATCGTTCCTCAGGCAATCTTGGATGCCCGTAAAAATGCGGAACTTAACGATATCCACAACGTCGAATTCTTTACCGGAAAAGCGGAGGAAGTCGTTCCTGCCATTTACGAAAAAGGCGGCGATGGTTCCCAGGCAGATGTCGTCGTTGTCGATCCACCAAGAAAAGGCTGTGACAAGGTACTCCTTGACACCCTGATCCGGATGAATCCAAAACGGCTTGTCTATGTAAGCTGCGATCCCGCAACCCTTGCCCGTGACATCGCCATCCTCACTCCCGCCGGCTACCACCTCGAAAAAGTCGCTGTCGTCGACCAATTTGGCCATACCGGTCATGTTGAGTCCGTAGTTCTGCTGTCACGAGCATAGCGAAGTGAGAGCAGAACCTCCTTTAGCGGATATTCTCCCTTACCTCTCTCTTCTCCATTCGGACAATGCACATCTAATCTTGTATTTATGAGCCCTAAATTTCCTACCAAATTATTTGAGAAAAGAAGGCTTCCAGTACTCACACCAATTACCATTCCATCCTGCTTAATATACTCCATTAAGGTTATACTAAATCCAGTAGCATTTACTCTTTCAAGCAAATGCGATCATCTCACCATCATATTACACATTGTGTAATCTTTATTTTGTGCTATAATGATAAAAATGCAAACAGGAGGTGGCACGGAATGGAGCAACTAACCGAATGTCAGATTGAGATAAAAAAACTCCGGGAATCTACCGGAATGAACCGCAAAGAGTTTTGTGAATGTTTTAATATCCCATACAGAACCGTTACGGAATGGGAAAGAGGAACGCGCAATGCACCAGACTATGTTCTCCGCCTTTTAGCTTATTATATCCGCATGGAAAACATTGCAAAAGAAAAAGGGGATGTAAAAAATTAGAATTCATATGACAGATAAAAAGAAAAACATTCAGGAAACTGCAATCCTGATGCTCGCCACTACCGTTCTTCTGCTATTCTTTTGTGGTGTCTTTTATAAAGATGCCCAGCAGGTTATAAAGATAAAAGCCAATGGTGCCAAAATCGCAGCTACCGTAGAAGATTGCAACTCAGAATATGTCCTTAGATCTTCCCCGGATTATGATAATCCGACTACATACGGCGAGACCATATACCATATCAAAATAAACTATACATACAATGACAAAAAATATGAAAAAAAGTTCACCAGCGATTCCTCATACTACATATACAGCAAAATGAATATTATTGTAGATAAGGATAATCCAAATAACTGGTGCTTTCCAAAAGGTGACGCGGATTTTACATTTTATGTATTTTTTTGGATATTAATAGGTGAATTAATATTACATTCCATTATCCTTATTGTTGAATTTATTAAGTACGAAAAAGAATTATCAAATAGAAAAGAGGAAAAATCATGAATGTATTAATGATAAACGGAAGTCCAAGAATCAATGGAAATACCACCATTGCATTAGAAGAAATGCGAAAAGCATTTGACGAAGAAGGAGTAAACACTGAGATCATACAGGTCGGAAATAAAGACGTGCGTGGATGTATCGCCTGCGGGCGATGCGCCGAGCTTGGCAAATGTGTCTTTGACGATATTGTAAATGAACTGGCTTCTAAATTTGAAAAAGCTGATGGTCTTGTAATTGCCAGTCCTGTCTATTTTGCATCTGCAAATGCAACCCTGATCGCTGTTCTTGACCGATTGTTTTACAGCACACATTTTGACAAAACTATGAAGGTTGGTGCCAGCGTTGTCTGTGCAAGACGCGGTGGCTGTTCTGCAACCTTTGATGAGCTCAACAAATATTTTACAATAACAAATATGCCGATCGCATCCAGTCAATATTGGAACTCTATTCATGGCCGTGCGCAGGGAGAAGCCAGCCGAGATGAAGAAGGAAAACAGACTATGCGTGTCCTTGCACGGAATATGGCATTTCTTATGAAAAGCATTGCTCTCGGAAAAGAACAATTCGGACTTCCAAAGACTGAGGAACATGCATGGACACATTTCATTCGATAAAATAATAGCATACCAGAAGGAGAACTGATAAACTATGTTATACATTATGAGACATGGAAAAACAGACTGGAACAATGCACGGCGATTGCAGGGAAGAACCGATATTCCGCTAAATGAAGAAGGACGGCAGATGGCGGAGCATGCCAGAACAGAATATGCCGATATCCATTTTGATATCTGCTACTGCTCTCCCCTTATCCGAGCAAAGGAAACAGCCGAGATCGTATTAAAAGGGCGGAACATTCCGATCATAACGGACGACCGGTTAAAAGAAATGAGTTTTGGCAACTATGAAGGAACCGCAAACTGCATAACTACTCCCGGCTGTCCAATAAAAGATCTCTTTCTTGATCCGGCAAACTATAAAGTTCCAAAGGATGGTGGAGAAAGCTTTGAACAGCTATTTGCGAGAACAGGAGAATTCCTGAAAGAGGTTGTAAAACCACAATTAGACGAAGGAAAAGATGTCCTGATTGTCGGACATGGAGCTATGAATTCCAGTATCATCTGTCAGGTCAAAGGGATCCCGCTGTCAGAATTCTGGAGCGCAGGAATCGAGAACTGCAAACTGAAACGCATACTATAAATATCATTTATAAATCCAAACAAAAGCAACACATTTCATTCAATAGCAAATGAGGAGATATTTGAAAATGAAGACCTACAACTTCTATGGTTGGGAACAGGCAACCGTTCCTGCCATAACAAACAAGTATAAAGGAATCCATACACCACAGGATCTGTATGACAGATTATCTGATATCTGGTGCGCTGATACTTGCGCACCAAGACTGCGTGATGGCTGGACACCGGAGAATAAAACTTTGGGGCAGTGTTCTATCACAGCATTTCTGGTTCAGGACATCTTTGGCGGCAAGGTGTATGGCATCCTGCGTCCCGGCGGAAACTATCATTGCTATAACGATGTCAACGGTCATATATTTGACCTGACCAGTGAACAGTTTGGTGATGAGACTCTTTCTTATAAGAACAATCCTGAGCAGTTCCGTGAAGTACATTTTGCAAAAGAAGAAAAACGTTTAAGATATGAATATCTGAAACAACAACTGGCATGCTTAAACCAGCAATCCACTTGCTGATTTTCGTAAGATCAGGTATGCTGAAAAATAAATATGACATCTGAGAAAGGAACCCATACTATGATAGGATTAATCGTCGCACGTTCAAAAAATAATGTAATTGGAAAAAATGGACAGATCCCATGGCGGATCAAAGGAGAACAGAAACAGTTTAAAGAACTGACAACAGGGAATACTGTGGTTATGGGACGTAAGTCATATGAAGAGATCGGACATCCTCTCCCGAACCGAATGAATATCGTTGTATCAAATACTGCCAATTACTCCGGTGAAAACCTGCTTACCGTTCATTCCTTACAGGAAGCTCTTGATGCTGTAAAAGAGGGAAATGTCTATATCTCCGGTGGATATGGGCTGTTCAAAGAGGCACTTCCACTGGTTGATACGATGTATATCACAGAAGTTGATACTGTCGTTGAAGACGGAGATGTCTTCTTCCCTGAATTCAATGCAGATGAATTCGATATTACAACCGGCGAATCCGGTGGTGACGACATTACATTTACCCGCACAACCTACACCCGCAAGAAACTGTAAACAAGGACAACTCACATGAATACACAGACAACGAATGAAAATCCTCTCGGCACTCAACCCGTAAAAAAATTATTAATGCAATTTGCCATTCCAAGTATAGTAGCCATGCTGGTTAGCTCTCTTTATAACATTGTTGACCAGTTTTTCATTGGGCGAAATGTCGGCGAACTTGGTAATGCTGCGACCAATATTTCATTTCCACTTTCCATATCCTGTATCGCGATCGCTCTGCTGTTCGGCATCGGCGGCGCATCTGCTTTTAATCTGGCTATGGGAAAAGGAGAAAAGGAAAAAGCAGTTTATTATATCGGCAATTCCGCTGTCATGCTCTTTGGCTGTGGTGTAATTTTAACCACGATCACCCTGCTGTTCTTAGAGCCTCTGCTCCACTTCTTTGGATCTCCCGACAATGTACTTTCCTATGCAAAAACTTACACAGGCATTGTTGCAATCGGATTTCCTTTTCTGATCCTCACAACCGGAAGCGGTCATCTGATCCGGGCTGATGGGAGACCGAAGATCAGCATGATCTGTAACCTCACCGGAGCCGTGATCAATACGATCTTAGATGCACTGTTTGTATCCGTTCTCCAGATGGGTATGGCAGGTGCAGCCATCGCAACCGTTATCGGTCAGGTAATCTCCGCCGGTCTTGTCATCTGGTTTTTATCCCACTGCAAGACTGTAACGATAAGAAAAGAACATCTCCGCATCAGCAGATCGATCATAGCGAGAGTCTCATCCCTTGGTACTGCTCCTTGCAGCAACCAGCTTGCCATGATGATCGTACAGATCATTATGAACAAATCTCTCAAATACTATGGCTCCCTTTCTATCTATGGCGAAGCAATCCCTATCGCCTGTGCCGGAATCATCACAAAAGTAAACCAGGTATTCCTATCCCTGATCATCGGTATATCACAAGGCTTACAGCCAATCACCAGCTATAACTATGGCGCAGAAAAATACAAACGGGTAAAGTCTGCCTATCTGTTCGCCTCTACCTGTGGATTTGTGATCGCGCTCATTGCATTTCTGTTGTTCCAGTTTGTGCCAAGGCAGATCATATCCATTTTCGGAAATGGCTCCGAAAGCTACTTCCAGTTTTCGATCAGCTATTTTCGTATTTTTCTGTTCTTTACGTTTATAAACTTTATGCAGCCGATCACTTCGAACTTCTTTACATCGATCGGCAAACCGAAAAAAGGAACATTCCTGTCATTAACCAGACAGATCCTGTTCCTTCTCCCATTATTAATTATTCTGCCGCTATTTATGGGCATTGATGGCATTATGTATTCCGGCCCTATCGCCGATGGACTTGCCGGAGTGGTCGCCATTTTCATGGTCTGGAATGAATTTCGCACCAGACCTTTCCGCTAAAGAGGTTGTTGTTGTTCAACCTCTACTTTTTGCCATGATATTTTGGCTCTGCTGGTATGGACATATACAAAGACCGTTCCGTTTTCTGCTCGGATTTGCACGCTTATTGCCAGCAGTCGCCCAAACTCACCCTTACGGGTTCAGACATGGGCTTGGTGCTGACAGCTAGTGCAAACCTCACAACGAAAACTTCACTGATGTCTTATGTATATATCCATACCAGCAGAGCCAAAATATCACAACTATAAATAACACAAGAATCATCAACAACCTCTTTTTTACTCACACATCGGGAAACGGACAATAAAACGGGTGCCGATCTCCGGACGGGATACAACCTGAATCGTGCCGGAGTGAGCATCGACGATCCATTTGGCTATGGAAAGTCCCAGGCCGGAACCGCCGGTCTCGCCGTTTCTCGCTTCGTCCGATCGGTAGAATCGTTCAAAGATATGAACGACATCTGACGATTCCATTCCGATGCCCTCATCCTGGATCATATAACTGACATAACCGGATTCCAGCATAACTCCTAATGTAATATCCGCACCATCCGAAGAATACTTTGCCGCATTCTGTACAAAGATCCGGATGGACTGTTTGATCATGGCTATATCACCTGTCATATATGCAGGATCTGTTCCACGGAACAGATAGCGGTGCTTCTCATCGATCATCTGGGATTCCTCCCAGACCTCACTGACCATCTGATTCAGATCCAGTTTCACTTTATTCAGAGTATTTCTTCCGCTGTCACCCCGCGCAAGGAACAGAAGCTGTTCTACCAGCTCCTTCATGTGCTGAGACTCATTCTTAAGGGCTTCGATGGATTCTGTCAGAACCTTTTCATCCTCTTTTCCCCATCGATCCAGCATATTCACGTATCCCTGGATCACAGCAATAGGTGTCCGAAGCTCATGTGATGCATCCGATACAAACCGTACCTGCCGCCTTTCGTTTTCCTTCATATTCCGAAGCAGGTTATTCAACGCGATCTCAATACTTTTCAATTCCTTGTCTCCGGTATGGACTCCCTGTTCGGCATCATCCGGAGAAATATGTGATATTGCCTGTTCCAGATGATCCATCTGATTCTGGTCAAACGTCTTTGCAGACTTCTTATCGGAACGTTTCTTCTGATCCTCCATACCATTTTGCTCAAATGACATCTTACTGATCTGTTCTGCCTTTACCGCCAGATCATTTAACGGCTTCAGCTTTCTTCTGACAACAGAAGTCCGGAATAACGCAAAAAACAACACAAATCCTTCTGCCGATAACAGTATGATTCCCGGTACAGCTACCAGATCCCTTACATCCCGGAAATCATATGCATATGATTTCCGGTCATTTCCATCGATCACATATTCCAGTGTATGCTTTTCTTGATTGACATTAAAATAATAATGCTCACCTGTTACCTGATCCGGAAGCTTTGTGGTACACCAGTACATCCAGGTTCCCATAATAAGAAAGGCAATGATAATATTGATTCCTATTACATTGCCTACTTCCTTCAGCCAGAAGCTGATATTTATTTTTCTGGCGATCGAGGTCATCCTCTTATTTTCATTCATCCGTGATACCTCTTCTTATACATTCTTTCAATCTTGCTCTTGTTTCTGCATCTACCCTTATCATCAGACTGTATACTCTATCCCGTTACACCTTCCTATGATTCCCTGATCACATAGCCTACGCCTCGTACCGTTGTGATCAGCTTGATACCGAACCGGTCATCGATCTTCGTACGCAGATACCGGATATATACATCTATGATATTTGTCTCACCGACATACTCATACCCACAGACAATATTCATCAGCTTTTCCCGATCCATGACGATATTCTTATTCTCCATCAGCGTATGCAGCAGTTCAAATTCCCGATTGGTAAGCTCCACCGGTTCTCCCGCCACCATAACCTCGTGCCGGTCAGTATCCAGGCTGACTCCATGGATCTCTAGCTTATGTGTCTCCTGCCGGTCTGTGCTTTTCCGCTTCAGCGCTACACGGATACGAGCCAGAAGTTCTTCGATCGCAAATGGCTTTGTAATGTAATCATCCGCTCCCGCATCCAGCCCGGACACCTTGTCCATTACCGCATCCCTTGCAGTAAGCAGCAGGATCGGTACAGTATTTCCTTCTTTACGAATACGGCGAAGAACCTCCAGACCATTTAGCCTTGGAAGCATAACATCCAGCACGATCAGGTCAGCATGTTCTGATAATGCCAGATCCAGACCTGTCCGCCCGTCAAATGCCTTTATTACTTCATAGCCTTCATGAACCAATTCCAGCTCTACAAATCTGGCAATCTTTTCTTCATCCTCTACAATCAAAATCTTCCGGCTCATCTCTACTCCTTGTTGTGACGATTTATTTTAAGGGAGTATCTTGAGTACCTATGTCCATATTCTGACATACTATTATTCCGCAAGACGCTCTCGCTCTGTTGCTCATGTAGCGGTTCTAACCGCTCCACTCCGTGGATCGCTAAGTACCGACATTCGCAAAGGCTTGCTGCATAATAGTATATCAGAACATGGACAATGTATTTTCGTTTCATGTCCCTTAAAATAAATCTGTGTATTGTAAATTAATCTCTCACATTAGTTCTTGTTAATGTCTGTCTTAATAGTTTCTACCGTATCCGCAACCTTGTCGCAGGCACTGTTCAAGTCTACATTGATATTGTCGATTCCTGCGAAATGGTATCTGCATTCACAGAATAAACCGACCACTAATAATGGAATCGTAATCCAGAATGCGAAGACGATCGCAAGTATCAATACCAGAACAGGTACATTCACCATAGTGCTGCCGCGTCTTTCTATGATGAACTTGGAATCCACGCTTTTCTTTAAAAGTTTTCCACACCAGGAAAAAAACTGATCCATCATCTGACCAAAGGTCTTTTTATTGCAGTCTCTGGTATATTCCTGCTGTGCCTGTTCAAATTCTGTTGATGTCTGCTGTGCCTGTTCCGTCGTGTAACTGGTAACCTCCGGTGCTTTTACCTTACCGTTCTTTTCCAGATAAATGATCGCATCCAACACATCATAATTCGTTGCTTCCAAAGCTGCCTTGGCTTCTTCATAGCTGACACCTGTTTTTTCTCTTAACTTCTCTACTTTTTCTAAATTATCCATATCTTTTTCCTTCTTTCTCTATTCTCTCCTCAGCTGATGGTATTACTATACCAGCCACGAATTAATCTAAAATAGGAGAAAGATTAAAATCAGATTAATAAACTAACCTTCTATTTCAATGCAGCTTTCTCGATCGAATAGCTCCCGATCAACTCATCATCTTCATCATAAACAGTAAATTCACCAGTCAGCGTTGTCATTGCTTTCACGTCGGACACGTCACAGAATAAGGTTGCATATGTATGCCCCATTGCATCTGCCACATAAGAAATTTCCTCTTCTTTTCCATTTACAAGAACTGTGTCAAATGTTGCCTGTATCTTTTTATCCGTTTTATTGTAAACCTCAAATGCCAGTACCTGTTCTGCGTCATCGCCATCACTGTCATTCTCAATTCCAATATAAGATACTGTAACCTTGTCATTATCAAGAATCGTTACAGCTCCCTCTTTTACGGTATATTCCTTTGTATCATCTTTTTCATTTGAAAGGGCAACGTCATCGATCTCATATGTACCGATCGTATAACCTTCCATGTCATCCACACATACAATACCAGTCAAAGCAGCCGGCGCTGCATCACAATCCACCAGACAAATCTGATCCTCACTTGTCTGTGCTTCCACATCCAGTCCAAACATTGGCTGAAGCGTCTCTCCATCAACCACTACATCACTGAAATACACATTTACCATCTGATCATCCGATTTATTTGTAATCGTAAACATCATTCCATGAACTTCCGGATCATATCCATTATATACCAGTGCAATCTGATCATTATCCAGCACTTCTACTGCAACCGTTCCATCCTCTGCCGTTGTTATCTCTTCGGAGGTCTGCTGCTTTTTATCTCCGCATCCGGATACAAGCCCTGCCAGAATACACAAACCTGCCGCCAGAATACAATGTCCTCTTTTCATAATCATTTATCCTCCACATTTCTTTCAAAACCAGAACCCATCCGCTTTATCTTTAACCAATGCGCCCTATTATAAAACAAAACCGCACCCCGTATATCCCAGGCAGTCACCATAACCCGGTACAAACACAGGTTCTGGTTCGTTGCTTACACACAATAAGGATATACAGTGTGCAGTTTCATTATTTTTTATTCTTCCGTCTTCTGTTCGTCTAAAACTGTAATGTCAATACCAAGCTCTTTGAGCTGAGCCTCATCCACATAGTCCGGAGCATTTGTCATCAGGCAGGATGCATCCTTTACCTTAGGAAATGCGATCACATCACGGATAGAATCCTGTTTTGCCATAAGCATGACCAGACGATCCAGTCCATAAGCCAGTCCTGCGTGAGGTGGTACTCCATATTTGAATGCGTCTAACAGGAAACCAAATCTTTCATACGCCTGTTCCCTTGTAAATCCAAGGCATTCAAACATCTTCTCCTGAATATCATCCTGATGGATTCTGACAGATCCACCACCAATCTCGTTACCATTTAATACGATATCATAGGCCTTTGCACGAACCTTACCCGGATCTGTATCAATGATCGCCAGATCCTCTTCCATCGGCATAGTAAATGGATGGTGCATAGCTGTGAAACGGTTCTGTTCATCTGACCACTCAAGAAGTGGAAATTCTGTGATCCATACGAATTCAAATACATTCTTGTCAAGCAGTCCCATCTGGTCTGCAAGGTGGCAGCGGAGTGCTCCAAGTGTATCCCATACAACCTTGTTCTTATCTGCTGCAAATAACAGCAAGTCTCCCGGTTCACCGGAAAGTGCTGCTACGATATTGTTCATCTCATCTTCAGTCATAAACTTTGCAAAAGATGACTTGTAAGTGCCATCTTCATTAATGGCAATATATGCAAGACCTTTTGCTCCGTATGTCTTTGCAAATTCAACCAGAGCATCAATCTTCTTACGAGGCATTGCTCCCTGTCCCTTTGCATTGATACCACGGACAGATCCGCCATTTTCAAGTGCACCTGTAAATACGCCGAATCCACAGCCCTTAACAACTTCGCTGATATCCTTTAATTCCATACCAAAACGAAGATCAGGCTTATCAGAACCGAAACGGTTCATTGCTTCGATCCATGTCATACGGCGGATTGGAAGTTTTACATCTACATCCAGAATCTCCTTGAATAATTTTGCAAGAAGTCTTTCATTTACATCAATAACGTCATCCACATCTACGAAGGATAACTCCATATCCATCTGTGTGAACTCCGGCTGTCTGTCTGCACGAAGATCCTCATCACGGAAACATCTTGCGATCTGGAAATAACGGTCATAACCGGAGCACATCAGAAGCTGCTTGTAGATCTGTGGAGACTGTGGTAATGCATAGAATGTACCCGGATGGATACGGCTTGGTACGAGATAATCTCTTGCGCCCTCCGGTGTTGACTTACATAACATAGGTGTCTCAATCTCAAGGAAACCTTCATTTGCCATGAACTGTCTGGCAATAGTCATAACCTTGCTCTTCATAACCAGGTTTCTCTGAAGATCCGGTCTTCTCAGATCCAGATATCTGTATTTCAAACGTAATTCTTCTTTTGTCTTGCTGTTCTCTTCGATCGGGAATGGAGGTGTCTCGGCCTCTGATAAGATACGAAGGGAAGTTGCCACAACTTCAATATCTCCGGTTGTCAGATTCTCATTTACTGCACCGGCACGCTTGCAGACGGTACCTTCGATCGCTGCTACAAACTCACTCTTAAGCTTTGTTGCTTTCTCAAAGCACTCGTTTCCGCATTTGGATTCCTCAAATATGATCTGAAGAATACCGCTTCTGTCTCTGAGATCGACAAATATGATTCCACCTTTATTTCTGCTCTTCTGAACCCAGCCCATTACGGTTACTTTCTGTCCTTCAAGAGCGTTTGAAACCTCTGCACATCTGTGGGAACGCTTCAATCCCTGCATTGATTCTGCCATTTTTCTATATCCTCCTATGGTTCTTATCTTTCTTCTAATACACTTGCAAGCTGATCCAGCGCAATCTCGGTCTGCTCGCCCGTTTCCATATTCTTGATACGACCGGTATTGGTCTCTAATTCATTATCACCAATAATGATCGTGTATCTCGCATTTAATTTATTTGCATATTTCATCTGCGCCTTTACGCTTCGATTCATGTAATCTGTCTCTACGATATAACCGGCCAGACGAAGATCATATACCAGCTTGTACGCTTTTGCCTTTGCGGAATCACCCATGATGCCGACATATAAATCAATCGGTTTTTCCGGCGCGAGATTGATATTTTCTTTCTCAAGGAAATACAGGATTCTTTCAATTCCCATACCGAATCCAACAGATGGCTGTGCCTCTTTTCCATCAATCTCATATACCAGATTGTCATATCTTCCCCCACCGCATAAGGTGAAGCCCTCTTTATTTACGAATTCAAATACTGTCTTTGTATAGTAATCCAGGCCACGAACGATTCCGGTGTCAACCTCAAATGGAATCTCAAGCTCTGTCAGAAGTCTCTGAAGCTCCTTGAAATGAGCATCGCATTCCTCACACAGATAATCAATTGTTCTTGGAGCATCCTTTACGATCGCCTTACAACCCGGCTCTTTACAGTCAATTACACGAAGCGGATTTTTAACCATACGCTCTTTACAGGTATTGCAGAGTCCTTCTTCATGACCTTTCAGATAAGAAATCAGTGCATCATTGTACACTTTCTTACATTTTGGACATCCGATACTGTTAATATGAAGCTTTGCATCTGACAGACCAATCTGTTTGATGAGAGTTGATACCAGTGTCATAACCTCTACTTCTGCCATTGGATTTGGAGATCCGACAAACTCAACACCAAATTGATGATGCTGACGAAGTCGTCCGCTTTCCGGCTTCTCATAACGAAATGCCGGTGTAATATAGAACATCTTGACCGGCTGTGGTTCTGCATATAATTTATTCTCAACATAAGCACGGATCGCACCTGCTGTACCTTCCGGCTTCAATGTGATACTTCTTCCACCCTTATCAACAAAGGTGTACATTTCCTTCTGTACTACATCGGTTGTCTCTCCAACACCACGCTGGAACAGCACCGTATGTTCAAATACAGGTGTGATTACTTCCTTTATATTGAATTTCTCACACAGATTTCTCGCCATTGCTTCTACCTGTGTACGTGTTCTCATCTTGTCACCGAACCAGTCACTGGTTCCTCTTGGTGCCTGGGTTATCATATTCCATCCTCCATCTATTGTTCATATTTTTATACTATACATCAACTGATCCGTGATTCATAGCTCCCTTTTAAAATTAACTGAACCTCATCTAAAATATCAGTTGTATTTATAATTCTCTGAAATGCGAGAAATACTTTCATGTCAAAATGCCGCACCTCATCGATCACCATCAATAATGCGATCTTTGGTTCAAATGCTTTCCGGTATGCACGGTCACTGATCAGCGCGACAAATACATCACACACACGAATAATCCTTGCTCCGATCGGGATCTCCTCTCCCTGAAGACAGTACGGATAACCGGAACCATCATAGTTCTCGTGATGATACAAAATAATATCTGCAATATCATCCCCGTAGCCTTCTTGCCTTGCGATATCTGCCCCAAGCTTCGCATGAAGTCTCACATACCGCATTTCCTCAATCTTCATGGAATTGCCACGGCCATATATATACGGTGTGATGCGGAGCTTTCCGATATCATGGATCATACCGGCAACTGCGATCTTATGAATCTCTTCTTCCGGGAGCCCCAGTTCTCTGGCAAGCTCCGAAGACAACCGGCTGACACACATTCCATGACGGATGGCATCGTCCAGATCCTGTTCATAGTATTCTATTTCTTTATCTGTGTCTAAGTTTATAACTTTATCTGTCATTTTGCAAACGCCTGCTTTTTTCTGTCAATCATTTCATCAATTCTTGCGATATAATCGTCTACACTCTTACAATTTTCCACACGGTCGATCCGGTTTCCTATAACCGTCTCTCCTGTAACCGGATCCAGATCTCCCTCCCGGCGGATCAGCTTGCTGGAGCTTCCCGCACCGATTCCTATAATGTCTGTCCGTTCTTCCATGATCAGAATATTATAGAGACATTCCAGTCCATGTCTTGCATATCCGACATTTTCCAGATTTCCCGCCATATTCTTCTGTCTGTACAGATAATATGGTGCAAGTCCCAGTTCTTCTGCGGCCTGTCCAACCAGTGATAACTGCTCATCTACATCACCTGCAAAGCTGTATTTGTCCATCTCCTGTTTCAGATGCGCTGCCCGTTTGATTGCAAGTGTGTGAACCGTAAGGCTCTCCGGTGCAAGCTTCTTCACCTTTTCCAGTGTCCGCTTCACCATCTCTGCATCTTCACCCGGAAGACCTACGATCAAGTCCATATTAATATTGTCAAAGCCAGCTTCTCTGGCTCTCATAAATGCTTCTTCTGCCTGCTCCGGTGTATGTGCTCTTCCGATCAGCTTCAGTGTCTCTCCATTCATCGTCTGCGGATTGATACTGATACGATCAACGCCATGCGCTTTCATCACCTGCAGCTTATCTGCTGTTGTACTGTCCGGACGACCTGCTTCGATCGTATATTCCCGAACCTGCGACAAGTCAAAATGCTTCTCGATCATGCTGCACAGACGATCCATCTGCTCTGCACTGATCGAAGACGGCGTACCGCCACCAATATAAATGGATGCCAGTTTCTTCTCGGTATAACTTTCCGCAATATACTCCATTTCCTTTTCCATTGTATCCAGATAAGCATCGACCTTATCCTTATAAACACCGATCGGATAAGAGGTAAAGGAGCAGTACAGACATCTCGTCGGACAAAACGGTATGCCGATATACAGGCAGTATTCATTTCGCTCATCGATCGTCTCGATAATTGCTTTCTCACGTCTGGCGATCTTCACACAGGCTTCTGCCTTTTCCCGGCTTGCCACATAAGTTTCCTGATACAGCTTTTGTATCTCCTCATCTGTACATCCACGTTCTACCGCTTCCATTGCAATCTTCACCGGACGTACGCCGGTCAGACTACCCCATGGCAGAACTCTTCCGGTTCTCTCTGACAACATCCGGTACATGGCACGCTTCAGAACATTACGGAATACCTTTCTGTCATGATAATCCTGATCGATCACGATATCCGGTTTTCCACAGACTTCTCCCGCAGACCAGTCCTGCTGTTTATCCTCAGAAGCTCCTTCCGATTTCACATCCAGACCGCCGTCCTTCATCCAGATCTTTGTCTGACCTTCTGCAAATTCTGCCACAAGGGTTGCAGCAACATCTGCCCCAAGTTCAGGCTTCTTTTCTATATTCTCCGGTGTGATGATCTTCACACCCATGTAAAACGCCATGAGGATCACTCTCAGGTCATTATTATAATCTTCTACATTCTGAATCAGACAAATCATGTCAACCAAGTTCCTTATCGTTATTTATGAAAAAAATGGATTGAATTTTCTTTCTCTTCCAATCCTTGAAGTTCCGTTATGTCCCGGATACACAGCTGTTTCCTCCGGTAATACAAGAAGCTTCGTCTCGATCGCCTCTAACAGATCCTGTTCATTTCCGGTTGGGAAATCCGATCTGCCAACTGACGATGCAAATAATGTATCTCCGGTAAACAGCAGATGTTCTTCTGCGAAATAATAACACATGCCACCTATCGTATGTCCCGGCACACTGATACACCGTACCACAGTTCCTAGAACTGCAACCTCCTGTCCATCCTGCAGATAAATATCCGCTGATGTTTCAAGCGGATGGCCAAACACCGCAGACAGATTTCCTGTCCTGCTCTCAAGCACCTGCTTCTCGTCCTCGGAAGCATATGCCTTTACTCCTGTCAGTTTTCTCAGATCATCCAATGCTCCGATATGATCATAATGTCCATGTGTCAGGAAGATTCCTACACAGGCAAGTCCTGCATCTGTCAGACTCCTATAAATAAAATCTGCATTATCTGCCGGATCAACTACGATTGCTTCCTTTGTTTCTTTATTACTTACGATATAACAATTGGTTCCCAAATCACCCAACTGATATAATTTCACTTCTAATTCTGCCATCCGGATCTCCTATCCCACTGTTCTCTCTATATCAATAATGCTCTCCACATTTCGTATCTTTGCAATGATCGTATTCAACTGGTCGACCGATTTGATCGAGAAGCTGATCGTGATTGTCGCCTTACCCTGCTTGCTTGTACGGCTGTTAATACTGTTTACACTGATATTTGCCTCACTTAAGATTTTCGTTATATCAAAGAGGATTCCGCTTCTGTCATCCGCATAGATATTGATTTCTGTAAGGTAAGTATTCTCTGCAACTGCATCCTGCTGCCATTCCGCATCAATGATCCTGTTTCTGTCTTCCTCGCTCATACAGAGCACATTAACACAGTCTGTACGATGGATCGAGATGCCTCGTCCTCTGGTGATAAATCCGATGATCTCATCACCCGGTACCGGTGAACAGCATTTGGAGAAACGAACCGCTACATCATCTGCACCCTTTACGATGATTCCACCCTGTCCGTGGGAGGAATGCGGTGCCCGCTTCAGTGCATATGCCTCCAGAATTTCCTTGTCATCCGGCTGTTCCGTATGATCCTTGTTGTATTCCTCGATCAGCTTGTTGACAACCTGACCTTCCTTGATTCCCCCATGACCAACAGCCGCCATTGTAGCTTCCCAGTCATTGAAATTATATTTTTTATAGACACGTTCCTGATATTCCGGCTTGGAATACAGGGAGTAATCCAGTCCCTTTGATTTACAGTATGCAAGGATCAGTTCCTTACCGCGGCTGATGTTCTCATCCTTAAACTGATGCTTGAACCACTGATTGATCTTCGTCTTTGCCTGTGCACTCTTTACGATATTCAGCCAGTCTCTTGATGGTCCTGCCGAATTCTGGGATGTTATGATCTCTACCCGGTCACCATTATTTAACTTGGTATCGATTGGAACCTGTCTTCCGTTAATCCGCGCACCCACCATCTTATTACCGACTGCCGTATGAATGGCATAAGCAAAATCGATCGGTGTCGATCCACTTGGCAGATTCTTGACATCACCTGCCGGTGTAAAGCAATATACCTGTTCTGCAAACAGATCCAGGTCTGTCTTAACGAAGTTCATGAACTCCTTATTATCTGAAGTATCTCTCTGCCACTCCAGAATCTGACGAAGCCATGATAACTTCTCCTCTTCCTTCTGCATAACCGTACCGGTTATGTTCTCTTTATATTTCCAGTGTGCAGCAATACCATATTCAGCCGTCCGGTGCATCTCAAATGTACGGATCTGTATTTCAAATGGCTGTCCCTCCGGTCCGATCAGTGTTGTATGAAGGGACTGATACATATTGGACTTTGGCATTGCGATATAATCTTTAAAACGTCCCGGAATCGGCTTGTACATCTCATGGATGATTCCCAGTGCCGAATAACAGTCCCGGACGGTCTCCACTTTAATCCGGACTGCAAAAATATCATAAATCTGATCCAGTGTCTTGTTCTGGTTCTTCATCTTCTTATAAATACTGAACAGATGCTTTACACGACCGTCGATCTCTGCATCCAGATGCGCATTGTCAATATGCTTCTTTACATCCGCAACGATACGTTTGATATAGGCTTCCCTTTCATGCATTCTCGCATCGATCTGTGCTGTCAGATCCTTATATACCTCCGGCATCAGATACTTCATGGACAAGTCATCCAGTTCTACCTTGATCTTACTGATACCAAGACGATGTGCGATTGGTGCATAGATATCCATTGTTTCACGCGCTTTTTCCACCTGTTTCGCAGGAGACTGATACTGTAATGTTCTTAAGTTATGCAGTCTGTCTGCCAGCTTGATCAGGATAACGCGAATATCTTTTGCCATCGATAAGAACATTTTTCTCAGGTTTTCTGCCTGTACCTCAATCTTATCCGTTGTCATCTTCAACTGGGTCAGTTTGGTAACACCTTCCACCAGAAATGCCACTTCTTCCGAGAACTCTGCTGCAATCTCCTCTGAAGTCATGACTGTATCTTCTACTACATCATGAAGGATTCCGGCAACGATCGTCTCCTTATCCAGCTCCAGTTCTGCAAGAATAATAGCAACACAGAGTGGATGCATGATATATGGCTCTCCTGACTTACGAAGCTGTCCTTCATGCGCCTTGGATGCCACCTTATATGCCTTCTCAATCATCGAAATATCTGTTGATGGATGATAGGTCAGGATCTTTTTGATCAGTTCCTTATACAGATCCTCCGGCGGAGTAAAATCCGCAGGTGTAGACAGATCGATATCCCGTTTTTCCCGCATTGGTTTATTCTCCATTGCACCCGCCTTTGCCGCAAGCTCTTTTAATTCATCCATGCTTCCTGCTTTATCTTTTACGTTTTCCATGATCTTCACCACTTTTCCCAATTCGAATTTTTCTATTTCAGACTCATCTGAAGACCAGATGATCATTTTTATTTGCCATCATAGCAAATAACAGAAGCTACATCATATTTGGCAAGCTTCTCTCTGCCCTTTAAACCTGCAAGTTCGATCAAGAATATGATCTTTACCACTTTACCGCCAAGTTCTTCAACCAGCCTTGCAGCGGCTTCCATGGTTCCTCCGGTTGCGATCAGATCATCTACAAGAACAACCTTCTGTCCCGGTTTGATCGCATCCTTATGCATCTCGATCGTTGCACTGCCATATTCCAGATCATAAGATGCTTCAATCGTCTCCCTTGGTAACTTGCCTTTCTTTCTTACCAATGCAAATCCTTTTCCATTCTTATATGCAAGTGGTGTTCCAAAGATAAAGCCTCTGGACTCTGCTCCGGCTACTACGTCATAATCTACGCCTTCAAGCAGGTCATCTAATGAATCAATCGCCAGCTTCAATCCATCCGGATCTCCGATCACGCTTGTAATATCTCTGAAAATAATTCCCGGTTCCGGAAAATCCGGTATACTTGTAACGTATTCTTCTATCTTTTTCATAATCTTCCTCCTGCATATATATGTATATTCTACAATTATTTACATTTTCCTTTTCTGCCCACATGATATCAAACTATCAGCAAAGCCTTTATTCCTCATGTTTCCGATATTCCAGCAACCGGATCTGCAAAGTTCTTCTTCCCGCAAATTCATTGATATCCGGATAATAGGCAACATCCAACACCACATGACTGGGCATTCCTTTTAGTATTTTATCACATTCATTTGTTCCAAACCACTGTTTTATGTTAGAAATAAACACTTCCGGGTCAAAACTTATGCCTTCGATCGTACCACCGTTCTCCATCAGGAACGAAACCCGCAGAACATTCTGTCTTTTTCCCATGATCCTTGCGCTTTTTACACGCACACCACTCTGTGCAAATACCGGCTTCTCGTTGCCTTTTCCAAATGGCTCCAGAACCTCCAGTTCTTCGGTCAGTGGAATACTTACATAATCGAGCGGCATCGGCACATCGATCCGGAGCTTCGGTGTCAGAAGTTTTTCGTCAAGCGTACAATTCGCATTCATTTTTTCCCGAAGTCTGGCCAGATTCCGCTTCTCCATGGAAAAGCCCGCTGCCATCTCATGTCCTCCGAACTTCGTGAAATAATCACTGCATTTATTGATCTCATCATACATATTATAGCCTTCGATCGAACGACCGGAGCCCTTGATGATTCCTTCTTCTTCGCTGTCCGTAAATAACAGCACCGGACGATAATACCGTTCCTTGATCCTGCCTGCGATAATCCCGACCAGACTTTCATGCAGTTTCGGAATATACATAACAAGTACCCGGTCCGACAATGCCGCAACTCCTGTCTCCGGAACTGCTCCCATAAGCAGATGATCCGAAGTTTCAAGCAGCCCGATTGCCGTTTTTGTTCCCTGCTCTGTCATATCTTTTCGGGTATTATTGATATTTAACAGTTCAATCGCACGCTCATTTGCCTTAAAGCTGTCTGTTTCAAGCAGGAATTCCAGGCTGGTCTTCGCATCTCCAAGTCTGCCCGCTGCATTGATACACGGTCCAATGATAAATCCCAGATCAAATGCTGACAGCTTCTTACCATCCCTGCCGCTGTTTGTGATCAGTGCCTTCAAACCATAATTACTACTGTCAGATAACCGGTGAAGTGCCTCTCTTACAATGATACGGTTCTCATCTACCAGATTCATAACATCACAGACGGTTGCAATTCCAAGGATCTCTATAAATGCCTCACACTCCGCTTCCGGTATCCCGCACATCCGATATAACAACTGGATAAATTTGTATGCCACACCCGCTCCGCACAATTCCTTGCACGGATATTCACAGCCCGGCTGCTTGTGATCGATCACCGCATCCGCTTCCGGTACTTTGTATACCCGAATATCATTTTCATCTGTATCATATGGAATATCATGGTGATCCGTCACGATTACCCGCATCCCATATTCTTTTGCTTTTCTCACCGCATCAAATGCCGCAATCCCGTTATCACAGGTAATGATCATACTGACCTGATCGGCTGCCGCCGCATCTACCATACGGATATTGATTCCATATCCATCATAGATCCGGTGCGGAATATCATAATCGATCCCGTCTCCTGCAGGCGAACCATTTTCATGCTCCCACACACGCTGTAAGCCTTTATACAATATGTAGTTTGAACTTACACCATCCACATCATAATCCGAAATGATCCGTATCCGGTTCCGACTCCGGATCTCCTCCAGCATAAGGCTGCAGCCCTTCTCCATATTCTTCATCATCACAGGATCATGCAGCCGGTCAAGCCCCCCATTCAGATAGGTATCAATCTCTTCATCTGTTATCACATCCCGGTTCCGAATCACCCTTGCAGTTACCGGATCAATATGAAAACGCTCTGCGATCCCAAAGAAATCAGCCCGCTTTCCATACATTGTCCACACCATATCATATTTTATCGGAGGTTTTATCTCTGTTGCCATTTACTCTTACTCCCATCCATATCTATTCTTCCGCTATTCCTGATTGCAAAGGAATTATACACCAGTAAAAAATCGACCGTCAACTTCTTACATTCCGCCGCATTGCTGTAATACCGTAATTCACCTTTCAGGTTGTGTTCTTATACACCTCACAGGTTGTTTATTTGTTTTTTTATTCAAAATATAATGTAGTTTGGAGGTATTTTTATGGAGAACTTATACGCACAGATCGGTCAGAGGATCGTACAGATCCGGCGCTCAAATAACCTTACGCAGTACCAGCTTGCAGAGATGCTCGATATCTCTGTCAAACATTGCAGCGCCATAGAACGGGGAAAATCCAGTCTGTCCCTTGAAAAAATGATTGATTTCTGTGATCATTTCGGCGTAGATCTTGATTATCTGATCCGCGGGATCAAAAAATCGGATACAATTTTATCCTGCATTCCACATACCGTAGTCGAGATCATGACTTCTGACGACGAAAAAAGGAAGCAATTATTTATAGAATACATAGAAATGTTCAATTCCATTTCCAATTCTGATTAACAGCTATTCCTATTGATATAATGGCATATTTCCATATCATAACAAAAAACGAATCTGAAAGCCTTTTGCTTACAGGTTCGTTTTTTATATCTGTTATTTGAAATATTTGTTGATGATCTCGTTTGCCTTATCCGTATCATCTGTTACACAGTATACAACATAATTTCCGTCCTCTTTTATGATCGCCTTGTCAAGACGTCCGGTTTCGGATGGCTTGTAATCTGCATATGATGTTGTCTGTTTTTCTTTTCTGTCTTCACAGGCTGTTTTTACCTTGTCAGCCGCATCCGAATCTGCTGCCTCAAATACTGCAATCTCCTCAGCAGTTGCTCCGGTCGATACGATTATCACGCTGTCTTTTACGCTGTCTGCATCAATTCCGTAATATGTGAGTGCCATGCCTGTATCAAGCTCTGAAAGCGTATCTTCAAATGTCAGCCCGCTCTTCAGTTCATTTGCCATGTCCTTAACATTTATATTCAGGTCTTCCTTTGAACCACCTGCTCCACCAACCGTTGTTCCACAGCCTGCAAGCATTCCTGCCAGGCTAAAAATTGCACATAACTTTACTAATTTCTTCATCTTGTTTATTCTCTCCTGTTACTTCTGTCTGATACTGTTATGATGATCCGAATATCTCTATCCGGGCATTTACTTCTTTATATATACATTCTGTCGGATGTAATCCAGCCATTTCTCGCAATATTCCTGATTGCAATGTCGTCCATCGGTACTGGCATCTGCCGGGAGAACTCCGTCTACCGTCACACTGCTTGCAACATCCAGATAAATGATATCGCCATAATCCTTACACATCCGTTTCAACAGCTTGTTGAATGCTTTAATGTTGGAGTTATTATAAATCTCATCTTCATCTGATAAAGCCTTGGATACCGGAAGAATATTCTCAACATAGATCGTTGCATTTGGCTGTATCTCTCTTATTGCATCAATAAATGCTTTATAGTCCTCAATGAATACATCCTCATAGATCCATCCAAGCTCGTTAATACCAAATGAAATGTATATATTCTCATAATCCTTCTGCTTCAGTGCTTCCAGTGCCGTCAACATTCCGTCACTTGTAGAAACAATCGGCTCTGTCATGACCTTTTCGATATTCAGCCCCTTGGAACAGAACGCGTCCAGATTCGACATTCCGGTATAAAGACTAAGTCCCTCGGTTCTTGAATCACCGATCAGTACCGCTGTATCAAAATAAGCATCATCCGTTACATTTCCCGGCGTATACAGTTTCTTATCATACCAGTCATTTCCTTTAGATGATGTATCCGGGTCCTCGATATTCACATATTTTACTGTTGAACCGCCTTCCTCGGATGATGCGGCAGTCGTTGTTTCTTCCGTTTCCGCTGCTTCCGTTGTTACCTTTTCCGTAGTCGGTTTCTCTGTTGTCGCTGCTTCCGTTGTTATCTTCTCCGTCGTTTTTTCCTCGGAAGCCTCCTCCGATGCATCCGATCCGGTCGCAACATTTTCTATCTGATGGTCATTTCCATTTTCTCTGTCAAAGTTCCATATATCCTGTCTGTATCTTGTCGCAAATATCGCTATCGAACATACCAGAAATACGGCAGCCACACTGCTGATCTTTATCTTATCGCACCGCTCACTTTTTATCCTGGTGCTATATCTTTTCTCATTGTCCATTCTCTTATTCATTCCTCTTTTTGCCTTACATTTTATAAAAGGAAAGGGTCTTATCCCGTTAGCTTCGATTATAGCATACCACTTTACATAAGTGTACAGATTTTAAAATTTCTACATAATTCGCAGTTTTAGTCGTTTTTCGACTTTTCTGATTGTTGAAATTAACAAATCTTGTTTCATTTTTATGGACACTTTTTAACTTAAGTGTTACTATTCTATTAGATTTTTGAGATGGGTCTGTTTTCACACTTACACATACATAATATTATCTTGCAGACTTTTTCCGTTTTATGTATCTTAAATACAAATACTTATCACTTTATATGGGAGGCTACTATGAGTTTTAGCGCAAAAAACTATGATTTTAAAGGCGAAACCTGTATCGAACTTATCGCAGGAGATTTTCGTGCATTGATCGCACCTTTTAACGGAAGTAATGTAATGAAGCTGGAAAACACAGCCCTTAATATTGATATCTTAAGAAATGATCTGTCACTTTCACCGGAAGAACTGAAGGCTGCTGCCGAGGTATACGGTATGCCTACTTTATATCTTCCAAACAGATTATCTCATGGAAATCTGAAAACCTCAGATGCCATGTATCATTTTCCTTGCAACGATCCGCTGGGCAACCATCTGCATGGTTTTCTTCACAAACGCTGCCATACAATTGATGACATGTATGTAGAGGGTGAAAGTGCTGTTGCAAAGACTTCTTATATATATGATGAAAATGATGAATTTTTCGAAACTTTCCCTGTCAGCTTCAAGGCAGAATTTGTCTTTACACTGACAGCAGACGGACTGGATTATTCCTTTACACTGACCAACCTTTCCAAGGTTCAGATGCCTTATGGTGTATGTAACCATATCGCATTCAAAGCACCGTTTACAAATGGCGGAAGCGGCGCAAATGTGCGTCTGCAGGTTCCGATCGGTGACAAATGGGAACTCAGCGACACCTGTATTCCAACCGAGAAAACACTGCCGCTTACCAGATATGATATGATGTACAAAGAGGGTGACATGGTTCCTGTTCTTCAGGACATCGACAACGACCTCTATACCGCTGAAATGAATGAATTAGACGGCAAGCCATTCTATGGTGTCATCGTAACCGATAAAGTTACAGGCGTCCGTGTCTGCTACGAAGTATGTGATGTTATGAAATACTGGATCATGTGGAATGATCACGGCATGAAAGAATTCTTCTGTCCGGAACCTATGAGCTGGAACATTGATGCTCCAAACCTTTCCGGTGATCCTGCCGTAACCGGCTACACCGAACTGGCTCCCGGCGAATCCAAAACCGTAACCGAGAGAATTTTTGTAAGATAAAAAAGTCTATCGGGATATGTTCTTTCAGAGAAACGGCTCTGCTATAAATGACTCGCTGCGATTTCTGTTCGCTGCACATGCCTAATTTGTAAATACTCCTGTGCTAACTCGCCTTCGGCTCAAACAAGCACCCGTATTTACTGGCAATGTGCATCTTACTACGAAATCCACGCTAATGTCATTTTATAGCAGAGCCGTTTCTCTGAAAGGACACATCCGGTAGACATAGATTTATAAAAAACACGGCATATGTATTCTGTGTAAAGAATAGCATATGCCATGTTTTCATATAAGGCTCGGTCTTATTCGGTCTCTACCGTTCCACCGAGATACCATTTGCCGCCCTTCTTGTAACAGATCAGTGACATCTTGTCATCCTCTGTCTCTTTCTCTCCAAGGTAGTTTATTGTCATGGTATAATCAACATCACAGATATAAGCACACCTTACTTTGCTTGCTACAGATGTATCACCATACAGACCTTCGCACATATTCTTGATAGTTGCTCTGTTTGCCTTCTCTGTTGATGTGATCTTGTAATCAATAGAATACTCAACCCCCATAGAGGTCAGAAGCTCGAAGCTGCTGGATAATGTTGCCACATCATTGTCTGCAACACATTCTTTATCAACAAGTGATACGATCTTATCTGTATCTGCTTCTTCAATTCCGGTCATAAACTGATCTACTAATTTCTTGCTCTTCTTGGCTCCCCCAAGCGAACCTGAAAACAGGAATATAACTGCTGCTGCAATTACTGCAAGTGCAACAATGATTCCAATAACTGCTCCTGCGCCGGATTTCTTCTTTTTTGGTGGCTGCTGATAACCTACGCCATTATCAAATCCCGGTGTACCATATGCATTTCCCGCATAACCATTCTGCATTGGATCTCCCTGATACTGTGGTCCACCATACTGTGGATCCATCCCCATTCCCTGCTGTGGTTGTGCACCATATGCTGCATTTTCCGGCTGCTGTGGCTGATCATTCCCTGCAAGTGCGAATCCACCACTTGTACCTACTGCTGCCCCACATACAGGACAAACAGATTCATTTGTCTCTGCTCCGCAATTTGGACAATTCATAATCTCTCCTCCTAAAAGTAAAAAATAATAAATAGTATTTGTGAACTTTTTGTGTCTGCTCACATTTTGAGTGTATCAGATGAAGCTTCTTTTTACAATGATTAATTTTCTACTGTTCCACCAATATACCATTTACCTTCCTTCTCGTAGCAGATCAATGACATCTTATTATCTCCTGTCTCTGTTTCGCCAAGGTAGCTCATGGTTATAGAAAAATCAACATCACAGATGTAAGCACAATTTATCTTGTCTGCTTCAGATGCATCATTATAAAGAGTTTCACACACATCCTTTATATCTTCCTCATCTGCTTTTTTGGATGAAGTGATTTTATAATCTATCGTATATTCTACACCCATAGACTGCAAAACTTCAAAGCTGCTGGATAACGTCTCAATATCATTATCAGAGACACATTTACTATCAACAAGGGATACGATCTTATCTGTATCCGCTTCCTCTATACCTGACATGAACTGATCAACTAACTTACTGCTTATTAACTCTCCACATTCAAACCCGTTATCATCAGAACAGTATATGTACCATTTGTCCCCTTTTTTATAACATACAAATGATAAATTTTCCGTATCAGACCTTGTCTCATCTGTATATGATATTGTGTATTCCGTTTTACAAACAAATGCAGATTTTATTTTATCAGAAACTTTTGATTCCTCATATAGATTATCACACAAATCCTCAATGGTATCTTTGTCTGCCTTTTCAATGGATTGAATCTCATAATCGAATGAATAATGAATCCCTATTGATTCTATATATTCCAGATTCTCAATCATATCAGTTACCATATTAGTACCGGTTCCTGATTCATCTATACATTTTAATACATTGTCAATATCCGCATCATTGATGCTCCCATAAGCTGTCATTACTTCATTGACCAGGCGTTCACTTTCCTTTGGACCTATATAAAAATCACTTTTAAAATATATGATCACCGCTACTATAACCAAAACAAGAATACCTGCTGCAAATCCTATTATCAGACCTGCTTTTGATTTTTTCTTTTGTTTCTGTGGTTGATTTCCGTAATCCGGTATAATCTGCTGTGCTGATGAATTTTCATAATACATAGCTGCCTGCTGATTTGGCTGGCTGTTATAATACATCCCTGCCTGCTGATTTGGCTGGCCGTTATAATACATCCCTGCCTGCTGATTTGGCTGGTTGCCATAATACATTTCCGCCTGCTGGGTATAAGTCTGTGGCATTTTCATTCCACATACCGGACATACCTCACCTTCTATTTCTGCCCCACAATTTGAACAATACATATAAACTCCTCCTCATATGTAAAAATAATACTTATATTGTATATAAGCCTATCAAACTGTGCTTCTTTTTACAATGATTATTTTTCCACATTTTATCATGGGTTTTGTTGTCAAATATCCTATTTTATTATATAATATGCCCATATGGCTGTTTTTATAAAGGGCGTGTTATGTCCTTTGTAAGGGAGAGATCATGGAGCAGCGGATACTGCCTGATAACGGCAGACACTACTTATCTTAATACACATGAAAGGAAGGTATATATTACATGAAGTTTGGTTATTTTGATGATGCCAACAAGGAGTATGTCATCACATCTCCTAGAACTCCTTATCCTTGGATCAACTACCTTGGAACACAGGATTTCTTCTCACTGATTTCAAATACAGCGGGAGGTTACAGCTTCTACAAAGATGCTCGTCTTCGTAGAATTACAAGATACCGTTATAACAATGTACCTATCGATATGGGTGGTCGTTATTTCTATATTAACGAGAATGGTACAATCTGGAATCCGGGCTGGTCACCGGTTAAGACAGAGCTTGACGAATATGAATGCCGTCATGGTATGGGTTACACAGTGATCACCGGTAAGAAGAACAACTTAAAGGCAGAGGTTACTTTCTTCGTACCTCAGAATTATGCCGGAGAAGTTCAGCAGGTTGTTCTTACAAATGAAAGCTCAGAAGAGAAGACTTTCTCATTCTTCTCATTTGAAGAGTGGTGTCTCTGGGATGCACAGGATGACTGCACAAACTTCCAGAGAAACTTCAGTACAGGTCGTGTAGAGGTTGTTGGTTCAACAATCTACCACAAGACAGAGTACAGAGACAGACGTGATCATTTCGCATTCTACACAGTAAATGACGAGATCGACGGTTACGATACAGACAGAGATTCATTCATCGGACTTTACAATGGTTTCCACAACCCACAGGCTGTTGAAGCCGGCAAGTCAAATGATTCATTTGCAGATGGATGGTCACCAATCGCTTCACACTACAAGAAGATCACTCTTGCTCCGGGCGAGACAAAGACTCTTGTATTTATTCTTGGATATGTTGAGATGCCTGTTGACCAGAAGTTCGAAGCTGATGGCAAGACGATCAACAAGGTTAAGGCTCTTGAGATGATGGAGAAATACAACACTCCTGAGAAGGTTGCAGCAGGTCTTGCAGAACTCAAAGAGCACTGGAACAACCTCTTAAGCATCTTAAATGTTAATACTCCTGATGATAAGGTTAACCGTATGGTTAATATCTGGAATCAGTATCAGTGTATGGTTACATTCAACCTTTCACGTTCAGCATCATACTTCGAGTCCGGTATCGGCCGTGGTATGGGATTCCGTGATTCCAACCAGGATGTACTTGGATTTGTTCATCAGATTCCTGATCGTGCAAGAGAAAGAATTATTGATATCGCTTCTACACAGTTCCCGGATGGTGGATGCTATCATCAGTATCAGCCACTTACAAAGAAGGGTAATGCAGATATCGGTGGTGACTTCTCAGACGATCCATTATGGCTGATCCTTTCTGTATCTGCATACATCAAGGAGACAGGCGACTGGGGTATTCTTGATGAGATGGTTCCATATGACAACGATATGTCCATCGCTAAGCCAATGCTTGACCACTTAAAGGTTTCCTTCTACAAGATCGTAAACAACCTTGGACCACACGGACTTCCACTTGCAATGAGAGCTGACTGGAACGACTGTATCAACCTTTCATGCTTCTCCGATACACCGGGTGAAAGCTTCCAGACATACACCAACCCTAAGTTCGCTGCTGAAGGCGGATACTCAAAGGTTGCTGAGTCAGTTATGGTTGCTACACTCTTTACATATGCAGGTCCTAACTATGTTGCTATTCTTAAGCACCTTGGAATGGACGCTGAAGCAGAAGCTGCTCAGGCTGAGATCGATAAGATGAAAGCTAACATCATGGAATCCGCTTGGGATGGTGACTGGTTCTTAAGAGCATACGATGCAAATGGTGAGAAGATGGGATCTAAGGAATGTGAAGAAGGACAGATCTTCATCGAGCCACAGGGCTTCGCTATTATGTCAGACATTGGTAAAGATCAGGGCTGCGACAAGAAGACACTTGCTGCTATTGATGAGCGTCTGAATACACAGTACGGACTTGTACTTAACAATCCTGCATTCACAAAGTATTACATCCAGTATGGTGAGATCTCAACATACCCAGGCGGATACAAAGAGAATGCCGGTATCTTCACACATAACAATGCATGGATCATCTGTGCTGCTGCTTACGCAGGCGCCGGCGATCAGGCATTCAAATATTACTCAGAGATCGCTCCTGCTTTCACTGAGGAGACATCCGATATTCACAAGACTGAACCATATGTATATGGTCAGATGATCGGTGGTAAGGATGCCGGTTCCGATATTGGAAAGCCGGGTAACCACTTTGGTCAGGGTAAGAACTCATGGCTTACAGGTACAGCAGCCTGGAACATGGTCGCTATTTCACAGTACATCTTAGGTATCTCAGCAGACTTCGATGGTCTTAAGATCGATCCATCTATTCCTGCTGCATGGGATGGTCTGAATGCTACACGTCAGTTCCGTGGTGCTACATATGATATCAAGGTTACAAATCCGAATCATGTAAATAAGGGTATCAAGAGTGTTACTGTAGATGGCAATGCTATCGAGAGCAATGTTCTTCCAGTATTTGGTGATGGCAAGACTCATACTGTAGAAGTAGTAATGGGGTAATCCATATATCAGATATTGATATAAAAAACGAGACACATATGACTGTATATTGCAGATCATATGTGTCTCATTTTTATTTCTATTCATCTTCCGTTTCTGTAATCTCAACTGCCATTGGATCCAACCGGCTTCGGTCATAAGCTTCCGTATTGATATTGGTCTGATCGATCTCTTCATATCCATCATCCAGATAATCATCTACAACCCCATCTGTTCCAAGATCTCCGGCAAAGGAAGATACCCTGTAGCGAATCTTTCGATATATCTTTTTAATTACCTTGATCACTAATACGATGCACCAGTTAATGATATAAGCCAGAATGATACTGATAACTATATCCTTACCACTGTCTCCAAATCTCTTCTGGATCGGAGTTCCAATATAACGGATCACAAAATACTGGGTCAGGTAAAAATCAAATACCATAGAGCTTAAGATTCCAAATGGTGATAATGTAAATATATGAGAAATCATTCCACCGTCATAAGAAAATACCATCACGATCAGCACATACAGCAGCAATCTCAGAAGTGCTGCAGGAATTCCATATTTCCCAACTGTTCCCAGATAAATGAGAACCGCTGCCACAAGCACTACCAGCTCTGCTCCGGTCAGAAGATTTCTTCCAGCGGAACGATCTGTCTCGATCCGAATATTCAGTCTGAAATTTGCAAGCCAGACACCAATACAGAATAAAATAAGATTCATCAGAAACAGATATGGCATATCCTGCTTCAATACCATTGCATCAGCAAGTGGTCCTGCAACAATTATATATACAACGATCAGCCCGACTATCACCAATCCGCTTCTTTTCAGATCCCGCTTCATTCTTGCCGCCAGCATACCGATCACCGGAGCCAGAAGATAGATCAGAAAGATTGCTGATACAAACCAACTGACCGGATTCAGTGCCATATAATATCCAGCCTTCGGTATCATTGCCTGAAGCATCGGTATACTGATGATATACTTCACGATCAGTGTTTTAATTTCCTGTGAACCGGGATGGCTGCACAATGCGAGGATCAGGAATACTGTCTGCATGATCATATAAAGCGGATACAGAATCCCCAGCTTCTTTCCAAGAAATTCCAGATAATTCTTCTTGTTCAGATTAATAAACTTCTTATGATAATGAATACCGATTCCAAATCCTACCAGAACAAAGAAAAATGCCATTCCAAATATCCCATTATCCAGATATTTGTCATAAACTGCCTGCGCTTTTTCTCCTGGCATCATCCCCACACAATATGATAAAAAGACAAGGGTAATCATGATAACCTTCCATGCCTCAAATGATTTTGCTTTTACCTTCATATTCCTTCTCTCCTGTGCAATAAAACTTTTTTTGCTCATTTGGATTTATTATAGCATCTAACAACATACATATGCAAATCTTATATTTTCAAAAGCACTGGCAGATTCCTTGACACTCCATTCTCCCTGAACTAAAATTAAAGAATACCGTTTTGCCAGTTCATATGGCAGCGGCACAAGGAGAAGTTATATGAAAAAAGTGAATCTGATCGTTCCCTGTTACAATGAAGCGGAAGCACTTCCTTTATTTAAGGACGAACTAAACAAAGTAATCCAGACTCTGGATCAATATACATTTGAGATACTTCTGATCAATGATGGTTCTACAGATACAACCCTTTCCGTCATGAAAGAAATCTGTGATACGGATTCTCATTACAAATACATATCATTTTCAAGAAACTTTGGAAAAGAAGCTGCCATGTATGCCGGCTTCTGTAATTCAGATGGTGACTATGCCGCCATCATGGATGCAGATATGCAGGATCCCCCTGCCCTACTGCCTGATATGCTCCACTGTCTGGAAACCGAGGATTATGACAGCGTTGCCACCCGGCGGGTATCGAGGATCGGAGAACCAAAGATCCGTTCCTTCTTTGCAAGGAATTTTTATAAGCTTATCAACAAGATCTCGGACGCAGATGTTGTCGATGGTGCCAGGGATTTTCGTCTGATGAAGCGTGAAATGGTAGACAGTATCGTCGCCATGTGCGAATACAACCGATTCTCAAAGGGTATCTTTGGCTGGATCGGTTTTAAGACCAAATGGCTGGAATATGAAAATGTAAACCGCATTGCCGGAGAAACAAAATGGAGTTTCTGGGGCTTATTCAAATATGCGGTCGATGGAATCATCAATTTTTCCGAAACCCCGATGTCCCTTGCATCCGGGCTTGGCATTTTTCTGACGATCTTTTCCTTTCTTATGGTTATTTTCATTATTATAAGAAAAGAAATATTCGGAGATCCGGTTGCCGGCTGGCCATCTCTTGCCTGTATCATCATCTTTATTGCTGGACTTCAGTTCCTGTGCATGGGTATTATGGGTAAATACATTGCCAAGACATATCTGGAAGTAAAAAACCGGCCACATTACATCGTATCGGAAACAAATAAGGATCATGTAGATCCGATCCATTAGGAATAAAAACAAAGAAGGCGTATATATAATGAAGAAACTTACATATATTATTTTGCATCTGCTGATTCTTCCATTGCTCCTCTACGGATTTTCTTTTTCTGTATCTGCGGAAGAAACCAGTTCCGAAGACACTGTTATACAGGTTACTGCGGAAGACGGCAGCGACATATCCCAAAAGCTGAACGAAGCGCTGATCAATGCCAGAGATCTTGCCGAAAGCTCCGGGCAGATTGTTACAGTCAGGGTTCAAAAAGGTAGTTATCTTCTTTCCGCTGCGCTGCATATTTACAGCAATACAACGCTGGATGTCACGGATGTTCACTTTACATTTGCCGGTTCCCATCGGTTCAATATGCTGATCACCGGTCCATCATCAACAGAAAATTACAAAGACTATGACGATTACAACAACAGTGAAGCCTGCTCCGGCTATGATGCCTATAAGAATATCACGGTTCTGGGCGGAATCTGGGAAAGCACCGAAGCCAATCTGAGTTGTATCGTTCGTATCTTTCATGCTACTAATATTACCCTTGACGGTCTTACTTTCACGGGCGGCGGATGCGTACATCAGCTAGAGGTTGCTGCGATCGACGGCTTTTATGTCAGAAACTGCACATTTAAAAACCACGGCAAACGTGCTGACGATACCAAAAACTTTGAAAAAGAAGAAGCCATACAGCTCGATATGCCATACAGTGAACTGGTATATCCCGGCACTTATCCGGACGGAACCCCTATGAAGAATGTGGAGATCACACACAATACATTCCAGAATATTGCCCGTGGTGTCGGAACACACACCATGCTCTGCGGTGCATATCACGAAAATATCAAGATCAACAATAACACATTTATCAATGTGCTGGAAGAATGTGTTGTCTGCTTAAACTATGTAAACTGTGAAGTAAAGAACAACACGATCACCAACTGCGGCGGCGGTATTCTGGTTCAGAATGCCAAGGAATACGAAGTATCCATGAACACAACGGTTTTAAATGGCGCAAAGAAGATCGACAACGCTGTTATCAACAATGCAGTAACAGAAGTCAGCGGCAACACCTTGAAGCTGACCTACCATCCGACAACATTAAAAACTGCCGGAATCTTCGTTTATGGAAGAAAGCTGAACAGCAACATCACAGGAGGAGATGGATTTCCTCTGCCGGATGAAGATTTCTATATCAGCTCCGTTATTATACGAAACAATACGATCATCACACCGGGAGACGGTATCACCTTATCCGATGCAAGAGATTGCGAGGTATCCGGTAATACGATCAATGGATATAATTTCTCGCCGGATGACAAATTACGAACTTCCAGAGATGGCATCCGTATTGATCAGTCCAGTAAGAATATCTCCGTAACCGGAAATGAGATCAAGAACATGCCGCGTTATGGTCTGTATATTACGGACAACAGTACCGCCTCTGCGATTGAAAATAACACCTTTAAAAACTGTACCGGAACCGGAATCTTTCTGACAGACTCCAGTGCATGTATCTATGATATTGCAAACAACATTGTAAAAAACTGCAAAGCCGGCGGTATTCTGGTTGGGAACAACAGCCGTGTCACGAACATAACAGGAAATGCCTTTGGTGCTGTCAGTGGCAATCCGGCGATCAAAGTATACAGCAACAGCCGTACCGGGCTGATCTCGACAAACCGGGTACGTGACATGGGTGATAAAACAAAAGCAACCGTTGCAAATGCAATTGAGATTACCGGACGCTCTTTTGCAAAAGAGATTTCATCCAACCGGATCTATGCATCAAAAACGGATGTCTCCTCCGGAATGGGAATTCTGGTTGATAAGGCCTCCAAAATTGCAGGTTCCGTAAAAAACAACACGATCTCGGATGTAGCCCTGTATGCCGTATCTATTGCCAATCATTCCAAGGTTGCAGAGCTGGTCAGTGAAAATGTGCTCTCTTCCATTGGCAAAAGTGCGATCGCAGTAAATGGAGCCAGCAGCATCGGTCAGAACATTGAGGGAAACTCTATCAATGGAAGTGGAACCAACGGTATCCTTCTGGAAAAAGAAGCAACGGTCTGTGGCGGCATCAACAATAATACAATCAGTGAGTGCAGCAATTACGGCATCAATGTCCAGAGCATCAATAACGATACAACTATCTCGTATAACTATATTTCCGCAAAAGGCAATGCCCCAATCAACATTGCTGCACACAGCAATTACCTGCTGACAGTTGTCAAAAATACCTTATGTGGATCTGCATCATTAAATGGTATGCAACTATCCAAATGTAATGTAGCTATTTCTGACAACGATATTACTGATTTCAAATATGGTATTGCTGCTTCCTCATCCGTATCCGGTGCGATCAGCAATAATATATATAACGATATAGCAAATAAAGATCTGTCGATTAATGACACTGACCAGAAAATATGCGGTACGGTAACGGATCTCACCTGTTCTATGAATACAGCACGCAATCAGGCAACCTTATCATGGAAGAAGGTCAAAGGAATCAGTGGCTATGAAGTACAATACAGTACAACCGATCATTTTTCCGGCAAATCGACAAAACAGCTTGGCAAGGGACAGACATCCTATGCTTTACAGGATCTTCCAAAGGGCAAAACAATCTACTATCGTGTTCGTGCCTATCGTTCCTTTGGAAATCTCAGCATCTATGGTTCCTATACAAGCGGAAACTTTACCGCCTGATCCTGTCAGGCAGATACTTAGTGGCATCTGTTTTTTTAACAGTCAACCAGAACATCTGATATTTTTGAAAGGGGAAGTTTTATGAAAAAACATCTTATCTCATGTATGGCGGGAGCAGTCCTTGCATCCGGTCTTATCTTCGGAACTGCATTTCGCTCAAATGCTGCAATGCCGGCTTCCGGTTTTACAACAGCGCCGGTCTTTGCCGCCGCATCGAATGACGACATGCTTATCTCTGACAGTGTGATCACACTGACTGTTAAAAACGGAACTGACATTACAACAGAATTAAACACAGCTTTAAAAACTGCCAGAGATATGGCAGATCAGACGGACAGTATCATTACTGTAACCGTTCCTTCCGGTTCTTATACCCTGTCATCGACAGCCCGTATTTTCAGCAACACCACATTAAATCTGAAAGGTGTTACACTGACCTGTGCAGACAATGGTAAATTCAACATGATCATATCCGGTACTCCCGGCTCCTACAAAGACCAGACAAACTACAACAAAAGTGATCTCTGCACCGGATATGATGGATTTAAAAATATAACGATCAATGGCGGAACGCTGATCGGAAACAGTGAGAATACTTCCAGTATGATCCGTCTCTTTCATGCAACAAATGTGAATCTGTCCGGTATCACCCTGTCGGGCGGCGGCTGTGTGCATCAGATGGAGGTTTGTGCGATCAATGGCTTCTATGTAAAAAACTGCACTTTCAAAAATAACGGACGGGAAACCGGTGTGACAAACGCTCACGTCAACCAGGAAGCCCTTCAGCTTGATACTCCATGTAAAGAAGCCGCATTTCCGGGTGTCGTTCAGGATGGCACAACAATGAAAAACGTTGAGATCACCGGATGTAAATTTCAGAATGTCATCCGTGGCATTGGCAGCCATACACTTCTTCTGGGTGCTTACCATGAGAATATCAAGATCAATAACAATACCTTCAATAATGTTATGGAAGAATGTATTATCGGACTTAACTACCGCAACTGTGAGATCAAAAACAATACGATCACAAACTGCGGCGGCGGTATCCTGTTCCAAAATTTTAAATCCTACGAAGGCTCTGTTATTTCTACCATTCTGGACAGTAAACAACCATACAAAGGAAAGATCATCTACGATCTGAACTCTGTCATCAGCGATAACACAATCACCTTAAAGTATTCTCCATCCTGTGAAAATCCTGCAGCTATTAAGGTATTTGGCCACAACCAGTTGAAAAAAATGAAAGGTGCGGACGGTAAATATTTCCCTACCGGAAATTATTACATTACCGGTGTAACCGTATCCAATAACAATATCACAACAGCCGTTACCGGCATCCACATCACTGATGCCTGGAACTGTACCTTTACAAACAATACCGTTACCGGAAAGGGATTCAGCGCAAAGGATCCTCTGAAAAATGAACGAGACGGCATCTTTATTCAAAGCTATGCAAAAGGACTTGTCCTGTCAAACAACAAGGTCTCCGGAATGACCGGACACGGTATTGCCATTCATTTCTCATCAACGGCTAAGGATATTATCAGCAACACAATTTCCAACTGCGGCGGTTATGGTATCCACATCTATCAGAACAGCGGTTGTACCGGTTTATTATCCAAGAATAAAATAAAGAAATGTGCAAGCGGCGGCATCAGTCTCAGTACAAACTCTACGGTGGCAGATATTCTATCCAATACCATCACCGGTGGCTGTACAGATACAGGTATCAGCCTGTACAATAACTGTGAAGCCGGAAAGATCAAAAACAACACGATCACAGCCATCGGCAAAAATGCTCCTGCGATCAAGCTGTCTCAGAAGTCAGCCTCTAAAACCATAACCGGAAACAAGATTCAGGCAGGAACTGCAAAATATTCCTGTGGAAGAGCAATCTTCCTTTATAACGGTTCCAAGGTTCGCGGTTCCATTATAGGCAACGCTATGGAAAACAGTAACGATACTGCGATCTGCATCTCCACAAAGTCAACCGTAACCGGAGGAGTTACAAACAACCAGATCCTGTCAGCCGGAAAATACGGTCTTCAGGTCTTCAACGCATCGACTATAAAGAAAACGGTTTCGGGAAATACGATCAAGAAGGCAGCAACAAGCGGTATTAATATATGCAGTACCAAAAATGTGCTGACAATCGATAAAAATACAATATCCGGAAGCTCCAAGGCAGCCATCTATGTGCAACCGGCTTCCACACAATATAAAGTGACAGTTAAAAACAACACTATTACCGGCAATAAAAAAGGTCCTGGCGTCTCAGCTCTCCAGGCAAATATCAAAGTGATCGGCAATAAAATATCCAAAGTGACCTTCGGTGTATATGCAGACCAGAAGTGCAAAGGCAACATCTACTCAAATAAAATTTCCAAAGCCTCCCGCCGCAAGGTATACACTGCCACTAAAAAAGTGAAGCTAAAAAAATAATCCCTCCGAAATGGAGATATCACTTATTGAAAGCCCCCTATAATACATTTATGCCGCAGAGCGCGAGCGTTCTGCGGCATAAATGTATATATATCTTTTTTTATACATAAACAGACCCGTGAGCATTATATATGTACATCATTATACAGCAAGCCTATCCGAGTGCCGGTACTTAGGTTGCGTCTTTTGCAACCTTATGTACCGCTGCACCGAGGATAGAACGAAAGTGTCTTGCGGAATAATGGATGTACTATATAACGATCACGGGTCGTACATATATTATTAGTCTAATGTGACTTTAACCTTTTTGAGGTTCCAGATCTCTTTTGCATACTCTTCGATTGTTCTGTCAGATGAGAACTTACCGGAGCATGCTGTATTCAACATAACCATCTTAGCCCAGTTCTTCTCATCTCTGTAAAGAGTATCGATCTTTCTGTGAGCTTCTACATAAGAAGCAAAATCCTTAAGGATGAAGTATACATCTTCGTTGATAAGTGAATCATACAGATCTCTGAAACGATCCGGATCATCAGAAGAATACATACCATTGATAAGCTGTGTAAGAACAGTTCTTACTGCTGCATCATTGTTGTAGATATCCTTTGGATTGTATCCACCTTCACGCTCATACTTCATAACTTCTTCAGCTCTTAAACCGAAGATAACTGCATTTTCTTCACCAACTTCTTCAACAATCTCTACATTTGCACCATCCATGGTTCCAAGTGTAACTGCACCGTTTAACATGAACTTCATATTACCTGTACCGGATGCTTCTCTGGAAGCTGTTGAAATCTGCTCGCTGACATCTGCTGCTGCGAAGATCAGCTCTGCATTGGATACTCTGTAGTTCTCAATGAATACAACCTTGATCTTACCCTTGATAGATGCATCGTTGTTGATAACATCTGCAACGGAGTTGATCAGCTTGATGATAAGCTTTGCTCTCTTATAACCGGCGGAAGCCTTTGCACCAAAGATATATGTTGTTGGATACATATCATATGATGGATTTGTCTTCAGCTCGTTATACTGATACATAACATGTAAAATATTAAGAAGCTGTCTCTTGTACTCATGAAGTCTCTTAACCTGTACATCAAAGATAGAACGAGGATCTACATCCACGCCATTATGCTCCTTGATATAATTTGCAAGACGGATCTTGTTCTGGTACTTGATATTCATAAATTCCTGCTGATACTTCTCATCAGTAGCATATACTTTTAACTTCTTCAGATTTGAAAGTTTAACGATCCATTCATCACCGATCTTATCTGTGATCCAGCTTGCAAGAAGCGGATTACCATGAAGAAGGAAACGTCTCTGTGTAATACCATTTGTCTTATTATTGAACTGCTCAGGTCTCATCTCATAGAAGTCCTTCAGCTCTCTCTCTTCCAGAATCTTTGTATGAAGTGCTGCAACACCATTTACAGAGTAAGAACCTGCGATAGCAAGATGTGCCATCTTAACCTGACCATCATAAAGGATAGCCATGTTCTTAACCTTATCCTGGTTGCCCGGATACATAGACTGAATCTTCAGTACGAATCTTCTGTTAATCTCTTCTACGATCTGGTAGATACGAGGAAGTAACCTTGAGAATAATTCTATCGGCCATTTCTCAAGAGCCTCAGCCATGATCGTATGGTTGGTGTATGCACATGTTCTGGTTGTGATATCCCATGCGTCATCCCACTCAAGACCTTCTTCATCCATAAGGATTCTCATCAACTCTGCTACTGCAACTGTTGGATGTGTATCATTCATCTGGAACGTAACTTTATCCGGAAGATTATGAATATCGCTGTTCTTCTCCTTGAATTTCAGGATTGCTCTCTGAACAGACGCTGAAATGAAGAAGTACTGCTGTCTCAGTCTTAATTCCTTACCTGCATAGTGATTATCATTTGGATAAAGAACTTCAACAATCGTCTTAGCAAGGTTCTGCTGCTCAACAGCCTTTTCATATTCACCCTTATCAAATGAATCAAGACAGAATTCCTGATCTGCTTCTGCATCCCAGATACGAAGTGTATTTACAACATTGTTGCCATAACCGACAACCGGAACATCATATGGTACGGCACGAACTGTCTGATAACCATCCTGAATAAAGTAATTTCTTCCATCTCTGTTCTCAACTCTTACATAACCGCCAAATTTAACTTCTACAGCATACTCCGGGCGCTTGATTTCAAATGGGTTGCCATCCTTTAACCAGTCATCCGGCAGCTCGATCTGATAACCATCCTTGATCGCCTGCTTGAACATACCATAACGATAACGGATACCACATCCGTATGCTGGATAACCAAGTGTTGCAAGAGAATCCAGGAAACATGCTGCAAGACGTCCCAAACCACCGTTACCAAGTGCTGCATCCGGCTCCTGATCCTCAATCAGATTCAGATCAAATCCAAGTTCATCTAATGCTTCTTTTACTGCATCATAGTATGTCAGATTGATCAGATTGTTTCCCAGGGCTCTACCCATCAGGAACTCCATGGACAGATAGTAAACTGTCTTAACGTTCTTCTTCTCATATTCCTTATGTGTTGCTATCCATCTGTCTATTATATCATCCTTAACAGCGTAGCTGACAGCCTGGAATACCTGCTGTGGAGTTGCCTCTTCGATTGGTCTTCTGTACAATGTTTTCACATTTGTAATAACCTCTTTTTTGAAGCCCTCTTTGTCGAAATCAATCAACTTTTTCATTTATCGTATCCTCCTTGAAAATTGCACGCCAGAATGCATCCCTGACGATTTTTCTATAATCAGATGCCGGTATTATCCGGATCCTTTATATCTCTTTCGTCCTGATTCATCATAATAACCGATTTTACCATGAGAATTTTTGGAAGAAACCTATATTATTTTAACAAAAAAACATGTATTTCTCAATACATGTCTTAATTTTTTGTAGAAAAATACATATTTTTTAGACCAAAGTCTAATTAATCTTGCAATTTTACAATGATTTTTCAATTATTTTCTGTTTTTATAGTTATTTATACGCTCTTGCCCTATGCAACATACCAATATCTTAACAGTTTCATAAGGGATTTTCCTTCTAATAACCGCCTGAATAATAGCCGCCACAAGGGAAACAGCACATATTTCCACCACAGCAGGAGAGACAAAGCAGGGTAGTGCAGAATGTATTACAGCATTTTGTCATATCCCGGCCTGACATATCCATGCCGTAGCCCTGTCCCTGATCCATATACCATTTCGATCCGCTCTTGATCTGTTCGTACGCCTGCTTGTATTCCATATTATCCGGCTCTAACTGTATCGCTCTCTGAAGCATCTCAAGCGCCCGAATCTGATTACCAAGTCCGGCATTGCACACACCGGAATAATAATGCCATTTTGCATTATGATCCTGGATCTGGTTCAATACTGTTCTTGCTTCCTCATAACTGCCTGACCGCAGATAGTTTCTGGCTGCCTGAAAATATCTGGAATCCTGATCGTTTGGATCATATTCCTCCCGTCTTCCGCCGGTATAACCGCCAAACCCACCAAACGGTCCAAAGCCGCCATAGAATCCGCCAAACGGATCTGACTCATCATAAGTCGTTCTTCCACCGCTGTTGCTGTTTCGGTAACTGCCTGAACCATATGAACCATTTCCATATGGGCTGCCATATCCACCTGCTCCGTATGAATTTCCATAACCGGTATCACCATCCATGATCGCCTTATATGCCTGCTGGATCTCTTTGAACTTCTCCTCAGCCTCAGCTTTATTTGGATTGTTGATATTCGCATCCGGATGATATTTTCTGCTCAATCGTCTGTATGCACTTTTTACTTCATCATTACTGGCATCATGCGACAATCCCAGTACTTCATAAGGATCTTTCATTTATTCTCCATTCTGCCTGTTATCTGCTTTGCTACCGCATCTTTCGGCAGTTGCTTTATAATAATTATTCCATATGCCAGAATACACGATATTCCTGAGAATTTCCACATTTTTTATAATCGGAAGCTTCTCAAATTCTCTGGCACATTCTGCCGCCTGCATCATCAGGACTTCTTTTACCCAGTCTGCAAGCTTCTGCCATTCCTCCACCGGAATGTCCTCTGTCTTCATTTCTTCACTACATGTAAGCTTGTGTATCAATGGATTAAAGCTGTGTTTTTTTCGGTCCTTTTCAATATCATCGTAAGCGTCCAGAATATATACAAATCTTCCAAGATAATAACCGATCTTTCTCAGATTTTCTTCCCATGCATCAGCTCTTACGGCAAATATCTCTGCCAGCACTTCACCAAAATATCCTGATAACCGATCCAGATCTTCACTGTTTTCTTTCTCAAGCTCGCTGATCTTTGCAAGCCGATCTGCAATAGTATCAATCTTTTGTCTGTAATCATATAATCGGCTGTCTTCCTTTTCCAACTCTTTCTTCGGTATTAAAAGCTCCGCATACAGCTTACGAAACAGCTTCTTATCATCTGTCCAGTCATCCATGCATTTGTAATATGTAAGTATACGGTTCATATCCGCTGCATAATCGGAGTACAGATTTCTAGCATATTCATGCTTTGTCATCGGATGGACCACACACCTTTTTGTACCCCGCTCCTCTGACGGCTCATACAATCCGGTAAGCAGCAGCACCAGAAATGTCATATCGTAGCTTAATGACAACTGGCCTTTTGCGCCCTGATCTTCTTTTAATGCCCTGCACAACCCGCAGTAATACCTGTGATATTCGTCAAATTCTTTAAATTTCATTTCCTGCTGGTTTACTACTATATATCCAAACACGCGCCTGTCTCCAATCAGCTTTTCTTAATAAAAGTATTCCCACATTTCGGACATCTTATCTCGATCCTGCCCTTGCCTCGTGGAATCCGGATCATCTGCTCACAACGTGGGCAGGTGAAGATCTTATAATCTTTTCCGGCTTCTTTGCTTTTCTTCATCCGTTTAAATACATTTCGAACGCCTGTCGTGTGGCTTAGAAACCACTTATTTTCTGCCGCACGTTTGTCATATTTCTTAGAAAAGATGCGCACATATCCATAGATAAAAGAAGCAAGTCCAAGGAAATACAAAACTCCTGTCTTCGCCCAGACATCTATGATGATCAGGATCAGTCCCATCCAAGTCAGAAATGATGAAAACTGATCATTTCCATATCTTGTTCGCATAAAGTTGTAAATCTTATCTCTCATATAAGCACCACTCTTTCTTTACCCTGCAGATCTGCTGCCATTTCAGCACCTTCAAATCATGTATTCTATCTATATATTTCCGATCCGACGATCGTAATATTCTGCCTATCCAAGGATCATTGCAGATTCCTGTAACTGTCTGTAAGCACCCTTTATATTGCCCGCTTCTATATCCGTGATCCGGTCAGCATCCGTCCGACATACCAGTTTCTTTAAGTATTCCAGATCTCTCCGAATCTTCTTGATCTGAGCCTTATCCAGATTCTGACTTTGTACCTCTAACTGATTTTCTACTTTATATACATATGCTTCAGCTTCGTTCCAGATATCCATATTTTCCTTGTTGCCCTGAGTCTCTTCCTCATACCGCATGGCATCTTCCCTTGCCCGACGGATTTCTTCCTCTGAAAGATTCGTGCTGGATGTGATCACGATCTGCTGTTCCACGCCTCTGCCAAGATCCTTTGCAGATACCTTTAGGATACCATTTACATCAAGATCAAATGTAACCTCGATCTGCGGAACTCCTGCAAGTGCTCGCTTGATCCCACTCAGGCGGAAGTTACCAAGCAGCTTATTATCTCTGGTATATTTGCGTTCGCCCTGATACACCTTTACCTCTACATCACGCTGGAAATTTCCGGCCGTCGTAAAGATCTTGGATACCCTGGTCGGAATTGGTGAATTTCTTGGGATCAGTACATTTGCAATACCACCTAAAGTCTCGATTGACAGAGACAATGGTGTTACATCCATCAACAAAATATCATTTACCTTATTCGTAACGGTCAGACCACCACTGAGCTTTCCTCCCTGAATCGCAGCTCCCATCGCAACGCACTCATCCGGGTTGAGATTCTTCGAAAGCTCTTTTCCGGTTATCCTCTTAACCTCGTCCATAACGGCAGGGATTCTGGTTGACCCACCAACCAATAATACCTTATCTAAACTTCCGGCTGATATACCTGCATCCCGAAGTGCCTGATTGACCGGACCGTCTGTCCGTTTTACAAGATCATCTGTCAGCTCATTGAACAACTCTCTGGTTATGAGCATATCGAGATGCTTCGGCTCGTTCTTTACGACCGTGATAAACGGAAGATTGATATGAGTCTGCAGCGTACTGGATAATTCCTTCTTTGCCTCTTCGCATGCTTCCCGGATACGCTGTACCGCTGTTATATCTTTCTCCAGATTGATCCTTGTTTCTTTCTTAAATGACTTTATCACATACTGCACCAGACGCTCGTCAAAATCATCACCACCAAGATGATTGTCGCCTGCAGTTGCAAGAACCTCGATCACATGATCTCCGATTTCGATCACGGATACATCAAAGGTTCCGCCACCAAGGTCATATACCAGAATCTTCTGTGCCTGTCCGTTATCCAGACCATAGGCAAGTGCCGCTGATGTCGGCTCGTTAATGATTCGAAGTACATTTAACCCTGCGATCTTTCCGGCATCCTTCGTCGCCTGTCTCTGACTGTCATCAAAATACGCCGGAACCGTGATGACCGCATCATGAACCGGCTCACCCAGATAGTTTTCTGCATCCGCTCTTAACTTTGACAGAATGATCGCCGATATCTCCTGTGGTGAATAATCTTTTCCATCTATTCTTTTTCTATATGCTGTTCCCATTTCTCTCTTGATCGATGCAATGGTTCTGTCTACATTTACCGTAAGCTGTCTCTTTGCAGCATCCCCCACCAGTCTGTCGCCATTTTTCGTAATGGCTACTATCGATGGTGTAGTACGGTTGCCTTCGGCATTCGGTATGATTGTCGCCTGTTCGCCTTCCAGAACGGCCACGCAGCTATTTGTCGTTCCTAAATCTATTCCTATTACCCTGCTCATGTATGATCTCCTTTTCTATCCGGACGAAGATATCTATACTGATATATCCTGTATTGTGTAATATCTATATAAATAGTATCTACTTTGTTTTTTCTAAAAGTATGATAGACAAGTTTTTTGAATAAATTGTGTATAGTTTATAAAGCAAGTATAAAGTGTTTCATAAAACTTTGGCTAGCTTTTGAGTTAAGAAAGAGCTATGATATCTAAAGAGTTTTACAGAAAGTGGTGTTTTTATATGCGAGAGAAAACAAAAGCAATTCTTTATATAATTCTGGCCGGTGTCGGTTTTTCTTTTATGAACGTATTCGTACGATTATCCGGTGATCTTCCTACGATTGAAAAAGCATTTTTCCGCAATCTGGTCGCAGCATTCATCGCGCTTGTTGTCCTGATCCGAAGTGATCTCGGACTGCATTATGAGAAACGGCACATTCCGATGCTGTTTATGCGGTCGATCTGCGGCACACTCGGTATCATGTGTAACTTCTATGCAGTCGATCACATGAACATCGCCGACGCTTCGATCCTGAATAAGCTGTCACCGTTTGCCGCTGTTATCTTCTCAATCTTCCTGTTAAAGGAAAAGGCAAGTCTGAAACAATATGCTGCTCTGATCGGGGTATTCATCGGCGCTTTATTTGTTATCAAACCATCCCTGAACTTCGCTGATTTTGCTCCGGGTCTCATCGGTTTTACCGGCGGTATGGGTGCAGGCGCTGCTTATGCGGCAGTAAGATATCTAAGCAACCACGGTGCAAAAAATCCACAGATCGTATTCTTTTTCTCCGCATTTTCGACTCTGGTCATGCTGCCATTTGTGATCGCCTTTTATAAACCGATGTCATTTTTCCAGTTGTTCTGTCTGTTAATGGCAGGTGCCTCCGCTGCTGTCGGTCAATTCTCGATCACGGCTGCTTATTCACATGCTCCGGCAAAGGAAATATCGATCTTCGATTATTCGCAGATCATCACCTCGGCAATCCTTGGTTTCATCTTCTTCAGCCAGATACCGGATGCATTGAGCTTTATCGGGTATGCCGTTATCATCGGCATTTCTTATCTGAACTGGCGCGCAGGATTAAAAGCAGATGCAGCCGGCAAGTAAATTTAGATACTTTTTTATAATTATTACTATAATATTTCTTATTATTTATATGGCTAACAGATTTGTATTAAACGAAACATCTTATCATGGAGCAGGTGCGATCACAGAGATCGCTACAGAGGCCATCGGCCGTGGCTTCAAGAAAGCATTTGTCTGCTCTGATCCTGATCTCATTAAGTTCGGTGTTACTAAGAAAGTAACAGATGTTCTGGACAACACTGGTCTTGCATATGAGATCTATTCCAACATTAAACCAAACCCAACCATCGAGAATGTTCAGTCAGGTGTTGCTGCTTTTAAGGCTGCTGAAGCTGATTACATCATTGCAATCGGTGGCGGATCATCCATGGACACAGCAAAGGGCGTTGGTATCGTGATCGCAAATCCGGATTTTGCTGATATCAGAAGTCTTGAGGGCGTTGCTCCTACCAAGAATAAATCCGTACCTATCTTCGCTGTACCTACAACAGCCGGAATTCCTGCCGACTTAAAAGATATCGTAAAACCGGAGGATATTCCTTTCCTTGCTCAGTCTGCATATGATGATGCATGCCGCCCAGGCAATCCAAAGGAGACAAGCGTTGAGGATATCACCAAGCTGTACGAGTCATTGATCTAGGATTTATATAAAAACAGGGATGTTACATCGAGGGCATCATAATCATTATGATACCCTCAACGTTACATCCCTGTTTTTTATTTTATTTACATCTCACGGAATCTCTTATATCTTGCAGCAGCAATTTCTTCGCCGCTCATTCCATCGAATTTCTTCAGGAATTCCTTGGCATTCATTTTAATGAATTTACCGATATATGGGACAGATTCTTTATCTGCTCCGCCATACTCAGGAATAACCTTCTCGATCACACCAAGTCTTGAAAGATCCTGTGCGGTAAGCTGCATAACCTCTGCCGCCTCCTCTGCACGATTGCTGTCCTTCCAGAGAATTGATGCATAGCCTTCCGGTGAAAGAATGGAGTATACTGCATTTTCAAGCATCCATACTTCATTACCAACTGCCATAGCAAGTGCTCCACCGCTGCCGCCTTCACCGATCAGGATACAAAGTACAGGAACTTTAAGGGCTGACATCTCGTAAAGGTTTCTTGCGATTGCTTCACCCATACCACGCTCCTCTGCTTCCAGTCCACAGAATGCACCGGGTGTATTTACAAATGTGATGATAGGACGGTTGAACTTCTCTGCCTGTTTCATCAGACGAAGAGCCTTACGGTATCCATCCGGAAGCGGCATACCGAAGTTACGCTCCATACACTCTGTCATGCTGGAACCCTTTACCTGTGCGATCACGGTTACAGGCTGTCCATCGATATGACCGATACCACCAACAATCGCTTTATCGTCATTCATTGTTCTGTCTCCATGGATCTCATGGAAATCTTCACAGATATAATCAATATAATCAAGTGCGCAAGGACGAGTCATCTGTCTTGTACCACGAATTTTCTCCCAAGGAGTCTTATTCTCAACAGAAGTCAATCTCTCCTTTAAGATCTCGCTGATATCAAACTTCTCGTCTTCTTCCTTATCGAAGTTTGCATAACCGGTTCTCTGTTTATGCGTAACGATCAACTGATACATGGTATCCTTCATCTTATCTCTGGTGATAATACCATCAATAATACCATGCTCTACCAGGAACTCAGAACGCTGGAAGCCTTCCGGAAGATCCTGTCCGATCGTCTGTTTGATAACACGAGGGCCTGCAAATCCAACCAGAGCACCGGGCTCACCTAAGATGATATCGCCAAGCATTGCAAAGCTGGCTGTTACACCACCGGTTGTAGGATCTGTAAGGATCGATACATATAACAATCCGGCTTCTGAATGTTTCTTCAATGCTGCGGAGGTTTTTGCCATCTGCATCAGGGAAATGATACCCTCCTGCATTCTGGCACCACCGGAACAACAGAACATGAATACAGGAAGCTTTTCTTCTGTCGCACGCTCAACCGCTCTGGCAATCTTCTCACCAACAACATAGCCCATACTGCTCATCAGGAATCTGGCATCACAGATACCGATCATAGCCGGCTCACCATTGATCAGAGCCTTACCGACTGTAACCGCTTCTTTCAGTCCTGTCTTTTCCTGCGCAGCCTTAACCTTATCTTCATATCCGGCTGTATTTAACGGATTTGACATCGGCATATCTTCAAACCATGGTTCAAATGACTTTGGATCTGTTACCATCTTGATACGGTTCTTTGTCTTAACACGGAAATAAGAACCACATTCATAACAAATATATTTTGCCTTTACAACTCTCTGCTTATCAAGCTCAGCTCCACATTTCGGACATTTTACAGTCTCCGGTTTTGGCTGTTCTGCTTCGACAGCCTTCATTTTTTCCATCTCGGCTTCTTTTGCCTTTTTCTTTATAAATAACATTTCTTTTTACTGCTCCTTATATTTCTGTAAAAGAATACATGCGTTATGTCCACCAAATCCAAGAGAATTGCTGATCGCACAGTCAACCTCCTGCTCATATGGCTCCTTACAATAATCAAGATCCAGTTCTTCTTCACTCTCATGAAGTCCACGGGTTCTGTGGATATAGCCTTCTTCGATCGTCTTTGCTGTAACGATACATTCGATTGCACCTGCTGCACCAAGAAGATGTCCTGTCATAGACTTTGTAGAATTGATCTTGATGTCCTTTGCATGATCGCCAAATGCTTTCTTGATCGCTCTGGTCTCAACCAGATCGTTTAAATGTGTACTGGTTCCGTGTGCATTGATATATGCAACATCCTCCGGTGATACGCCCGCATCCTTTACAGCATTTAACATTGCTCTTGCAGGGCTCTCGCCTGAATCTTCCGGTGCTGTGATATGGAATGCATCACTGGAGCATCCGTATCCGCTGATCTCGGCATAGATCTTTGCGCCACGCTTCTTAGCATGTTCCAGTTCCTCAAGAATAACGATACCGGAACCTTCACCAAGAACGAAACCATCTCTCTCTTTATCAAATGGAATTGAGCATCTGTCTGGGTTATCAGATGATGACAACGCTGTTAACGCATCAAATGTCGAGATACCGATTGGTGAAACTGCTGCTTCTGTACCACCGGCGATCATTACATCTGCATCTCCATACTGAATTGTACGGAATGCTTCACCGATACTGTTTGTACCGGATGCACATGCTGTAACAACATCAATACTCTTTCCCTTGCAGCCAAGCTGGATCGCAATATTACCTGCTGCAATATTGCTGATCATCATAGGTACTGTAAATGGGCTTACACGATTCGGTCCTTTTGTCATGATCTTCTCATATGCACTTTCAAGCTCCTGAAGACTTCCTACACCGGAACCGACACAGGTTCCAACCATGTATGGATCTTCTGCTGTCATGTCAAGCTTTGCATCTGCAACTGCTTCCTTTGCTGCTGCAACCGCGAACTGTGAAAATCTTGCCATTCTTCTTGCGGCCTTTGGATCAATATAATCTTTTGCTACAAATCCTTTTACTTCACCTACAACCTTGCACTTATATTCTGATGCATCAAACTGTGTAATCGGTCCAAAACCATGTCTGCCTTCTTTTAAGCCATTCCAGAACTCATCCACATTCAGACCAAGTGGAGTAACCGCTCCCATTCCTGTAATCACTACTCTTCTACTCATATTCAATAATTCTCCTTAATATAAAGTATGATTTCCATTTTCTTCCATATATATACCATCCAGATTATCTGTGAAAGATATAGAAGAAATCCTGCATTGTTAAATTCTATAAAAATTTACTTTGTCAGCTTATGTATAAACCACACAGAATGCATGGTTACGCCGATATTGTACTACATTTTACAAAAATATGGAAATAAATCTTGTAAAGTTTTTATTAATTATCTCACGATTTCGCGGCATACTTCGTCTTCCGACAACATTTCTCCGCTATTTTTCTTTTCGTATTGAATGGAAAAGATGAATTTCTTACTGATGAAATAATTCAAAAAGATCACAAGGATAGATGTAAATACCTTCACTCCCATCGCATTCCATTTCAGTCCGGTAACAAGCGCAAAGATAATCCCCGTTTCGATCAGAAGTGTAGATATCCGGCTCAGATAGAATAATCCCAGTTCAATAAAATATGCCTTTATCGTTGCAGCCTTTGTGTGGAATACAGATTTGCGGTTTGTCGCAAATGACACATAGTTGTACAGAATCCACGACATATAATTGGCATAGATCTCATTTATCCCGCATTTGTACATAAAAACCCAGGCAGACCCTAAGTTCACTGCCCCTACGAGTATGCCCCATGCGATATATATGTATATTTCCTTTGGTATTTTGCGTAAAAGTTTCATACCATTCTCCCTATAGTCCTGATATCGGAAGCTGCTTGAGTGTCGTCTCTTCTTCCGGAAATTCCCGGACGATGCGATCATACATTTTACGGTTAAAAGCTTCCCTTTCTTTATAATTGAATTTTAGAATGTTCTTATAGCCCCATAAATGTGTGAATATATCCTGGTTCTCGATCTGTGCCGAACCGGGAAAAAAAGATGATATCTGCTTTCCCTGCTTCTCTGCACACATCGCAAGAAGCCGCTGTTCCGCAAATACCATATGACAGAGATTCTCCTCTGTCTCCAGACAATTCTCCATAAATGTGATTGAACTGTCAACATAATAATTCTTAAACGCTTCATCCGCGATATATAACATACAGGTATTGACCGGAAGAACCTCAAAGCTCCAGTCCGGGTCAAACCGATACTCCGGCTTCATATGGAAAAACTCTTTTCCCGGATACACATCAGGGAATATCCCTTCTCTGTGTATTGCACAGATATCCGTATCTTTTATAATATTCCGTATATCCTTCCAGATGATCAGATCCAGATCCACCATGACCGCAGGCATCTGCATTTTTTTCAATGAATATAATTTGCCGGCTGCCCAGAACACCTTTTCCGGTACCGCTTCCGGCACTGTAATTTCCTCGATTCCGAGATTCCAGATGTGCGCAAGTCCCAGCTTCTCGATAAATGCTCTTGCCTCTTCATCCGCACACAAACGGATCCCCCCATTGTATTTTCTCCACATCAATGCCGAAAGAATCATCGTAAGGACTTCATAGTCCTGCATCCAATATTCTTCCGCTTGTTTTCCCGCCATATATGGTTTTGACCATAAGGAATGAAATCCGTCCATATGTTGTCCTTTCAAGATAATTGAAAACCGACTAAATATTGATTAGTTACAGGCTCTTGACCTTCTCAGCCAAGGGACGCTTCCGCTCTATATTAAATCCAGCCCATAGCCAAATGTGCTGTTTCCGCCTTTTCTGCTGCATGGTCGTTTTGACCGGTTTATAAGCTGCCATTCCGGCGGCATGTAATACCAATGCGGAATATCATAATCATCTGCTCCACCATCTGTTGCCTGATAAAATGTCGGTGTGTACCGGCTGCCTGCTAAAAATCCACGCTGACTGCCATTCTCGTATTCCCACTCATACATCCAAGGTCGATTACTGCTTGTCCAGAATTCACGATTGCTGCCCGTCAGATAGCCTCGGTTGCTGCCATAGAAAAAGCCGTTCCGGCTTCCAAAAAAGAAGCCCCGATTGCTACCTGTCAAAAACTCCCGCTGACTTCCAAAAAGGAATCCCTGCTGACTTGTCCCCCAAAATCTACCTTGACTTCCAAAGAAATTTCCACGTTGACTTGTACTAAACAGACTTCTCTGACTACCACCGAATAGACTTCTCTGGCTGCCATTCTCATATTCCCACTCATACATCCAAGGTCGATTGCTACTCGTCCAGAATTCACGATTGCTGCCCGTCAGATAACCTCGGTTACTGCCAAAGGAAAAGCCATTCTGACTTTCAAAAAAGAAGCCCCGATTACTATCTGTCAAAAATCCTCGCTGACTGCCAAAGAAGATTCCACGCTGGCTTGTGCCAAACACCCCTCTCTGACTGCTCATCTGACTTCCAGATACATCCGTACGATTTCCTTTACCGCCATTCTGCGAACCCTGTATCCTCACGTTCTCTGCTTTCTTCTTATAATCAACCGGGATTAATATATTTCCGTTAAATTCCACACTAAAAGGCCTGCCATTCCACATCACATATGTGCGATACGGATACAGCCTGCCCTCATGTGCGATCAACTTCATATAAACAGGAATTCCACCTGTTTTTTCTTCCAACTGTCTTGCCTGTTTTCCTGTTGCCTTTATAAAATAACCACCCGAAGGCAGTCTGTCATTCAGGATGGAATTCAATTCCTCATTCCACTCTATATAAACATTAAATTCCCCATTATCATTACGATAGTTTCGCATATCAAAAAAAACCAGACCGGCAGCCACTGGAAGCATGTTAGAAATTCTGTTATCAAATTGTGAAAGTTCCTCTCCGGCTCTCTTCAAAAACAATGAATACACGAAACTCATTCAAATCTCCATTCTGACACCCACAAATATGCTGTCCCAATTTTTCTGTCTCACAGGCGTCATTTGTTCGCCCTTCACGCTAAAAAAACGCTACAATCCCATACTAAATACTCATGATATTATGGTAAACCATTTACCCATTTATTTCAAGAAAAATCACACTTTCTTGCAATGAAAAATCAGCAGAATCAGGACTTCAAAAGCCACAAATATTAACAGCCGCAGAATTCCTGCAAATAGAATAATCATCTTTAGACAATAGACAAAAGCCGGACACTATCTCTTTAAACCAAAGATAGTGTCCGGCTTTTATCTATCTACAATTTATGCATCTTTATTATCTGCTAATGCTGCTGTGATGATCGCCATAGAATAAACCTCATCTGCTGTACATCCTCTGGACAGATCGTTGATAGGAGAATTAAGTCCTAACAGGATCGGGCCATATGCTGAGAAGTTACCCATTCTCTGTGCAATCTTATAACCGATATTTCCTGCATTGATATCAGGGAAGATAAAGGTATTTGCATTTCCTGCAACCTCTGACTGTGGACATTTCTTCTTTGCAACTCTAGGTGATACGGCTGCATCGAACTGAATCTCACCTGAGATCGGAAGATCAGGGTTACGCTCCTTTGTCTTTCTTGCTGCATTTCTCATCTTATCCACATCTTCGCCCTTACCAGAGCCATAGGTTGAATAGCTTAAGAATGCAACCTTTGGATCTACACCGAAGATTCTTGCACAACGAACCGTCTCCTCTGCGATCTCAACCAGCTCATCTTCATTTGGCTTGATGTTGATACCACAGTCACCCATAGCGAACACTTCATTACCACCTGTTGCAAACGGACGTACCAGAATGAAGCAGGATGAAACCAGTGTGTTGCCCGGTCTTGTCTTGATCAGCTGTAAAGCAGGTCTTACTGTATCTGCAGTTGAATATGTAGCACCACCGAGAAGCGAATCTGCAATTCCCATCTTAACAAGCATCGTACCAAAGTAGTTGTTTTGATACAGGATCTCTCTTGCCTGCTCCGGTGTCACACCCTTGCTCTTTCTGAGTTCACAGAACATCTCAACCATCTCATCCATACGATCAAAATTCCTTGGATTAATGATCTCGGAACCTCTTATATTAAAACCGCTTTCCTCTGCAACTTCATAAATCTTATCAGGATCTCCTACAAGAATCGGATGCAGGAAGTTACTTGCAAGAAGTCTTGAAGATGCTTCCAGAATACGGGGATCAGTACCTTCAGTCAAAACAATTGTTTTTGGATTTTTCTTCAAAATATCGATCAATACACCGAAACCAAAATTTTTACGTTCTTCCACGATTATAGTCCTCCATTGATTATTTATACGAATCATATATCATGCATTACATACACGTTCCGTATATTTTCAGTATTAAAAGCTATACTTGCGCATAGCGAGTCATCTTACTTTTATTATAGTGATTTTTAACGAATAAACAAGGTTTTCCATCGAAATAATTGTACCTTTTTTTGAACAATTATAAAATTAGTTCTTGACAAATATATCATACCGGTGCAATATGAATACAATAAAACAAACCAATGAGCAAGAAGAGTAGCTTATGAACAACATGTCCAGAGAACTGCAGGTGGTGAGATTGCAGTGATGATTTCTTAAGTGAATGGACTTGCGAGGGCAAACCGAACGAGCGAATCTAGTAGGGGCGACGGAGACTTCCCGTTATAGAAAGTACATATATGTTAGTATATGGTTGAGTGCATCAGATTTTGATGAATATAGGTGGCACCGCAGGAGTGTTGTATTTGTATCTTGTCCTATAAGCGTTTTGCTTTTGGATGAGATTTTTTTATACAATCTTCTGACGGTGCTTTTTCTTTTTATAAAAAGCAGATCAGACAAAGCGCACCTCACCATACATGAACAATTTCAAATAACTTATTAAACTATTATTTATGAACGAGGTGAAACATATGATACGACCAACACTTAGCGAAGCAAAAGAATATGCGAAACAGGGATATCACATGGTTCCGGTCTGTTATGAGATGCTCTCCGATATCATCACTCCGATCAATCTGTTGAAGAAACTAAAAGCGGAAAATGAGCATTGCTACATTCTGGAAAGCGTGGAGAATCAGGAGCTCTGGGGAAGATACACTTTCCTTGGATACAGTCCAAAACTGGATATCATCTGTATGAACGGAACCCTGACATTAAAGGATGAGAACGGAGCAGTCATCAAAGAGACCTCCGGCATCCATCCGGAAATCTTCATCCGTGAGGTTTTAAAAGATTATAAGAGCCCTAAGATCGAAGGCTTCCCTACTTTCACCGGCGGACTGGTTGGATATTTCTCTTATGACTATCTGAAATACAGTGAAAAGAAGCTGGTGCTTGATGCAAAGGACGAGGAAGGATTTCAGGATGTCGACCTGATGTTATTTGACAAGGTGATCGCATTTGACAATGTAAGATCCAAACTGATCCTGATCGCAAATGCCGGCACAGCAAATATCGAAGAAGGATATCAGAAAGCCTTACAGGATATCAAAGAAATGAAAGAACTCATTCTCCATGGCGCAGAAGCCGATATTCCTGCTCCTGTTCTTAAGACAGAATTCAAACCATTATTTGACAAAGAAGCCTACTGCCGGATGGTAGAAAAGGCAAAGCACTATATATATGAAGGAGATATTTTCCAGGTCGTGCTTTCCAACCGACTGGAAGCCGAAATGGAAGGAAGCCTGTTCGATACCTACCGGCTGCTCCGAAGCACAAACCCATCTCCTTACATGTTCTACTTTGATGGTGACACGATCGAGGTTGCCGGGGCTTCCCCTGAAACTCTGGTCAAGGTAGAGGATGGCGTTCTCCATACATTTCCTCTGGCAGGCACAAGGCCAAGGGGAAAAACAAAGGTCGAAGATCTGGAACTGGAAAAGAGCCTGATGGCAGATGAAAAGGAACTTGCAGAACACAATATGTTAGTGGATCTCGGAAGAAATGATCTCGGAAAGGTCAGTCAGTTTGGAACGGTCGAAGTCGAACGATACATGTCCATCCAGCGTTATTCACACGTTATGCATATCGGCTCTACCGTACGCGGAACACTCCGTGAGGATCTGGATGCGATCTCCGCTGTCGATGCGGTTCTTCCGGCCGGAACCTTATCCGGTGCACCGAAGATCCGGGCATGTGAGATCATCAACGAGCTTGAAAATAACAAACGAGGTATTTACGGCGGCGCGATCGGTTATATCGATTTCTCAGGAAATCTGGATACCTGCATCGCGATCCGAATCGCATACCGCAAAGGAAATAAAGTATTTGTCCGTTCCGGTGCCGGCATTGTAGCCGACAGTGTACCGGCAAATGAATTCCAGGAATGCATCAACAAAGCAAAAGCCGTAACGGATGCATTGATTAATTCTCAGAAAATACGAGGTGACGAAGCATGATATTACTGATCGATAATTATGACAGCTTTTCCTACAATCTGTATCAGCTTGTAGGAAAGATCAATCCTGACATCAAGGTAATACGAAATGATGAATACACCTGTCAGGAGATTGAAGCAATGAACTCGGAGAAGATCATCATTTCACCCGGTCCCGGAAGGCCTTCCGATGCAGGTATCTGTGAAGAAGCCATCTCCTATTTTGCCGGCAAGGTTCCGATCCTTGGTGTCTGTCTCGGACATCAGGCAATCTGTGAAACCTACGGTGCAACGATCACATACGCCAAAAAGCTGATGCATGGCAAAATGTCCGTTGCAAATGTCGACATCAACTGCAAACTGTTCAAGGGACTTCAGAAACGGATCGAGGTTGCCAGATATCATTCTCTTGCCGCTTCCGAAGAAAACTTCCCGGATGTTCTTACCGTTATTGCCCGAACCGACGATGATGAGATCATGGCAGTCAAACACAAGGATTATGAAATATATGGTGTCCAGTTCCATCCGGAATCGATTCTGACACCAAAAGGAACGATCATCTTACGAAACTTTTTAGAGGCGTAATCAAACATTTGCAATCAGCACTATATTTCTATGATTAAACATTCCTGACATTACCAACCAGTGGACGCTTCCGCTCGTTGAGACCTGCAGCGGTACTAAGATGCTGCTAACGCACCATCAAGAACCGGCGGTCTCAAATGCCACTGTTTTGGCAAGTCAGAATGTTTAATCATGAATATACTTTATAGGATTCGCAAATGTTTATTAGAACATACATTCAAGGAGGATATGAATATGATTATAGAAGCAATCGCAGCAGTTGTTAATGGTAAGGATCTTGACAAAGAAATGGCAGCAGCCGTTATGGATGAAATTATGAGCGGAGAAGCAACACAGGCACAGATTGGAAGCTTCTTAACAGCACTTCATATTAAAGGTGAAACGATCGATGAGATCACAGCATTTGCTGAGATCATGAGAAAACACTGTGGTGAATTTACACCGGATGTCGATGAGGAGATCGACATCGTAGGAACCGGTGGAGACTGCGCAGGAACCTTTAACATCTCAACTGTTTCCTCATTAGTAACAGCCGCAGGCGGTGGTAAGGTGGCAAAGCATGGCAACCGTGCAGCATCCAGCAAATGCGGAACAGCCGACTGCCTGGAAGCCCTTGGCGTCAACATCGCAGCAGACTGTAAAGTCAGCGAAGCCTGTCTGAAGGATCTTGGTACCTGCTTCTTATTTGCACAGAAATATCACACAGCCATGAAATTTGTCGGTGCTCCAAGAAAAGAAATCAAGATTCCTACTGTATTCAACATCTTAGGACCTCTTGCAAATCCGGCAAAAGCAAATCTTCAGTTACTCGGTGTCTATGATGCCTCCCTCGTTGATCCGCTTGCAAAAGTACTCAGCAACCTCGGTGTAAAACGTGGTATGGTCGTTCATGGAAACGACGGTCTGGATGAAATCTCAGCGGTTACAACAACAACTGTATGTGAATTCAACGATGGCACATTTAACACCTATACCTTAGACCCAACCGCATACGGCTTCACCCTCTGTGACAAAGCCGAACTGGTCGGTGGCACACCGGAAGAAAATGCACAGATCACAAAGGATATCTTATCCGGCAAGATCACAGATGGCAAACGTACAGCCGTTATCTTAAATGCCGGTGCAGCTTTGCATATCACAAACCAAATCTCACTTGAAGAAGGCTTCGCCCTTGCAGCCGATATTCTGGCAAATGGCAGCGGTCTGAAGAAGCTGGAAGACTTTATAGCAGCAACAAACGCTTAATTATTTGTAAAAGCAAAACACATAACCGACCCGGAACCTTTAATCTCCGGACCGCTATGGAGGAATATATATGATCTTAGATGAAATAGCAGCAAAAACAAAAGAACGGATTGCCAAATGCAAAGAGCAGATCTCATTTGAAGAAATGAAGGCAAAAGCTCTTGCAATCGTAGAAAAGGAAACAGAGAACGGAACAAAACCTTATACCGTTTTTCCTTTCCGTGACAATCTGGCAAAGCCGGGAATCTCCTTTATCTGCGAAGTAAAAAAGGCTTCCCCTTCCAAAGGACTGATTGCACCGGATTTCCCATATATCGAGATTGCGAAAGAATATGAAGCCGCCGGTGCATCCGCCATATCCGTGCTGACCGAACCTTTTTATTTTCAGGGAAGCAACGAATATCTGACAGCGATCCATGAATCAATATCCACTCCGATCCTGCGGAAGGATTTCACCGTCGATCCTTATATGATCTATGAAGCAAAGGTGATCGGTGCCTCTGCGATCCTTCTGATCTGTGCGATCCTTACCGACGAGCAGCTCAAAAGCTATTACGAGCTTGCAACAAGCCTCGGGCTGTCCGTTCTGGTAGAAGCACATGACGAAAAAGAAGTCAGACGGGCGATCGCGATCGGCGCAGACATTATCGGTGTAAATAACCGCGATCTGAAGACCTTTACCGTTGACATCATGAACAGTGTAAGACTTCGGACATTGATCCCGGATTCGATAAATGGTAAACCGGTCGTCTATGTATCCGAAAGCGGCATCCGCACACCGGAGGACATTGACCGTTTAAAGGGAAATGGCACAGATGCAGTATTGATCGGAGAAACCTTTATGCGAAGCCCTGATAAGAAAGCCGCATTTGCATGGTTACGGGGTGAAGCTATAGGATAGAACCGGATCCTGTTTCTGCAGGAACAACGAACTTTATTTGAAAGCATTAATGATATTTATAATATAGAAACAACACATACAGGAGGAAACATATATGTCAAAAGGACGTTTTGGAATCCATGGCGGACAGTACATACCGGAAACACTGATGAACGCCATGCTTGAGCTTGAAGAAGCATATAAGAAATACAAAGATGACCCGGAATTCAACCGGGAGCTGACAGAACTGTTAAATGAATACGCCGGCAGACCTAGCCGTCTGTACTATGCCAAGAGAATGACAGAGGATCTCGGCGGTGCAAAGATCTACCTGAAGCGCGAGGACTTAAACCATACTGGAGCACATAAGATCAACAATGTTATCGGTCAGATGCTCCTTGCAAAACGAATGGGTAAGACAAGAGTTATCGCCGAGACAGGCGCCGGTCAGCATGGTGTTGCAACTGCTACAGTTGCTGCCATGATGGGTATGGAATGTGAAATCTTCATGGGCAAGGAAGACACCATCCGTCAGGCTTTAAATGTCTACCGTATGAAATTATTAGGAGCAAAGGTTCACCCGGTAGAAACCGGTACAGGTACATTAAAGGATGCCGTTTCCGAAACCTTCCGTGAATGGACTTCCAGAATCGATGATACTCATTATGTTCTGGGTTCTGTTATGGGACCTTATCCTTTCCCTGAGATGGTTCGTGATTTTCAGGCTGTTATCAGCAAGGAGATCAAGGAACAGCTTATGGAGAAGGAAGGCAGACTGCCGGATGCCGTTCTCGCCTGTGTCGGCGGCGGTTCCAATGCGATCGGCGCATTCTATAACTTTATTCCGGATAAGAGCGTTCGCCTGATCGGATGTGAAGCAGCCGGACGTGGAATTGATACATTTGAGACAGCCGCAACGATCAATACCGGAAGACTGGGTATCTTCCATGGTATGAAGTCCTACTTCTGTCAGGATGAATTCGGACAGATCGCACCGGTTTATTCTATTTCAGCAGGTCTTGACTATCCGGGAATCGGGCCGGAACATGCATACCTGCATGACATCGGCAGAGCAGAATATGTCGCTGTTACAGATGACGAAGCTGTTGATGCATTTGAATATCTGTCCAAAATCGAGGGTGTTATCCCGGCGATCGAAAGTGCTCATGCGGTTGCCTATGCAATGAAGCTTGCACCACAGATGGACAAAGACCAGATCATGGTCATTAACATTTCAGGACGAGGCGATAAAGACGTTGCCGCCATCGCCAGATACAGAGGGGAGGATCTCTATGAGTAATATTAAAAATGCATTCAAAAACGGAAAGGCGTTCATCCCATTTGTTACATGTGGTGACCCTGATCTTGAAACAACAGAACAGATCGTATATGCCATGGTAGAAGCAGGTGCAGACCTGATCGAGCTTGGTATCCCATTCTCAGATCCAACCGCAGAAGGGCCTGTTATCCAGGGTGCAAATATCCGTGCACTTGCAAACCATGTTACGACAAATGATGTATTTGACCTTGTAAGAAAGCTCCGTAAGACAGTCACCATCCCTATGGTATTTATGACTTATGCAAATGTTGTCTTCTCTTACGGCTCTGAAAAATTTATCAGCATTTGTAAGGAGATCGGCATTGACGGACTGATCCTGCCGGATATCCCTTATGAGGAAAAGGATGAGTTCGACGGTATCTGTAAGAAGTATGATCTGGATCTGGTATCCATGATCGCACCAACCTCTCACGACCGTATCAGCATGATCGCAAAGGAAGCAAATGGATTTATCTACTGTGTTTCTTCTCTCGGTGTTACCGGAACAAGAAGCAAGATCACGACCGATATCGGTGCTATGACCAAGCTGGTCAAAGCCGCAACGGATACTCCGTGTGCGATCGGCTTCGGAATCTCTACACCGGAGCAGGCAAAGGAAATGGCTGCTCATGCTGACGGTGTGATCGTCGGCTCTGCCATCGTCAAGCTCTGCGCCAAATATGGCAGGGACTGCGTTCCTTACATCAAAGACTATGTCGCAAGCATGAAGGATGCTATCCGATAGAAGGACACCCATGTGAAACTATACAATCTATATAAAAGAACTGCCTTACTAAGACATTAGTGAGGATTTCGTAATGAGATGCATATACGAGCAAATGTGGGTGCCTGTCTGAGCCTGAAAGGCGAGTTGGCACAGGAACATTTGCGAATCACGTATATGCAGATCATAGAAACCACAGCGAGTCTAAGTAAGGCAGTTCTTTTATATAGTCACATGGTTTCACATGGGCTGATTTTTTCTCATCTCCTTAAAATCCTATATTGGTAGTCTTAATACTGCTGTATATCTGTATATGCCTGCCGATATTGTAACTATACACACAATCTATATATTTTCCCGTTTCTTAGCCGGTTTCTCACAAATATTTAATATTTAATCTGATTGACACTACCATACGTTAACTTTATAATTGTTACGGCGACAGAAGTCGACATAATAATGAAGTTAGTTGGGGTATCACATGGTCTTTTCCAGTTTGACATTTTTATATATATTTTTACCGGTTACACTGGTTATCTATTATATTGTCCCGAAGCAGTTACGGAACCTGTTCATCCTGATCAGCGGACTGTTCTTCTACGCATGGGGCGAACCAATCTATGTATTTGTACTGATCGCATCGACAATGATCGATTATTTTGCAGGTCTGGTCATTTATAAGGCAGGCGACCGTCAGGCACTTCGAAAGCTTGCACTGATCGTATCGATGGTCATGAATCTGTCCTTGCTTGGCTTTTTCAAATACAGCAATTTCATCATAGAAAATATTAATAACATATTCGGAACGCACTATGGTTCACCGACCTCTCTGCTTCCGATCGGTATCAGCTTCTTTACCTTCCAGTCCATGTCATATACGATCGACCTGTACCGGAAGAACATCTCTGTTCAGAAGAATCCGATCACCTTTGCAGCCTTTGTCACGCTGTTCCCACAGATCGTAGCAGGTCCGATCGTTCGTTATGAAGATGTAGCTGCCGAGCTGAATGAACGTGTGATCGACATCGACCTGATCTGGGATGGTATTCTCCGCTTCGCGGTCGGTCTTGGCAAGAAGGTTCTGATCGCAAATAATATCGGTGTTGTCTGGACAAATGTCAAAGCTATGGACTTATCCGAGCTTCCGGTTGCAACCGCATGGCTTGGTATTGCCGCTTATACCTTACAGATCTATTTTGATTTTTCCGGTTATTCTGATATGGCGATCGGTCTGGGTAAGATGCTCGGTTTCCATTTCCCGGAAAATTTCAATTATCCGTATATGTCCAAGAGTATCAGTGAATTCTGGCGCAGATGGCATATGACACTCTCCGGCTGGTTCAAGAGCTATGTATATTTTCCTCTCGGCGGAAGCCGCAAGGGACTTGCCCGTACGATATTCAACACCGCAGTTGTCTGGTTCTTAACCGGTGTCTGGCATGGTGCAAGCTGGAACTTCATTCTGTGGGGTTCTCTGTACGGTGTTCTGATCATTATAGAAAAGCTGGTTACAACTGCTCTGACAAAAGTAGGAAAGCAGGATATCTTTACAAAGATTCCTTCTATTATAAAACGTGTTTATGCGATCGTCCTCGTCATGCTTGGATGGGTACTCTTTGATACATCAACGATCGCACAGGCATTCTCCTATATGGGACGGATGTTCCGCTTTGGCAGTAGCTTCTACGACAGTTATACCATATATATCCTTGTGAACTTCGGATTGTTATTCATCATTGCGATCATCGGTTCTACGGATCTGCCAAAGAAGCTGGCTGTTAAGCTCGCAGACAAAGTTCCGGCTGTCGGCAATTACGGAAGCGTCATTTTGATGGCGATTCTGATGTTGCTTTCCACCGCCTACCTTGTCAACGCAAGCTATAACCCATTTTTGTACTTTAATTTTTAGAGGTGAGCCCTTATGCATAAAAAAATCGGAATTATCATATTTGCATGTATCATCATCGCTCTTCCCATTTTGACACTTGTTAAGCTGCCAAAAGAGAAAGCGCCTTTTTCCGAAAATGAAAATCGTTATCTGTCGGAATTTCCAACCATCAGTCTTTCCTCCATCAAGGACGAGACATTTATGAACGGTTTTGATTCCTGGTTCTCTGACCGGTTCTATGGCAGGGAACAGTGGATCTCAGCCATGAATGATTCTGAACGGTTGATAGGCAAAACAGAGATTTCAACAGTATATACAAAAGACGATCGGATGATGCAGGTACTTTCGGATTATGACGATATCGGTGCGGCATATGATGCTGATAAGATCCATACAAATCTTGCTGTCATTAACAGCTTCGCTGCAAAGCATCCGGAGATTCCAACCTACTTCATGCTGTGTCCGACCTCTGTCGGTGTCTATGGAAATTCCCTGCTGCCTTCGGCTGTTAAGAATGTATCAGTTGATGAAAAAGACATGATCGAATCCTGTTATAACGAACTATCCAGTGTGACACCGATCAATATATATAATGCCTTAAAGGAACATGATAGCGAGTATATCTATTATCATACCGACCACCACTGGACATCCCTTGGTGCTTACTATGCATATCAGTCTGCCGGAGCAGAACTTGGATATACTCCTTATGAATTGAAGGATTTTACAAAGGAAACCGCCAGCACAGAATTTCAGGGAACCCTGTTCTCAAAGACCTTAGATCAGTCTGTTACAAAAGATGAGATTGATTTCTACACTCTGGCAGATAATAGTGCAACACCATCCATGACAACCTCGAATGGACTTGATAAAGAAGCTTCCTATGACTCCATTTTCTTCCGTGACTATCTGGACGTCAAAGACAAATACGCATCTTATACCGGACAGAATGTTGCAGTTGCAACAATCAGCCGTAACAAAGCATCCGATGCGGCAAATGATTCAAATATTTCGGATTCTGAAAACCGTTCCATTCTTGTGATCAAGGACAGCTATGCGAATTCAATGATACAGTTTCTGATCAATAACTACGATACCGTGACCATGATCGACCTGCGGTACACGAATCAATCGATCAGCAATCTGGTAAATGTCGAAGACTACGATCAGGTATTATTCTTATATAACTGCATTACTTTTTCCGATGAAAACGACCTTATAAAAGCAGGCTTATAAAAATAAAGGTACCTCAGGATGTCATACAATTATGTTAAACATTCTGAAGTACCTTTTACTTTATGAATAAAATATACAATCTGTTTCTAAATACCAAAGTTCTGAACGTAGTAATATTTATATCCACAATTATCACTGGATACTGCTACAAATACACCAACACCAATTTTACTGAATAGTGGCAATTTCATATTTGCATCATGTCCCGGTGAATTTTTCCAGGCTGTCATTGCTGCATCTGCAGAAGGATAGCCGGCTGCAATATTTTCGCCATTCATTTCTGATGAAGCAGTAAAACACTGAGTACCATCCGGTCTTGTATGTGAGAAGGAATAAGAGCACTCATATGCTCGTACTCTTGCAGAATTCATCAAGCTCTGTGATCTTGTCAATTCATTAAGACCATTTGCCTTTCTGTAAGCATTTAACTGACGGATGATCGCATTTTCTGCATCATAATCAAAATATCCATATACCTGCTTTGTACTGCCATTACTAAGCTTGATCGTATACCAGCCGGTTGCAGAATGTCCGGTTGTTTCTTTTACAGGTGTTCTGGAATCCGTAACAACTCCCTGTGAATTTACATAGATCTCTTTATCTGATGATATCCTATACCAACCGGATTTGGTAACACGTACACCATCGGAACCAAAATACAACAGATATTTACCAATGTATTTTGTTGTATTTCTCCACATTACATATTTGCCATTTTTGTATTCATAGCATTTCATGGACTCCACATAGTAGATTCTGGATGCCTTTCCGGTTGCATCAAAGTAATAGATCTTGCCATATGCCTGTGCCCACTTGCTTCTGAACTTATCCCAGCCTTTCTTTGTGCTGACATAACATTTCCATGCACCGTGATCCTTCTTCAACAGATAATCTACGGTATCGGAACCCTTTTCGCCGACCAGAACATGACGATTATCATTGATCTTATACCAGCTATGCTTCGTCTGACGGATACCATTTGCACTGAAATAATACACGTTCCCATTTGCCAGACGCAAAGTATCATTCTTCACATACTTCCATTTACCACCGGAATACCGCTTTGCCTTTTTGCTGGCACCATAGTAGATCGTGGTGACCTTGCCTTTTGCATTCGCATAATACTGGTTATGTGAGATTGTCACCCATACCTTTTTCTGCGCTTTCCATTTGCCATTCTTTTTCAGATAATAACGGAAGAACCCATTCTTCTTCACCAGCTTCTTCGTTACCTTGCCTGCCTTGCTGTAATATTCAAAACGGCCGGAACTCTTCTTTACCCAGCCTGAACTTGCAGCAAGTTCTGCACTTTCATCTGAAACAACTGTACTGTTTTCTTTTATCTCTCCGATAAACTCTGTCGCTGCCATTGCAGGTGTTACACAGAAAGAACACACCAGCGCAACAAGTAAGATACTCATTGCAGCCTGCTTTAAGATGTTTTTCATACTCCCATCTTCCTTTCCTTTTTTATTTTAAACCAGATATTTTCATCTGATCTGTTTCAACTATTATACCGGACATTTCTGCATCATACCCCTTCATTTGTAAATGGAGGTATAAAACTTTCTGATGCCGTTTCCCCTTCCTGGATGAAACCATTTTCTACACCGATCGAAATCGCATAATCAACCAGTTCATCATACTCCCGTTCCGTCAGTTTGCGGTTCAGTTCCGGGAATTTCTTACCGATACCCTCCATCGGCGTATACTGGTTCATAATACTGATGTAAATATTATTTCCATATGTTTTATATAAGTAACGAATGACAGCCTTGGAATCCTCGATACATCCCGGAAGCTCCAGATGACGGACAATAACACCACGCTTCATGATGCCATCCTCGTCAAATGTCGTCTGATCTCCTCCAACCTGCCGTACCATCTCCGCCAGTGCCGTTTTCGCCACCTCCGGATAATCCGGTGCGTGACTGTATCTCGCCGCCAGTTCTGCCGACATATATTTAAAATCGGGCAGGTAAATGTCAATGTATCCATCTAACAGCTTCAGGGCGTCGATCTCCTCATATCCACTGCAATTATAGACAAACGGAAGATTGAACCCCTGCTCCTTTGCCATATCGATTGCCTCTATGATCTGAGGAATAAAATGATCCGGCGTTACCAGATTGATATTATTGGCTCCCTGCTCTTTTAACTCAAAGAAAATTTCCGATAAGCGCTTTATCGTGATCTCTTTTCCATTCAAGCCCCCGGATATATCATGGTTTTGGCAATATGCACATCCAAGTGAACAACCGGAAAAGAATACCGCGCCCGATCCGTTCTCTCCGGAAATGCAAGGCTCCTCCCACATATGCAATGCCGCCCTTGCGGCTGATATTGATAATGTTTCATTACATGCCCCTGTCTGTCCGTTTATGCGGTTCACCCCGCATTTTCTCGGACACAGGTGGCAGCTTTCCAGTAATTTTCTAAGTTTCATCCTATCTTTCCCACGATCGTCTGTGCGAATTCCTTCAGCTTTGATTCCGGCATATCCTCGATCTTACCTTCATCCATCAGACCGGCAAGTGCAGGGTCGATCGGAAGCTTTACGACCGTCTCGATACCGAAACGATCCTGTATCTCCTCTACTTTACTCTCACCGAAGATGCTGTGTTCTTTGCCGCAATCCGGGCATTTGAAATATGACATATTCTCAACCAGACCTAAGATACGGATTCCCATATCGTCTGCCATACGGACTGCCTTCTCCACAATAAGAGACACCAGATCCTGAGGTGTTGTAACAATAACTGCGCCATCAACCGGCAGAGACTGGAATACCGTAAGCGGTACATCTCCGGTTCCGGGCGGACAATCAACCAGCATATAATCAATATCTCCCCAGACAACATCTGTATAAAACTGTTTTACTGCTCCCGCGATGATCGGACCACGCCAGATAACCGGTGCCGTCTGATCTTCGATCAACAGATTGATCGACATCATCTTGATTCCGGTCTTTGTTTCAACCGCATACAGGAAATCATCGCCTCTCTCCGGTTCTTCATTTATTCCAAATGCTGTCGGAATCGAAGGTCCGGTAATATCTGCATCCAGAACCGCCGTTTTATAACCAAGACGATTCAAGGTAACTGCAAGGGATGTCGTTACGGATGATTTTCCAACACCGCCTTTTCCACTGATAACTGCTATGATATGTTTGATCTTTGTTCCTTCATGTGGTGTTTCAAGTAAACTCTGAGGAGCAGTTCTTGATGAACAGCTCTCTCCACAACTACTACAATTATGATTACAACCTTCTGCCATTTTCTTGTACTCCAAATTTCATTTCATATTTTTTCAAGTCTTACAAATACATATACTTTCTATATGAACCGCCATGTACTTATTCATACTGACGGAACCATGCACATTCTTCCTCATTGCACTGTACGCCTTCCGGGTTTTTCAGATTAATGTGAAATACATGTCCGCTGTCCGGATGTTTCTCTCCAAATGACCGGATCACATGCCGGACACCCAGCTTCTCCATTCGTTCATCCAGATGAATGGTCTGAAATCTCAGATCATCATTTACACTGTACATCAGATATGCCGGTGGAAAATCTTTCGTCAGATACTCAAGCTGTGAAAGGAACAACTTTCTCTGCTCTTCAGATACTACATAACTTCCATCTTCCTTCTTCATATACCAGTCAGAAATATTATCCTCCCGCTTGTCCATCTCATATGCTCCGCAGTTCAGGCACACAGCCTTTGGAAGTCTGTCATATGTAAAGAAATCCAGCTTGCTCCGATACGCTGCATTCCCGGCAATAATACAGTAATTTGCCGTAAGCTGCGCTCCTGCTGAATCCCCCAGCATATAAAACTTTTCCGTATCCAGATGAAGCATCCCTGCATTCTCGTGAATATAATGGATAATGTATGCCACATCCTCAATCGCTGCCGGATATTTGTTCTGAGGTGCCAGCCGGTAATTAAAATTCACAACCGCAAATCCCTTTGATGCCAGATGGCAGCAATAATAACTATACAGCTCTTTATCTCCATAAAACCATCCACCGCCATGAACGCTGACGATCACCGGATATGTTGTCTGCGCATCCGGCTCAGCCGGATAATATATATCAAATAAACTGTTTGATGCATAACGTTCAGAATCAAGATTCGAAGCATCGTCCGGTTCATTATAATAAATGATTCTTTCATTATCTTCTCTCTGGAAAGATTCATTCCATTTTTTAACGTCTATCGCTTTCTTATAATCCAAATTCTTGATCTGAATTACATTATCCGGATATGCCAGTCCTTCATCCCGCTTTGCATCACTGGCACTCCATGCATGCCGCATATTTAACCACGCCGGAAGCTCTGCATTCTTATTTCCCTGCTCTATAATTTCCGAAACATTTTTCATATTATTCTATTTCCTCTAATATCACATAATATATAAGTCTATCTTACTCTCTGACAAATACGAATGCAAGAAAACAATAAACTTCCAGTAAAGATTTAATTAAATTAAGCACGATTCTCTTGTAATCAATGGTTTTCTCGTGTAATATTTGACCATAGTAAAAAATGTATATGACAGAACAGGAGGCTTTTATATGAATAAACTAAAAACCATCTTTCGTTCCCTACACTGGAAAAATATCCTCGGGCTGACCATTGCCGGGCTTATCAATGCCTTCGGTATTACGATATTTTTAAGTCCTGTTAATCTCTATGACAGTGGCATATCCGGTACTTCCATGCTACTAAGTCAGATCACTCCGGAACACCTGTCACTTTCTGTTTTCCTTATTATTTTAAATATTCCACTATTCTTATATGGCTGGAAAAAGCAGGGATCTACCTTCACCATCTATGCGATCTATGTAGTTGCGATCTACTCTCTGGGTGCATGGTTGATTACAGATGTCCTTCCTGTCGATGTCCGATTTGTATCTCCGCTTGCAGGCTCCGATCTGCTTCTGTGCGCACTCTTTGGCGGTCTGATCTCCGGTGCGGGAAGCGGACTTGCGATCCGTTTTGGCGGTGCAATGGATGGTATCGAGACACTTGCAATCATATTTGCCAAACGCCTTGGCATCACCGTCGGAACCTTTGTTATGGCATATAATGTAATGCTTTATATCATCTGTGGCATTATCCTGAACAGTTGGATCCTGCCTCTCTATTCCATCGTTACATATATGGCTGCACTTAAGACTATCGACTTTATCGTAGAAGGTATTGACCGTTCCAAAGCCGCCTATATCATTACAACGAAGCCACAGGAAATCTGTCAGGAACTCTCGGATACATTTTCCTGCGGTATAACGATGATCGATGCAAAGGGCTTCTATTCGGATCAGGAAAAGACCATGATCTACATTGTTGTAAACCGTTTCCAGATTGGAAAGATGAAGAATATTGTCCATGAACTTGACGATAAAGCCTATGTCTCCATCAGCGAGATTGCCGAAGTTTACAGCTTTAACAAACAATAATAACATCCTGATAACTTATCTACATAATCGAAACAGGCACCGGTAACAATACCGATGCCTGTCTTGTGTAAATACTTATGTGTTTATATGCCTGTGAATTATTCAGCAAGCTTTTTTAAAGAGATATTTGATACTGTGATTGTAGATGCAGGGGTATCAACATCCGCAATCTTACCCATAGAGAGGAAGAATCCAGCATCAGTATCTGTCTCTTCATTCATTGTGAATGTAATGGTTTTTACAACCTCTTCATTCTTTGGAAGAACAATTGTTTCTCCACCATACCATTTATAAGTGTTGCTCATGAAATTCAATAATACCGTTCTTGCTTCGGTTGACTTTAAAGTAATACTTGCTTCATAGGTCTTTCCATTTTCCAATGCCAGTCCCGTCTGCTTCAACTGTACATTCCAGTCAGCAGTTCCAACATCTGATAATTCATAAGTGATAACACCCTTATCAACTGTCTGTGTTCCAACAGCATCACCCATAATACCACCTTCCCAGTTTGAAAGTCCATTGTCTCCCTCTGAGAAATCTGCGTTCTTGATCAGATTCACATCTGACTCCGTCTCATCAACCTTTGGAGCATCAATTTTCTCAAGAATAATATCATCAATACAGATTCTATGCTGCTGTTTGATCTGAACACCGCCTACAGCACCCATAGAAATACTTAAAATTGTTCTAGGATCACTCTTGTTCTTCATCTTGAACTCAACAACAATAGACTGATATTCATCTGTAAGATCAACTGTCTTTGATCCTGAATATGGTGTCCAGTCATCATCAGATGAACCATCTCTCTGAAGTGCAACCATAAGCTTACGGTTCATATCTGATTTTGCCTTTAATGATAGTCTGTACCACTGACCTTCTTCAAGACTAATATTGTTCTGCTTTAACTGGATCATCCAGTCCTGAGCACCTGTATCCTTGATCGTAAAATCTGCTGCACAATCTTCTGTCTGACTGTCGACTACATAAGATACATCTGTGCTGCCTTCTGCATATACTTCGTAACCAGAGAAACCTGCCTTAAAACTTCCGTTCTTAATCAGTGTATTTTCAACAACGCGAACATTGTCCAAATAGATCGTTCCCTTATTTCCAAGGAAATATGTTATCGTCTTAAATGCATCAGTTAACTCTTCCGGTGTTTTAAATACATAGTTAAATGTCTGTTTGTCTGTTGTTACATCTGCAGTAAATGTTTCACCTGCAATAACTACATCAAGCTGCATATCTGTATCTGCCTGTGCGTCAAAGCTCAATGCATATTCTGTCTCAACGTTAAGTGGAAGACCATCCTGTGAAAGGATTACATCCGCTTTATTCTTTGTATCAGCCTTTACCATAAGACGACGGCCATCTGCCAATCCTGTTACGCTAACTACTGCCTGGCAGTTATTTGTCACAGTCCAGTCACCGAGACGATTCTTACCTTCCTGAAAACCACCATTGTAAATATAGTTACCATCTGATAAAGGTTTTTTACTATTATCAATTTCCTTCTGTGCTGTCTTTTTAATTGATACATTTGTAATGTATACAGTAGCTGTTGAATCTGTAGCACCGAAATTGAACTCCAGACGTGCATTTGCATCCGGCTTATCCGTCATGGTGTATGTATAAGTATAGGTCTGCTTCTCTGTTGTAAGATCAACAACCGTATCATTCAGATAACGCTTGTAGGAACGATCTGGTGCAGATACATCTACTTTCATAGTACGTGCTTCATCTGCCCATGCATCAAATGTTACTGTATATTCGCCGCCTTTTTCTGCAGGAATTGATGGCTGAACAAGCTGAATACTGTAATCAACTGTTCCGGCTTTATCTGTATGTATTTCAATTGCCTTGTTTTTAATAACTGCATTTCCTTCTCCTTCTAAAGTGGTAAGGAATTTCCAGTCTATGTCATCTGTGAGATCTTCTGTCTTAGCAAAATCTCCATTGTTTACATAGTTTCCATTTGCATCCGGATCACGGATAATTACTTCGTTAACAGGTTTTTCTACATCTTCATTATAGCTGTCCTTCTGATATACTTTTACATAATCAATACTATAACTCTGAGTATTGATATAATCTGCATCATCATCCGGATATCCAACCCATGATCCACCAACTGCAAGATTTAAGATCATGTAAAATGGCTGATCAAATGGTGCAGGATAAGCAACCTCTGTTTCACCCTCAACGGCTGTGAACCAGTCACTTGTCTCATGATATTTTATTCCATCTACATACCATGTGATCTTACCCGGCTGCCAGTCACATGAAAATGTATGATATTCATCTGCAAAATTTCCATTCTCTAATGTATATGTTCCCTGCTTTTCCGCATGTGGACTTCCATAGTGAATCGTGCCATAAACCTTATCTGTTTCCTGCCCCATAACTTCCATAGCATCAATCTCACCACATCTTGGCCACTGTCCATACAGATTTTCATCTGTTGGCATCATCCAGAAGGCCGGAAGGAAACCTTTTCCACTTGGAACCTTAGCTCTTACCTCAAACAATCCATATGTAAAATCATGCTTACCCTGTGTATTGATTCTTCCTGAAGTAATAGAATATGAACCATCTTCATTCTTTGTCTTGACAGGCTGGATAACCAGCTTTCCATCCTTTACATATACATTCTGATCAGACTTTACATATGCCTGTAATTCACTGTTTACCCATCCTGGTGCATGCTCTTCATAATTCCAGTCATCCTCATTTAACGCATCACCATCAAAGTCATCTTCCCATTTCAGATTATATCCATCATAAGAAAGCTTGTTGTCTTCATCGCCCTTGTTATCCTGGTCGTCTTTATCATCCGGCTTGTTTGGTGTTACCGGCTTGTTTGGTGTTACCGGCTTGTTTGGCGTTCCCGGCTTGTTTGGCGTTCCCGGTTTATTGGATGGCTCAGTTTTCTTCTTTTTAATAGTAATTGTACATTTTGCCTTCTTTGCACTTCCATCTTTAGCCGTAGCTGTAATTGTAACTTTTCCAGCCTTTTTACAGGTAACAACACCCTTTTTACTTACTGTTGCAACCTTCTTATTGCTTGAAGTAAACTTTACACCCTTTACACTGGATTTTTTAGGTGAAACTGTTGCTTTTAATTTTACCTTCTTGCCAACCTGTGTTTTCACCTTGCTTTTATTGAGCTTTACAGCTTTAACAGGTGTTCCAACAATAACCTTCAAGGTTGTCTTTTTCTTCTTATTTACCTTGCTTCTTACTGTTATAGTTGTTTTTCCCTTTTTCAATGCCTTGATTTTACCGTTTTTACTTACGGTAGCAACCTTTTCATTTGAAGATTTGTAGGTTACTTTCTTACTGATTTTTCCATTTACAGTTACTTTTGTTTTCAACTGGTATGATTTCTTTGCTTTTAAAACAAGCGTTTTTGTCTCAGGCTTTACAATCGATACCGTCTTGATTGTTGCTTTTTTTGTTGTTGCAGCCATAACCGGCATCTGGATGGTGCTTACTAAAAGTGTAAGAGCCATTAAAAAAGCAATAATCTTTTTTGCATTTTTCATGAATACATACCTCCCGTATAAATTTTTGTTATGCAAATAGTATAAGAAGACTACTGTTTTCTTTATATCGTTTATATTACTTTTATATCGTTTTATTGACCATAGTCATGTTTTATGATACAATTTATACAAATTTACTAATAGTCTTATTGTTTTATCTGTCATATTTACTATATAGTCTTATGACTGTTTTATACGAACGGGGATAGAATATGCAACTGAAAAAAGAACTTGTATACCGAGAATTTGTTCAAAGGGAAAATAATCTTCTGCGGGCTCCATACAATCCGGAGGTTTCCTTTTATACAGCGATAAAAGAAGGAGATGTAGCAAAGGTTGAACAGCTGTGTCAGGAATCCTTATTAGATAAAGAAGGATTAGGCACCTTGTCCGACCACTATCTTCAAAACATAAAATACCATTATGTCATTACAACAGCAATTATTGCACGTTACTGCATTGAAGGTGGTATGGAATTGTCAAATGCCTACAGTCTGAGCGATTTCTATATCCAAAAAGCGGACCGTTGCAAAACGCCAGAGGAAGTTGCAGCACTTCATCCTGCCATGTGTATGGATTATGCGAAACGAATGCGAAACCTTCGAAAATCCAAAATATCATCACTCCATATTGCTGTCTGTCTGGATTATATCTATGATCATCTTCATACCCATATCACAGCAGAACAACTTGCTAAGCTGACAGGATTAAATATCTCCTATCTATCCCGGCTTTTTAAAAAGGAAACCGGTCAGACAATCAGCAACTATATTCGTGATAAAAAAATTGAAACAGCGAAAAATATGTTACTTTATTCTGATTTCTCGCCTTCTGAAATTGCCTCAATTCTGGCATTTCCCAGCCAGAGTTATTTTACAGAAGTATTTCGAAAGACAACTGGAGTCACTCCAAGAAAATATCAGGAATCTTTTTTACGAACAACTGCCCTTGGAAAATAATACAACAACTATCTGTGCATATCTTGTGTTATACTGGATATGCATATTTTATTTTATATTATAGTGTAAGCATAGCTCACTCAATGCATTCGAAAAATCATCCCTTGCAAGCAAGTGATTTTTCAGCATTATATCGTGAGCTTATTTCAAGGAGGCACATATGTCTATATTATCATCTATAGAACCGCAAAATGTATTCCATTATTTTGAAGAAATCTGCTCCATCCCACACGGCTCCGGTCATACCGATGCGATCAGTAATTATCTGGCTGCATTTGCCGAAGCACATGAACTGAAATATATCAAAGATGCTTCCAACAATGTCATTATCTTTAAGCCGGGAACATCCGGCTATGAAACTTCCGCCCCTGTCATGCTGCAGGGACATATTGACATGGTTGCTGTGAAAGAAAAGGACTGCCCGATCAATATGGATACCGACGGTCTGAAACTCAAGTTGGAAAACGGCATTATCAGCGCAGAAGGCACGACCCTTGGCGGTGATGATGGAATCGCTGTCGCATTTGCACTTGCAATACTCGACTCTCACGATATCCCACATCCACCACTGGAAGCAGTCTTCACGGTTGATGAGGAGATCGGCATGCTCGGTGCGGTGGCTCTTGACTGCACACCACTTTCATCCCGTATCATGTTAAATCTTGATTCCGAAGACGAAGGCTATCTGCTTGTCAGTTGTGCAGGCGGCGCAACCGCAGATGTTCAGATCCCTGTTAAATGGGAAAATACGAACGAAAAGGCATCTGCCTATAAGCTCTCTGTCTCACATGCCTGTGGCGGTCATTCCGGTGTCGAGATCAACAAGCAAAGTGCAAATGCCAGCAAGGTGTTAGGACGTGTTCTGAACGCACTTGCAAACGATTTTGATATGAAATTATCTACACTCTCCGGTGGCTTAAAGGATAACGCCATTCCGACCGATGCAGAAGCTGTCGTTATCTTTTCTGATACCGATATGTCTGACATAAGCACACCAGGCCATGCAGATATTCCAGCAAATTCTGCGCACGCAAGTCTTCAGGATCTCATCTCCAAGTGGAATCAGATCATCCGTCATGAATGCACCCATACAGACCCGGATATCTGTATCACCTTAGAGCCTGTTGATCTTCCGGCAGCCACAATGGCGGATACATCTACCCATACCGTGATCGATGTCTTAATGGCTTATCCAAATGGTGTCCGGAAAATGAGCAAGGATATCGCAGGACTGGTTCAGACTTCCCTGAACCTCGGTATCCTGTCAACGATCAAACCAGACGATCAATCAACAAATGGCATGGTATCTTTTAAAAGCTCCGTCCGAAGCAGTATCGGAAGCGAAAAAGATGCTCTGCTTAACAGCCTGAAATCTCTCGCCACTCTTGCAGGCGGAACACTGACAGTAACCGGAGATTATCCCGCATGGGAATACCGGGAAGATTCTCCGCTTCGCGATCTGATGGTAAAAATATTCAAACAGCAGTATGGAAAAGAACCTGTAATACAGGCACTCCATGCCGGTGTAGAATGTGGAATCTTTGCGTCGAAAATGCCGGGACTCGACTGTGTATCCTTCGGACCGGATATGGACGATATCCACACAACCAATGAATCCATGAACGTTGAAAGTGTCCGCCGGACATGGGAATACACCTTAGAGATATTGAAAGAATTAAAATAATACATCTTACAAAAAGGAGCTGACACCTAACAATTCTATTGTTATCGTGTCAGCTCTTATCATAATTACCCTCCCTTATTCCTCTCTCAGATCCTTTAAGATTCTTTGTCTTTTTAATTGAATAACATCCATAAAAATTGCCACTATCTGAATAAACAGAACAAATGCAAGCACCAGTGCTATGCTTTTCCAGCCATCAACCAACACAATATTTTTTGTTATTTCTGGCAAATATAAGCGGCACAAAAGTGTCACTATAAAGACAGCTACAATAGATACAACAATTCCCTGACCAATCTTGGTCAGAAGCATCGGCAAAATAATACTGCTGTCTGTGCGGCCAATTGCCTTCAGGATGGCAAAGTTATGTCTGCGTCGAACGAATGTCAGTGCATGGATATATAAAACTGCCAGGAAATTAATTACCATAATGATTACAAAAATTCCATAAGTACCACCCTGAATCGTTTTCTTATTATCCTGATCCCGGATGTAATCTGTCAAAGTATCAAAGAAAGAATATTCATATACAGGTGCATGTGTATTCAGAAACTCTGCTGCCTTTAACTCATAACCCGACTTTACATTTATATTAATAAGTACATTTGTATAATCGAATTGTTTTTTAAACAGCTCTTCAGGAAGAATGATAGCGATTCCATTCTGATCCTTCCAGTTTAAGAATCTGCTCCTTCCGAAAACCGGGACTTCTCCCCCTGAAAATACCGATCCTTCTTCCTCCTGACGACCCGCATACCTTAGTGTATCCGGGATATCATTTAAAATACAATCTTCTGTATTCTTATAATTATCAATTATGATCACTCCCCCAGATTGGACAAACTTATTATAGCTGACCTCCTGTGACATCTCTATTTTTCGGTTATATTGTTTTTCACTGACACCAACGATCTCACACCACACACCCTTTTCATCATCTGAAAATATCAAATCATCTGCATAGTCCATATTGATAAGAGAAGGATCAATGAAAAACTCACCCATAGTATCATAAACCTCATCATAGTAGGAAACGCCCGGTATGAGATTTTCAAAATCATCCATATGGCTGACATCATCGGATATTAGTGAAAACTGTACATCCTGACTTTCCTCAGACAATAACTGATATGATACATAACGATTTACCATAAGAACCAGCATCGTTACCATTCCGATCAATACAAGAGACAGGAATGAAAATACCTTTTCATAATCTCCGGTATCCCGAATGGAATACCGCATCATGATATTTCCTTTTTCAGATCCACGTTTATCCTTTACCTTATAATTGTTTCTGCCGCCTTTCATAATATCGATCAATTTCATTCTGGAACGATATATTAATACAGGACAGATTCCAACTACAAAATCCAAGACACAGATTCCCAAAATGACCAAATATGAAATTGGCTGGAACTGTGGAGCAAAATGCTCCAGTGGGATGGTTCGTAATGACTGTATAAGTTTAAAGATCAAAATGGTTATATATCTTCCAAGTATAAGTCCAAGCACACATCCAATGATTATTAGAATGAAACCCTCCAGGAAATATGCCGAAAAAATATAGCTATTTGAAAATCCAAGACTCATAAGGATTCCCTGCTGATTATTTCTTTCACTCATATACGACAGGAAAATATGAATACCAAGAATGAGTGAAGTGAGTATGATCAGTATGATAAAACCCATGAGGAGTTGTCCAATATTGGTATCCTCCAGTCCGCCTGATCTGTCAATCTCTATCGCGTTCAGATCTCCATTTGTGATCATATGGTATCCTTCCATAAATCCATGGGCGGTATCACCATTAAAGATCTGCTTAGTACTCAGATCCAAATATTTTTTTATTGCTTTATATCCCGGTTGATAGTCCCGTCGATCATTAAAATGAATATAGATGTTGTATAAATTTCCCCGTGTACTTCCATTTACGATCGCAACCTTATAGACATCCTGTGTACTATAATCATAATCATTTAAAATTCCACTGATCATATAGGTCTGATCCTTGAAGGTAACTGTGTCTCCCAGATCAAATTGTTTTGCAATATAAACATTTTTGTATTTGGCTGTTGCCGATATAGCAATCTCATTTTCTTTTTTGGGAAAACTACCCTTTTCTAATTGGTAATGATTCATAGTGATCGAAGCTGCATCACTATCCACGATACATAATTCATTATTTACATTTGCAACTATTTTTTCTACACCAAGTGTTGCCTGATCCTTATACTGCTCCAATATCCAGTCACGAACCTTATATGTTACATTATGTAAAGTAATATTGTATTCTCCATTTGTCTGATACGCATTTTGCAGCCGCATATCCTGAAATGATATATATGCATTGATCGAGGAAAAGATAAGCATAACAGAAAAACAAATACTTATAATTGCCCGAACCGCTTTTTTCCTGTTGTGCAGGATATTGTGAAATATCAATCGGCACTTCATATTGTTTCTCCTCCTTAATTCTGCTGGATTCTTCCGTCAACAAGATGAATACAGTGATTTGCCTGCTTTGCAATATCAGCATCATGCGTCACCATGAGCAAAGTCATGCCATATTCATTTGTTGTCTGTTTCAACAGATCAATGACACGTCTGCTGTTCTCCGAATCCAGATTACCGGTTGGTTCGTCTGCCAGTATGATCCTAGGCTGATTGATCAACGCCCTCGCGATCGCAATCCGTTGTTGCTGTCCACCTGATAACTGATCCGGATATTTATTTAAAAGATCTTTTATATCTAATTGTTCTGTCAATGTATCAAAATAATCCTTCTTACATTTCTTTACACATTCATTTGCGATCATAATATTATCCCGACATGTAAGAACCGGTATTAACTGAAAAAACTGGAATACCATTCCAATCATTTCCCGACGATATCGTAGACAGTCTTTTTTACCATAGGCCAATATATTCCTGTCTTCAACCAATATACTTCCGGAATCCGGCTTATCAATCAATCCGATCATATTTAATAATGTTGTTTTTCCACTTCCACTTTTGCCTGTAATAACTGTAAATGTATTTTCCTGAATATCTGCACTAACGTCATTAAGCGCCAGACAACAGGAATCTCCTTCTCCATACTTTTTTGTCAAATGTTCTATTTTTATCATGATATCCACCTCTCTGCGCTCAATATTTTTATTTAACAAAAGCACGTCATATTTTCCATTTACAGTCGATTTTTCTTATTATAAATAACATGGAAAATATAACGTGCTTCATTATTTGAAGAATCGCTTTCTGCTTTTATCCCCTCAATTTAGATCTCTGACTATCTGCAAATGCATCTAATCCTTCTGGTTCTTCTGCCTGATAATACTTATTCTTACATACATCAGATACCAGTGGTGCAATGACCATAGCTACAGCACAAAGCTGTGTTCCAAACTTACAGATCAGTCTGGCTATTGCCTTCTTCATAAGCATCTCCCCCTTTCTTATTATTTAGCCTTTGTTTATCACGGCTAAAACCCAAACCGTAGTTATATTCTAGCATATTATTTGCAAATTGTGTTGATTTAGGAGTGAGTGGTCGAAATTAAGGAGTGAACGGTAGTAGTTATACCATTTACTCCCTAATTTCGACCGTTCACTCCAAAAAAATGCACTTTTTTTAAAATCATGTTATACTGGCTTTATCTATAAAAAGGGGGACAATACACATGAAACAACTCGGAACATATCTGGCAGATACCTTAACCGAAGATGGACAGATATCAAAAGAACAACAGGCAATCTATGCTTATCTGTTTGATTATCTGATTGAAGCCCTACTATATGATATAGTTGTTCTTATTATCGGTTTACTCGTACACCGCCTCGACCTAACGCTCTGCTATCTTCTGGTCACCATTCCTCTCCGCCACTTCGCAGGTGGATTTCATGCAAATACCAGACTTGGCTGTACCATACTATCCTATGGGATTTATCTTATAACTATTTTTTCTTGTTCGCTTATTCTTAAACATATAAAGCCTGTCTGGATATTTATCCTATATCTGCTCACCTGGTGTATGATACTTCCGGTTGCACCAGTAGATACAAAAAACAAGCGTTTATCTGAACATCAGAAAAAGAAATTATTTCACCGATGCCTGATAACCTGTTTCATTTTAACAATCTTAACAGGTTTTCTATATCTACATCACCAGATCACCTATTGCGGAATTATTATGCTGTGTATGGTCGAGGGTGTAATAAGTGTATATATTGGCATCTGGAAAAACAGGAGGAATTTATGATATTACGAATCGGCATCTGTGATGACACACAAACAGACATTATTCATTTGGAAAAACACATTAAACATTATATGGCATCTTATAATATTGAATTTGAAATCGAATCCTTCCGTTCTGGGGCAGCCCTTCTGCAGGCACAAAAGGAGCAGCCATTTCACATTTTACTGCTTGATATCGAATTGCCTGAAATTAATGGTATGATGGTCGCCCGATATCTACGTGATGAATTATATGATGATGTTTTCATTGTCTTTGTAACATCCTATCCACAATACATGCAGGAAAGTTTTGATGTACAGCCTTTTCAGTTCCTTACAAAACCTGTTAGTTATACAAAAATAGAAAAACTACTTTCCGATATCATCCATCGATATAAACATTCTCATATAACTAAAATTGTAATTGACTCACATGGAAAAGAACATTTGATCCCTGTAAACAATATCTTATATATTCAGGCTGTTAAAGGAGAAAAACGATATCTGGAATACCATTTAATTGATGCCATATTAACAGGAGAAGGAACGATTCAGGATTGGGAAAATCGCTTATCTGATCATGATTTTTGTTCTCCTTACCGTGGATATCTGGTAAATATACGGCATATTCAAACAATTCAGCCTTCAAATATTGTAATAGCTAATGGGACTTTGATTCCTATAAGCAGAAGAAAAGTAACAACTTTACAGCAACTTTATGCCAACCGTATTATTCACGTTTTAAAATAGAAAGAAGAGGAAATCAAACATGATAGTTCTAATAAGCGTGCTTAGTTTTATATTTGATAATTCATTATTATATATCTTTTTTCAAACTATGTTTGAAAAGAAAAAAAGAGATTACAATCCATATTATATTTTATTTGCCTTTATAATAGCTGACTCTATCTTCTGGATAATTTCATATTCACTGGTAGGAAATGTTTCATATTGGGCTTCTGCTACAAGGACAATGCTTACAAATATTATAAATTTATGTCTCTCTTTATTTTTTACTTCCGGAATTATTTATAGAATTTCTGTCATTTTAAGTTATTCTATAATAATTTCCATCTGCGAAGAAATGGCATATTATATTATTTCACATTTTACAGATATAACCATACAATTTGACTCCTTACCTGAGATCGTATTCACGTCTATTTCTCTTGTTAGTGATTTATTAATTCTGCTTATCATTATAATTCTTCATGTCATTCGAAAGCAAAAGGCTGGAATCAAATCTAAAAAATATAGCATTTTACTATTGATCATCCCATTACTTTCCTGCACACTTGTATTACTTCCTACCTTTTTCAGTTTGAATAAAACCAACCCAAACACTTACCTGATCCTTGTTATCTTTCTGCTTATTATTAATATCGTAAACTACATTCTTCTTCAGAGCGTCTTAAAAGCTGAATCACTTGCCCAGGAAGCAGGACAGCTTACCGAGCAGGTAAACTATCAGCGACAGAAATACCAGCAGCTTGGAGATGCCTATAAAAACATTCGTGGATTCATGCATGATATCAAGAAGCATTTATTCTATATTGAGACCTGTGTAAATGAAGAACACTATGATCGTATCATTCCATATGCCAGAGAAACCATGTCCGATCTGGAAGCCAGATATTGTACTGTAAATACAGGGAATCTGGTCATCGACGCTTTTATAAGCAATCTGATGCTTCGGACTGCCCGCCACAACATCAAACTCACAACCAAACTAAAAATCGACAATGACCTTGTTCCATGTGACGATTATCATATGACTATTATTCTTGGAAACCTGTTAGATAATGCATTAAATGCCTGTCTGGAAGAACAGAGTGGCGAGATCAATATCAATATTCAGACGATCGAGCATACCTTTACGATCTATATTACAAATACCTACCATTTTCCTATCGGAGAAAAACCACCGGAAGATATAGAAAATCTGGACTTTATTCATGGATATGGTTTGAAGAATGTAAAAAAATCTGCTGAAGCCTGCGGCGAATTTTGCCTGATCAATTACGAAAATGGAATCTATTCTGTAACGGTTATTATTCCTGAAAAAAAGAGAACTACCTGAATCAAAAATATATATTCTTATACCGAAAAAAAGCCCCAACCCAGCAGCTTCAAATATCTGCCAAATTAGGACTTTTGTAGTGGGCCGCCGGGGGCTCGAACCCCGCACACCCTGATTAAGAGTCAGGTGCTCTACCAAATGAGCTAGCGGCCCGAAGTCGTTTTTATTTTGTTATCTCGCCGACAACGAAATTGATTATATAACATAGTTTATCCAAATGCAAGCATTTTTTTCAAAAAATTTTAACTTTTTTTAATATCGGTTATTTGCATAGATTTTATGCGGATTTTTGTACTTTTTCCCTATTGATTTTTATCTTCTTCTATTGTAGCAGTGCGGTTTCTTTTCTCTATTACAACAATCCTGATTTAAAATCTTTTTTACTTCCTCATACCCCTTATACAGGCAGACACACCACCGGTTAAATCCTTTATTACAATAACTACGGGCTGTCACTTTTTTCTGAAATTTCTGATTCCGCATCGTTCACCCCTCCAAACCGAATTACTTTTTTCATCCAACAACGCCCTCCAACCTTCCGGTAAAAAAGTCCTCTATAACACATTATATGAAGAAACTGAAATAAGTTCCTTTATTTCGCAGATTTCCTTATTAAAACCCACGAAAAAACATAAAAAAAGCCGCCCTGCTATTTACTTTAAAACCCTAATATTGATATAATGGAACAATGAGCAATGCAGAATTATATATATAGAGAACGAGCGGAAGCTTGCTTACAGCGAGTTCTATATATATGTAATTCTATAGTGCGAAGCACTACAACGAGCCGTCAGGCGAGGTGGGCATTGCGAATTGACCACATAGTGGGCATTGCGAATTGACCACATAGTGGGCATTGCGAATTAAGATTTTTTGGAGGAACACCCTCGTGAGACTTAGAAACGTAAAAGGCTCCAGAGAGACAATTGCCGACAACAAATATGTCGTGCATGACGAAGAAAGCATGAAAGGCAAATGGAGCGAATTTTTTGGAAATACAAATCCTATCCACATCGAGATCGGTATGGGAAAAGGACAATTTATTATGGAGCTTGCCAGACAGAATCCGGATATCAACTATCTCGGTATCGAGAAATATTCCAGCGTTCTGGTGCGCGCCATCGAGAAACGTGAACAGGAAGAAGGCATGACCAATCTTTATTTTATAAGAATGGATGCCGAATATATCGAGAATGTCTTTGCAGAGAATGAAGTAGCAAATATCTACCTGAACTTCTCTGATCCATGGCCAAAAGATCGCCATGCCAAGAGACGTCTGACTTCAACTCACTTTTTCGAACACTACGATCATATTCTTGCGCCGGACGGACGCGTTATGTTCAAGACAGATAACCGCCCATTATTTGACTTCTCCTTAGAGCAGGTTCCGGAAGCAGGATGGACACTTGAAAACTACACATATGATCTGCACCATTCCGAATACAACGAAGGAAATATCATGACAGAATACGAAGCAAAGTTTTCTGCTCTTGGTACTCCGATCAACCGGCTGGTTGCATATCGAACAAAGAAATAGCATTGGAGAATAACCGTTCATGAAGATAAGAAAGAACCCGAAGAAAAACAGGACAAGACATGCAATTCCTGTCGTTATCCTGTCCACTGTTCTGTTATTTACCATGAGCGTTTTCTATATAGACAGCACATCATCCTCTGCCGCCGGAACAGACCATTTGTTACTTCCGGACAGTACAGTTACGAACACGGCATCTGATAATTCTACAGATGAAGGATCAGATAACAGCACAGATGAGGATGGAACAACTGAATACTTAGTTACAACCGAGTACCCTGACGAACCGGGCAAAGCACCGGAGCTTGCATCCAACTATGCCATCGTACTGGATGCAAATACTGGGAATATTCTATATCAAAAAAACGCTTTTGATAAACAGTACCCGGCAAGTATCACGAAGATTATGACCTTCTTACTTGCCATTGAAAATACAAAGCTGACCGATACTGTAACAATGTCACACGATGCCGTCTTCGGTATTGATCGAGGAAGCAGCCATATCGGTCTGGATGAAGGTGAACAAATCTCTATGGAGGATGCCCTCTATGGTATGATGCTGGAATCCGCAAATGAAGTTGCATGGGGCATCGGAGAATTTGTCTCCGGTGGAAGCATCGAAGATTTTGCTAAGATGATGAATGAACGTGCAGTCAAGCTTGGCTGCCTTGGCACTCATTTTGTAAATGCAAACGGCCTGCCGGATGAGAATCACTATACGACCTGTTATGACATGGCGTTAATAACCAAAGCCTGTCTTGGCTACGATGAATTTCGTAAAGTGACCGGTACCAGAAATCACGTCATCGGACCGACAAATATCTGTGAGGAAGAACGTCAGCTCTGGCAACACTGCAAGATGACAAATCCTGACAGCAAATATTACTATGAATACTGTGAAGGCGGTAAGACCGGCTACACAAACGATGCATTAAATACCCTTGTTACCTGGAGTAAAAAAGGTGATACAGAACTGATATGTGTTCTGATGAACTGCAACGGTGCGGCAAATACCTACACTGACAGCAAAGCCATCTATGAGTATTGCTTCCGGAATTATAGTCTCCAGACCCCTCTGGCCGACTATACCTTTGACAGCACCCAGACATCACAGACGCTTGATTATCTGAACTCCTATTACAAGGCTGATTCCGCTTCTGATATTACATTGCAGATTGATAAGGACTATAAACTGAATTTCAATAAAAATGATGATATTAAGAAATTAACTTACAGTATCGAATATAACAAAGAACCTGTAAAAGATGGAGATACTTATACCGTGGGGCATCTGATCCTCTCCTATGGAGGAAATATGATCGGAACAACAGATCTTACCGTAACCGGCTATAATCCGGATGGTAAACAGCTGTCATCAAAAAACACGGAGAATGCAGCTGATACTACAGTTGCAGCTCCAATAACAAAAAAGAAACTATTAATCCGTCCGTTATGGATCATTTTTGCAGCTCTGCTTCTTCTTGCCATATTATTTGTGATCTATCTGATCCATATAAAGAAGGCAAGAAAACGTCAGCGTGCGATTCAGGCAGCAAGAAGAAAACAATATGAAGAACGCCGACGACAGCTGCAGGAAACATTTGATAATGACCTTGACGAATAAGGTACAATAAAAACAACAAAACCTCTTATCGGTTATAGAGGAGAATGGAGAATATCATGGATATTTCAACAACGGAAAATCTGAAAACAGTGCGGGATTCCAATCAGGAAATGCTGGACTACTTCAACGGATTGTATGTAGCGAAGCTGGAACAGATCCAGTCTTTAAAAACAGAGCAGTTTGAATTGAAGATCAAAATTGATGAGCTTATGAAAACACTGGAGGTCTATTCCTTTAAAAACAGTGCCGGACATAATGTTTTTTCTCCATTTTCTACAACGACTACAACGCAGGAGGAAAAAGCAGCACAGATTGAACAGGAATTAAAAGAACTAAACGCTTCTGATGCTGAACTTACGGCAAATATCCGTAGCTTACAGGCTGATGCTGACGAGCTGAAAAGCAGGATCACTCTCCTTCATACAGCGACCAGAAAACTGGATACTTTCTTGGACGAACTGGCAGATGAATTCACAAAAGAATCAACTGCACTTGAAGATGATGAATCTACCGAAGAAAATCTTCCGGTTATCAATCATGGATTCAATATCTTGCGTCTGAAGAAATACGATCAGGACAAATTGGTACAGACCCTACATACCGATATTCTGGATCAGCTAGATCGAACCAGACATACTCTGGATTCCCTGTCATGGTTGATCAAATCCGATATCAACCGGGCAACAGTCACCCTTGATGAACTGATTGAAAGGACAATTTCCATGAAAGATTCTCTGAATGCTATCCTTTCAGGACTTACCGGGGGCATCGATACGTCTGTACCGATTGAAACCTTGTTAAGGGATACCATTTTCCGATATAAAGACACTCACCCGGAATGTGTCATTGAATCTGACATTGACTGTCCGGACGCTTCGATCGAGATTCCGGAAATTATCACAATCAGTCTGATCCGTATACTGTGTGAATGTCTGGACAATGTATATAAGCATGCAAATGCAAATCGTATTGATATCAATATTCAGATTCTTAGCGATCAGATATCGGTACATATCAACGATAACGGCATCGGCATTGATAAGAATTACAGTCACACCTCTCCATGGAACAGTGGACTTCACCGCATTCAGGAGCTTATTTATCTGTTAAATGGACAACTTAAGATAGATGGTGATATCATTAGTGGAACAGATATCCGTTTTTCTATCCCAATTGAAATAATGTAGATTATGGGTTCTCCCCCTTAATTATGAAATGAAAGAAAAATAAGGACATTTCCTTAATATATAAGAAAGAATTTGAAAGGACAACCTTAATTATGAAAGAAAAAATCGTAAATCTGATTGCAGATCATGTAGAAGGCATGACTGCTGAAGAAATAGCAACCTTTATTGAGATACCACCAAAGCAGGAGCTTGGTGATTATGCATTTCCTTGCTTCAGACTTGCAAAGACTATGCATAAAGCACCAAATCTGATTGCAGCCGATATCAAAGAAGCTATCGGTGATGTTGATTTTCTCGATAAGATTGATGTTCAGGGTGCATATCTAAACTTCTTCGTAAAGAAAGATATCTTTGTCCAGACTATGATCGAAGCTGCATTAAAAGACAACTTTGGTGGTTCAGACGAAGGTGCAGACAAGGTTATCTGTATCGATTACTCCTCGCCAAACGTAGCAAAGAACTTCCACGTTGGACACCTCAGAACTACTATCATAGGTAATTCCCTCTATAAGATCTATTCCAAACTCGGCTATAAAGTAATCCGTATCAACCACTTAGGTGACTGGGGTACACAGTTTGGTAAGCTGATCGTTGCATATAAGAACTGGGGCACAAAGGAAGCAGTTGAGAAAGATGGCGTTGCCGAGCTTATGCGTCTCTATGTGAAGTTCCATGAAGAAGCAGACAAGAATCCGGAGCTTGTAGATGAAGCAAGAGCATGGTTCAGCAAGATGGAACATGGTGATGAAGAAGCACTTTCAATCTGGCAGTGGTTCAAGGACATCAGTCTTGTAGAATACAAACGTACCTATGATCTTCTGGGTATGGATTTTGATTATTATCTCGGTGAAAGCTTCTATCGTGACAAATGCCAGGACGTTGTTGACCAGTTGACAAACGCGAACCTGTTAAAGGAAAGCGAGGGTGCTATGATCGTAGATCTGTCCGACTATGATATGGCTCCATGTATCGTTACAAAGAAAGATGGAAGCTCCATCTATGCAACCCGTGATCTGGCTGCTATCTTCTATCGTAAGAATACCTATCATTTCACAAAATGCTTATATGTAACCGGACAGGAACAGAAGCTGCATTTTGCACAGGTGTTCAAAGTAGTAGAGCTTCTCGGAAATGACTGGGCGAAGGATTCTCTGGTTCACATTCCGTATGGACTGGTAAGCTTAGAGGGCGCAAAGCTTTCAACCAGAAGCGGAAATATCATCTACGCAGAAGACATCCTGCATGATGCAATTAAAAAGAGTTTTGAAATCATCTCAGAAAAGAGTCCAAACCTTCCTGATAAAGAAGAAGTTGCCAAGATCGTCGGTGTTGGCTCTGTTCTGTTCAATGACCTTTATAACCAGCGTATCAAAGATGTATCCTTTAGCTGGGACAAAGTATTGAACTTTGACGGTGAGACCGGTCCTTATGTTCAGTACACCCATGCAAGATGCTCCAGCGTTGTAAGACTTGCTGAGAATTTTGATCCTGCAAAGCCGGTTGATTATAGCACGATCTCTGAACCGGACGCTATGAATCTCTTAAAAGAAATCAACCGTTTCCCTAAGGTTGTATCGGATGCAGCAGAGAAATACGAACCATCTGTTGTTGCAAGATTTGCTGTAGATGTTGCTCAGGCATTTAACAAATTCTACAACTCTACACGTATCAACGTGCCGGAGGAAAATGTAAAGAATGCCCGTGTCATGCTCACATACCTTACAAAGAAAACACTACACGATGCATTAGAGCTCCTTGGAATCAATGCACCGGAAGCTATGTAAATCAGGTGATCTTTCATGTCTAAACGATTAAATAAGACAATTAAATGGGATAAACTCGATAATACAGCCAATCTGTTTCCTGTCATTGTAAGTGAAAATGTAAGTAATGTTTACCGCATTTCCGTTACATTGACAGAAGACATCGATGCAGAACTTCTGCAAAAGGCATTGGACAAGATTCTTCCATTTTTTGATGTGTTTAATCACAAACTAAAAAATGGTATTTTCTGGTATTACTTTGAAGCAAATAATCGGCCTGCTCCAAGGGTAATACCGGAAGACACATATCCTTGTCTGTATATCAATCCCTATACAAATAATGAATATCTGTTCCGTGTTACCTACTATCAGAAACGGATCAATCTGGAAGTCTTTCATGTCTTAACAGATGGAAATGGTGCTCTTATTTTCCTGAAGGAACTGACTTATCAGTACCTCCGGTACAAATACCCGGAACTTGCTGAAAAAGCAGGTAATACCTTAAATGCAGATTCCTCGTTGGATATCGAGGACAGCTACAAGAAGAACTATATAAGACCTGCCAAACGTTCCTATAAAACGGAAAAAGCAGTTATCTTAAAAGGTGAAAAGCTGCCTTTTAATCATTTTGCTATCCTGCACGGCTATATCCCGGTTTCCGAGATCAAACAGGCGGCAGCAAAATATGGTGTAACCATCAACCAGTATCTGCTTGGAACATTTACATGGGCAATCTACAAAGAATACCTGAAAGGGCAGCCTTCCAAGCGTCCGATCAGCACCGTTGTTCCTGTAAATCTTCGCCCATATTTTAATTCCAATACAACGAAGAACTTCTTTGCCGTTGTCTCTGCTTACTTCAAGCCGGAGAAGGATACTTATACATTTGAAGATGTTCTGCACATCATCGCAGATAGTCTGAAGGAACAGATCAATAAAGAAAATCTGGAGAAGCTGTTATCCTATAACGTTTCCAATGAAGTGAATTTTATCATACGTGCTGTTCCGCGTGTCTTTAAGAGCATCGCCATGCGCCGTATCTATAAAGCTTCGTTAAAAGCAAATACATCAACGATCACCAACCTTGGAGTTGTATCCGTTGATGATATGTATAAGGAATATATTGACCGCTTCCATGTTGTTCTGTCGATGTCCAAAGGACAGTTCATCAAAGGAAGTGTCATCAGTTATAAAGATACATTGGTCTTCACCTTCAGTTCTGCCATTCGTGAAACATTTATACAGAAAGAATTCTTCCGCCAGATGGTTCGGGATGGAATTCATGTATCGATAGAAAGTAACGGGGTGTATTATGAGTAAATGTAGACGTTGTAACATAGATGTTCTGGACCACTCCCTTTCATGCCCTTTATGTAACGGAGTTCTGGAATATGATCCGGTGAAAGATCCGGAAAGCGAAAAAGACTTTCTTGACCATAGTCAAGAAACTGGTGAAAAGTCAAAATCTGTTATGTATCCGGACATCACGCCTGCAATGCGTCGTATGCGATTTGTTATCAAACTGACAATTTTTTGCAGTATTGTTGTAGAAGGAATTCTGATCCTGATCAACTACCTGACATATTCAAAGGTCAAATGGTCAGCTCTTTGTGGAATCGGACTTGCGTATGCCTGTTTCTCACTGATCTATTCATTTAGGCACAATAAGAGTCATCGAAAGAAAATGCTGGTACAGGCAATTTTTATCATGCCGGTTCTTATATTGATTGATTATATTCTTGGATATACCGGATGGTCAATCGACTTTGCAATACCTTGTGTTATTGCAATGCTCGACATTGCAATTCTTGTATTGATGATTATTAATACATCAAACTGGCAATCCTATATTTTATTACAGATATATATCATTATTATCTGTGTGATTCTGACAATACTTATGCTTACCGGAAAGTTCTTTAAACATGATTTCTTTATGATCATTGCAGATATTATGAGTGCTCTGTTGCTCGGTGGTACACTGGTCTTCGGAGATCGACCTGCAACAACAGAACTAAAACGTAGATTTCATGTATAGAATTAAGAATTATATTTCAGGCATAGATATTATTTTATAAATGACATCACAGATAATAATCTACAAATATAATTTTTTTTAATTACAAATTATCTTATAGTAAAAGCAGTGCCAGCAATTATTTTTCGTTGTGCACTGCTTACTATTAACTAAATTTAGAAAGAGAGATTTTATTAAATGGCACTTTTAGATAAATTAACCTCTGGTTCTTCTACCCCTCCTGATACTTCAGGAATGAGCAAACAGGCAAAGCTTGTATGTGAACTGGTCGCTGATTTTAACAGCAATAATCTTCTTACGCAGATCAGGAATAACAATCGTTCCAAAAGCGACATTGATAAAACATACAAATATCCCGATCACTTCACCAGTGAATTGATTGAAACCAAAAACTTCAAAATGGAGCTGTTAAAGTGGAAAAATTCTCATAATCCATATGTTGTCCTGCAATTTCATGGTGGTGGTTATGTTGGAGCTTTTAAAACGCAGTATCGTATGTTTGCCGGACTATATTCAGAACTTGGAAAAGGTGCATCCGTCTTATCCATTGACTATCGGGTTGCTCCTGAAAATCCATATCCTGCAGCATTAAATGATGCTTTATATGCATACGATTGGCTGCTAAATCATGGATACTCGGAAAACCATATTATTCTGGCTGGTGATTCTGCAGGTGGCGGACTGGCTATGGCTCTCTGCCATTATCTCACAGATCGTGACCGTATTCTTCCTGCTGGAATCGTAGCTATGTCACCATGGACAGATCTGACTGCAAGCGGATCATCCTATACAGAAAACTTTGAGATTGATCCTCTCTTTGGCAATACAAATGAAAGTCTGATCTATAACAGTGTATATCCCGGAAATCACGATCTGACAGATCCATATATTTCACCATTGTTTGGAGATTTCACCGGTTTTCCTCCAATGCTGATTCAAGTTGGATCAAATGAGATGCTTTTATCCGATTCTATTCTGGTTGCTGAAAAAGCCAAGTCACAAGGTGTAAAAGTGCGCCTATCGATCTACGAGAATATGTTCCATGTATTTCAAATGGGTATGACTCTTATGCCCGAGTCTAAAAAGGCATGGGTGGAAGTTTCCAAGTTTTTAGAGCAGATGATGGTGTTATAGAATGTTTCACGTGAAACACTCTATATAAATTTTTTCAACATTTTACAAAATAATAGTAGATATTTCTACACAATGGTGTTATAATAAGAACATCGAAGACGCAGTCTACGTTTCGATAAGATTGATGTGACTACACATGATATAGCAAAATTTAATCCCCCCCTTTTTTTAAATTGCTCTTTCCGGAGCCGCTATATTATGTTAAGTCACATCTTTCCTTTTTTATTAGACTATTACAAAATTCCCGTTCTACTGATTATTCAATAATTAGTGTAACGGGATTTGTAATATATAGAGATATTTTCATTTCATTAATCCTATTATAGTGATATAATGGAACACGGAATCAATAAACAAACATTTAATCTGTTGGCATAATACAATAAAATTACATATTATGAAAATCATATATATTATTATATGAATAAAAGAATATAGGAAACAGCTACATATCTTCTTTAGCAAATAATCACTTTATTTTATTATTATATAATATATATGTTCACATATGTAGAGAAAACAATTATTGGAAATATAGAATGTTTCACGTGAAACACAAAAAGGAGAATATCAAGTGGGAAGAATTATCGCAATAGCCAACCAGAAGGGTGGCGTAGGAAAAACTACAACTGCAATCAATCTTGCGGCATGTCTTGCAAAAAAAGGAAAGAAAGTCTTAGCAATTGACATGGATCCACAGGGGAATATGACCAGTGGACTTGGAGTTGATAAGAATTCCCTTGAGTACAGTGTTTATGATATGTTAAACGGTGACTGCAATTTAGGCGAATGTATGCTTATCGACGTTTACCCTGATATCAAAGGACTGAATCTTCTCCCAGCCAGCAGAGAGCTTGCAGGTGCAGAAGTAGAATTTGTTACAGTGGAAGATCCACAGTATATTCTTAAAAACCATATCAAGAATGTAAGACGTAAATTTGATTATATTATCATCGACTGCCCTCCTGCTCTTGGAATGTTAACAGTAAATGCCTTAACAGCAGCCAATACTGTATTAGTTCCAATTCAATGTGAGTTTTTTGCATTAGATGGATTATCCCAGTTAATTTATACCGTTAATCTGATACGGAAACAATTAAACAGACTACTTACGATTGAAGGAATTGTATTTACCATGTACGATTCCCGTACCAATCTGTCAATGCAGGTTGTAGATAATGTAAAACAAAATCTGAATCAGCATATTTACAACACTATTATTCCAAGAAATGTTCGTCTGGCTGAATCCCCAAGCTATGGAATGCCAATCATTGCATATGATCCACGATCTGCCGGAGCTGAACATTATATGATGCTGGCTGATGAAGTCATAGCAAATGATTATTACAAATAGAAAGAAATCAAATGACTCACAGGAGGAAATAAAATGCCTGTAAAAAAAGGCTTAGGCAGAGGTCTGGATCAGTTAATTCCTACAAATGATCCACCAAAGAGTAAATCAAAATCTGCTTCCAGTGGGACAACAAAAACTGTCACAAAAGAAGTTGTGAAGGAAGTTGTAAAAGAAGTAGAACAGAAAATTAAAATAACACAGATTGAACCAAACCAATCACAGCCAAGAAAGCAATTTGATGAAGATGCTTTACAGGAACTGGCTGATTCTATCAAACAATACGGAGTGTTAGAACCTCTTATTGTAACAAAAAAAGGAAAATTCTATGAGATTATTGCCGGTGAAAGAAGATGGCGTGCTGCCAGGATGGCCGGAATAAAGGAAATACCTGTTGTAATCCGAGAATACACAGACCGTGAAATTATGGAGATCTCTCTCATAGAGAATATTCAGCGTGAGGACCTGAATCCGATTGAAGAAGCAATGGCATATGAAAGTCTTATCAACGAATATAGTCTTACACAGGAAGAAGTAGCTGAAAAGGTTTCAAAGAATCGTTCAACGATTGCAAACTCTCTTCGACTTCTGAAATTATGTGATGAAGTTCGTCAAATGATCATTGAAGACAAGCTGACAACCGGACACGCCAGAGCGTTAATTCCGATTGAGGATGCTGCTCTACAGACAGAAGCTGCAAACTTTATATTTGATAATAAATTAAGTGTTCGTGATACAGAAATCTATGTCAAGAAACTACTTAGTGCACCAAAAAAATCAAAACAGAATAATGTAGATACAAAAGATCTTTCTATCTTTTACAATGATATTGAAAGCCGTCTGAAAAATATTTTGGGTGCAAAGATTGAAATCAAATCAAAAAACAATGATAAAGGAAAAATTGAAATAAATTATTATTCTCAGGAAGAATTGGAAAGAATAACAGAGATGTTATATTCTATTCACAGAGAATAATTGGAAAGGAAATATCAGAATGAACAGTTCTTTACTAGATAAGATTGGTATTGACCCTGCCATTATTTTAATCATACTTCTTGTACTCGTCATCGTTTTATTTGGACTTGTATTCTATCTTATGGCGAATATAAAGAAAAGAAATAAAGATATCAAACGCCTTTTAAGTGGTAAAACGGCAGGTGATATGGAAGAAATTATATTGGATCGATTTGCTGAAATGGATGCTGTGAAGAACAATTCCAAGCGGCTTACAAAAGAACACAAAGAGATCCAGGAAACACTTGCAGCATGTATCAGCAAAATCGGACTGGTCAAATATGATGCATTTGAGGGAATGGGCGGAAGTCTAAGCTTCGCAGTTGCATTTCTAGACAGTCGTAACAATGGTGTAGTTTTAAATTGTATGCATTCCAGAGAGGGATGCTTTGCTTATGCAAAAGAATTGATCAAAGGTGAATCCTATGTAGCTCTTTCTGATGAAGAAAAAGAAGCCATTGAACGTGCAAAAACGCTTGATGAAGAGATTGCTGATATTATGGAAGAAGAATAATAAATCATAATAAAAAACAATTAAATATAATTAAATATGATTTAAAACAATTAAATACAATTGAATATAATTAAAAATAATTATAATTGACTATAGTCAAAAAATATAAAAGCATGTGAGAATAAGTATAAACAACCTTATTCCATATGAACCAGGAGGAATATCAAAAAATGATAGACATTAAATTTTTAAGAGAGAATCCAGATGTAGTAAAACAGAACATTAAAAACAAATTTCAGGACAGCAAACTTCCACTTGTTGATGAAGTAATTGACCTTGATGCCCAGGCAAGAGCAACTCAGCAGGAGGCTGACGATCTGAGAGCAAATCGTAATAAGCTCTCCAAACAAATCGGTGCATTAATGGCACAGGGCAAAAAAGAAGAAGCTGAAGAAGTAAAAAAACAGGTAACAGAACAGGCAGAACGCTTATCTGAATTACAGGAAAAAGAAACTGAACTTCAGGCAAAAGTAAAAGAGATCATGATGGTAATTCCAAATATCATTGATCCATCTGTTCCTATAGGTAAAGATGATTCCGAAAACGTAGAAATTGAACGTTTTGGTGAGCCGGTTGTTCCTGATTTTGAGATTCCATATCACTCAGAGATCATGGAACATCTTCATGGACTGGATCTTGATTCAGCAAGACGTGTAGCAGGAAATGGTTTCTACTATCTGATGGGTGATATCGCAAGACTTCATTCTGCTGTTATCTCTTACGCAAGAGATTTCATGATTGACAGAGGATTTACCTATTGTGTTCCTCCTTTCATGATCCGAAGTAACGTCGTTACTGGTGTTATGAGCTTTGCAGAAATGGATGCCATGATGTATAAGATTGAAGGCGAAGACCTTTACCTGATCGGTACATCTGAACATTCCATGATCGGTAAATTCATCGATCAGATCATTCCGGAAGAAGAACTTCCAAAGACACTTACAAGCTATTCGCCTTGTTTCAGAAAAGAAAAAGGTGCTCATGGTATTGAGGAACGTGGTGTATACCGTATTCATCAGTTTGAGAAACAAGAAATGATCGTTGTCTGCAAACCGGAAGAAAGCAAAATGTGGTTTGATAAATTATGGCAGAACACCGTTGATCTCTTCCGTTCACTTGATATTCCTGTACGTACACTGGAATGCTGCTCCGGTGATCTCGCAGATCTGAAGGTTAAATCACTGGATGTAGAAGCATGGTCTCCACGTCAGAAGAAATACTTTGAAGTAGGAAGCTGCTCAAATCTGGGTGATGCTCAGGCAAGAAGACTTCAGATCCGTGTAAAGGGTGAAGACGGTAAGAAGTATCTTGCACATACCTTAAACAACACAGTTGTTGCTCCACCTAGAATGCTGATTGCTTTCCTTGAGAATAATCTTCAGGCAGACGGCTCTGTAAGAATTCCGGAAGCACTCCGTCCATACATGGGTGGAAAAGATAAGATTGAAGCTTAATTCCATATTTATTAATTAAATATACTTTTTTGACCATAGTAAAATAATTTAAGAATCAGAAAGGAGGTGTCTGTGTGCACAGTTATTTACGTTCCATTGGATTTTCCGACATTAAAAACAGACGGCAGTTAACTCCAATCACAAAGGAGATCATTGCCAACCCAACAACAAAAAACATTGTAACTGTTGATGCAGACACCCGTCTGGTTCAATTAAATAAGGACTTTGGAAAACACTTCGGTATCTCTCTTGTCGGAGAAATGGACATCGATAATACCATTTCATTTGAATACTATTTTCCCTATGTCCGCAGTTCTTTCATTATGAATCAGGAACGGATCTATATAGAAAAACATGGTGATAAAGAATCCTATGCCGGTGTCTGTGAAGACTATAATCTGGGCATGACACTTATCTTCTTTCTGACAAATATTTCTGATTATGCAAATACAAAATGGATGAACTATTCCAACCATCTGATCACTAAGGCTTATATGTCCGGACTGTCAACAAGCGGCAAAGTTATTCTTGATATTGAACAGATTCCACCTGCAAACAGAGAACATAAATGTTCCTCTGTTAATCGAAACAAACTGATCGAAGCTGCCAGACAAGGAGACCGTTCCGCCATGGAAAGCCTTACATTAGATGATATGGATATCTATACACAGGTAAGTCGCCGTGCACATTACGAAGATATCCTTTCTATCGTAGAAACGAATTTCATGCCATATGGCATTGAAACAGAACATTATTCTATCATAGGAAATATTCTGGACTGCAGCCTGTGCGAAAACGATTATACAAAGGAACCTGTATACCTTCTGAATGTGGAAACAAATGAAATGCTGATGGCTATAGCGATCAATGAAAAAGATCTGCTCGGTACACCTGCTCCAGGTCGCCGGTTCAAAGGCGAAATCTGGCTCCAGGGAAATGTTATTTTTTAAGAAATTGACATTTCTTACATTCTTGGGTATCATAGTAATGTTGGGTTTATAATATATTTTCCCCTTCTGCATTTGTAGCTCAGCAGGATAGAGCGTCCGCCTCCTAAGCGGAAGGCCGTGGGTTCGAATCCCGCCAGGTGCATTTTAGCGCATATAAATTAATTTGAAAGTATACGACAGTTATTTTCATATAACAAATCAAAGGATCAATACACATGAACTATATCGTAATGGATCTTGAGTGGAATCAAAGTTATTCCGGTCATATCGGAGAACATCCCCGAATGCCGTTTGAAATAATCGAAATCGGTGCGGTTAAAGTAGATAAGAACTATCGCATCATTGATGAATACTCCAGTTTGATAAAACCCCGGATCTATAAAAAATTACATTCAAAAATCAGAACCATTTTAAATTATGATGAAACGGATCTGGCAAAAGGAAGAGGATTTAAAGAAGTCTGTACGGAATTTCTGGAATGGTGCGGTAAAGATTATATCTTCTGTACCTGGGGTCCCATGGACCTTACCGAATTACAGACAAATATGGCTTTCTACTATATGGACAAGCTTCCTCGTCCTTTGAAATTTTTAAATCTTCAGCAGATATATGCAAACATGGTCGACCCAACCGGTTCTACCGTCAGTAAACTGGAAAAAGCAGTTGCAGATTTTAATATACCGGAAGATGAACCTTTTCATTCTGCTGTAAACGATGCCAGATATACCGCTCTTGTTTTAAAAGAGATGCATCCAAGAAATTTAAAAGATTTATACAGCTTCGATCTGTATATTCATCCTACAAAAAAGGAAGAGGAAATTGTAGCCATACATAATAATCAGTATGAATACATTACAAGAGAATTTTCAAGCAAGCAGGAAGCAATGGACGATAAAGATATTGCCTGTATAAGATGCTACAAATGTAACAAGAAGATCAATAAGAGGCTTGAATGGTTTTCAAACAGTCCGTCTTCTTACATCTGTGCAGGGAAATGCTGGCACCATGGTTATTTCAGTGGAAAGATAAAATTTAAACCACTTGATAACGGAAAATACTATGTTGTTAAAACAATTAAACCAATAGATAAAAACGGTGTTGAAGCTATCAAACAAAAACAGACAGAAATTCGAGAGAGACGTAAAGAAAAACGGCACACTCGTGCTACAAGATAATATTCTAACATTTGATAATAAAACGAACAGATCATTTTTCTGTATATTTTCCTAATAAAAATGGAGCAGGTTTACAAATACCTGCTCCATTTTTATATAATGTCTTTCATTGATATTATATATTTTTCATTTCTACTATACTTTTTTATTTTTCTTTCAATCCAAGAGGCTTCTTTGTCGCTGTTCCTGCTTTTCTTGGATACTCCTCCGGTGTTGCTGCCATCTTCTTTACAAATACAAAGCAACGCTCCATATCCGTATCAGGTATCGTTGTATGGAAGATATTCTCCACCTGTCCTCCAAGGATACGAATCGCCTTTTTTCCTGCATGTATCTCTTCATCCAGTCCGGATGCCTTATATGGAATAAAATATCCACCTGTCTTAACAAATGGCATACAAAACTCTGATAAAGAGGATAAATTTGCAACCGCTCTTGATACCGCAAGATCATACTTCTCACGATACTGTACATTTCTTCCACCATCCTCAGCTCTGCTGTGAATAGCTTCTATATCGTCCATCTCAAGTGTCCGGATAACCTCATTTAAGAACTTTACACGCTTATTCAGGGAATCCATTAATGTTACCTTTAAACCCGGAAAAGCGATTTTAAGCGGTATTCCGGGAAATCCTGCTCCGGTCCCTACATCTATGACTGATAAAGATTCATCCAGCTTTTTATATTTTGCAAGCAGAAGACTATCTGTAAAATGCTTTATAATGACATCTTCCTTCTCTGTGATAGCTGTCAGATTCATAACCTTATTCCACTCTACCAAAAGCTCATAGTATCTCTGAAACTGCTCTAACTGATGATCATTTAATTCAATATCTATCTTCTTTACTACTTCATATAGTCGATCCATATTTATGGTATCCTTTCTATATATTTCTGAACATATATATTACATCTCAAATTATATGCTTTCAAAAATAACACTTACCTACAGATAATTTTATATTATCTTCATATCTGCTTTTTTATTTATTTTCTGATTCTACGTCATGCTGCTTCATCTTCAGATAAACCAGCAACACAGATATATCTGCCGGTGATACACCGGAGATTCTGGATGCCTGACCGATATTTTCCGGCTTGATATCCTTTAACTTCTGTCTGGCTTCTTTTCGAAGATTCGATACATCATCATAATTCAGATCAGCCGGGATCATCCTCTTTTCCAGCTTTTTAAACTGATGTACCTGTTCTGTCTGTCTCTTGATATATCCTTCATACTTGATCGATATATCAATCTGTTCGATCACATCCGCAGGCAACGGATGTCTGTCCGGATCAATCGGTACAATCTTCTCATAAGAAAGTTCCGGTCTGCGGATCAACTCTGCAAGACTTACTGCTGTCTTTAACTCCGTTGTCTCCATAGAACGTAAGAATTCCTGAATCTTACTGTTTCCGCCAACCATGGTTTCATTTAAACGCTTTGTTTCTTCTTCGATCATTGTACGTTTCTGACAGAATTTCTCATATCTCTCATCGTCGATCAGACCGATTTCATGACCGATATCGGTCAGTCGAAGATCCGCATTATCCTGTCTTAACAGCAGACGATATTCTGCTCTGGAAGTCATCATACGGTATGGTTCTTTTGTCTCCTTTGTAACCAAATCATCGATCAATACACCGATATAAGCCTGTGAACGATCCAATACAACAGGCTCCTTTCCAAGTACCTTTCTGGCTGCATTGATACCTGCCATAAGACCCTGCGCTGCTGCTTCCTCATAACCGGAGCTTCCATTTAACTGACCTGCGCCAAATAAACCTTCCACATCCTTAAATTCCAGTGAATGTTTCAAATTGATCGCACTGATACAATCATACTCGATCGCATAAGCATTTCTTACGATCTTGACATTCTCAAGTCCTTTCATGCTCCGTATCATCTTATACTGAACATCCTCCGGAAGAGAACTGGACATTCCGCCCATATACATCTCATTTGTAAATTCACCCTCCGGCTCTATAAAAATCTGATGTCTCGTCTTATCCGGAAACTTCATAACCTTGTCTTCGATCGAAGGACAGTATCTTGGTCCTGTGCCCTCAATCACACCGGAAAACAATGGAGAACGGTTGATATTCTCACGAATTATCTCATGTGTCTCCTCATTTGTATAACAAAGCCAGCAGGATACCTGATCCCGCTTGATATCTTCTTCTGTATTTGTAAAGGAAAATGGAACGATATGCTCATCACCCTTTTGTTCCTCCATCTGAGAGAAATCGATTGTCCTCTTATCCAGTCTTGCAGGTGTACCTGTCTTAAACCGGCGGATACCGATTCCGGCTTCTTTCATGGAATCAGACAAATGATTGGCTGCCATAAGTCCATTTGGTCCTGTATGATTTACGACATCTCCATAGATACATCTTGCTTTCAGATAAGTACCTGTACAGAGAACAACTGCCTTTGCATAATAGGTTGCACCGGAAAATGTCTTAACACCCTTAACAACGCCATCTGTTACCATCAGCTCTGTTACCTCAGCCTGACGTAATACCAGATGATCGGTATTCTCTAATGTATGTTTCATTGTACGGGAATAATTTGACTTATCTGCCTGCGCACGAAGAGAATGAACAGCAGGTCCTTTTGATGCATTTAACATTTTGGACTGAATATAAGTCTTATCAATATTTTTACCCATCTCTCCACCAAGTGCATCCAGTTCTCTTACCAGGTGTCCTTTTGAGCTTCCGCCTACATTTGGATTGCAGGGCATCATGGCAACACTGTCCATACTCACTGTAAACAGAATTGTTTCAAGTCCAAGACGGGCAGAAGCAAGTGCAGCTTCACAGCCTGCATGACCGGCACCCACAACTACCACATCATAATTTTCTTCAACCACTGGCATTTATCCATCCTCCTATTTACCCATGCAGAATTCTTCAAATATCTTATCTGCAAGATCATCTCTGTTCGTTTCTCCTATAATAAGCCCCAGATGTTCATAAGCATCCATCAGGTCGATTGAGAAGAAATCCTCCTCCATACCCATATCAATGCTTTCTCTTACCTTTAAAAGGCTTTCTCTAGTCTTCATCAGTTCTTCTTTATGTCTCGCATTTGTAATGTACAACTGGTCATTATACTCCAATTCGCCGGAAAAAAATTTGTCATTTAACAGATTATATAATTTTTCTTTTCCATCTCCTGTAGAAGCAGATAACTCTACAATATCACAACCAAGCTCGCATGTTATCCACATTTTATCCACAACTGTTTGTAAGTCATTTTTATTCATAATGGCAATAACATTTTTGCCCTTAATCTCTGATATTATCTGCTTATCGTTGTCATCTAACGGTACAGATCCATCGATCACATATAAGATCAGATCTGCCTGTGATGCAAATTCCAGTGCCTTATCCACACCCATCTTTTCCACAATATCTTCGGTATCCCGGATACCTGCTGTATCCACAATGTTCAGTATAATACCATTTATGTTGACAACTTCCTCTAAGGTATCTCTTGTCGTTCCTGCAATATCCGTAACGATTGCTCTGTTTTCTCCCAGAAACATGTTGAGAAGTGAGGATTTTCCTGCATTTGGCTTACCTACGATAACCGTCTTGATTCCCTCTTTTAAGATCCTTCCATTATCAAAAGTTTGCAGTAATTTATCCACATTATCACCCAACTTATCCACAATTGTCTGTAGTTTCTGTGGGTAACCATCCAGACTGTAATGTTCCGGATCATCAAGTGCTGATTCTATAAACGCTACATTATATAAAATCTGTTCTCTCATATCTATGATCTGATTCTTCAGATCACCACGAAGCTGCATAAGAGAAGATTTCACCGCAAAATCATTCTTGGCACTGATCAGATCCATGACGGATTCTGCCTGTGACAGATCGATCCTTCCATTTAAGAATGCCCGCTTGGTAAATTCTCCCGGTTCTGCGAGTCTTGCACCATTTTTAATTACTGCAGCAAGTACATTCCTTAATACAACCATTCCGCCATGACATTGTAACTCACATACATCTTCACAAGTATAAGTATGTGGAGCACGCATCAGAAGCAGAATACCCTCGTCCAACTCTTTATCGCCATCATATACCTGTCCAAATGCTGCTGTGTAGCTTTTCATGCTTTCTATTTTTTTCTCTTCATTTGCCGGCCTGAACACCTTTGAAGCGACTTCAACTGCATTCTTACCACTGATCCTTATAATACCAACCCCGGCATTTCCCATACCGGTTGCGATCGCTGCGATCGTATCATTCACAAGCATATGATTTCTCCTGTTTCTATCTGATCAATATTCTATATATCATTCACTGACATAACAAATAACATATATTATCATATCATTTTATTTATACTAACATACTTTTAGATAATACACCTATACATACTTTTTTTCTATCCCTAAAAAAAATTTCCGGAAGCCGATTCATCAGAGCCGTTACCCTGATTCTTCATTTTCCGGAAATCATATTTTTCAGAAATTCATATTTACATATGTTTTTCTGTTTTTAAACAAGTATCTGTTAGCAAAATACTTTATTATTTGTTATTTCTGTCGTATTTCTTTAAATATACAATAACCTTACGATATGGTTCTTCACCCTCGCTTCTTGTAGATACATACTTATCATTCTGTAAAGTAGCGTGGATAATTCTTCTCTCATAAGGATTCATTGGTTCAAGTGCAAATGAACGCTTTGTTCTCTTTACCTTGAATGCAATGTTCTTGGCAAGATTTTCAAGAGTTTCTTTTCTTCTTGCTCTGTAATTCTCTGTATCAAGCTTTACTCTGATATAAGAGTCGCTCTTCTTGTTTACTGCGAGACTAATAAGATACTGAAGTGCATCTAATGTCTGACCTCTCTTACCGATCAGAATACCCATCTCCGGTCCTTCTACATCGATATCAAGAAGATTGTCTGTCTCGTTAAACTCGATCTTGATGTCAGCCTGAATATCCATAGCCTTGAATAATGTTTCAAGATATTCTCTTACATCATCCACAAATGTTTTCTTCTTTCTGGCACTGATGACAAATGGCTTTGAACCGATCAGTCCAAGAAAACCTGTGCTTCCCTCACTGACTACATTATATTCCAGGTCTGTACTGGCACATCCAAGCTCAACGCTTGCCTGCATAAGTGCCTCATCTAAAGTTTTACCTTTAAATTCTACAAACTCCATTATTTATTTCCTCCCTTATCATTACTCTTATTCTGATACTGAAGCATGATATTTGCTTTGGAACCAATGCTTCCAGATTTGTAATGAACATTGTTTTCTGACTGTTTCACTTCATCAACTGTCGGATTCGTATAACTTTTCAGTCTTGAAGATGCCATTTTGTTAATACTTTCAGACTGGGTGCTATCTGAACTTACATTACCATTCTGAGCGTCCATCATTTTCTCATAAAATGACTTCTTACCGGGATGCTTTGCTTCTTTCTTTGCCTGCTTCTTAGCTGCTTTTACTCTACATTTCTCAAGAACTGCTTCTTTATCACACTTCTTATAATAATTGTTGATAATAAGCTGTGTAATAATCGTGATAACAGAACCTATGATCCAGTAAAGACCAATAGCGATTGGCAAATTAATACAGATAAATAATGACATAAGCGGCATACCGTAAGTCATCATATTCATCATACTGTTTGCCTGTGCTGCTGTAGGATCATTTGAATTTGTGTTAGAAGCACTCATGCTGATCTTTGAAGATACAAACTGCAATATTGCTGACAGGATTGGAACAATCAGTGCTGCTGAAAGCTTCAGTCCGGGAGCATCTGCAATATTCAGATTAAATAAAAATCTGTTCATATTCTCAAAGTTCTGAATATAATCTGCTTCTTTTCCACTTGTAAATCCAAAAATATCCTGTAACTGTGACCAGTCATGTGTGGATATCTTATCTAATACATCAATTACCTTATTATTTGTAAGATCTCCATTTGATGCAGCCGTCATCATCTGCTTTGCAGCAGTAACTGCTGTAGAAACCTGACCTTCCTTATCTGTTACAACTGCATTGATAATATCATAGTAATTTGCACTGGAATCAAGTCCCATTGCCTGTAACTTGGAAGCATCGATCTTATCGATAGCTACACCCTGCATACTTGTTACGATTGCATCATACTTGCCCTTCATATCTCCTACATAAGCAGGGATATTCTGGATAACACGGTACAAACCATAGAATACAGGAAGCTGGATCAGAGTTGGCAGACATCCGGATGTAAGACTTACACCATACTTCTTCTGGATTTTCTGTGTCTCCTGCTGCTTCTTCATCAGGGATTCCTGATCTGTTTTATTGTTATACTTCTTTGTTGCCTTATTAATCTCCGGCTGGATAAAACTCATAATCTTAGAAGATTTCTGCTGCTTGAAATTCAATGGAAACAAACAAGCTCTTATGAAAAACGTAAATAAGATAACGCAGATACTAAGATTAACATATCCTATTCCCATGCTGTTACTGATAATCTCGATCAATTTATACATCAGATCGAAAATCTTACCGAATAACCAACATATCGGTCCTAAGATCAGACCGTCTTCTACTGTTAGAAACATCTTGTCCTCCTTTATGGAACGGGATCATATCCTCCTTTAGAAAAAGGATTACATCTAAGTATTCTCCATACAGCCAGGAGGCCACCTTTTATCACTCCATACTTTTCCAAAGCTTCGATCGCATATTGTGAACAGGTTGGAAAATACTTGCAGGTAGGATGTCCTTTTAACATGGACAAATACCTCTGATAAAATCTGATTAAACCAATTAACATTCTTTTCATTTTTAATTTTCACCATCTCTGACTATCGTCAGCTTCTTCAGCCTGAACAGATGCATCATAGCACTTTCTATCTCATGATACCCCTTGTCCTTCGCTGTTACTCTGGCAACGAACACAATGTCATAACCACTGCAAATACAGTCTTTGTTTAATCGATAAGCTTCTCTAATCAATCTGGTTACCCTGTGTCTTACCACACTGTTACCAACTTTTTTACTAACAGAGATTCCAAGTCTATTGTATTCCAAGCTGTTGGCTCTCAGATACATAACTAAATATTTATTGGCTACCGAATCCTTTGTGTTATAAACACTGCCAAACTCTCTGCTGTTTTTTAACGTAATAAAATTACTCATAACATAACCACCAAATCATTGATTGAAAATTAGAAAAACTAAAAAAGGCCACAACCTTGTGACCTATGCTGATAATTTCTTTCTACCCTTAGCTCGTCTAGCGGCCAATACCTTTCTGCCATTAGCAGTGCTCATTCTCTTTCTGAAACCATGAACCTTTGATCTCTGTCTCTTTTTAGGCTGGAAAGTCATCTTCATATCTACACACCTCCTTTATTTATTATGACCATGATTTATCCACATCCATTCGTTTCCTCTGTTTATAACAGACCCAAACGAACACATACAGATACCTACAAAGTCCTTGCATATTATAAATAAATAACCCCATACAGTCAAGTTTTTTTTGAATTTTTCCTTTAAAATCAAGGGTTTTCATATCATAAAACACTTAGTTAGAAAAATGTGATTTTATATTTTTCAAAAATTGGTGTCTATATAATTTTCAAATACAAAATCTAGTGGTTTTTCTTTTTCTCCACATTTATCCATTGATATGAACTTTACCATAATCAATTTACATAATGTTATCCACAAATTGTGAATAACTTGTGGATAACATCTTGATTCATTGTTTTCTTTCTTCCATAAATCCATATTTTATCTTATTTTTTGATGTTCACAATTTATAAGGTAACATTTTTTTTACTTAACATAACAATACTTTTTCATAATTATTATGTAACTTATACACCTTCTTTTTCAAAACAGTTTTTTAACATATATCAAAATGAGTTTCTTCCTATTATATAAAAAATTTTTCTCATATGTCTGTCAGAGGGTAATAAAACTTGAAAAAATGGTCATTTTGTTATAAGATATAAATACGTGGTTCTATGCCTATAACTCCATAGACACAACGACTGGACGGAAAGGATTTTCGGAAGAATGGAAGAATTAATTTTATCAAAATGGGACGAGATACTCTCTCTTCTCGAGACAGAACATGGATTATCCCCTATTGTTGTTAAAACATGGATCAAACCTTTGAAGTTATATTCTGTCGAAGGAAAAAAACTGTATTTTGCAGTTGATGATAGTATGGGTTCAAGAGCCATCGATTTTATTAATAAAAAAATGTACGATATGTTCCTGGTTACTTCTATAAAAGAAGTGCTGGATGACGATTCTATCGAGATTGTAATTGACGTAGAAAGTAATCTGAACAAAACCTCCAAAGAAGAGGTTACCAAAGAAGAATACAACGAAGCGATCACCAAGAGCAATCTCTATCCCAAATATACATTTGATACATTCGTTGTAGGTGAGAGCAACAAGCTCGCTCATGCAACATGTCTTGCTGTCGCAGATTCACCGGGACTGGACAAATTCAACCCACTGTTTTTATATGGTGGAGCAGGTCTTGGCAAAACACATCTGATGCAGTCGATCGCACATTATATTTTACAGCATAATAAGAATATGAAGGTTCTCTATGTACCTTCCAATAAATTTACAAATGAAATCGTAGAAGCGATCAAGAAAAACAAAACCGACGAGTTCCGGGAAAAGTACAGAACCGTTGATGTATTACTGATCGATGATATTCAATATCTTATCGGTAAAGAGAGTACCCAGCAGGAATTCTTTGATACCTTCAATGCACTTCACGATGAAGGAAAGCAGATCATTCTGTCATCGGATAAGCCTCCTAAAGAAATTAAAACTCTGGAAGAGCGTTTCCGTTCCAGATTTGAATGGGGAGTGCCGATCGATATTCATGCTCCTGATTATGAAACCAGAATGGCAATTCTCAAAAATAAAGTTGAGATGAACGGATACAAGAATATCAGTGACAACATTCTGGAATATATTGCAAATAACGTTACCTATAATGTAAGAGAACTGGAAGGAGCATTAAACAAGATCAGTGTATATGCCGAACTTGGAAATGTTACGATCACAGAGGATCTTGCAAAGAATATATTAAAAGATATGATATCCAAGGAAACCAACGTTACGATCACACCTGATCTTATCATTAATACCGTTTCCGAACACTTAAATATCAGTGTTGATGATATCAAATCTTCAAAACGTAGTCAGGATGTAGCCAATGCAAGACAGATATCCATGTATCTATGTCGTAAATTTACAACAAAGGGATTAAAGAGCATCGGAGATGTATTTGGCGGTAAAGACCATTCGACTGTTTTAAGTAATATCAACAAAGTAGATAAGAGGATTGAAAGTGATCCTGAATATGCAGAGACGATTGATGTCATTATCAAGAAACTCAGTCCTCACAGCTAATGTTATTTATATGTGGATGAATGTCTGTACTATTGTTATGAAATGTTAGTATCTGACAATTCAATCAATTCAGACGATTTTCAAATGTTTATAAGTCCACTTACAATAACATTGAATATCAGGAAAATTAACATAGACACATAATTGATTTCATAAGAATTTATAAGGATATTTTGAAGTTTCAACAAATCCACACCTACTACTACTGTTATTACTACTTTTATTATTAAATATATATCTACAGACAACCGGGAAAGGAGTTTATAAACAAAATGAAGATTTCGTGTATGAAGGGAAAATTGATGCAGGGAATTAGTAATGTATCAAAAGCTGTATCTACAAAAACCACACATCCAATTCTCTCATGTATTTTCATTGAAGCTGAAAATGGAAATATAAAACTCACAGCAAATGATATGGAAATTGGAATAGAATCTTATGTTGAAGGAACTGTTATCGAAGAAGGAAAGGTTGCAATCGAAGCAAAGCTTTTATCGGACATCGTAAGAAAGCTTCCGGATAGTGAGATACATATGGAAACAAATGAAGATTTCAAGACAACTATCAAATGTGAGAAATCATTATTTACCATTGCAGGAAAATCAGGAGAGGATTTCTCCAGTCTTCCGGTTGTTGAAAAATCCAAATATATTACAATTTCACAGTTTACATTAAGAGAGATTATCAACCAGACGATCTTTTCAATTTCAGACAGCGAATACAATAACGTTATGACAGGTGAATTATTTGAGGTTTCTAATAACAGACTTCGTGTTGTAGCTATTGACGGACATCGTATCGCTATCCGTAATGTAGAATTAAAGGATGAGAGTCAGGATGTGAAGGTTATCGTTCCTGGTAAGGCACTCAGTTATATTAGTAAGATTGTAAATGGTGGAGTAGATGATGATGTAAATATCTACTTTGCAGATAATAATATATTATTTGAATTTGACAGAACAAAGGTTGTATCTCGTCTGGTAGAAGGTGAATTCTTTAGAATTGATAATATGTTAAATGTTGATTATCAGATCAAGTTCACTATCAACAAGAGAGAATTTCTTGACTGTCTGGATCGTTCATCTCTTCTAATCAAAGAATCAGATAAGAAACCAATCAAGCTCACGATAGAAGATAACATGTTATATCTGAAGATAGATTCTCTGATCGGTTCAATGAATGAAGAGATAGAGATTCATAAAGAGGGAAGCAATATCATCATTGGATTCAATCCAAAATTCTTAATGGATGCGATCCGTGCAATTGACGATGATGATATTACTATATACATGAATAATACAAAATCACCTTGTGTAATCAAGGATGAAGAAGAGAATTATATTTATCTGATCCTTCCAATGGGTATCGGAAGCAGATAATCCAGGATTGGAGATAAGAAAAAATGGAAATAATCAAGCTGAGAGATGAATTTATAAAACTAGGTCAGGCATTAAAGGCAGCCGGTTTTGTAGAGTCAGGAGTAGAAGCAAAAGAGGTTATATCTCAGGGTCTTGTTATCGTAAATGGTGAGATTGAGACCAGAAGAGGAAAAAAACTGTATGATGGAGATGAAGTAGAATTTGATGGAGATAAGATTAGTATCCAGAAATAATTCTACACATGTGGCTGGTAGATAGTATGTATGTTGAATCACTGAATATTAACAACTATAGAAATTATGATGAGTTATTCATTATGTTTGATAAGAATACCAATATTTTATATGGCGATAATGCACAGGGAAAAACAAATATACTGGAATCTATTTATATGGCAGCTACAACTAAGTCCCACCGTGGAAGTAAGGATCGGGAAATCATAAAAATAGGTGAAGAAGAGTCACATATACGTCTTTGCATCAAAAAAAGTGATATAAGTCATCGGATTGATATGCATTTGCGTAAAAGCAAGAATAAAGGAGTTGCTATAGATGGACTGCCTATCAGACGTACAACTGAACTTTTTGGTTTATTAAATGTGATATTTTTTTCGCCGGAGGATTTATCTATCATAAAAAACGGTCCTTCTGAGAGAAGAAGATTTCTGGATCTGGAGTTGTGTCAGTTAAGCAGATTGTATTATCAGAATCTGTCTTCCTATTCCAAGATATTGAATCAGAGAAATAATCTGTTAAAGCAGATTGCTTATAATAAAAGTCTGATGGATACTTTAGATGTATGGAACATGCAGCTTGTGGATTACGGAAGAAAGGTTATAAAAGAAAGACAGAATTTTATAACGATGTTAAATGATCTGATCGGAGAGATCCATTTGAAGCTGACTTCCGGAAAAGAAAAGCTGGAGATCATCTATGATAAGAATGTTGGTGAAGATGAATTTCAACAGGTGTTGTCAGATAAGGTTCATGTAGATCTGAATTATATGAGCACCCAGACAGGACCTCACAGAGATGACATCATGTTTATGATAAACGGAATCGATGCAAGAAGATTTGGATCACAGGGACAGCAGAGAACAGTCGCTCTTTCTTTGAAAATCGCAGAGATAAAGTTGGTAAAGAATATTATAAATGATAATCCGATACTTCTCCTGGATGATGTTATGTCAGAGCTTGACAGCAGCAGAAGAGAAGCGTTGTTAGAGGAGATCAAAGATATACAAACAATTATAACCTGTACAGGTTATGATGATTTTATAAAAGAACAAGTAGTGATCAATAATGTGTATCATGTTACAAACGGAACCGTTACGAAGATATAAGTTTTGTTTGTTATGGAATATTAAGGAGGAAAAAAATGTCAAATAATTATGATGCTGAACAGATACAGGTTCTGGAAGGACTTGAAGCTGTCAGAAAAAGACCGGGAATGTACATAGGAAGTACGTCTACAAGAGGATTGCATCATCTTGTTTATGAGATTGTTGATAATTCTGTAGATGAAGCTCTGGCTGGTTATTGTAATCACATAGAAGTTTTTATTAACTCTGATAATTCCATAACGGTTGTTGATAATGGACGTGGTATACCTGTAGGTATTCAGGAGAAGACGGGAAAATCAGCACTGGAAGTAGTATTTACCGTTCTTCATGCCGGTGGTAAGTTTGGCGGTGGAGGATATAAGGTATCCGGTGGTCTTCATGGTGTAGGTGCTTCTGTTGTAAATGCTCTTTCTGAATGGTTAGAGGTCGAAGTTACAAGAGATGGTCATATATATAAGCAGACTTATAAGCGTGGTAATGTAGACAGTGCATTGCAGATCATTGCCGATGCACCAGAAGATAAATCAGGAACAAAGGTAACATTTCTTCCGGATAAGACGATATTTGATGATTGGATCTATGATTATGATACATTACGGACAAGACTTCGTGAGACAGCATTCCTTACAAAGGGTCTGAAGATTACATTAACAGATTTTCGTGTAGATCCTCCAAAGGAGAGACATTTCCATTATGAGGGCGGTATCAAAGAGTTTGTTGAATACATGAACAGACACAGAGAAGCACTCTATGACAAGGTAATCTACTGTGAGGGACTCAAGGATGGTGTATATGTAGAAGTTGCTATGCAGCATAATGATTCCTATAACGAAATGATACACAGTTATGTAAATAATATTAATACACCGGAAGGTGGTACACATTTAACAGGTTTTAAGGCAGCCATTACCAAGATTTTCAATGACTACGCAAGAAAGAATAATCTGTTAAAAGAAAAAGAGGATAATCTGTCCGGTGAAGATCTGAGGGAAGGTATGTCTGCGATCGTATCTGTAAAGATCGGTGAACCTCAATTTGAAGGTCAGACAAAGCAGAAGCTTGGAAATTCAGAAGTAAGACCTGTTGTAGAAAGTATCGTAAGTGAACAGCTTACTTATTTCTTAGAGCAGAATCCGAATATAGCAAAAATAATTATAAATAAATCTGTAATGGCTCAGCGTGCGAGAATTGCAGCAAGAAGAGCCAGAGATGTAGCAAGAAAAGCAAATCTTGCAGATAATATGGCACTTCCTGGAAAGCTTGCAGATTGTTCCGATAAAGATCCGAAGAATTGTGAGATCTACATCGTAGAGGGAGATTCCGCCGGTGGTTCTGCAAAGAAAGCAAGATCCCGTGCAACACAGGCTATCCTTCCACTCCGTGGTAAGATATTAAACGTAGAAAAAGCAAGAATCGACAGAATCCTTGAGAATGCCGAGATCAAAGCAATGATCACAGCATTTGGTACAGGTATTCATGAGAATTTTGATATTGATAAGCTCAGATATAATAAGATCATTATTATGACAGATGCCGATGTAGATGGTGCTCATATCGCAACCCTGCTTCTGACATTTTTCTATCGGTTCATGCCGGATCTGATTCGAAAAGGACATGTATATTTGGCACAGCCACCACTTTATAAGTTGGAGAAGAATAAAAAAATCTGGTATGCCTACAGTGATGATGAACTGAACAGTATCTTGAATGAAGTTGGACGAGATCAGTCAAATAAGATCCAGCGATACAAAGGTCTTGGTGAAATGGATGCAGAACAGTTATGGGAGACAACCATGGATCCGGAAAAGAGAATTTTATTAAAAGTTGCGATTGATGATGATGATGAATCAGAGATTGATATGACCTTCAATGTACTGATGGGAGATAAAGTTGAACCTAGAAGACAGTTCATAGAGACAAATGCCAAGTTCGTTAAGAATCTTGACATTTAAACGAAAGGGAGAAGAACATGGATGACGATAAGATTTTTGACAAAATAAGTGAAGTCGGACTCAAAAAGACCATGGAGCGGTCTTATATAGATTATGCCATGAGTGTTATTGCAGCACGAGCACTTCCTGATGTAAGAGATGGTTTGAAGCCTGTTCAGCGAAGAATCCTTCACTCAATGATAGAACTGAACAACGGTCCGGATAAGCCACATCGTAAATGTGCCCGTATCGTCGGTGATACCATGGGCAAATATCATCCACATGGAGACAGTTCCATTTATGATGCTCTCGTAAAACTGGCTCAGGACTGGAATACAAGATATCCATTGGTAGATGGTCATGGTAACTTCGGTTCAGAAGATGGTGATGGCGCTGCTGCGATGCGATACACAGAGGCAAGATTATCAAAGATCAGTATGGAAATGTTAGCTGATATCAATAAAGATACAGTTGATTTTGTACCAAACTTTGATGAGACAGAAAAAGAGCCAACGGTACTTCCATCACGTTTTCCTAACCTATTAGTAAATGGTACAACGGGTATCGCAGTTGGTATGGCTACCAATATTCCACCACATAATTTGAAGGAAGTAATCGGTGCAACCGTAAAAATCATTGATAATCGTATAGAAGAGGACAGAGAAACCTCTATTGACGAGATCATGCAGATCATAAAAGGACCTGATTTTCCTATGGGAGCAGAGATCCTTGGTCGTCGTGGAATCGAAGAAGCATACAGAACCGGTCGTGGTAAGATCAAGGTTCGTGCCGTTACAGATATCGAGGCAATGCCAAATGGTAAGCATAAGATTGTAGTAACGGAGCTTCCATATATGGTAAATAAAGCTTTACTGATCCAGAAGATCGTAGAGCTTGTAAAGACCAAACGTGTAGAGGGAATCACGGATGTAAGAGATGAATCATCCAGAGAAGGTATCCGTGTTGTCATCGAATTAAAGAAAGATACAAATGCAAATGTACTTCTGAACCAGTTATATAAGCATACACAGCTTCAGGATACATTTGGTGTTAATATGCTGGCACTTGTAGATGGTGTTCCAAAGATCTTAAATATCAGCCAGATGCTCGGATATTATCTGAAGCATCAGGAGGATGTCGTAACCAGACGTACAAAGTATGATCTGAATAAGGCAGAAGAACGAGCACATATCTTACAGGGATTGTTGATCGCACTCGATAATATCGATGAAGTTATCAACATCATCCGTAGTTCCAAGAGTGTACAGGATGCGAAGAATGCATTGATCGAACGATTCGGACTGACAGAGGTTCAGGCACAGGCAATCGTAGATATGAGACTTCGTGCTCTGACAGGTCTGGAACGTGAGAAGTTAGAGGCAGAATATAAAGAACTGATGGATAAGATCAGTTATCTGAAAGCAATTCTTGCAGATGAGAAGAAATTACTTGGGGTTATCAAAGATGAGCTTCTTGTTATTTCTCAGAAATATGGTGATGAGAGAAGAACCGCACTCGGCAGAGATGTTGACGAAGTAACAGACGAAGAACTGATCGAGAGAGAAAATATCGTTATAGCCATGACAAAGCTCGGTTATATCAAGCGTATGCCGGAAGATCTCTTCAAGGCACAGAATCGTGGTGGTAAGGGTATCCGTGGTATGCAGACGATCGATGAAGATTATATTGAGAATCTGATCGTAACAACGACACATAATTATCTGATGTTCTTTACAAATACCGGTAGAGTATACCGTCTGAAGGGATATGAGATACCGGAAGCAGGAAGAACAGCCAGAGGTGTTGCAATCGTAAACCTTCTTCAGCTTCAGGCAGGTGAGAAGATCACAGCAGTCATTCCGTTAAAGAGCTACGAGGATGGTAAATATCTGTTCATGGCAACCAGAAATGGTATGGTAAAGAAAACAGATATCTTAGAATATCAGAATGTGAGAAAGACAGGACTTACAGCTATTGTTCTGCGTGATAATGATGAACTGATCGAAGTGAAAGCAACAAATGGAGATGATGATATCTTCCTGATTACAAAGAATGGTATGTCGATTCGTTTTAATGAAAAAGACGTCAGACAGACCGGAAGAACTTCCATGGGTGTAAAGGGTATCCATCTTGGAAAAGATGATATCGTAATTTCCATGCAGATGAGTTCACAGGGAGAAAAGATCCTGCTTGTTACCGAAAATGGTATGGGTAAGCGGACACTGATTTCAGAATTTAGCGTACAGAACCGTGGAGGTAAAGGTGTTAAATGTTATAAGATCACTGAAAAAACAGGTGATCTTGTAGGAGCGAAGATCGTTACCGATGAAAATGATGTTATGATCATTACCACAGAAGGAATCATTATTCGTACAAGCTGTGATGGAATATCCACACTTGGACGAGTAACCTCCGGTGTAAAGATTATCAACCTGAACTATGATAATAATGTCAAGGTAGCATCTATGACAGAAGTACAAAAAGAAGAATTTGACGATGAGGATCTAAAAGGAGAAGGTCCGGAAAAAACGGAAGATACAGAAGCAGCAGAAGAACAGTCATCAGAAGAGTAATATAAAAGGTACCGGCTGAATAAGATCAGCCGGTATTCATAAAGAAGGTAAAAAGTTACTAAAAATTGGAGGTGGGATATGCCAGCTAAAATATATTTGGGGTTGTATAATGCTATCAACGGCATTGTATTTAAAACAGCAACAACAGAGGCAACAACGGAAGCACAGAATATTATTACCAAAAATGACAGATTAAGTAAATTTTTGGAATCATCCAATAATACGGCAGGTCTTTCCAGTTATATTATGGATATCCTGTATATAATGATCGTACTAGTCATTGCACTGGCATTTCTGACACTGATGGCTCATATATACAGATATATGAAACGAAGAAAAGATCCATATTACAAAAAGAATGATGATGATTTTCTGGATAACTAAAAAAAGAGGATAAGAAAATGCGTACAATTAATACAGATGAGATTATTCAGACTGTAAAAGAAATGTGTATTGAGGCAAATCTGAAGCTGTCAGAGGATATGGAACAGGCAGTCAGAAATGCTGCAGAAGAAGAGGACAGTGTACTTGGAAGACAGATTCTTTCGCAGTTATGTGAGAATTTGGATATAGCAGCAGAGGATCAGATACCGATCTGTCAGGATACAGGAATGGCGGTATTTTTCATTAATGTCGGACAAGATGTTCATGTAGAAGGCATGAATCTGACTGATGCAGTGAACGAAGGAGTCAGACAGGGATATACAGAAGGATATCTTCGTAAATCTGTTGTAAGAGATCCGCTGATCCGTGAAAATACAAAGGACAATACACCGGCAATCATACATTATGATATTGTACCGGGCGAAAATATAGAGATTACGATTGCACCAAAGGGATTCGGAAGCGAGAATATGAGCCGTGTGTTCATGTTAAAGCCTGCCGATGGAGAAGAAGGCGTAAAAGCAGCCGTTCTTCAGGCAGTCAAGGATGCAGGTCCAAATGCATGTCCTCCGATGTTTGTAGGTGTAGGTCTGGGCGGAGATTTTGAAATGGCTGCAAAGCTTGCAAAGAAAGCTCTTACCAGAAAAGCCGGAGAACATTCACCATATGAGCATATTGCAAGAATTGAAAATGAAATTCTGGATGCCGTTAATCATACAGGAATCGGACCGGGTGGTCTGGGCGGTAAGACAACAGCACTTGCAGTTAATATCGAGACTTATGCAACACATATCGCAGGTATGCCACTTGCAGTAAATATGTGCTGTCATGTCAACAGACATGTAACGAGGATTCTGTAATGAATCTCAAAAGCTGTCATTAAGGTCAATATATGGCAGATATGAATTACAGAATTTATTTTATAGAAGAATAAAAAGAGAGAGATGAGAAAAATGGATAAGCATATTACAGCACCATTTGATAAAAAACAGGTTGAAGACCTTCATGCAGGAGATTATGTATATATATCAGGTGTGATCTACAGTGCCAGAGATGCTGCACATAAGAGAATGTATGATACATTGATCGAGAATGAAAATGATGAATCAAAGCTTCCAATTCAGTTGGAAGGAAATGTAATCTATTACCTGGGACCAACACCTGCAAGAAAAGGTCAGGTCATCGGATCGGCAGGACCAACAACCAGCAGTCGTATGGACAAATACACACCACTCATTCTTTCAAAAGGTTTGAATGGAATGATCGGAAAAGGAAAGAGAAGTCAGACAGTTATTGATGCCATCGTAGAAAATAAGGCAGTATATTTTGCTGCGGTAGGCGGTGCAGGTGCACTCCTTTCCAAATGTATCAAGAAATCAGAGGTCGTTGCATATGATGATCTGGGAACAGAAGCCATCCGTAAGATGACAGTTGAAAATCTGCCTGTTATTGTAGTAATTGACAGCAAAGGAAATAATCTGTATGAAACAGCGGTTGCAGATTATCTGAAACAGCAGGAATAATATAGAATAAAGCTGTTTTCGTTCTATTATATCAAAATTGATATATTAAAGAATTATAATAGGGATATTCACAGCTATACATAATTATGTGCATCAGGTTACAATAGCATTGTGATGTTCAAAGCCATTTAAATAGTAAATGTTTAAGAGAGATGCGCTGGGATGTTCCTGGCGCATTTTTTCCGTAAAAAAGGAGAGTGATGGATATGGGTAAGAACAAAAAGAAAAAAGAAAGTTATTATGATGCAGACCAATCCGGCAAAAAATTTGGTAAATGGAATTTTATCATGCTGGCAGTAATCATCGTAATAGAAGCAGTATTATATTATGTATTAACGCCGACAATCAATTTTCATAGTGTTGAATTCTGGATATGGATGATCGTAACAGTTGTTGCACTTTTTATTTGTACATTGAATTTAAAGGCAGAACAGATGGATGATATGCCTGTATCACCAAAACTGACGAAGATATTTGGTATTGTGATCGGAATCATGATCCTAGCAGCACTTGTTGGATGGATCGGATCATCTAAATTATTTGCAGCTTCCAAATATGCCGGCCTGATCCAGATTGAAGATGGAAATTTTGAGACGGATATTGTTGAGAGCAAAGAGATCAATGATATAGCACTGATGGATACAGATACGGCAGTTATTATTGGTGAACGTGCAATCGGTTCTTTATCTGATGTGGTCAGCCAGTACGAAGTAAGCAGTGACTACAGTACGATCGATTATAATGGAAGTCCGATGAAGGTAGCAGCTCTGGAATATGCCGGATTCATCAAATATATGAATAATAAAAAGAGTGGTATACCGGGATATGTACTCGTCGATCCGGTAAAGAATGAAGCAAAATATGTAAAGCTTGAAAAACCAATGATCTATTCACCTTCTGCATATTTTAATCAGAATCTTTATCGTCATGTGCAAATGGCATATCCGACGGCTATGTTTGAAGGCTTTTATCTGGAATTGGATGATAACGGAAATCCATATTATATCTGTCCGTTACTTACATCAAATGCAGGTTTGTTCGGTGCAAAGGATGTAAAGGGCGTAGTAATCTGTAATCCATGTACCGGTGATACTGAATATTATGAAGTCGGTGATGTACCAAAATGGGTAGACCGTGTCTATGACGGAGATCTTGCATGCAGAAAATATGACTGGTACGGAAAATTATCCGGTGGCTACTGGAACAGCGTATTTGGAAACAAGGGATGTAAAACGACAACAGATGATTATGGTTATAAGGTAATGAACGGAGATGTGTGGGTATACACAGGTGTAACTTCCGTAAATGGAGATGAATCCAATATCGGTTTTGTTATGATCAATCTTCGTACCGGAGAAAGTAAATATTATTCGATTGCAGGTGCAGAAGAACATTCGGCAATGGCATCCGCAGAAGGACAGGTACAGCACCTTGGATATAAAGCATCTTTCCCTTCATTAATAAATATTGGAGGTATTCCTACTTATATCATGGTATTAAAAGATAACGGTGGTCTTGTCAAAATGTATGCACTGGTTGACGTCGAGAAATACAACATCGTAGCAACCGGAAATACACAGAGAGAAACACTGGCATCTTATAATAAACTGCTGGCACAGAATGGACTAAAGACAGGCAAAGATCTGTCCGATGATCTTCCAAACAAGCAGATCACTGTCAAAGATATCAAATACATTAATCTGGAAGACAGTACCTATGTCTATATTACAGATGAAAATGGAAATGTCTATAAACAGGATTTTGCAGAAAATGAAAGTCTGATCTTCATTCAGCAGGGCGATTCAATCAAGGTATTCTATCAGGAAGGAGAGGATGCAATCAATCAGTTGGTCTCGTACGACAAATAAATCATTTAGAAAAAAATACTGTATAAAAATGAAATGCTTTGAATGCGTACACTTATATAAAGTACATGCAAGGTGTATTTAAAATCTGTGTAAACGTGTACAAACTGCATAAATAAAATTGGCAGTATTCACTAATCACACCAAATTGACACGAGATCAAATATATCGTAAATTATTATTATAGGCTGATTCTTGGGCTGAATCAGTTGATGCAAAAGGTTTTAAACAAGAAAAAAGGAGAGTTCTATGGAAAAGAAGAGAGTATTCAGTAAATCACTAATTTTACTGGCAATTACAAGTATTATGCTGTTTGCGATGAGCATTACATCTATGGCAGCGACAAATGTATCTAATATCAGACAGACAAGTGCTGATAATGATAGTGTTAAAATTGAATTTGTTGGAACAGATGGAGCATATGGATATTATATCTATTATTCATCAACAAATGGAGCATCATGGACAAGAGTGGATAGTAGTACAAGCAAATATCCTGATACATATGATGGTTCTTATACACTTAATAATTTAAGCAGTGGAACTACTTATCAGATAAAAGTTGTTCCGGTATATCATCCAAATTATAATATTTGGCAGACAAATGAATCTCAGGCAGCTATTGTTCAGGTTACAACGGCGCCTTCAGATGTAACGAATTTAAAACAGACAAAAGCAACAGCAAGTTCCGTAACATTACAATGGGATAAAGTTTATGGTGCGACCAGTTATCAGGTATATACTGGCACATCATCAAGTATTAGTAATCAGACGTTATTAGGAACAGCAAAAAAAAATAGCATAACAGTAAAAGCACCTGCAGGATCTGAAAAAAGTTATTATGTTTATCCGATAAGAACTATATCTACTGGATATAAAGCACTGTATGAAAATGCCAGAGCTATGATTTCTGCAAAGGCTGCACCGGGAAAAGCTGAAAATCTTGCAAATGCTGATAAGGGATATCTTATATGGAAGACAACAGATAGTAATACAGTTAAAGTTTATTGGGATGATAATTCAAATAGAGAATATTTACCTGATGGATATAGAATTCGTATCTATTCAGTTGATGGTAAGAAGTTGTTAAAAACTTATAATGTAGGAAAATATGACAGTTATAAGGAATTTAACCTTAAAGCAGTTAAGAATAAAGGATTTAAAGTTGAAGCAACAGGATATGTTGTAGTAAATAATAAAAAATGCTATGGAAAATCAACTGGTAAAAAGACTGTTATTCCTCAGGCAAAGATTAAACTTGAACAGAGAAGTAAGACATCTATGCGTGTGTCATGGACCAAAGTAAAGAATGCAACCAGCTATACAATCTATGCATGTAAAAATGAAAATGTAAGTAAGAAAAATCAGAAATGGTATAAAGTTGCAAAAGTAGGAAAGAAAACAACAGCATATACTGTTAAAAAGTTAAAGACAGGTAAATATGCAGGATTCTATGTTATTCCGACTGTAAAGATTGGTAAGAAGTCGTATAAGGCAGATGCAACTTGGTACACATATACATATATGAGCAAGTATTATTAAAAATATTACTTTAATAATCATAAAAGTATTTAGTTGAAAAAACACTGGAGAAATCATAAGTTTGATGTTTTTTTCCAGTGTTTTTTATAATTTCAATCTTATAATCAGGGACTAGGATTCAAGATCAGAATGATATATAATAAAGATCATAAAAATGGCGGAATTTACAAATATATTGAAGAAAGAGGGAATGCGATATGATGAAGAGGAAAATAATGGGAAACAAAATCGTCAGGTATGCATTATTGATCATGGCATTGGTGATTGCCGGATCAACACATCTGGTGAGCCAGGCAGAAACAGAAGATATGAAAGCGGAGACATATGGGGTATGGCAACCAAAGCCGGCATATGTAAATAATATCAGACAGACAAAGGCAACTACGAATTCTTATACGATTGAGTGGGATGCTTCAGAGGGAGCGGAATATTATAAGGTTCTGGATGAAAATGGAAACCTTCTAAAAACAGTAGTTGGAAAAACTTCAGTTACCATAAAAGCAAAAGCCGGAACAAAAAGAACCCTGTTGCTTGTTGCAGGAAGGACGACAGAAGAAGGCGAAGCACTGGAGAGTTGGGCTCGCAGAGTTTATAATATAAAAACAACACCAAAAAAAGTAAAAAATCTGGCATCCTTTAAAAAAGATTATATACAGTGGAGACTGAAAGATGACCGTATAAATATCAAGTGGGACAAAAATCCGAAAGATGAAGTGTATGCAGAGGGTTATAAGATCGTTATTTATTCCGCAGATGGAAAGAAAAAGCTTAAAACCTATGCAAGCACAAATCCATATCTGACTTTTAGTCGGAAAGATGTGAAAAACAAAGGTTTCAAATGTAAGGTTGCCGGATATATTACGATCAATAATAAGAAGTGTTATGGAGAGTGGTCAGACCTTAAAACCATCATACCGGGTGCAAAGATTACCTCGGCTACCATGGCAGGACGATATAATGTACGACTGAAATGGAAGAAGGTCGACAAAGCAGTAAAATATACGATCTATTTATGTGAAAATCCATTTGATCCAATCGAGAATCGAACGTATCGCAAGCTTGGAACCGTTAAGAGAAACAAAACCAGCTTCGTGACAAAACCTCTAACACCAGGAAAGTCATTGGGACTTTATGTTATTCCAACCGTAAAGATAAAGGGAAAGCAGTATACCGCAGATAAGACCTGGTACACACATGTAAAGCTGGTATATTAATAACTTCCGGTAAACATGTAAATGACGGAAATGAAATAAATATTGACTATGTAGCAAAAATTTGATATTTTTGTAATATAATTTTAACAAAAAGGAAATGATTGGCATGAAAAACAGAAATTTATCAATGATAAAAACATTTATATTTGTAATGATAGCAGTATGCTTTTTTGCAAATGGTGTTTTGCATGTATCAGCAGCCAGTGAGGTGACAGGTGTAACGCAGACCAGATCGGATGAGGAATCTGTAACGGTAAGCTGGAAGCGTCTGAAGAATGCATATGGTTATGATGTATTTATTTCAACAGGAAACGGAAAATATAAGCGCCTGACAAATAAAACATGTGATGTTGTAGGAAGTAAAAATACAAAGAAAAAAATTAGTAACCTTACGTCAAGCAGAACATATTATGTAGTTGTAAAGGCTGTTTATAAAAAAGAAAATGGAAAATATAAGATCGGACCTGCAGGAAAGAGATTAGAAGTAGTAACTTCGCCATCTAAGACAGCAAAATCTACGATCAAGCAGATCAAGGCGACTCCTCATTATATCAGATTTAAGTGGGATAAGGTGAGAGGTGCAAACCGTTATATTGTATATGTAAATGATAAGAAAAAAGCGGTTGTAAAGAAAAATGCGGTATCGATCCGTGTCAGAACCGGATCTGTTAATAATGTCCGTGTTGTACCTGTAAAGCGTTCCAGCTCCGGCTTTATGGCAAAGGGTGGAAATATCGAAGCATATGATTTCTATTCATCACCAAAAAGACCAAAGAGAGTAGCGGCATTCCGGTATAACAATTTATTGTGGCAGCCAACAGAAAGCAATACTGTAACAATTGGATGGACAAAAGCGGCTGGTGATAAGTATGATCCAACCGGATATCAGATGGAAGTATATTCACTGGAAGGAAGAAGATTGAATTTGTATTATTCTACAAAAACAAAGCTCAGTATCAACATTCCTTCCGTTGAAAATAAAGGCTTCAAGGTTCGTGTCAGAGCCTATGTCAAGATCAATGGCAAGAAGTATTTTGGTAAATGGACAGATATGCAGACTGTGATCCCACAGGCAAAGATCAGTATGAAGCGTACCGGAAGAAATTCTGTAGAGATCAACTGGGAAAGTGTAAAGAATGTAACAAAATATCATGTATATGCATGTAATGATATCAAGGCAGAAAAGCCGGAATGGTATGAGGTTGCAACGGTTGGTGCCGGAACAAATTCCTATGAATATAATAATTGTATTGAGGGAAAATATACAGCAATGTATGTTATTCCAGAGGTTCAGGTTGGCAGGAACACATATAAGGCATCCTATACATGGCATTTATATATGAATATTGAGTAAAAAAAACTTGACAAACAATATATCCTTTGTTATCATGTACTAGCGTCAAAATTTAATATCCCTGGTGGGAACATTTCATTTAGGCATTTTGCAGAAGTACTCAAGTGGCTGAAGAGGCGCCCCTGCTAAGGGTGTAGGCCGTTCGCGCGGCGCGAGGGTTCAAATCCCTCCTTCTGCGTATTTTATCTGAATGATAGAATTCGTAGGGAGATGGCATTGCAGGAGCCCTGCTGGATGGATTTTGACGAAGGATATTCCTCGATAGCTCAATGGTAGAGCACTCGGCTGTTAACCGAGGGGTTGTAGGTTCGAGCCCTACTCGGGGAGCTTAAAGCGAAAGCTTTAAAACTTAATAAATGGCGCGATAGCCAAGTGGTAAGGCCCCGGTCTGCAACACCGTCATCGCCGGTTCAAATCCGGCTCGCGCCTCTTGAAAAGAGATTGGAATGTTTCCAGTCTCTTTTTTGTTGTGCATTTACTTTTACAAAGTGGTTTGTTATAATAACTCTGGGAGTTTGTCCCATTTTCTGAAACTATTTTTGAGTAACAGAAAAGGGGCGTTCAGGAGACATATAAATGAAAGATTCCTTTGTGGAGGAGGGCTTTATGACGCAAAAGAGCAGGGAACAGAGAGTTCGTTACAAATTAGATGAATCAATGACACTGAACCAGGAAGAGATAAAGATATATAATGTGCCTTTTGCGGGAAATACAAATACCTGTAAAGAAACATTTGTAAAAGGTGAAAGAATACTGGAATACTGTATTGAAGGTGATCTGACGATGGAACAGTTGATCGGGAAGCCGATATTCCGGGATGAACTGGTAGAGTATTTGTACAGTATCAGCAGACAGATGGTGTCTATGGTACATAACGGTCTGAAATTGGGAAAGATCGTATTTGACCTGAAATATATGTATGTAAGATTGAATGATTTCAGTGTACAGTTGATATTTCTCCCATTTGATAATCCATCAGATATGACAGGTGTAGAAGAGTTTATCAGAAGTTTTCTGTCAGTGCTTGTCTATGCACATACACCGGCGATCGAATGTGCAAATCAGATCATAGAGTATCTGAATGGACACAAGGAATTCAATGCGATCCAGTTCAATTTGTTTATCCGGGAGTTACGGGCGCAGAGCCAGTTGCTGGTAAATACGGAGAAAACATCATCAAAGACCAAAGAGATTGCAGCAAATCATGCGAAGATGGAGATTAATATTCTTCGTGCCGAGGAAGCTGCCAGAAATGCCGAGATTGCAAGGCTCCACGCCGAGAGTGAGGCAAAACGGCTGGCAGAGTATGCAAAACAGCAGGCAAATGTTGCCAGATCTGCAGAGGAGATGCGGATGCTCGCTGAAGCTGCCAGAATACAGGCAGAGATTGACAAACAGGCCGCAGAAAAAGAATATAATAACAAATCACAGACCGCAGTTTTATATGCATGTAAGATGCGGGAAGCGGAGGATGAGAATTCTAAAAAAGAGATAAATACAGCCAGATTACTGGCAGAGGAACAGGCAAGTCAGGCGGAAGAAGAATTCCGGAGAGCTTCGGCAGAAGCAGAAAGACTGGCAGAAGAAGTTCGGCTGGCACGGGAAGAAGAGATGCGCGCAGAGGAAGCCAGAATGCGTGCAGAATATGAAGCCAGAAAGAACAATGAAGAAGCCAGAAAACTGGCGATGGAGGTTCGAAGAAGAAACGAAGAGATTGGCAGACTGTCCGAGGACAGACAAACCAGAAAGCCGGATGACAGCGAGGATGAGACAACAGTATTGTCGAAATCATTAAGTGATGGTCTGAAGCGTCCAATTCTTGTCAGAAAAAGAACCGGAGAGAAGATTTATATTAATAAGCAGGTATTCTGTATGGGTAAGGCAGACCAGGGTGTTGATTTCAAGATTACAGACAATAAATCTGTCAGCAGAAGACATGCTTATATTACAAATATAAATGGTGTTTATTATTTAAGGGATAATAATTCAACCAATCACACATACCTGAATGGGGAGATGCTTTACAGCAATATTGAGGTTGTGATCCCGGATAATAGTACGATACAGCTTTCAAATGAAGAATTTTTCTTTAAGATTAAATAAGGAGGAACTGTCATGTATTGTGATAATTGTGGCTGCGAACTTGGACCGGATATGAAGGTTTGTCCTGTTTGCGGGAAAAAAGTTGAGGATATGGCAGCTGACAACGGTAACAGTGTCAGAATGGAGGATGTAGCTTCCCAGGCAGCAGATGTATCAAAAAATGAGGATATAGGAAAGGAATTGCCGGACATCAGCAAAGAGGCAAATGCTGCTGTTGTTGATACAGATGAAATGGAAGAAGAAGGGACGACTGTATTAAAGGCAGTTGATCTGGATAAGAAGGTTGAAGAAAATGAGGATGAAGAAGGTACAACGGTTCTGTCAGCCGATATGCTGAAGAATCAGGGAATGCCAATGCCGAATCCGAACGGAATGCCGATGCCGGGTTCAAACGGCCGCCCAATGCCGGGACCAAACGGCCGTCCGATGCCGGAACCAAATGGGATGGTTCCGCCATTCCAGCCAAGACCAATGCAGGGTCAGCCGGGTGCAGCACCACAGAATGGAATCCCGCCATTTCAGCCAAGACCAATCCCTGGCCAGCCAGGTGCTATGGGTGGTATGCCTGTAAATGAAAAGGATGAGAAAAAGAAAGATAAAAAGTCAAAAAAGGAAAAGGCTCCGAAACAGCCGAAAGCTCCAAAGGCTTCAAAAGAACCAAAGACACCAAAGCAGCCAAAAGAGAAAAAAGGCAAGGGTGGAAAAGTAGCACTGATCATTATTCTGATCGTAGTTGTTCTTGCTCTTGGCGGTGGAGCTGCTTATGTTGTTCCAAAGTATCTGAATTATAACAAGGCAGAAGAGGCTTATACGGATGGACGGATCGATGATGCAGTTGAACTGTATAAGAAAGCCGGCTGGATGAAGGATGCAGAGACGAAGGTAAATGGCGGCGTATATTATGAGTATGCAGCAAGTCTTGCAGAAGAAGGCAATTATATTGATGCAGCGGCATCTTATGAGAAAGTAATTGCATTGGAAACAGTTGCAGATGAATATAAGGATGCAGCAGATAAGGCAAAAGAGTGTTATTTCAATCAGGCAGAGAAGCTCTACGGTGAGAAGAAATATACAGAAGCTGCTGAGTATTATACAAAGGCAGGAGATTATACCGGAGCGGCAGAAAAAGTAAAAGAGTGTTCTTACATGAATGGTGAGACACTTGCAGAGCAGAAGAAATATGACGAGGCAGTCAAGGCATACGAGACAGCCGGAGATTATAAGGATGCCGCAGATAAGATCAAGGAATGTTACTACAATAATGCATCTGACAAAATGGAAGCTAAAGAGTATGCGGCAGCAAAAGAGCTGTTCCTGAAATCAGAATATTCCGATTATTCCGATAAGGCAAATGAGTGTCTGATCAAGCAGGCAGAGGCATATCTGGCAGATGAGAAGTTTGAGGATGCGATCAAGACTTACGGTGAGGTGGATTCCAAGTATAAAGACTGCACAAAGAAGATTGACAGTGCTTATACAAAATGGGGAAGCTCTCTTTACAAGAGCAAGGATTACAAGGGTGCTGTTGAGAAATACGAGCAGGTTACAAAGAAAGATGTAACGGATAAGATCAACAAGGCAAAAGCAGCTTATGTAAAGGATCATAAGGATCGCAGTGATGAGACAACGATGAGTTATCTCTGTGATCTTCGTTATGCAGATTATGGTTCGGCAGAAGATGATTATACAAAGCTGATCGGATGGACAGTAGAATCATTTGTAAATGATAAACTGGATGATTACAAAAATAAGAAGACATCTGCGGATTCCAGCAAGACGATCTATGTACATACTATGTATCTGAATGAAAATGATGCATCTATGAGTCTGAAAGGGTATGTAATATATTCAGATGGTACAAAGAGCAATGACATTACATTTGGAGAGGTAAAGGATCGTTATACAACATGGATGAGCATTGATCCGTCATCTGCGATCAAGGGAGATGCAACCTTATATGTATATGATGATTCCGATAAGCTGGTTGAGAAATTTACATTTACTATTAAATAAAAAATTCGTTAAAGTGAGAAAGGGGTAACCATGGTTTCAAACGGACAGGATATGAGTGTTCGGGGAAAAGTGGAACAGAACGGACAGACAGAGAAAAAAGGATATACCTATACCCCAGGAGTAGAGATCAAGATCATAGTTGCAGTTGTGTTCCTTATGGCATTTGGACTTATTATGATCTTCAGTGCGTCCAGTTATACATCGTCGATCAGCAGAGTCACGAATTACGATTCGGCATATTACTTTAAGAAGCAGTTGAAGGTAATGGCACTTGGAGTTATTATTGCTGCATTCCTTAACTGGGTTCCGTATAAGCTGATCAAGAAATGTGGAATCCTGGCGTATGTTATATCTCTGGTTTTGATCGTTATGTTAAAGACACCACTTGGTATTAATTCCGGTGGTGCGACCAGATGGCTGAATCTGGGATTTATGCAGCTTCAGGTTGCGGATGCAACAAAGGTATGTATGATCGTTTTTATGGGCTGGTATGTGAACCGTTTCTGGAAGGAATTTGATAAATTCAGATATACCTTGATCTTATGGCTGTTAGTTGCACTTCAGGCGGGACTGATATTGAAGATATCATCCAACCTGAGCAGTTGCCTGATCCTTATGCTCATGGTATTTATTCTGACATTTATTGTTGGAAAACATCCAAAAACGCATCTGATCATTGCAGCGGCTGGTATTGTAGTGATTGTTATCTTTATCATGTGGTTAAAGGCGAATATGCCGCTTGACAGTGAGATGGACAAATACCCATATCAGATCCGGAGATTCTTCGGATGGCTGGATCCGGAACGGTATGCAGGTACGCTTGGCTATCAGCCATTACAGTCTCTGTATGCGATCGGAAGCGGCGGACTGCTTGGCAAGGGACTTGGAAATGGTACACAGAAGCTGAGCAACATTCCGGAAGCACAGAATGATATGATCTTTGCTATCATCTGTGAGGAGCTTGGACTGATCGGTGTTATTATTATGTTTTTGATGTTTGGATATCTTTTGTATCAGATGGTTATTGTTGTGAAAGAGTCCAGAAATATATATGCAAGTGTGGTTGTGATCGGGGTGATCTTACATATCATTTTCCAGATTATAGTCAATGTCTGCGTGGCTGTGAATTTCTTTCCGAATACAGGTGTATCGCTGCCATTTATCAGTGCAGGTGGTTCTGCCATCATATGTACATTAATGGAGATCGGACTTGTGATCGGAATACGGAGACAGCAGGTGAATCGAAAATATTCAAGAATATCTTAGATGAGGAGAGAACAATGAAAAAGATACTTAGAGGTTTACTGGTGGTGATGGCATTTGCCGTATGTATGGCAGGAGCCATATCAATACCATCCAGAGCGGAAGAGGCTTATACATCTGGAAAATCGGCAGAGGCTACGGATGCAGAATTACAGACAACAGCCGGTGCTGAACTGGCAGCAGTGAAAAACGGCTGGGTAAATGTAAAAGGCGGCCGGAAGTATTACGAGAATGGAAAGGCAGTAAAGGGCTGGAAGGTTCTTTCCGGAAAGACCTATTATTTCAGTAAGAAAAATGGTCGGGCAGTTACCGGTAAAAAGAAGATCGGTGATGCCAGATATTTCTTTGATAAGCATGGCAGAATGCAGAAGAAGGTCTGGAAAGTAGTCAATGGTAAGAAATTCTTCTTTGGCTATAACGGACAGGCAAAAACGGGCTTCTGTACGATTAATGGCAACCGGTATTATTTTAATGATAAGGGTGAGCTGCAGAAGAGCAAATTTTTCAAGGTAAATGGTAAGACTTTTTTTGTTGGATATAAGGGACATACGTTTTCCGGCCTGAAGAAGGTAAAGGGAACTTATTATTACTTCAGCAAAAAAGGCAGAATGGCAGTTAAGACCTGGAAAACGATCAACGGCAAAAAGTTCTACTTTGGCTATGATGGAAAGGCAAAGACAGGTTTCTGTACGATTGACGGACATCGTTATTTCTTTAATAAGAATGGCGTACTTCAGAAAAGCAAGTTCTTTACAGTAAATGGAAATATTTATTTTGTTGGATATAAGGGATATACATTCTCCGGTCTGAAAAAGGTAAAGGGAACGTATTATTATTTTACAAAATATGGAAGAATGATCCAGAATGAATGGCGCACGATCAATGGCAAGAAGTTTTATTTTGGCAGTAACGGAAAGGCAACAACCGGACTTGCAACTGTCGATGGACATACCTGTTATTTCAATAAGAATGGTGTGCTCTACAGAAATCAGTTCATAACATATAATGGAAAGCTTTATTATATGGAGGATACTGGATATGCGGCAACCGGACTGAAACAGATCAATGGCAAGTATTATTATTTTAAATCTGATGGTGCGGCTGTGAAGGAAGCATGGAAGACCGTTGACAAGAATACATATTATTTTGACAGGACCGGAACTGCATATACAGGTCCACATACGATCAGCGGTAAGATCTATATTTTCCGGACAGATGGAAAACTTGCAAATGCGACAGGGCTTGTCACTATAGATGGAAATACATACTATTGCGATAATAACGGACATCCGCAGACAGGTTATAAGAAGATCAAGGATGCCTATTATTATTTCGGTACGGATGGTGTGATGTACCGCAAGAAATGGGCATATGTGGATGGTTATAAGTTCTATTTCTGCTCAAACGGAAAACGTGCGGTAGAAGTGGATGATGTTATTGGCAAGCAGGATTCTTATGAGATCATTGTAAATAAGTATTCAAATGTTGTTACGGTATATGCGAAGGATGGAGATAAGGGTTATATCATTCCGGTCCGTTCCTTTATCTGTTCTACAGGTCAGAGCACACCGCTTGGAACCTTCCATACACAGAGTCACTACAGATGGCATGAACTGATGGGACCTTGCTGGGGACAGTGGTGTACCGGTATCTATGAAGGATATCTGTTCCATTCCGTATATTATAATGATGTAAATAATAATAACGCACTCAGTGTATATGCATATAACAAGCTGGGGACAACCTGCTCTCACGGATGTGTCCGACTGACCGCCGGAGATGCAAAATGGTTATATGATAATTGTGAGGTCGGAACAAAGGTTACAATCATAAATAAAAAGGGCAGTGATCCATTTCCAAAGCCAACTGCATATAAGCTGCCATCCTGGCACACATGGGATCCAACCGATCCAAATATGCAGTATAAGTGCAAGCAGAATGGCTGCCATTAGGAGGAAATAACGTGCAGAAGTTCAGAAAATGGATTTATAGTCTGTGCATTTTAACAGGATTACTTGCGGTCTGTACTGCTTGTGGAAAAGCCGACAGTCAGCCAAAAGAAGAGACAACAGAGGTTGTAACTGACGGCCCGGTCAGTGGTCCGGAGGATTTTAAGCGGCTTGGCATGCTCATTGATGTTGCTTCTTCAAATATGGTTAAGGATGTTTCATACGAGATCAAAAATAAAGAGATCGCCTGTATAAAATTTGTTTATAACGGAATTGATTGTCAGTTCCTTGCATCTGCGGTATACAGTGATTTTGATCTGGCAGGGGTAACGAATACCGGTACCGGAGATATGCTGGTATCAGGGGTTCAGGGATACAATGCAACGTATTATAAGCTGAATCCAGGCAGAGTTGTTTTCTGGAGTGATACGAATATTCATTATTGTCTGTACATCTATGTAACAGCAGAGGATTCAGTTGTAGACAGTATCCTTCCATTGCTTTCATTTGAGGATCATTATGATGAGAGAGAAGATGTGATCGAGAATGCAGAGGCGGAAAGTAAAGCATTTGCACAACAGATCATAACGGTGTTCCAGAATAAGGATGTCAATGGCTTGTCTGAGATCCTGAACTATCCGCAGGAACTTGGAAGCGGAGAGTCCATTGCAAATATAGATGAGCTGATGGCGATCCCGGCTGATCAGATCTTCACAGATAAGCTGTTGGAGGCAGTAGGAACTGATGCGATCGATAACCTGCGGAAGAGCAGGGATGGTGATGCATGGCTGATCGGTTCAGCAAGTAAGAATATTTATTTTCGCATGACATCGGATGGGGTTTATAAGATCGTAAAGATCAATAATTAGCCTGCAAATATATGATATTACATCCCGGTTGGAGATGTTGCCCGGAAGCTGAAAAGGAATCCGGATAACGTTCTGACCGGGATGTTTTTTTATGTAGAAAGCTGTAAAAAGAATGCTCACGATAAGAATTGTAGAGAGGGGAAGATAAATGTAGAATTATTTTGTGAAGTGGACAGGCCTTCTGGGAGGTTCACAAAAAATATCAGGAGGGTGCTATTCAAATGGGAAATAAATATCTGATAAAAGAGGCGGCAAAAATGGTGGATGTTGAACCACATGTGCTTCGCTACTGGGAAGAAGAACTGGATATGAGGATCAAGCGAAATGATATGGGACATCGGTACTATGATGAGCAGGATATCAGAATTTTGAAGAAGATAAAGGAGCTGAAGGATCGTGGGATCCAGTTAAAGGCGATCCATGAACTGGTGCAGAAAATGTATGATATTCTGGAAAATGGAGTTCCGGTTGAAACGGCATCGAAGGAGGTTGAAACAGATTTCACCTCGGAACTGGTCAATACAGTTACCCAGATCACGGAGGAGCCGGGTGAGGATCAGGAGCGGATTGTTGATTTTAAGCTGGTACAGTTCCAGTCGATGATGACGAAGATTGTGGGAAATTCGATAAAGGAGAATATCAAGCCGATCAGTCAGGCAGTAACTGCGGAAGCAACAGAGCAGATCGCAAAGCAGATGGACGTTATTATGAAGGAACAGGATGAGCGGGCAGAGGAACGGTATCAGAGACTGGATACCGTGATTCGGGAAATGCAGCAGACCAGACGGGAGATCGCGGCAGCAGAAGCCGGAGGAAAAAAGAAAAAACGATTATTTGGTAAGAAGAATAAATAAGAACATATGCCAGCTTCATCCATCTGCTAGTCTTTCTTTATAAAAACTTCATATAAGAGAAATTGAATCCGTGATATAATGAGCGTATGCCGAGCAATGCCAGATCATAAAAATAAACCAGGTTGTGCTTGCACAAGACCTGATTTATTTTTATGATCTGATAGTGCGAAGCACGGACATCGAGTAATCTGAAAGATTACGAGATGAGCATTGCGAGAGTAATCCGAAGGATTACGAGATGAGCATTGCGAGAGTAATCCGAAGGATTACGAGATGAGCGATGCGAGAGTAATCCGAAGGATTACGAGATGAGCGATGCGAGAGCAATCCGAAGGATTACGAGATGAGCAATGCGAGAGCAATCTGGAGCAATGCGAGGAAAAACAATTATAAAGGAAAACATATGAAGATCATAAAAAAAGTTAAATGGGCGTTGGTTTCCGTCTGGATCTTTATCGTGCTGATCATGTTGGTAGGTACGATCGTGATTGGACGAAGTTATTTGTCAGAAATGTTTGGTGACGGTTACAGTATACAGTCATTATATTCGATCAGCGATCCGATTAAGGAAACATATCGGAATCTGTCGATCATCATGTCGGATGTGCAGGAGGATCTGCAGACAGATCCGGGCAAATTCTATGATAAGAAATATCTGGACAGTCTGAACCAGAAAGCCGGAAATTACAGGACATCGGTGCTTGTCTATATTGATGGTGAATTTACATATTCCGGTATAAAAGATGAAGTAGAAAAACTGGAAGCGTCTTTACTTACCAAACGTGCAATCTATATAAATGGTGAGAAGGGAATCAAGCAGGAGGAAGTAGAAAACAGTTCATCAGAGTCCGGTTCCGGGGAAATGGGCGATCAGGGTTCATATGCATTTGGAAAATATGGCAAAACTTATGAATATATGCTGACATCTCCACAGGCATATCTGTGTAATGAGATCGATTATCAGATCAATGGCAAATCGATCAGTATTTTCCTGGTTACATATTATGGTAATTACGTCAGCCAGTTTAAGAGTGCGCTGGTTGGATTTATCCTTATGATGTTCTTGATCATGCTGGTTCTGACAACTGCTTTGTCGACACTGGTATATGTACAGTTCATCCGTCCGCTGGTTCGTCTGAAGGAGGCAGCAGAGGAGATTGGTACCGGGAATCTGGGAGAGCCGGTAGAGGTCAGTGATGGAAGAAAAGATGAGATTGGAGAATTATGCCGGTCATTTAACGACATGAGAGAGCGCCTGAATGAATCGGTTGAGCTTAAGATGCAGTATGAGGAAGAAAACAGGGAGCTGATCAGTAACATTTCTCATGATCTGAAAACTCCGATTACAACGATCAAAGGATACGTTGAGGGTCTGATGGATGGTGTGGCAGACACACCGGAGAAGCAGGATCGTTATCTGAAGATGATCTATAATAAGGCAAATGAATTGGATGCGCTGATCAACGAATTGTCGCTATATACCAATATCACGAACAATGCGATTCCGTATGAATTCCACAGAGTATCGGTAAAAGACTATTTTAATGACTGTATGGAAGAGGTTCGGGCAGATCTGTTATCACATAATATGACACTGAACTATAACAATTATTGTGCGGAAGATGTAAAGGTTGTTGTTGATCCGGATCAGTTGAAGCGTGTTATTAACAATATTGTGACAAATGCGATCAAGTATACAGATAAAGAGGAAGGTCATATTGACATTTCTATAGAAGAAAGTGAGAAAATGATCAAGGTATCGATCAATGATGATGGACGGGGGATCGACAAAGAGAGCCTGCCGCATATATTTGACCGAACGTATCGTGCAGACAGTGCAAGACGTTCCAGAGGTGGAAGCGGACTGGGGCTTGCTATCTGCAAGAAGATCGTGGAAGAACATGGTGGAAAGATCTGGGCGACCAGTAAGAAAGGTGAAGGTACAACGATCTATTTCACATTGAAGAAATACATCAAGGAGGAAAATAAAGATGAGCAGAATACTGATAATTGAAGATGAACTTAGCATAGCAGAGCTGGAGCGGGATTATCTGGAGTTGAATGATTTTGAGGTTGAGATAGAGACAAATGGAGCAAAGGGTCTGGATAAGGCATTAGAGAATGATTACAGCCTGATCCTGCTTGATCTGATGCTTCCGGATCTGGATGGATTTGAAATCTGTCGTCAGATTCGTGAGAAGAAGGATATTCCGATCATCATGGTTACAGCAAAGAAGAATGATATTGATAAGATCCGTGGACTTGGACTTGGTGTTGATGATTATGTAACAAAGCCATTCAGTCCAAGTGAGTTGGTTGCCAGAGTAAAGGCACATATTTCCAGATATGAGCGTCTGATTGGTTCAACCGCATTGCAGAATGATGTCATTGAGATCCGTGGATTAAAGATTGACAAGACCGATCGTCGTGTCTATGTGGATGGAGAAGAGAAGGTATTTACAAATAAGGAATTTGATCTTCTGACTTTCCTTGCAAGCAATCCGAATAAGGTATTTTCAAAGGATGAACTGTTTAACAAGATCTGGAATATGGAGAGTATCGGAGATATCGCAACCGTTACGGTTCATATCAAGAAGATCCGTGAGAAGATCGAATTTGATACATCTAAGCCACAGTACATCGAAACTGTATGGGGCGTTGGATACCGATTCAGAATGTAGTGAAAAAGTGTGGGGACAGAACCTGCACAGATGGGAGAGTGTGCATCAGAGCTTTGGATTTTGATAGGTTCTGATAAGGAGATAACAGATGAAGATAGAAGTATTATATGAAGATAATGATATATTGGTTGCGGTGAAGCCGTATGGGTTGCCATCCCAGCCGGACAAGAAGAATTCTGAAAATATGGTCAGTATGTTGAAGCTTCGCATTTTTGAGAAAGAGCATCGGACAGAGGAACCATATCTGGCTCCGATCCATAGACTGGATCGTCCGGTTGGCGGCATTATGTTATTTGCCAAGAACAAGGAGGCTGCTTCGAAGCTGTCAAAGCAGAGTGAAGATGGCGAGATGGTCAAATATTATCAGGCAATCTTAACCGGAGAACTTCCGAATGATGCCGGAACGATTACGAATTATCTGATTCACGATAACAAGACAAATGTCACAAGAATTGTGGATAAAGATACGCCGGGAGCCAAATTAGCGGAGCTGGATTATGAAGTGTTAGATGTCATGGAGACAGATGATGGAATCTTAAGTTATGTTCTGATCAATCTTATCACAGGCAGAACCCATCAGATCCGTGTACAGATGGCTGGTAAAAAAGCTGGAATCTGGGGCGATACAAAGTATAATCCAAAGTTCCAGAAAACAAAGAAATCTTATAAGCAGATCGGTCTGCATGCATCCAGACTGGAATTCGAGCATCCGGTGACGGGTGAGCATATGATCTTTAAGAATGAGCCGGAGGGCAAAGCCTTTGAGATCATCGAGCTGGATGAATTTTAATATTATTTTGTAATTGGAATGGTATTCGGAATAATGACTTCTTCAAAGCCATTATAGCTGTGTACCCATTTTACGGTTCCATCTGAACTGGTTTCCAACAGATAACTCAGATCTTCTTTTTTGAAATGCATGATCAAAATGTCGTCATCTGTTACTTCATAGGTTCCAGTTTCGGTGGAGCCTTTCTTTTTGATCACTTTGTTGTCTTCTGTGAATGTGAAACTGCCAAGATCTTCTATTGTCCATTTTGATTCACAGAGAAGCTCCTGCATGGATTTGTCATCGTGTGGCTTCAGATTCCGGAGATGTGTGGACAGGAAGTAGATACCGGCAACCAGGATCGCAAAGATTACAACAAGTGTTATGGTTTTCCGGACGATTGCAAAGGTATGGCGGTTCTTGCGATGCCTTGTCAGAGATGCCTGTTGTTCCCGAACTGCCTCGTGGTAGGAGGTGCTGATGCTGTGCGTGGCACCGGAGATACCATTTGACTTATTTGCAAAAGTTTGCTCCGCTTTTAAACGAAGAATGGCTGTCTCGGTCAGACCTTCTGTTGATATATCTGTCTGATTTTTTAATTGTTCTGTCTGATCCTGGATTTCCTTATCTTCCAGATATTGTTCAGAGACCGGAAGTTTTCCGGTTTTTGTTGATTTGTCTTTCAAATGGAAAGATGTATTTGACTCCTGTTTATTCATTATTTTACCCTCATTATTTGTTTGGAATATGGAAAGATCATTCGTTGCAGACAAATGATTTTTCATTCCTATGTTTAGTGCTTTTCATCATGGATAATATATACAGAAACAGTGCAAATTGCAAGAAAAAATGTTTTACATTCTGGCAGAACCGGCAAAAATCCCTTGAAAATATCAGGTTATATCTATATAATGACAGAAGGTATGTAACTTTTTAAAGGACAGGTATAGATGTCAGACATATTTAAAAGGCTGCACGATAGAATTATTTTATAAGTATATAAAGGAGAAAATTGAGATGGCTAATGAAAAGAAATTAGTAGAGGCTATTACTTCCATGGACGAAGATTTTGCCCAGTGGTACACAGATGTTGTAAAGAAAGCAGAGCTTACAGATTATTCAAGTGTAAGAGGATGCATGATTTTACGACCGGCCGGTTATGCCATCTGGGAAAATATACAGAAGGAACTCGACAGAAGATTCAAGGAAATAGGCGTAGAAAATGTATATATGCCATTGTTCATTCCTGAAAGTCTTCTTCAGAAGGAGAAGGATCACGTAGAAGGATTTGCACCTGAAGTTGCATGGGTAACACAGGGTGGCTTGGATCCACTTCCGGAGCGTTTATGTGTAAGACCTACATCAGAGACTCTGTTCTGTGATCTGTATTCGAATATCATTCATTCATATAGAGATCTTCCAAAGGTTTATAACCAGTGGTGTTCAGTTGTTCGTTGGGAAAAGACAACCAGACCTTTCCTTCGTTCGATGGAATTCTTATGGCAGGAAGGTCATACGGCACATGCTACAGCAGAAGAAGCAGAGGAAAGAACCATCCAGATGTTAAATGTCTATGCTGATTTCTGTGAGCAGGTTCTGGCTATTCCTATGATCAAGGGACGTAAGACAGATAAAGAGAAGTTTGCAGGTGCAGAGGCTACTTATACGATCGAAGCTCTGATGCATGATGGTAAGGCACTTCAGTCCGGTACAAGCCATAATTTCGGAGATGGATTTGCCAAGGCATTTGGCGTTCAGTATACAGACGCAAATAATAAATTACAGTATGTACACCAGACTTCATGGGGTATGTCAACCAGAATTATCGGCGCGATCATCATGGTTCACGGTGATGACAGCGGCCTGGTGCTTCCACCAAGAATCGCTCCTACACAGGTTATGATCATTCCGATTAACCAGAAGAAGGAAGGCGTTCTTGAAAAGGCACAGGAGATCAAGGCAGCTCTTTCTGAGAAGTTCACAGTTAAGCTGGATGATTCTAATAAGAACCCAGGCTGGAAATTCTCTGAGCAGGAGATGCGCGGCATTCCGGTTCGTATCGAGATCGGACCAAAGGATATCGAAGCTGGTCAGGCAGTTATCGTACGTCGTGATAACAGAGAAAAGACAGTTGTGTCATTAGATAATATTACAGAAGCAGTTGGAGAAATTCTTGAGAAGATGCAGGCAGACATGCTTGCAAAGGCAACTGCTCACAGAGATGCCAATACACATGAGGCTCATAACTGGGAAGAATTCACTGACATTCTGACAAGAAAGCAGGGATTCATCAAAGCTATGTGGTGTGGCGACAGAGCCTGTGAGGAAGCAATCAAGGATGAGACCGGTGCAACAACCAGATGTATGCCGTTTGAGCAGGAGCATTTGTCCGATGTCTGTGTACATTGCGGTAAGCCAGCAAAGACTATGGTATACTTTGGCAAGGCATACTAAGAGGAACATCGGCTATTAGCAGATGATAGATAAGTAGTGTATTTGATTTTGCGGAATTTATGATACTTGCAATAGGTGATAACAAACATATTAATAGATTGTTATCACCTATTTTAATGTAATATATATTTGGAATGGAATATGCTGTTTTCAATTGATATCATGAAATATATGGCATAGATGGTGGCGCAATCATGAAATATGGCATAGATGGTGGCACTTAAGGGTATATTGGATGAAAAATCTTGTTAATACTCCGCCGAAGGGTAGGCGCGTGGGTATGACAGCTAGAAAACAGAAGTGATACCCAAGTGAAGGATAGATCATAGGGTATAATAGAAGAGAAGATGAGAGATACCCTATTAAAAAAATAAAGTAATGGTATTGTGTACAGAAAGGCATAGAAATACCCAAGGAGGAGGTTGTGATATGGAGATCAGGATGCCGGAGAATGCGAAAAAGGTAATAGAGACACTGGAAGCTGCCGGGTATGAAGCCTATATTGTTGGTGGATGCGTAAGAGACAGTATTCTTGGCAGAGAACCGGGAGACTGGGATATTACGACAGCAGCAAGACCGGAACAGGTAAAGGCGTTATTCAGACGGACGATCGATACCGGAATTAAGCATGGGACGGTTACGGTTATGTTTGGTAAAGAGGCATATGAAGTAACCACCTACCGGGTGGATGGAGAATATTCCGATCACAGAAGACCGGATTCTGTGGAATTTACTGCGAATTTAGAAGAAGACTTGAAGCGTAGGGATTTTACGATCAACGCTATGGCATACAGTCCTTCAGCAGGTGTGATCGATCTGTTTGGTGGAATGGATGATCTGGACAATAAGGTCATCAAGGCGGTCGGTGATCCGCTGGCACGATTTGATGAAGATGCTCTGAGAATCCTTCGGGCGATCCGGTTTGCAGGCCAGCTTGATTTCACGATCGAGAGGGATACCAGAAAGGCGATGATCCTGCGGGCACAGTTCTTACAGGATATCAGTGCCGAACGTATCCGCGTGGAGCTTGACAAATTGCTGACTTCTGCGCATCCGGAGAAATTGATGGAAGCATATGTGACAGGCATAACAGCATATATCCTGCCGGAATTTGACCGAATGATGGAACAGCCGCAGAATAATCCATACCATAAATACAATGTAGGCGTTCATTCAATGGAAGCAGTTAAGGTTATCGAGCCAACTACAGTATGCAGATGGGCTGCGCTGCTTCATGATGTGGGAAAGCCGGAATGTCATACCATGGATGAAAATGGTATCGACCATTTCTATGGACATAATGAGAAGGGGGCAGAGATTGCCCGTAAGGTGCTTCGCAGACTGCGGTTTGACAATGAAACGACAGATCTGGTATGCAAGATGGTACTGTGGCATGATTATGGTTTAGGGGAGATGTTGAAAAAGACAACCTTCCGAAAAGCACTCAGCAGGATGGGAGCAGATTTCTTCCCTTATTATATCAAGATCCGCCGGGCGGATATGGCGGCGCAGAGTGATTATAAGTTAGAAGAACGGAGAGGCAGCATCGAGCATCTGGAGAAATTGTATCAGGAGATCACGGATGCGAAAGATTGTCTGACGATTAAACAGCTTGCCATCAATGGAAAGGATTTGATCGCACTTGGCGTAAAGCCGGGAAAAGAGATCGGCGATATCCTGCAGGAGCTTCTGAATCAGGTGCTTGGCAGTCCTGAGTTGAACAACAGAGAAACGCTGCTGTCTATGGCAGAGTCATATATTAGAAAATAGAAAAAATAAAGGTGGAGTTATAACTGCATCCAGTTAATTATATATTGACATTACCAAAGATTTCGTAATGAGATGCATAGTGCCGGTAAATACAAGTGCCTGTTTGAGTCCGAAGGTAAATGTGACTTTTTATGTGAAAGACCGGAAATCATTTAAAACAGATAAAAATATGGAGGTGTGGAATGAGACTGAGGAATGTGTTAATTGTTGTGAAAGATATTGAACGGTCAAAGCAATTTTACCATGATCTGTTTGGACTCGAACCAATATTAGATAATGACGGAAATCTGATCCTGACGGAAGGACTTGTATTGCAGGATGAGAGGATATGGAAAGATTTTCTAAAAAGAGATGTGATATCCCACAATAATTCCGCCGAGCTATATTTTGAGGAGCGGGATATCGAAGCTTTTGTTGAAAAGCTGGAGCGGTTATATCCATCGATTGAATATGTAAATCCACTTATGGTTCACAGTTGGGGACAGAAGGTGGTTCGTTTCTATGATCTGGATGGAAATCTGATCGAGGTTGGGACGCTGACGTAACCGGAAACAGACAAGGAAGCATTTGCAGATGCCGCATATGGAGATGTTAAAGCAGATAAAAGAAAAATATGTCCTTGATACGGCAGTAACAAAAAGATAGGGTTTATATAATTGGGAAGGGGAAATTACTATGTGGAAAATATTTATAATTATATTCGGAGTGCTTTTCGGCATATTTATTCCAAGATCAATATATGAGAATTATACAGATGCAGATCTGGAAGACAGTACTTATGAAGAATATTCATATGCAGACTCAGAGGACAGTGTTAATGAGGACTATGATCCGACAAAAACAGACTGGGAAAATTATGGGGATACCGGCTCGATCATGGAGATTGCGGACACGGACTGGGCATTAGAAAATGCTCCCGTGTTTCATGTAGAAACAAAGGAACAACTGGCTGGAGTTGTGTATTATGTCAATGCAGTCAAAGGGTATAATGATTCCGTGGAACTCTACCTTGAGGCGGATATAGATCTTGACGGTCTGGAATGGGTTCCGATGGGCGGATGGTACAGACCAGATAGATATCTTGAGCACACTACATTTGTGGGGCTTATAGATGGACAAAATCATATAATAAAAAATATGCATATAGATACAAAATACGGTGGACATTGCGGATTTGTAGGATATTCTTATTCCTTGCAGATGAAGAATATCACTTTTGAAAAGGCATATGTGTCTGGAGGAACGTATGTAGGAATTGCAGGCGGAGAAATTTATGGTTCTGAAGACTGGATAAATGTAAATGTATCAGGTATGGTTGGAACACCCGGCCCTGAAACCGGCTCGATCGTTGGCAGGGAAGCCGGTATTAATTTCAGAGACTGCGATGCAACGGTTGTGTATAAAAAGAAAAACGGAAGATTTGGAAGTATCCGGTATTTTTCGCACAGATATCAGTTAATTGCAGAAACACCGGTTGTTGAAGCATTTACACTGACTTATGAAAATGGCGTGATCACAAGAGATGAAGTCGAAGGATATGATAATCTGGGCTGGCATATTGAGCGGGATGGTTCGCTTCTTTTGGATAGAGCAGCAGGAGGTGAATTGCAGCTGCCGGCAGAATATACATATCCGGATACATCGATCTGGCTTGAGGCATATATAAATGGAACGTATATCAGAGTCAGCAATATAATCGAAGTGCCTTGATCAGATAGCGTTATTTTGTCCGGTATTTCAGGAGAAAGGGAAGTATATTATGTGTTTGCGGAGTGGTGGTGTTTCAGATATTATAATAATATACTTAAATTTGGAGAGCAAAAATGGTTGTATATAAATATGGTGATCCGGAAGCAAATATTGTATTGATTCAGCCAGTGGGAGATCATGATGTGCATGATATAGAAAATGAGGTTTCAGAGATAAAGAAGAGGACTTCTCTGGAATTTCAGATGGTCGCAGTTAAAGTAGATAGCTGGAATCAGGATCTGTCTCCGTGGAGAGCACCTGCTGTATTTGGAAATGAAGATTTTGGCGAGGGTGCGTCGACGTTACTGGCACAGATATTGGAATTGTGTAAGGATGAAAGTAAGACTTATTATCTTGGTGGATATTCCCTTGCGGGGCTGTTTGCACTTTGGGCATCCTGCCAGACGGACAGGTTTGCCGGGATAGCGGCAGCATCCCCGTCGGTTTGGTTTCCGGGATTTCTTTCGTATGTGAAAGAATATGGGATTGCAAGCCCTGCTGTTTATCTGAGTCTTGGTGATCGGGAAGAAAGAACGAAGAATCAGGTTATGGCTGCGGTAGGCGATTGTATCCGGGAATTGTATGGATGGCTGCAGGAGCAGGAGATTGACAGTATGCTGGAATGGAATTCGGGAAATCATTTTAAAGAACCGGGAATCCGGACGGCGAAGGCATTTGCATGGGTGATGGAAAGAACAAAAGGAACGATCAGAAGAAGGTGATACTTTATGAATATTACGATGCTTGGAACAGGAAATGCACTTGTTACGGAATGTTATAACACCTGTTTTGTGTTGCAGGAAAATGAGGAATATTTTATGGTGGATGGTGGCGGTGGAAGTGCCATTCTGCATCAGTTAAAGCATGCCGGAATTGACTGGAAAGAGGTTAGAACTATCTTTGTGACACATAAACATATCGATCACATTACGGGTATCATATGGATGATCCGTATGATATGCCAGCATATGAAGCAGGGCGAATATGAAGGCGAAGCTGTGATATATGCACATGATGAAGTCATTGATCTGCTGCTTGATCTGGCCAGAAAACTTCTGCCAAAGAAAGAGACAGATTTTATCGGTAAACGGCTGCATCTGATAGCAGTTAAAAATGGAGAGTCTGTTGAAATTTTGAATAAACGGGTTACATTTTTTGATATCCAATCCACAAAAGCGAAACAGTTCGGTTTCTGCATGGAACTGGGAGATGGAGAGAGATTAACCTGCTGCGGAGATGAACCATACAATCCATGTGAAAAGAAGTATGCAGAGAACAGTACATGGTTGTTGCACGAAGCATTTTGTCTGGATGGTCAGGCGGATATATTCCATCCATACGAGAAGCATCATTCAACAGTGAAAAATGCCTGTGAGTTTGCAGAAGAATTGCATGTGAAAAATCTGCTGCTGTATCATACAGAGGATCGGAATCTTTCACATCGAAAAGAATTGTATTATGAAGAAGGAAGAAAATATTTCAGTGGGAATCTTCTGATCCCGGATGATCTGGAAACGTTTATAATTTAATATGGTGCTCCGGACGGCGAAAGCATTTGCATGGTTGATGAAGAATATGCTAATATAGTTAGCAGAGGCTAACTGCATTGGCATATTTTTTTATAAAGGAGAATAGATATTATGTTACAGTGGAAAATATTTATGGTGATGGCATTGATCGGGCATATATTGTGTGGGATTTCAGATGGATTTCTGACATATGCTCCAAATGGAAAAGTCGATCTGACAAATTTTAAGGATTATGAAAAATCCAAGGTAGCCTTTCATGGAATGCCACTGAAGAATCTGTCGGTTGCGATGTTGTTGGGCGTGTGTGCAATGACGCTTGAGATATTCGGATACATAGCTCTTTGTGACTGGATGCGGCAGTATTCAGAAACATATTATCTGATCATGCTGATAGCAACACTTGTCATGTTTATCAATCTTGCATTGCATCATCTGTTCTGCTGTCTGGTTGAATGGTTTTTTGTAAAATTAAACCTGACAGAAGAAGCCTTGCATGCGGTATGGGATTTCTTTAAGACAACCTGTTATACGATGTATCTGGGATATCTGGGAATGTTGGTATTTGCGGCAGCATTTTTTATTGCTGTTGTGACAGGAAAAACTTCACTTCCGGCGTGGGCATGTATTTTTAATCTGCTGCCGCTTGCAATCGTGATTCTGCCAACAAAACTTCCGGCAAAAGCAAATGTAATCGGGGTGATCATGTTTGCCGGGTTGATTTTTCTTATATAATGATCACGTTCGAGAGCCGGGAACTATCGGTGTTCTTACTTTATAGAAATTATCTTGTAAAAAAGTATAAAATAAAGGAAAATGTATAAAAAAGTATAAAATGAGGTAATATATGCAGAAGCCATTTACAATTACATTTAGTAAAGCACCGAAAAACGCATGTATTCATACAGATAAAACAGCATATTATCATTTGCCGGGACTGTTCGAATTCTATGAGCTGTATCGTATCTTCCTGCCATTGTTCCGTGAGCACAGAGAATATTTCTATGACTGGTGCGAGATCGGTTCGATCTATGGTGCTCCGGCGGACTGCCTGTGGGGTGGCGGACGTGTTGGATATGGTGATTGTGATCCGGAGGATGTCCGGGAATTGATGGACGAGTATGGAATCTCAGCCCGGCTGACCTTCAGTAACTCGCTGCTTTGCGAGGAGCATCTGGCAGATAAGAGATGTAACGAGCTTTGCAGATTATTTGAGAAAAACGGAAAGGCAGAAAATGGGGTGATCGTCCACTCGGAGCTGTTGTTGGATTACCTAAAAAAGCAGTATCCGGGTTTTTATTTTGTATCATCGACTACAAAGGTTCTGACAGATTTTGAGGAGTTGGTAAAGGAGACAGATCGGGAAGATTTCCGTTATGTTGTGCCGGATTTCCGATTGAATAAGGCATGGGACAAATGGGAAACACTGACACAGTCGCAGAGGGATAAAGTGGAATTCCTGTGTAATGAATGTTGTTCCTTTGGGTGTAAGGACAGACGCAAATGTTATGAAACGGTCAGTCGCAAGAATCTTGGAGAGGATTGCCCGGAGCATGAGTGTACGGCTTCAGATGTCATGGGCGGTTACCGTTTTTCAAAGGCAATGACAAATCCGGGATTTATCGGAATCAATGATATAAAAGGAACGTATCTGCCGAGGGGATTTTCTCATTTTAAGATCGAAGGGCGAAGCCTTGGCAGTGCATTGATCTTGGAATTTCTGCTTTATTATATGACAAAACCGGAATATCAACTGCACGTCCGGGAGGCTGTCTATCTGGATAATATGCTGGATCTTTTTTAACGGAACAAATGGTTACAAAAAGGTGACTATGTAATAAAAAAGTGCGTACTTTTTTCGCGCGATATTTCAATGTATGCTATGAGTGTAACAAAAAACGCCGGATCATTATTTGTCCGGGATAAGAGCAGATAAGGAGTTGGTTTCATATGGCATATTTTAACCGCACTCATCTGGCTGGAAGTTATGTATCAAAGGAGCAGCCACACAGCAAACCAAGAAAGTCGGGCAGAGTTTGTCGGATTAAAGCTATCCCAATTTTTCGTTTGACTTTTTCGAAAATGAGAAATATAATAACGTCTTGAACGAGTAGCAAACATGCGTAAATCCAGTTTTGCTGCTCGTTTTTTAATTATATATTGCTATTAGAAAGTGTGTAGCTTATCAGCGTAAGTCCAACTTATAAGATAAGTGCACACTTTTTTTGTGTGAAAAAGGAGGATTAAATTAAGATGGCGGAAAGTAATAAGATGAGGGAGATGCCGGTAAATAAGCTGATGGTTCAGATGGGAATACCGATGATCTTATCGATGGCATTACAGGCGGTCTATAATATCGTGGACAGTGCATTTGTAGGAAATATGAAGGTGGGGAGTGAAGCGGCATTAAATGCACTCACACTGGTATTTCCGGTTCAGATGCTTATGGTGGCTGTAGGAATTGGAACAGGTGTAGGAACAAATGCACTTCTTGCCATGACACTTGGACAGAGAGATGTGAAAAAAGCAGCAAGAGTTGCAGGCAACAGCTTATTTCTTGGTGGAATTATTTATGTGGTATGTCTGTTATTTGGTATCTTTGGAGTGAAAGCCTACATCTCATCACAGACCGTTGATCCGGAAGTTATCTCGATGGGAACAACATACTTGCGGATCTGCTGTGTGTTGTCCTTTGGCATTATCTTCTTTTCATTATTTGAAAAATTATTACAGGCAACAGGACGTTCCCTTTATTCAACGATTGGTCAGGTTACGGGAGCTGTTATAAATATTATTCTTGACCCGATCATGATCTATGGTATCGGACCTGTTCCGGAAATGGGAGTAGCGGGAGCCGCATATGCTACCGTCATAGGACAGATCGTATCTGCCGGTTTGCTTCTGGTATTTCATCTGAAGTTAAATAAGGAATTTGAACATGGAATAAAACATATGAAGCCAAGTGCCAGAACTATGAAAGAGATATATTCCATTGGTCTTCCTGCTATCATTGCACAGGCACTTATGTCAATTATGGTTTATGCGATGAATCTTATTTTAAAGTTCAATCCTTCCGCCCAGACGGCATATGGATTGTTTTATAAGGTGCAGCAGTTTGTATTGTTTCTTGCATTTGGCCTGAGAGATGCGATCACGCCGATCATAGCTTTTGCATATGGTATGGGAAGCAAAAAAAGGATCAAAGATGGAATCCGCTATGGTCTTATTTATACCATAGCATTGATGATCCTGGGCGTTCTCATCACAGAGATTTTTCCAAATGCCTTTGCTTCGCTGTTCAATGCAGGTCAGTCAAGAGCGTATTTTATCGGTGCAATGAGAATTATCTCGATCAGTTTTATATTTGCCGGAATCAATGTGGCATATCAGGGAATCTATCAGGCATTGAATGGCGGTCTTGAGTCGCTTGTCATATCACTTCTCAGACAGCTTGTGATCATATTGCCATTGGCAGCTATTTTTTCTTTCTTTGTAAGAAATGGTCAGATGGGTGTTTCGTTGATCTGGTGGGCGTTCCCAATTACGGAATTTGTCTCATGCTTAGTGGGATATGTATTTTTGAAGAGAATACAGAGAAACAAGGTAGAAAAATTAGGTTAAACTATGAATGTGGTATCGGTAAGAGGGAAAACTGTTTTGAATTTGTTCCGTGTCTGTGCAATATGGATGAGCGGAATTCAGGACAGGTGAATGAAAAGTCTAATCCTTCAGCTTTGTAAGATTGACAAAAACAATACAATGCAGTATATATAGAACAATATAAATGATTGTCTCGGCGTTAAAGAAGACTATAGATTTTGCTGTTTCTGAACATAACAGTATGCTCTATAGTCTTTTTTATTTATGTAATTACAGAAGATGGAGGAAGAACATGATGTCATCAAAGAATTGGTTGAAAAAAATAGTGATAATTATAGTAGGTTCTGTTATTGCAGCTTATGGAATCACACTTGCCTTGTATGCGGGATTTGGAGGTGCAACACTTGCAGTTTTGTGGCAGGGTATTTCAGAAACATTTCATATAAGTATCGGAATGGCTTCGTTTGTTGTAGCTGTTGTGATGATCTTATTTGCGGCTATTTATGACAGGTCGCAGATTCATATAGGAACATTTTTGTATCAGGTTGTGTACAGTGGGTGTGTGGATTTGTTTGCAAAATGCCATATATACAGCAAATATATGTGGATAAATTTCTTCATTATGCTGGCAGGGGTGATCTTATTTGCAGTTGGAACAGGTTTGTATGCATCTGCATCTCTTGGCAGAGGTTCTTATGAAGCAGTAACCTTTGCATTGGCAGAGAAAAATAACTGGCAGGTTAAGATCGTTCGTATGATATTAGATATTTTAATGGTCGTGACAGGCGTGCTTTTGGGAGGAAAGTTTGGAGCATGTACGATCATCACAGTTATAATTTCAGGACCGGTTATACAATTTACAAATGGCAAGGCAAAGCAGATTTTGATCTAGCAGACAGCAATGCTATATATCGAATGGGTGTTACCGTTCAGGTTAATCTGACTTTTGAACTTGCCTGGAAAGTATTGCAGGTTTTACAGATCTTGAGGAGACATTGCAGGAAAAACTTATAGAAGTAGATGAGTGGTAATCGTCTTTAATAAACTCCGGTTTGCAATAGTGAAATGAATAAGTCCTTGCACAAACACCCTGCATAAGGTAAAATGATTTCATATGAATATTTGTGAACTGGGGGCACCACTTTTCACAAGGAAGATAACAGGCGCCGGATCATACGTTATGGTTGTATGATCCGGTGCCTTTTTGTGTTACAGGGCATATGTCCTGTAGTGCAGAAAATGTGTAATTATGAAAGATAGGAGAACATACATGGTAAAAATCAATGGTGAAGAAAAAGAGATTGCCGGTAAGAATCTTCTGGAATATTTGAAGGAAGCCGGATTTGAGCCGGAACGTGTCGTTGTAGAACGGAATCTCGACATTATTCCAAAAGATGAACTTGGCAATACGATCATTCAGGATGAAGATGTGATCGAAGTATTACGATTTGTTGGCGGAGGTTGAGACATGACAGAGATGCAGAAGAAAATGCAGGAGCTGATCTCACAGGAAGAACTGGATCGTGCATTTGATGCAAGATTTCCGAAAGAGATGCAGGTAAAGTTACGTGCGGCGAAGGTGGCTGTTGCAGGTATCGGTGGACTGGGGTCAAATATTGCAGTCATGCTTGCGAGAAGTGGCGTCGGACATTTGCTTCTGGTGGATTTCGATGTGGTGGATGTGACGAATCTCAATCGTCAGATGTACTTTATATCCCAGCTCGGGAAGCCGAAGACGGAAGCCCTGCTCGAAACCCTGTATCAGATCAATCCATATCTGACGTATGAGACAGTGCAGACGAAAGTAACCCCGGACAATGTAAAGGAATTATTCGGTGGATATCCGATCGTGTGTGAAGCATTTGACAAACCGGATCAGAAGGCAATGCTGGTGCGTGAACTACTGATGCAGTGTCCGGATGCAACTGTTGTATCAGGAAATGGCATGGCAGGGTATGCAGATACGAATGCGATAAAAACGCGCCAGATGATGCGCCGCCTGTATGTGTGCGGAGATCAGAGCACTGATGTCGGCGACGGTATAGGACTCATCGCTCCGCGGGTAGCTGCCTGCGCAGCTCATGAAGCAAACAAAGTATTACAGCTGATTATGGAAAATTAAAAGGAGACAACATGGAAGATAAATTCATCTTAGACGGCAAGGAATTCAAGAGCCGTTTCATTTTAGGATCAGGCAAATACAACCTGAATCTGATCAAGGCAGCAGTCGAACAGGGAGGGGCAGAGATCATCACCCTTGCATTACGACGTGCAAATACACAGGAAAGTGAGAATATTCTGGACTATATTCCGGAAGGAGTTACCCTGCTTCCGAATACTTCCGGTGCAAGAAATGCCGAAGAGGCTGTCCGCATCGCAAGACTTAGCCGGGCAATGGGCTGCGGCAATTTTGTAAAGGTAGAGATCATGCGTGATGCAAAATACCTCTTCCCGGATAATTATGAGACTGTGAAAGCAACCGAGATCCTTGCAAAGGAAGGCTTCGTGGTACTGCCATATATGAATCCGGATTTAAATGTAGCAAGGGATCTTCAGAATGCAGGTGCGGCTGCTGTTATGCCGCTTGCAGCACCGATTGGAAGTAATAAGGGGCTTGCAACAAAGACTATGATCCAGGTATTGATCGATGAGATCGACCTGCCGATCATCGTGGATGCCGGCATCGGAAAACCATCTCAGGCATGTGAAGCGATGGAAATGGGTGCGGCTGCGATCATGGCAAATACAGCCATTGCAACAGCAGGTGATGTACCGGAGATGGCAGCAGCATTTAAACTTGCGATCGAAGCAGGAAGAAAAGCATACCTGACCGGAATGGGTCGTGTCCTTGCAAGAGGCGGAAGTGCTTCCGATCCTTTGACAGGTTTCTTGCGTTAGGAGGCAGTCGGAAATGAACGAAGAAAATCAAGTATATTTTGTTGACAGTGACAAGCTTCCACAGGAAGCGCTAGCGCGCAAGCATCGTTTGGAACAGGATGCATCGTTCCGGACAAATCATATGGAATATATGGAAGGCATGCAGGTGATCGATTCGGATATCAAGGACAAAGTACTTGCGGCTATGGATGCATATGACTATGATTCCTATACTGCGGCAGATGTAGAACGTGCGCTGTCACATGAGAGCTGTACGATCGAGGACTTTAAGGCATTGCTGTCACCGGTAGCAGCACCATATCTGGAACAGATGGCAAGGAAAGCAGAGGAGATCACGAAGAATCATTTTGGAAATACGGTCTATATCTTCACACCGCTTTATATTGCAAACTATTGCCAGAACTACTGTATTTACTGTGGCTTCAACTGTTATAACAACATCCGCCGGAAGAAGTTGACGATGGAGGAGATCGAGCATGAGATGCAGGTTATTGCGCATACCGGCATGGAAGAAATTCTGATCCTGACAGGCGAGAGCCGGGTATATTCGGATGTTACATATATCGGGGAAGCGGTGAAGATTGCAAGAAAATATTTTAAGAATATTGGAATCGAGATCTACCCGGTAAATGTGGATGAATACAAATATCTGCATGAATGTGGTGTTGATTATGTGACTGTTTTTCAGGAGACATACAACACGGACAAATACGAGACCTTACATCTGATGGGACACAAGCGCGTCTGGCCATATCGTTTTGATGCGCAGGAGCGTGCGCTGATGGGCGGCATGCGTGGAGCCGGATTTTCAGCACTTCTGGGACTGGATGATTTCAGAAAGGATGCACTGGCAACGGCACTTCATGTCTATTATATCAACCGCAAATATCCACATGCAGAATTATCATTGAGTTGTCCGCGCCTGCGTCCGATCGTGAATAATGAGAAGATCAATCCAAGGGATGTAGGTGAGAAGGAGCTCTGTCAGGTGCTCTGTGCATATCGGATGTTCCTGCCGTTTGTCGGAATCACGGTATCGAGCCGTGAAAGCGCAACATTCCGAAACGGAATCGCAAAGATCTGTGCAACAAAGGTTTCTGCCGGAGTATCGACCGGAATCGGTGATCATGAGGAGAAATACGAAGGTAAGGAAGATGCGGATGTAGGAGATGAGCAGTTCGAGATCAACGATGATCGTTCCTTTACATCCATGTATCAGGATATGGAGAAGGGCGGCTTGCAGCCGGTCTTAAACGATTATATCTATGTGTAAATGTTATGAGCACGCGATTGTGATCACCAATCGCGCGCTGGTAAACGGAGATTTTCTGGAACAGCTTCAAAAGGTCGCTCAGGTGCATCCGCATGCATTGATCCTGCGGGAAAAAGACTTGCCGGATATAGAATATGAGAAGCTTGCAGCGAAGGTTTTAGAAATATACAGAACGGCAGGCGTACCTGTCTTTCTGCATTCCAGAATGGAGATTGCAGCACGGCTTGGCTGTGAGAATATTCATTTGTCGATTCCTGTGTTGCAGGATTTGTCAGATGTCTGGCGTGATGCACTGACAACGAATTTTAAAGAGATCAGTGTGTCCTGTCACAGCATGGAGGATGTCGAGCTTGCAGTTAAGAGCGGAGCGACACAGATCGTGCTTGGAACGATATTTGAGACAGAATGTAAGAAAGGGCTGAAGGGCAGAGGACTGGAATTCGTTCGTGAGATCTGTGCGAATTGTCCGGTCCCGGTATATGCGATCGGTGGTATCAATGAAGAACGCCTGCCGCAGGTGATGGAAGCCGGTGCGGCAGGCGGTTGTATGATGTCCGGATTTATGCGGATGTAGGGAGATATGCCATGGTATACAGCGTGATATCATGTGCTATCTTCTTCTCGGCAGTTTTCGTCATGCCGCAATGTTCGTATTTGACAACCTTTTGGATGTTGTCGGTGTCAAGAATGCAGGGGCAGCCACGTTTGGCGGCTTCTGCAAATGGCGGCTCCAGAACCTTCTTCATGAAGCCCTGTCCCTGGTAAGCCTGTAAGACGACTACCATCGAGACGGCGATATAATCTTTTTCTTTGCGGTATAATTTCTTATATTGCTCGTTTGATCCGGTTGCGATATTTAATAATGATTTAAATGGTATCTCGCGCAGCATTCTCCGGATCATATGCAGAGCAGGTCCGAGGGGCTGTCTGGTATTCTTATCCCAGTATGCGAGGAAGCCTTCATATTTTTCGGAGGTTGTATATAACGTACCCATCCGGTAATAGAATTCAGTAATGATCTCGAAAGATTTGACGAGGTCATCATGTGGAATCGTTTCTGCGATTCCGGGAGATGCGGCAAATGCTTCCCCGATCAGTCTGCTGTATTTTTCTATATCTTCTGTTGACCAGTTCTCAATCTTTATCATGTTTTACCTCCAAAATTTCCTTTCAATATGTTTGAAAAGTCAGCATGATTTTCCATAATCTGAAAGTTTGCTGTTTTTTACTTCACATATCGTTCGTTTAATGTATTCTAAAAAATAATATCTCTGCAAACACATAATATTATATTAATAAAATATGAGTTATAACTCATATTATGTATGGCTGTAGAATATCACGCCGGGATTTTGCTGTCAATAGAAATGTGAGTATATACTCATGTTTTATTGACTTTATTTTTTTATATGCTTATACTGGAAACAGTAAAACTATATGAACGGAATTGTTTTTTACATAAAGGAGTAACACATGCCGGAAGAAATTCGTATCCCAAAACAGAAAAGAAGTATTGAGAAAAAAGAAGCACTGAAGAAAGCGGCGGTCGAGCTGTTCTCGACAAAAGGGTTTCATAACACCAGCAGCAATGAAATCGCAAAGAAAGCAAATGTGTCGATCGGGACATTTTACAGTTATTTTGTTGATAAGAAGTCGTTATATGAGGAATTGATCACGGATCTTTATAATGAATCTTTGCAGGAGATCACGATCATGGATGTGTCCGGGTTCACATCTCCGCGAGAATTTGTCAGAAAATACGTTGCTCTGATCCTACATAATCATGAATACATGACAGCATTCCAGAAGGAGATATCCGCCTTGTCCCTGCAGTATGATGACTTGCACGAACTGGAAGCAAGGGCGCGCGCGGGTGCATTTCGGACATTTTTCTCACTGCTTGAGACAAATAAAAAAATGCTCAGAATCTCTGATCTAAAGACCACATCCCTGATCCTTCAATGTGCATTGGAGTCCGTTGTGCATGAGGTGACCTTCTATGAAAATGACTATGATAAAGAAAAAGTCATCGATGAGCTTACGGATCTGATCTGCCGATATTGTATTGCAGATGAATATGATAAGAAAATGTAAGAAAGTGTGGAATCTGGCAGTCATTTAGAGTATACTGTCCATGGATGTTAGAATATACTAACTTGTGTTAGAGACAGGAGAATAACATGAAAAAACAATTTTTTGAAAACGAAAAAGATGGATTTTATGGAACGTATTACGAAAATCCCAAAGGGGCGGATTGTGCCGTGATCGGATTATTTGGGGATGATCCGAATGATTATATGGCGAAATGTGGAGCAAAATGGCTTCACAGACAGGGTGTAAATGTTATGTGTGTATCTCCGGGCAGAAAAAATTACAGTCATGTCAACAATCCGCTGGAAAGAATTCAGACCGCAATAAAGTGGTTACAGGATCATGGAAACCGGAAAATCGGTATTATGGGGATGAGCACGGCCGGAATGGATGCGATCGTTGCAGCATCTTATTTCCCGGATATTACGATGACGATTGGGCTTACTGCCAGTGATTTTGTATGGCAGGGATTTGAACAGGGAGAAAAGGATGGCTGTAAGGAATGGCCGATACCGAATGCATCCACACTTTCATGGCAGGGAAAGCCGCTGCCTTATATGCCATTTGTCTATGAACATCCGGTGTATTGGCAGAAGATTGAGGAAGAAACAAAAGGCTCCGGTGATATCACACGGTCGACCTGCTTGTTTATAGATTCGGAAAAGGCAAGACCGCATACAGAGGAAGAAATGGTAAAGGTTGAGAATATAAAAGGCCGCTTATTCCTGATCGGTGCGGATGATGACAGCTTCTGGGAGGCTGGCAAATATGTCCGCCGTATGGATCAGCGTTTGAAGGAACATCCACATACATGTGAATACGATGCTCTTGTTTATGAACATGGTACTCACTTTGTATTGCCGGAAACTTTGCTTCGGATCGCACTTCCGGTTGGACTCAAATTTGTATTGAAATTTGTCTTTAAGGCTGCAAAAGATTATCCAAAGGAATGTGAGGCAACCAGAAAAGATATTGACCGCAGACTGTCCGCAGCGTTAAAGGAGTGGACAGCGGATTAATATCCGTATTTGCTCTTGTTTTTTACCAGGAAGGTCACAGTGATAATAAGGGTTACAAGCTGAGATAACACCATTGTTAAGACCAGTGAAGAAGCCCGAACCAAATATATTAAATCCACAGAACAGGAATGAGGTAGAGTAAAGCATCATTCCTGTTTTTGTCATTTCACAGAGTTCTGCCTCGTAGCCGACAAATATCTTTGCGATAAGCAGGGGATGCTTGTCTGATAACACTATACTGGAAATCGTATTTCGTCAAGAGATAAGTGAACAAGATAGTAAGCAAGATAATAACCTGAATGGTTCCCTTCATTTATGCCAGATGCTTTTTGCTGAGGAGAATTTGGATATGTCAGAGACGCAAATGGATGCTTATCTGAACTATGTATATCAGGAAGAAGAAAAAGGCGTGCGTTTTGCAGTTGTGGAAGAATTGGTGGAGGACATATCAGAATTTACAGGCGATGTTGTATTTCCGGGAGATCCGGTCTGGCATGGAGGTGTTCGCTGGATATCGAAAGCGTTATCACTGGTCTTATGGGGAGTGCTGATCATCTGTCCGGTTACCCATGTTGTTGAAGTAATAAATGGAAAGAGATCATTGAGCATTCCGCTCTTATTGATCTACGGATTTATCATTGCTGTATATTCGTATGGGTTTGTTCGATTTCGGAAAACGAAGAAACGAAGAAATCCTGCAGGCAGTAAAACACATTGGACAAATAGACATATTATGATATAATTTGCATATAATATAAACGGAGGTGGTTTTTATGTTAACATTAAAGGAATCAATCAGACCATCGGCTGATTTAAGAAACCATTATAATGATATTTCAAAACAATGTAAGGAAAATAAAGAAGCGGTAATTATTACAGTAAATGGCAGAGGTGATACGGTAGCCCTCTCATATGAAGAATATAAAAATATGAAAGCTCGTATAGAGTTACTTGAAATATTAGCTGAGGCAGAGGATGATATAAAAAATAATCGTGTTGCACCGATAACTGAAACATTTGATGATTTGCGTAGAATGCTTCAGGAGGGCTAAGTATGGAATATGAGGTAATACGAACTGATACTGCGGATGCAGGAATCAGAAAAATAATTTTATATATAGCTCAGAATTTTGGCAATGAAGTAGCTTTGGAACAACTTGATTATATAGAGAAAAAAATTCTTGAACTTGGAAATGATCCATATATTGGAACAGATCCAAGATACCTTGTTCTTAAACGACAAGGATATAAAGTCCTTATACTAAAAAAGAATCTGTTTTTTTATAAAATTAATGAAGAGAAGAAAACGGTTATTGTATATGCGGTAGTGGATGGCAGACAAGACTATTTGAATATAATACGTGGATTATAGAAAGTGCGCAAATTTTCTGGACAGAAATTAAGAATGAATTTGAAGGTTCCCTCATACAATTACTTATCGGGATTTCCGATTCATACAAAGTATGAAGACAATTCAAGGAGGGGATTTTTTGTCTGAGAAAATGAGTGAAGTCTACGAAGCATATGACATGGAAATACTGGGTGCCGTCAGAGGCCGGGGATCTATGATCCTGAAAACGGATCGGGGAATCAGGCAGATATCTCCATTTGACGGCAGCGAGGAGCGGCTGGAGCAGGAACGGGAATTTAAGGAAAATCTGTATGAGACAGGATTTCACCATATTGACTGCTGCGTGCCGAACCGGGAAGGAGAGCTGATCACCTGCGACCGCTACGGGAATCCATATGTGATGCGGGAATATTTTGAGGGACGGGAATGTAATTCCGGAAGTATCTGCGATCTGAATCAGGCGGCTGCAAATCTTGCGGTATTTCATATCCGGGGGCGTGAGCTGTATGCAAAAGAGGGGAGAACGTATGCGTACCGTGAGCCGGGCAACTTCAGACGAAAAACGCAGGAAATGAAAAAAATCCGGAGCTTTATCTCAAAGCGTCCGACGAAGAATGATTTTGAACTCTTATATATAGAAGCATATGACGCATTTTACAGACAGGCAATCGACTGTCAGGCGATGATGGATGCCTGCGACCGGACAAATATTGCCGGGCATATCGGATATTGCCATGGAGCATATAATTACCACAGTGTGTTGTTTTGCGGTGGGTATCTGGCGACTGTGAATTTTGACCGGTTTCATGTCGGATATCAGTTGATCGACTTATATCAGTTTATACGGAAGGTCATGGAAAAGAATAATTATAACTTCAATATGGCGGTGAAGATCATAGAAGAATACGATCGTATCCTGCCGCTTACCATAGAAGATTATCGATATATCTACATATTATATAGTTATCCGGAGAAGTTCTGGAAGGTCAGCAATCGCTATATGAACTCCAGAAAATGCTGGATTTCCCCTGCAAATCTTGAAAAACTCAGTAAACTTATAACAGATGAACAAGAAAAACAAAAATTTTTGAGTGATTTTTGCAATCATTATGGGTTCACAAGTTAGGAATTTGAATGTATAATGTCATGTGTGAGAAAATCTAACTTTGGGATTTAGGAAATATATTAAGTGTAATGTTTTAAAGGAACGCACAGGAGGAAATATTAAAATGAGCGAACGCAATTATATGGAAGTATATGAGCAGTGGGTCAACAATCCATTATTTGGTCAGGAGACTAAGGATGAACTTCTTTCAATCAAGGATGATCCAAAAGAGATAGAAGAAAGATTCTACTGTGATCTGGTATTTGGTACTGCCGGACTTCGTGGTATTATCGGTGCCGGAACAAATAGAATGAACAAGTACGTTGTCCGTAAAGCAACACAGGGTCTTGCAAATTATATCATCAAGCAGGGCAAACAGGATAAGGGTGTTGCTATTGCATATGATTCCAGAAGAATGTCACCGGAGTTTTCCATGGAAGCAGCATTATGTCTTGCAGCAAATGGAATCAAGGCATACAGATTCGAGTCTTTACGTCCAACACCGGAGCTGTCATTTGCAGTTCGCTATCTGGACTGTGTAGCAGGTATTAATGTAACAGCCAGCCACAATCCACCGGAATACAATGGTTATAAAGTATACTGGGAAGACGGTGCGCAGATCACACCTCCACATGATACGGGAATCATGGCAGAGGTTAAGGCCATTACAGATTTTGCAGATACCAAGACAATGGAAATGATCGATGCGATCAAAGCAGGACTTTTGGTAACGATCGGTGCAGAAGTTGATGATGCATATATGGGCGAACTGAAGAAGCTGGTTCTTCATCAGGATGCTATTGATAAATATGGTAAGGATCTGAAGATCGTATATACCCCACTTCATGGTACCGGAAATATTCCTGCAAGAAGAATTCTTTCTGATCTTGGATTTGAAAATGTATATGTTGTTCCGGAACAGGAACTTCCAGATGGTAACTTCCCAACAGTTGATTACCCAAATCCGGAAGCAAAGGAAGCATTTGCCCTTGCTCTTGATCTTGCAAAGAAAGTAGATGCAGACCTCGTTCTTGCAACTGATCCGGATGCAGACAGACTTGGTGTATATGCAAAGGATTCCAAGACAGGCGAATATAAGGTATTTACCGGTAACATGTCAGGAAGCCTTCTGTGTGAATATGAAGTAAGTCAGATGAAAGCACGCGATGGCAAACTGCCAGAGGACGGTGCGATCATTAAGACGATCGTTACAACAAATATGGTTGATGCGATCGCAAAATATTACGATACAGACCTGATCGAGTGCTTCACAGGTTTCAAGAACATTGGACGTGAGATCTTACGTTTCGAGCAGGAAGGAAAGGGAACTTACCTCTTTGGTTTCGAAGAGAGCTACGGCTGTCTGATCGGAACACATGCAAGAGATAAGGATGCCATCGTAGCAACAATGGCACTTTGCGAAGCTGCTGCATTCTATAAAGGACAGGGTAAGACTTTATGGGATGTTATGATGGATATGTATGAGAAATACGGCTACTATGTAGATGATATCAAGACTGTAACTCTGAAGGGTGTAGAAGGTTCCAAGAAGATCGGACACATCATGAATGTACTTCGTGACAATACACCGGCAGAGATCGCCGGATATAAGACAAAGGTTGTCCGTGACTACCGTCTGGAGACGATCAAGAACCTTGAGACTGGCGAAACTGTTAAGACCGGTATGCCGAATTCAAATGTTCTCTACTATGAATTAGAGAATGATGCATGGCTTGCAGTAAGACCATCCGGTACAGAGCCAAAGATCAAGTTCTACTATGGAATCAAGGGCAGCTCATATGATGAGGCTCAGAAGATGTCCGCAGAAGCAGGCGACAAGATCATGGATCTGATCTATGATATTTTAGAGAAATAATAAAAGTTTAATTTAAATATAAAACACAGGGATTGCCCCTGCACAGACCATAAGCCCCATTATAAATGACTCGCTGCGGTTTCTGTTCAATGCATATGCCTGATTCGTAAATACTCCTGCGCTAACTCGCCAACTAAACGTTGGCTCAGACAAGCGCTCGTATTTACTGGCAATATGCATTTCACGACGGAACCTTCGCTGATGTCATATTATAATGGGGCTTATGGTCTGTACAGGGGCAATCCCTGTGTTTTCTGTTAAAAAAAGAAGGGCACAATGTCTCTAAAATATCAAAATGAAAATAGCCTTGATCTGTAAATGTTAGATATCGATATCTTAGAGAAATAATAAAAGAAAAACTTAATAAAAGACTGAGGCTCTATATAATTTATGAAGCAGACCTGTTCGAACGAAAGTGTTCTGCGGAATAAATTGATATAGAGCCTCAGTCTCTTTTATTCAAAGTAGGAAATTATTTAACGATTACAACGTTAGTAGCTCTTGTTCTTGAACCACCCTTAGGATCTTCCTCTGTGTCGAATGTAACCTGCTGACCTTCAACAAGTGTCTTATATCCTTCACCCTGGATAGCTGAGAAATGAACGAATACATCTCCGCTTCCATCATTGTTTGAGATAAATCCATAACCTTTTTCTGCGTTAAACCATTTTACTGTACCGTTGTTCATGTGGGTACCTCCTTATATATTTCTTGCTTGTACCCAATGAAAACGTGCATCATTTATGAGAGAAATACGATTAAAACCTTAATCCATACGTCCGCTTAAAAGCGATTACATAGTTAATCTTGAATACGCTCTCATAATAGTATGGGCGCACCTATTTGTCAAGAAAAACAAGGTAAAAATAATGATAAAATCCGGTAAAAAATGATCCATGGGTTCTTGGCAGAAAAGGAAAAGTAGGATACTATAAATACAGGAAAAATGCAAAAACAGGAGGAGAGCGTATGAGAAAGGGAAAACGTCTGATTGCATGGATCATGGCAGTTGTTATGCTGTTTACAATCTGTGTATTTGGTGGAAATGGAACGGCGGAAGCGGCAGCTACAACACCGGTTGCAAAGCATGGAAGACTGTCTGTAAAGGGAGCAGACCTGGTCGACAGTAAGGGAAATAAATTCCAGCTTCGCGGTATCAGCACACATGGAATCAACTGGGATGTCGGATCGCCATATGTGAATAAGAAAGCATTCAAGACGCTTCGTGATGACTGGGGCGTGAATGCGATCCGACTGGCAATGTATACCGAAGAATACAATGGCTATTGCAGTGGCGGCAGTCAGGCAAAGCTTCGGAAACTGGTGGATAAAGGTGTCGGGTATGCGACTGATCTTGGTATGTATGCGATCATCGACTGGCATATCTTAAGTGACGGAAACCCGAATAAGAACAAGTCACAGGCGAAGAAATTCTTTACCACGATGGCAAAGAAATATAAGAACAATAAAAATGTTATTTATGAGATCTGCAATGAGCCAAATGGCTGTAGCTGGAAAGAGATCAAATCCTATGCGACAGACATTATCAAAACGATCCGCAAATACGACAAGAAAGCAGTTATTATCGTGGGAACACCAACCTGGTCACAGCTTGGAACGGATGGAACGTCAAATGAAGTTGCAGACAGCCCAATCAAGGGATATAAGAATATCATGTACTCCCTGCATTTCTACGCAAGTGAGTGGGCGCACAATGAATATCTTCCGGCAAAGGTTGCTTATGCAAGAAAGAAGAAGCTTCCGATCATTGTATCTGAGTTTGGTTTATCACCGGCCAGTGGCGACGGAGCCATTAACAAGGCATCCGCAGACAAATGGATGAAGCTGCTTAACAAATATAACATCAGTTATTTCTGTTGGAGCCTCAGTAATAAGAACGAGTCGGCATCTTTGCTTAAGCCATCAACAAAGAAAACCTCCGGCTGGAAGTCAGGTGACTTATCCACAGCAGGAAAGTATATCAAGAAGAAATATCTTGCGAGAAAGAAAGCTCTTGGCAAGAAAGCATAGTGATTATGTATATGAGATAAACAGTAATATCGGCAAACAGCCGGATGGTCTGTTTGTATAATGAATCAATCATATTTTGCACCTGTGCATCATAGAATAAATAATACAGGAAAATCGTATGAAGCGAATCGGATTTTTCCGGAATGATGACAGGACAGGATGTGATGGTATGAAGAAAAATAACAGGATTCTAGCCTGGTTCACCATGGTTTTGTTAGCATTTGCAATTCCATATGTGGGAACCAGGCTTTTTGTGCGTTATCGGGATGTGTCGGATGCCCGGATCGCGGCACTTAGTAGCAGCCGGGATGTGTGTATCCTGCAAAATGGCAATTACAGGCTGATCGACTGTGAAGAATATATTTTGTATGTCCTTGCCGGGATATATGACCCGTCATGGAATGTGGAGATGGCAAAGACGATGGCAGTTCTGACCCGGACTGCGATCTATTATGAAATGAACGATCAGGCGGACACTGCAAATGGCGGAGGCAAGATCATCAATGAAGGAGACTTGAAAGAGATCCGGATAGAGAAAGATGAATTAAAGCAAAAATGGGGGAAAGAATATAAGCAGAATATGGAAATGGTATATCAGGCTGTGAAGGATACGATGGGACAGGTTATCGTTTATGATGGCAGACTTATTATTCCGGTCAGTCATGCAGTCAGCATAGGGGTAACTGTTAGTGCAGAGGAATTATATGGTACTGCGATTCCATATCTGGTATCCGTTGACAGCAGTCAGGATATCCAGTCGCCGGATTTTTCATCGACAAAGATTTACAGTGCGCTTCGTATAAAGAAAGAATTTGGCATGAATGGAGAGGGAGAAGCGTTTGACGGATCAGAGAATCTGGGGCAGACCGACGTGGATGTTGAAAAAAACGAATCTGCGACGACTGGTTCAGCACAGAGTGAGGAACAGGTTGTGGATGCGGGTGCGCTGACTGTGCTTGAGGCGACGAAATCAGGATTTGTCCGAAAGGTAAATGTATTCGGTACGGTCGTGACGGGAGAGACATTTGCACAGACCCTGTCACTTGGAACGACAAATTTTCATATCGATCAGGTCGAGGAGGGATATCGGATCATCTCGATCGGTAAAGGCTCATCCCTTGGAATGTCGATGTACGGAGCCGGATGGAAAGCCGATCAGGGCAGTACATATCGAGAGATCATCACATATTATTACCCGGAAACTTCGATCGCAGATGGGGCGGCATATTAAATATCTGCGAAAACATATAAGGATAATTACCAATATAATAAGGAATACAGATGGAATTGCAAAGGAAAGGTGGTTATTTCAAAAATCATTTCATTTCGCTGGTGGCAGGATATGACAAAATGCATAAGATAAATAAAAAGCTTATGGAAAATATTTGCCTGTGTATATAATCCGGAAGTTCAGGCAACAATATCCATGAGGTGATAAACATGAAGAAATTTTTGAATGTTATTAAGAGAAATATTTTCTACATTGCCCTGATCGCCGGAATGGTGGCACTTGTAGGACTTGTAGCTCTATATAATGTGAAAACCCAGTCAGATGATGAAAATGCTGTCAGCTCGGAGGCAGTAGAAGAAACCGCAGACAGAAGCAATCTCGGAACAACAGAAATAGTAAAGGAAACACTTGGCGGTACCGCCAAAGCAGAGGACAAGGCAGAAGCAACAACAGAGAAAAGTTCAGAAGTAGAAACCGGAGCAAATGCTGCCAAGGTGGAAGAACAGATCGAACTGAACTATGACGGCAGTACAGCTCTTATGTGGCCACTAAACGGAAATGTGATCATTCCATTCAGCATGGACACCACAGTATTCTACGAGACATTAAACCAGTACAAATGCAATGCCGGAATCGTATTGGAAGCAGCAGAAAATGACAAAGTTTCAGCCGCTTACAAATGCAAGATCACAGAGATCACAAGCACACCGGAATTTGGAAATGTAGTAAAGGCATCCCTTGGAAATGGCTATGAAGTCATGTATGGACAGCTTAAGGATATCAATGTTTCTGTTGGTCAGGTGGTAGATGCCGGCTGCACCATTGGCACTGTAGCAGAACCAAGCCGTTATTATTCAAAAGAAGGAACAAATCTGTATTTCGCAATTACCAAAGATGGCAAACCTGTCGATCCTGTATCATTGATCGAAGGGGAATAATCAGAACAATCCATATAAAGTATAAGAACAGATGCATGTCGTGCCGCAGGGTAGGGTGTGTGTCTGTTTTTATTTTATCTCTTTCCTCTGGAACACCAACAGGGAAATAACAGTTGGCAGGATCAGAAGTACGGCGGCGATCTCCATAGCGTGAACAATCAGGCCGGTGGTTAGTGTCTGCCATGCAACAGCGGTCAGGCAGACGGTAGGAAGATTGGTGTAGATGATACGGAGTGCTTCTACTTCCGGGAAAATGGCATAGAAAAGCATGATGCCATTTGGCAGCAGGGCAACGACTACAGCATAGATACCGCACCACAGAAGGTCTGTGGAGAAGAACATGCACAGGGAGGATGCCATTGTCTGTCCGGCGATGATCATAGGAAGCATGATCACAAAACGCAGAAAATAATTCTGATATGCCGAAGCGGTCAGACTTCCATCATGACGGAAACAGATGTAATTCGTCAGCAGATAGGCTGCAGATACCACAACGATTCCGATAAGCAGCAATAGTGTATTCACGATACATTTGCCAAAGAAAATTGTGTTTCGGCTGGTTCCGAATGACACGATATTCTTCATCGTATTATTCCTCCATTCACCGGAGAAACCGATATCGGTGGTGAAAATAATGCAGTACCAGACGATCGTTGCCATCATATACAGACCGGCATTCATAATATCTGCACCTTCGATCGTAAATGGGATCCGGATGACATGGATGGCATACCAGACAGATACGTTGATCAAAATGGCAATGACCACTCCGATAATGAGAAGGGTATATGGATAAGCCCGATGGCTTACTTTGTAACATTCACTTTTGAGGAAATTATTCAATCGTTGTCCCTCCTAACAGTTCAATAAAGAAATCTTCCAGTGTAGTTTTCACAATCTCCAGTGAGTACAGATCGTATCCCTTTTCAAATAAGAAACGGCTGATCTTCTCAGTCGGGTAAACCGCGTTATTTTCAAAATAAATATAAATGGTATCATCATCTGCATTGTAGGATGCGTCGAGTTGGAGCTCTTTTGAAAGATATTCAGCAGCTTTTTCACCATTACTGGTACGCACCTTTACATAGCTTTTTTCTTTTGCTTCTAGTTCCTCAGCAGACATTTCCTGTAAGATCTGACCATGATCGATGAATCCGTAGCAGGTTGCCATATTTGCAAGCTCGGATAGAATATGGGAGGAAATGATGATTGTGAGTCCGTTCTCTTTGTTTAGTCGCAGCATCAGCTTTCGCATCTCAACGATGCCGGCAGGATCCAGACCATTGATCGGTTCATCTAAGATCAGAAATTCCGGATCGTGCATGAGCGACAGGGCGATTCCCAGACGCTGCTTCATGCCGAGAGAGAAATTTTTAAACTTTTTATCCTTAGCTTCGTAGAGTCCCGTTTCTTTCAGAACTGTTTCAACAATGGATGGATCGTCGATCCCACGCTGGATACGATAATATTCCAGATTGCGTTCCGCAGAGAAAAATGGATAAAATGCCGGAGTTTCGATGATAGCACCGGTTCTTTTCCGGGCTTCATTTAGTCCATGTGTTCCCTTCTTTCCAAAAAGTTCGATGTTGCCATAATCAGGGGCATTCTGTCCGGTAAACAGGCGGAGAAGTGTCGTTTTTCCTGCGCCGTTTTTACCGATCAGAGCATAAATGTCGCCCTTTTTCACGGACATATTTATCTTATCAAGTGCAGGCTTATCACCGTATATCACTTCTACATCTGTTGCTTTTGCAATGACTTCTGCCATGGAACAGCACCTCCTGATTCAACCGAATTTTCCTATAATCAGCATACTGTTTTGCCACAGGAAAGTCAATTCATGGAGCAGACTCCAAGATGAAACATTTTTAATTTTTTTCAAAATTAAAAATGTGCAGTTTGTAAGTTTATATATGTGCTGGTACAAGGTAACAATTATACAGAATCGTCTAATGAAAGTGTATAATGAAAAATAGTGAAAATTAGTGAAAAAATAGTGAAGATATAATGGAGAAAAAAGCCCATATTTATTATAATAAAGAAAATGTCCTGCCAGACAGGACGACAAGGGGAGAGCTACAAATGATGCAAATGTTAAAAATCATGTTCATTATTCTAGTGGGAATTGGCATGTTGATCATGGGGATATACACATTTATCCGGTTGAAAAAACGACGCAGGGAATTAAAGCGGCTGTTGGATAATATTGCTTCGGGATCAACGGTGGATCAGTTGTTAAAGGAAAACCATCCGAAGCTGTCAGCTATGGATGAGATGGAAAAATATATCTATATCATAATGGGACTTGGAGCCGGGTTTATTTTGTTTGGAGCATTTTTCATGGCGCAGGAGCTGATGGAGAGAAATGTCATACCGGATATGACAGGAACGATCGGGTGGATGCTTGTGCAGCGGTTGGTTGCATTTGCATCCGGCATCATTCTCCTTTTTACAGGAAGTGGCATGAAGAAGAAACAGGTAAAAGAAAATGATTACATGGATATGATGATTCCGGGGAAGGTAGTCGGAGAAGTGCCGGGAGCTAAGACGCTGACACCGGGAAAGGCGATCCTTACGATCCAGTATACCGATCCTTATGATGGCAGTGTGCATAACTATCAATTGGCGCAGGAATTGAGCCGGAAGAAGCATCCGGTTGGCAGCGAATATCCGTTGTACTATTCCAGAGAGCAGCGCAAGGTATACGATCCGGGATCAAACAAAGTGAACCGGAAAACAGAACTGTTTCTCAAATGGCTGGGGATTATCATATGTCTGGTGTCCGTGTTGAGTATGTTCACGGCATTTTGACGAGGATAAGATAATATGCTAGAATGGCATTGGTTAGCAAACACTAACCAATGCCATTTTACGTTAAAGGAGAGAAAATTTATCATTATCTGAATGCATTTGGTCTGACTCCATGGATGTGTCTTCACTTGTTCTATATTATGATCCTGTATTTGTATACATGGATGATGGGACATGGATATGCCGATGCTGCACTTCCGGCATGCGGAGCCTTATTTGATCACCTGTCATGGGTTATCATAGTAAGCGAAGTCGTTATGCTTCCGGTATTCTTATACTGGTTTTATGTGGTCGTGTGTGGCAAAACCACATTGCCAAGATGGATGGCAGCAGGAAATGTACTTGTATTCTACTGCATTCTCTATGTTATAAAATCAATACTTCCGGATACAGCATTCCGTCTTGGATTCACAAACGGCTTGATGAGCGAAAGCATGATTTTCTTCTTCATCCTGATATGGATTCTGGGAAGCAAAACTGCGGAGAAATAATAAAAAGGGATTGCCCTGTTAATCAGATTTACTGCTGTCTCTGAAATGACTAACTGCGGTTTCTGTTCGATGCACATGTCTTATTCGTAAATACTCCGGTGCTAACTCGCCTTCGGCTCAAACAAGCACTCGTATTTACTGACAATGTGCATCTCTCAACGAAATCCTCGTAATGTCATCTACAGAGACAGCGGTAGATCTGTTTTAACAGGGCAATCCCTTTTTCGTTTTTATAGACTTTTTTTTAAAATAATATTCACTAATATTACTTCTGTCTGATGCTAATATCGCCGCTGGTTGTGCTGACGCCACATTCATATTCGGAATAATTTGCGCCATGTGGAATATCAACATCGCCATTTTGTGTATCTGCTAAGAAACTGTAGTTTCGGTCAGAAGCAAGAGCCAGATCAATGTCGCCGCTCGTAGCAGAAATGCTGATCGTATCAGCGGCCGTGATGGACATATCAATATCGCCACTCGTCGTATTACTGGAAAGACTGGTATTAGCAGTAATGTCACTGGCTGATACATAGCCGCTTGTGGTATAGAATTCTGCCTGATCTGTTGTTATGCGGTTCAACTGGATATCACCGCTTGAGGCATGAAGCTCTAGCTTAGTTGTAAATGAACCATTGCTGATAGAGATATCACCCGATGTAGTTTTGACTGTGAGGGTATTAGCTTCGATATCTGCGATATGGATGTCACCGCTGTTTGTCTTAAGACTGGTATATGAAGAGTTAAACACTGGCTTGCTATCAGTCTTGTGAGAATACAGATAGTCGATATCTCCACTTGCTGTGGTTACCTGGATAGATTCGTATTCTTTATCTGCCAGATAAACAACGGTAGTAGTATCCTGACCAAATCCGAGTGAGATTGTCGGATGGTGGGTACGTTTGTCTTCGCAGCGGAAGGTGAGCACGCCGTCAACAACCTCTGCATGGTTGGTCAGACCATCTGTATCATAATATTCGATGTAATTCGTTCCGTTGTCGGAGTTTTTGATCATGACGTCGGTAGATGCTTCGCCTGCGATGTCAATGGCGTTGAAATCATCTTTGATCTGAACTGTTTTCTTTACATAGTCCGGCAAGGCTTTCATACCGAGCAGGTCGACAGAACCATTTGGAAAATGAAATCCGTTAATTGCAATACTTAAGAAAGCGATAATGACGCCGACCACTATAAATATAGAAGCAACAATAACAGCTTTTTTGGATTTACTCATAATTATCTCTCCTTTACAAACATTCTCTTAATTCCATTGATGGATGCCTTGTACAGCTTGAAAATGCCGATCGTAACAGGCTTCACGGCTACGATGAACAGGATCGCAAGTCCGATTCCGGCAAATGCAGCTCCAAGCATGAAAAGGGCAGCCGGAACATTCTGTGTAATGAAAAACGGAATGACGCCCAGCAGTCCGCCGATACCTGCAACAGCCATCGAGAGTACGATCGCATAGAAGGACAGAAGAAGTGCCAGTATGACAACCGCCATGGTGATGATCAGAACGATCGCGGTCAGTAACAGTGGAGCCCATATAGGAGAACCAAGAATCAGCAAAATGATCTCCCATGCTTTTAACCGGTGGGATGGTTTGATCTTTTCTTTTACAAGTTTCGTCAGTGGCATATCTGCCAGAATCTGATCAACGACATCGTCCGGGGCATCCATATCGGCAACCGCATCTTCCTCCGACAGACCATCTTCCATACGGTCATCGATCATTTCACTATAATAATCCATAAATTTATCAATATCGTCTGCCGGCATTTTCCGGATCTTTCCCCGGATCGCTGACAAATATTCCTGTTTAGTCATTGTCATTCTCCTCTCTGATAATAAAACGATATATAGATTCAAGTTCTTTCCATTCTTCTTTAAATTCCTCGATTCGTGCTTTGCCTGCATCGGTAATATGATAGTATTTCCGAAGTCGTCCGTTGTGTTCTACGGAGCGAACGGTGAGGAATGCGCCGGTTTCCAGTCTTCGCAGGATCGGATACAATGTAGATTCCGATATCGTTACAAAGGGTTTCATATCCTTGATGATCTGATATCCATAAGAATCTTCATCCTTGATCGCAGCCAGTACACAGACATCCAGCATACCGCGTTTTAATTGAATATCCATATGTATACCTCCTTATGCACTATACTATATGACACATAGTATAATATGTCAAGAGGTATTTTGTAAAAAATAATTTGACAAGAATGCTCATGGTTGCTATACTCAAGGTTGATAAAAATAAGAAGAAAAAGCGATGACAGAGACAGTAGATCATGTTTGAAAGGCAGAGCGAGCCGGAGATGGTGCAAGACCGGTGTGAGTAGAAGATGATGGAAGATCACTCTTAAGCTTCAGACCGAAAACGACAGCCAGTAGGCTCTGACGTCATTCCCTCGTTACGGGAAGCACATATGTTAGTATGCAAGTAATAGGTGGTATAACGAGAACTTTAAGCCTTCGTCCTTTTTGCGGCGGCGGCTTTTTTTACTTTATAGAAAAGTTTGTCTAATAATATTTTGCATACATTGAATAAAAAGAAAGGAAGAACAACATGTACGAAAAAGTATCGACCAAATTGAATTTCGTAGACAGAGAACAGAAGGTTCTGGATTTCTGGAAAGAAAATCAGGTATTTGAGAAGAGTGTGGAAGAAACAAAGGATCTTCCGACTTACACATTTTATGATGGACCTCCAACAGCAAACGGTAAGCCACATATCGGCCATGTGCTTACACGAGTTATCAAGGATATGATTCCAAGATATCAGACAATGAAGGGCCATAACGTAGTAAGAAAGGCAGGATGGGATACACACGGCCTTCCTGTAGAGTTGGAAGTTGAGAAACTTTTAGGAATCGATGGCAAAGAGCAGATCGAGGAATACGGTCTGGAGCCATTTATTCAGAAATGTAAAGAATCCGTATGGAAATACAAAGGTATGTGGGAAGAATTCTCCGGCAAGGTAGGATTCTGGGCAGATATGGATGATCCATATGTAACATACCACAATGATTTCATCGAGTCCGAGTGGTGGGCACTGAAGAAGATCTGGGATCAGGGACTTTTATACAAAGGCTTCAAGATCGTGCCATATTGTCCACGTTGCGGAACTCCACTGTCAAGCCACGAAGTAGCACAGGGTTATAAGACTGTAAAGGAACGTTCCGCAGTTGTAAGATTCAAGGTTATCGGCGAAGATGCATATTTCCTTGCATGGACAACTACACCTTGGACACTTCCATCAAACGTAGCCCTCTGTGTAAATCCGGATGAGACTTATGTCAAAGTAAAGGCAGCAGACGGATATACCTATTATCTGGCAGAAGCACTGGCAGACAAGGTGCTCGGCTCTCTTGCAAAGGAGGCTACAGAAGATGCACCTGCTGTACCTGCATATGAAGTTCTGGAGACATACAAAGGAAAAGATCTGGAATACAAAGAGTACGAACCATTATATGAGTGCGTAAAGCCTGTATGCGAGAAGCAGCATAAGAAGGGTCACTACATTACATGTGATTCATATGTAACTATGACAGATGGTACAGGTATCGTTCATATCGCACCTGCATTTGGTGAGGACGATGCAAATGTAGGAAGAAAGTACGATCTTCCGTTTGTACAGTTCGTAGATGGCAAGGGTGATCTGACAGAGGAAACCCCTTATGCAGGAATCTTCGTAAAGGATGCAGATCCAAAGGTATTGGTTGACCTTGACAAAGAAGGACTTCTGTTCGACGCACCAAAGTTCGAGCATGAATATCCACACTGCTGGAGATGTGATACTCCGCTGATCTACTACGCAAGAGATACCTGGTTTATCAAGATGACAGCAGTCAGAGATAAACTGGTTAAGAATAACGACACCGTAAACTGGATTCCTGAGAGCATTGGTAAGGGACGTTTCGGTGACTGGTTAAAGAATGTACAGGATTGGGGACTTTCCCGTAACCGTTATTGGGGAACTCCGTTAAATATCTGGGAATGTGAATGCGGATGCCGTCATGCGATCGGTTCGATCGAAGAATTAAAGAGCATGAGCGACAACTGCCCGGATGAGATCGAGCTGCACCGTCCGTTCATCGACGCTGTAACGATTAAATGTCCGGAGTGCGGTAAGCAGATGCACAGAGTATCTGAAGTTATAGACTGCTGGTTCGATTCAGGTTCCATGCCATTTGCACAGTGGCATTATCCGTTTGAGAATGCAGACATCTTCGAGAAGCATTTCCCTGCTGACTTCATCAGCGAGGCAGTTGACCAGACAAGAGGATGGTTCTATTCTCTGATGGCGATCTCAACCCTGTTATTTGACAAGGCTCCGTTCAAGAATGTAATTGTCCTCGGACATGTACAGGATAAGGATGGACAGAAGATGAGTAAGTCCAAGGGAAATGCCGTAGATCCGATGGATGCACTGAACAAATACGGTGCAGATGCGATCCGGTGGTATTTCTACAGCAACTCCGCTCCATGGCTTCCAAACCGTTTCCATGAAGATGCGGTTATCGAGTGCCAGAGAAAGTTCCTCGGAACCTTATGGAACACTTACGCATTCTATGTATTATATGCAAATATCGACAACTTTAATCCACTTGAGCATGAGCTGGATTACGAGAAGCTGTCACTGATGGATAAATGGTTATTATCAAAGCTGAACTCAACCGTAAAGGCTGTTGATGAGAACCTTGCAGCATACAAGATCCCTGAGACAACCAGAGTATTAGAGGAGTTCGTAGATGACCTTTCTAACTGGTATGTTCGTCGTGGACGTGAGAGATACTGGGCAAAGGGTATGGAGCAGGATAAGGTAAATGCCTACATGACATTGTATACAGCCCTTGTTACAATCTCCATGACAGCAGCTCCGATGATTCCGTTTATGGCAGAGGATATTTACCAGAATCTGGTAAGAAGCATTGATAAGGATGCTCCATTATCTGTTCATCTGTGCGAGTTCCCGAAGGTAGAGGAGAAGATGATCGACACAGACCTTGAGGCAGCTATGGATGAGATCTTAAAGATCGTTGTTCTTGGACGTGCAGCCAGAAATACTGCAAATATCAAGAACAGACAGCCGATCGGAACCATGTATGTAAAGGCAGCAAAAGAGCTGACAGAGGATGAGACAGCGATCGTCAAAGACGAGCTGAACATCAAGAACGTAGTATTTACAGAGGATATCGCAAGCTTCAGTTCTTACACATTCAAGCCACAGCTTCGTACCGTAGGACCAAAGTACGGCAAGCAGTTAGGCGGAATCAAGGCATATCTGTCATCTGTTGACGGAAATGCAGCTATGGCAGAGCTGAAGGAAAAGGGTGCTCTGACATTTGACGTAAACGGCACAGAGGTATCTCTGGCAGAGGAAGATCTGCTGATTGATATCGCACAGACCGAAGGCTACGTTACAGAGGCAGACGGTGCGGTAACAGTTGTTATCGACACAAATCTGACAGAAGAACTCTTAGAGGAGGGATTTGTCAGAGAGATCGTATCCAAGATCCAGACCATGAGAAAGGAAGCTGGCTTCGAAGTAATGGACAAGATCACAGTCTATGCAGAGGGAAGCGACAAGGCAACCGGACTTATGAATGCAAATGCTGACAGCATCAAGTCTGACGTTATGGCAGATGCACTGGTAACCGGAAGTGTAGATGGCTATTCCAAGGAATGGAACATCAACGGCGAAAAGGTAACACTTGGTGTAAAGAAAAACGCATAAATAATACAGGGCATTGACCGATGCCGAAAAAAGCAAATTTATACTTGCTTTTTTCGGAAAGCGTCTGTATTATAGATAGCATATTAAAAGGTGCAAGGAAGTACTGGAGATAGCAACTTCCCTGCACCTTTTTCTCGTTAATGAAGTTGCCAATTACACAACAAGAAATAGGAATGAATATGGAGGCGATGGGTATGGAAAAACTCAATCAGATTGTAAGTGCAGTTGATTCGTTTGTGTGGGGACCGGTGATGCTGGTGCTTCTCGTAGGAACCGGTATCTTTCTGACGATACGGACGCGATTCCTGCCGTGGAGGAATCTCGGATATGCGATCAAGAGCACACTTAGTAAAGAAGCAAGAACAAAGAACAGAGGAACCGGTGATGTATCCCCATTCTCGGCACTGACGACAGCGCTTGCTGCAACGATCGGAACCGGAAATATCGTAGGTGTGGCGACAGCAATGGTATCCGGTGGTCCGGGTGCTCTGGTCTGGATGTGGATCTCGGCGTTGTTCGGAATCACATCGAAATTCTCAGAATGTATGCTGGCGATCAAATACCGTGAGGTAAATGCCAAAGGAGAGATCTCAGGTGGACCGATGTATACGATGAAGAAAGCATTGAAACACAAAAGATTCGGAAGTGTGCTCGGTTGGCTGTTTGCATTCTTTGCGGTTGTTGCATCCTTTGGTATCGGAAATATGACACAGGCGAACTCGATCGCATCTTCCATGAATGAGACCTTTCACATCAATCCGATCATCATCGGTGTGATCCTTACGATCCTTGCCTTAATGATCATTATCGGTGGTATCAAATCCATATCAAAGATCTCCGCGATCGTTGTTCCATTTATGGCAATATTCTATGTGCTTGCAGGACTTATAGTAATTATCGGAAATATATCGAATGTGCCGGAAGGCCTGCGTGAGATCTTCACAATGGCATTTTCCATGAAATCCGTATCCGGCGGTGTGCTTGGTACCGTAGTTGCATCTATGACAAATGCAATGCGGTTCGGTGTTGCCCGTGGTTGTTTCTCAAATGAAGCAGGTATGGGATCAGCAGCGATCACCGCAGCAGCAGCTACAACAGATAACCCGGTTCGTCAGGGATATATCAACATGACAGGAACCTTCTGGGATACGATTGTTGTATGTACGATCACCGGTCTGGTAATCGCAAGCTCCGGTGTGATCGGTAAAACATCGACAACGACGGAAGGTTCATATGTGATCACTTCTGAAGCCGAAGATACACTGGCTCTGACACATGAAGAAAAGGGTAAGATGGTGACGACAGAATATACCGTTACATACCAAGATGGAACATTGACTTTGTCCGGTGGAGCAGAGGATATCGTTCTGACACCATATGCAGACGCTTCCGATAGTGAAGCATTTGCAAAACTTCAGCATCAGCCGGATAGTCTGGAAGCAGTTTATGAGAATGGTGCGATTACAGGTGCATGGACCTCTGGCTGCAATGCTTATATTTTTGATGAAGATGGTACATATTATTATGAAGAAGCCTATACAGGATCGGCACTGACGATCAAAGCATTTGAGACAGTTCTGGGTAAGGCGGGAGCATGGCTTGTAACGATCGGTATTGCATTATTTGCATTCTCGACCATCCTTGGATGGGAGTATCATGGAGAGAAAGCCTTTGAATACCTGTTCCATTCCCACAAATACAACATGATCTATCGTATCGTATTCTCCCTTGTAGTATACATCGGTGCGACGACTTCACTGGATCTGGCATGGAACTTCTCGGATATTGCAAATGCACTGATGGCGATTCCGAACCTGATCTGCCTGCTTCTGTTAAGCAAAGAGATCGCAACGGATATGCGGGAATTCCAGAAAGTACTCGCAGAAGAAAAAGCAGCAAAGAAGCGTGCGTAAATAGTCGACCTGCCGGTAAGTCTTTGGAACAAAAATGAAAGATAAAAGATACATTATTAAGATGAAGCAAAACCTGTTTATGTATTGATATATAAAGCAAAAATGGGAAATAGCATTACTATTATGTAGCAAGCCTTTTTCAACGCCGGTTCTTAGTGAGTCGCCACAGGCGAGAAACTTAGCACCGCTGCGTTGAAATAGAGTGCAAACGACTTGCGAAATAATATGTAATGTATTTTCCATTTTGATTCAAAAACCTACAGACAGGTTTTGCGTCATAATAATGATGTATCTTTCATTTTTTAGTAGCAAAATGACAGTTTATGAGTATAATTATAGTAAACGCGCAGACGGAATAATGAGAGGAAGATGCCGGAATATGAAGCATAGCCGGATATGAGAGCGCATGAAGATGCGAGACTTACTGATGAAGTACTGGGATCTGTCTGCTTTATTATAATGGATTCAAAAATGAGTTCAGGGGTATGCCACCGGAGAAACTCCGGCGGCATACCCGGATACATAGAAAGCTGATGACAGGACATTTGCGAGGCTGCAGGAAAGTGCCATGGCAGGACACTTGCCATGGAACATGGGAAAGGCGCTGGCTTGTCGATAACGGCTTTGGATAAAAAAAGAAAACATGTGGGTAAGAACACAATGAGTACGACAGAAGAAAAACACAACTATACTTACATAGTCCGATGTAAGGACGGAACGTATTACACCGGATGGACGAATAATCTGGAAAAGCGGATGAAAGCACATAATGAAGGACGAGGGGGCGCCAAGTATACCAGAAGCCGGCGCCCTGTTGTCCTTGTTTATTATGAGGAATCAGAGACGCCGGAGGAAGCAATGAGTAGAGAGTGGCACATCAAGCAGATGAGCCGGAGCCGGAAAGAAGAATTAATCAGAAATTTTCAACCAGATAGTATACAGAAGCCATGAAAATAGTATAAAATATAAGAATTGAGAAAATAAAAGTCGAACACCAGGAGGTTATAGATGGGAAGACAATTATGGAAACCGGGGAATATGCTGTACCCGGTACCGGCAGTTATGGTAACATGTAAGCGAGAAGGCGGACAACCGAATATTATTACGATCGCATGGGCGGGAACAGTTTGCAGTTCTCCGGCGATGGTTTCAATATCTGTTAGACCGGAACGCTATTCTTATGATATTATAAAAGCCAGTGGAGAATTTGTGATCAATCTGGTGACTGAGAAGCTGACATTTGCGACCGATTATTGCGGCGTAAAGAGTGGGCGCGATATTGACAAATTCAAAGCAACAGGACTTCATACCTGTCCGGGACTTACAGTTGCCACACCGGGTATCGCGGAGAGTCCGGTCAATATCGAATGTAAGGTAAAAGAAGTGATCCCGCTTGGAAGTCATCATATGTTCCTGGCAGAGGTAACCGGCGTACAGGTGGATGAAGCATACATGAATGAAAATGGCAAATTCGAGCTTAACCAGCTTGGACTGGTGGCATATTCCCATGGAGAATACTTTAAACTTGGAAAGAAACTGGGAAAATTCGGATATTCAGTGAGGAAAAAATAAGAAATATGAAGATAGAATTACAGGCATATGGTAAAGTAAATCTGGGACTGGACGTGCTCAGAAGAAGACCGGACGGTTATCATGAAGTAAAGATGATCATGCAGACAGTAAAGTTACATGACACATTGACATTTGAGACAGTGGATGAGGATGTGATCGTTCTCAGCACAAATGCGGACGAGCTTCCGGTAAATGAAGATAATCTGGTATATAAAGCATGTCGGATGTTGAAACAGGAATATCAGATCACGCGTGGAATCCGGGTATTTCTTCAGAAAGAGCTTCCGGTTGCAGCCGGAATGGCTGGCGGAAGTGCTGATGCGGCAGCAGCGCTGATCGGAATGAATAAGATCTTTGATCTTCAGATTCCGAAACACAAGCTGATGGAATATGGAGTGAAGCTTGGCGCAGATGTTCCGTACTGTATCATGAAGGGAACTGCATTATCAGAAGGAATCGGTGAGAAGCTGACAGCACTTGCACCGATGCCGGACTGCTATATCCTGCTTGCAAAACCGCCGATCGCCGTATCGACCAAGATGGTATACGAGAACCTGCATGCAAATGAATTAAAAGAACACCCGGATATAGACGGTATGGTGATAGCACTGGAAGAACATAGTCTTCAGGGCATCACGGAACGTATGGAGAATGTGTTAGAGACAGTAACACAAGTTCGGTATCCGGTTATTGCGGAGATCAAAGCCTGCATGAAAGAATGTGGTGCGATGAATTCACTTATGAGTGGAAGCGGTCCGACTGTATTTGGTATATTTACAGAGAAGGAAAAAGCGGAGAAAGCGGCAGATGCGATCCGCAGCCGGAAGCTGGCAAAGCAGGTATTTGTCACACAGCCATATAATGTGTAAGATCAGCCAGGACAGAGGGAGTTGTTCTGCAGAAGAAATAGAGAGAAATGGGGTAACTTATGGAGTTGAAGTTAAATATGGATGAGTATCTTCCGCTTCGGGAGGTTGTATTTGAAGCGTTGCGGGATGCCATCGTACATGGAGAATTTGAACCGGGCGAACGGTTGTTAGAAGTGGCACTTGCAAAACGTCTGGGTGTCAGCCGGACTCCGGTGCGTGAAGCAATCCGGATGCTGGAATTAGAGGGCTTAGTCGTGATGGTTCCAAGGAAAGGTGCAGAGGTTGCCCGTATCACGGAGAAGGATCTCCGGGATGCATTGGAGATCCGCCTGAGTCTGGAAGAACTGGCAGTCGAACTTGCCTGCAAGCGGATTGATGAAGAAGGCAGGCTCAGATTAAGAGAAGCCTGTGAGAATTTCCGTGAGGCAGTCCGTTCCGGTCGTGTGTCGGATATCGTAGATACAGATGTTGCCTTTCATGAAACAATCTGTGAATTAAGCAACAATCCAAGACTTGTGAGTCTTACCAAGAACTACGGAGAACAGGTGTACCGATACCGTGTGGAATATGTGCGGGATACCGGATATCATGGCAAACTGCTCCGTGAGCATGATGAGATCACGGAGGCGATATTGCATGGAGATGTAGAGAAAGCAAAAGCAGTTATGCATCAGCATATTTACGATCAGGAGCAGATCGTGATTCAGAATATCAAACAGAAACAGGATACTATATAAGACTGAGTGGTCAAAAACAGGGAGTGGACAGTAAGAAATTTACCGTTCACTCCCTGTTTTTGACCACTCGGTTCATTTTGCAGTTTTTTCAGGAACAATCTGTTATAGTAGAGGTGTTCTGAATACATCAAGCGTGTAAAATAAATTGACAAATACATATGTATGCCATATACTTGGTATTACTAGGTATAAAATAATAGGAAGAGAAATTATGGCAAATCAAAGTATAAATCAGTTTAAAAAAGGCATACTTCCCATGCTTATCCTGCAGATCATAGCAGATGAAAAGGATTATGGTTATAACATTGTCAATCGTTTTAATGCACGATGTGTTGCCGGAATGGATATCAAAGAAGGAACACTGTATCCGATCCTGCACAGATTAGAAGAAGATGGTGCGATCGTTAGTGAATGGGTGATGGCATCCGAGAATGGAAAACCAAAGAAATTCTATAAGATTACAGAAGAAGGGAAGCTTCTATTGGAAGAACAGTGGAGTTGCTGGGCGCAGATAGAAGGAATGGTACGAGGCTTTGAGAAAAAACATATATCTGATTAAAATATTTATTTTACTGCATGCACCATTTGGACAGCGGATGCAGTTTGTAAAAGAGATAAGACGATCTATAGATGATAAATTGGACTCGGGCATGACGATCGATGAAGTGTTTGAGGAGCTTGGTGAAGCTTCCGCACTGACAGAAGAGTATAACGATATCGGTATGCGGCAGCAGACAAAGGAGTATGTATGGATGATGCTCTGGATCCTGGTTGGAATCTGTCTTGGTGTTCTGTTGGTGATTGACGGATATACATTATATACCGGATATCATGAGATCAATCAGTATATAGCACCGACAGGATATGAGTGGATTGATTTTAGACCAAAGGCAGGGGGAACGTGGGGCAAAGTGATTGTGGAAAGCATAGGTTTTTGTATTTGCATGGGAAATGTGATCTATCATTATAAAAGACGAAGAAAAGCAAAGAAAAAAGATAATGAGCTATAAATAAAAAGGGGAACAAAAGAAATGAAAAAGAAGAAATATCTTATGAAGATATTCATGCATCTGCATGCACCATTAAAGGAACGGATACAGATGGTAAAGGATCTGGGACGATCATTAGATGATAAACTGGCAGAAGGAGAAACCATAGAGGAAGCAATCGCAGAACTAGGAGAAGCCTCAGACATTATTCAGGAATATGAAGATCTCGGAATGAGAAAGCGAACGAAAGAATGGGCGCTTGCTGTGATCTGGATATTGATCGGAATCGTGGTGGGATATCTGTTGTTTACGGAATGTAGGATACTGTATAGGGGATACAATTATATAATAATACGGACATCACCTAACACGGGCGTTGGAGTAGCCTATGGAATAAATGTAGGTGCAGAGGTAGTGAAAGTAGTGCTTGAATCGATAGGTTTTATTATATGTGTAGGAAATGTTATCTGGCATTTTATAAAACAAAAAAGAAAAAAGGAGATGTAAGAAAATGAAGAAAGTAGTGCGTATTATTTGCATTGTTTTATGTGTCGGTTTGATTTTAGGGTTGGGATATATTGTCTCACGAAAAATAAAAAAATATCCAGATGAAGTGGAATATTCTTCATTAAGAGCTTTTGCGGATGATGGTATGTATTATATAAAAAGAAATGTTCTTTATTTTTTGGATTCAAAGACGGGAAAATCGGTAGTGGTTTGCAATAAAGCTAATTGCAAGCATAATACAGAAAACTGTAATGCGTATATATTTGGACTGGGATCTAGTATGCTTTATTATGAAGATAAACTATATATAAGTGAATTTGATTCTGAGGTAACAATTAATGATGAGGATGATGCCGTATATAAAGGGGCTGTACAGATTCGTGAAGTAGAAAAGGATGGAAGCAAAGTGAGTATTCTGTATTCGGCAGATGAAGGCGCTGTTTTTGATATGGAAATGATAGATGGAATATTATATTTTACTACATGGAAATATCATGATGGATTTAAATTGAATCAATATCAGCTTGATTGCACGTTGTATTCATATGATCTGAGATGGAGGCGGTTACGAGTATTGTTAAGTTATGAAGGAGATGCAGAACATGACAATTCAACACTTCATATATTAAATAATAAAAACAAAGAAAAAATTTATCTGACATATGGTTATAAAGATAGCCAGAGAAACAGGCACACTATACTGCTTACATATAATATAGAAACCCATAAAGATGAAATTGTTGCAGATAATTTAAATACAGAATATGGGAAATCCTTTAATATAATCAGTACTGCAAGTGGCATTTATATAGAAACGAAGGAATTGGATAATGGTGTAGAATGGACTGTGATATATTCGTGTGATGCAGACTTGCAGAATCAGAAAGAAATTTTTCGGATTGTAGATGGAGATATTTATTGTATGGATCGATACTTGTATGCAATTAATACAGATTACAATAAGTTTTTTTATCAATGTGATACAGGAACTGTTTATCTGGCAAATACCTGTTTTACAGAAGAAGGAACTTATATATCCGATATTTATGGCTTGGATGAATCAAGTGACAAGATATATATAGATGGACATGATTATACTGGTATGAAGCCAGGAGATGTAATCACATCGGATCAGAGTGAACAGACGGTGACAGGATGGACAGAATTCCGGGATACATATTTTACAAAACTGGAGAATGCAGATCAGAATACTGTGGAAGCATTTGACTGGGTGAAATGGCCGGAAGAGTGATAAAGGGGATGAGGATATGGAATTAAAACTGGAGCATATCTCGAAAGAATATAAGAATACAACGGCGCTTGATGATTTTTCCATGACATTCTCAGAGGAAATTTATGGATTGTTGGGGCCCAATGGTGCAGGAAAAAGTACCTTGATGAAGTTGATTACAAGAAATATCAAACCGACAGCAGGAGAAATTTATCTGGATGGAACAGATATTCATACCCTGAAACGGGAATATCAGCGGCTGATCGGTTATATGCCACAGCAGCAGGCGATCTATCCGTTTTATACCGGACGGATGTTCCTTGCATATATGGGATTGTTGAAAGGAGTAGAGAAAAAAGTACTGAATGATGAGATCGAGAAATACGCATCAAAGGTAAATCTTCTTGATGTACTGGATCGAAAGGTCGGAACATATTCCGGCGGTATGAAGCAGAGACTGCTGATCGCGCAGGCATTTCTTGGGGATTCAAAGATCATTATTTTTGATGAGCCAACAGCAGGACTGGATCCGAAGGAGAGGATCCATGTACGGAATCTGATTCATGATAATTCTGCAGGGAAGATTATTTTGATTGCTACTCATGTTGTTCAGGATATTGAGGATATAGCAAGTCAGATCATGCTGCTGAAAAAAGGTGTGTTGATCGAGATGGCAGCACCAGAGATCCTGACCGGAAGAATCACGGATAAAGAGAATCCGGATCTGGAAGATGTATATTTAAGTATATTTGGAGAGTAGCTTTTTGCAGGTTGGTCATTTCCGGATAGAGAAAGTGGCTGCCTGTGGAAATGGAGGACGATATGAGTAGATCAAAACAAATGGAAAAAGCTGCTACCATCAGTCATTCCGGACGAAGAGGTGGATTTTTTCGATTTTTTATAAATGAAATACGGGCTATTTTATATAACCGGAAATTAATATTATGTTTTTTGTTGTTTTTAGTTATGAATGTGGGCCTGTTGATCGTAGCCTTTGCTACTGATGAGGTGGATAGTACACAGTATGCAAGGCTTCGGACAGATCCGGATTCCATTATGGATATGTATATGGGAGATCCGGAATCAGAGACATATAAACAGTTGTTTGATGAATATATGGCAAGCACAACGTATGACGAATATCTGCAGAAGGTTATAGAAGATGCAGAGATGAATCAGTCGATTTCCATATTTCAGACAAAGTTCTCGATCAGTAATCTGGAACGGACAAAGAGGGATTTTGAAAGACTTGTGGGAACAGAAGCATCCTTTGTTGGCGGATATGGAATCTGTAAGGCATTGAATTTTACCGGAAGTTATGTTCTGATATTTTTCCTGCTGGTTGTTCTGGTGCTGGAACTGGTGCTGCGGGATAAGAAGAATGGTCTGGCAAATCTGTATAAGACAACGTGGAATGGAGACAGTCGTTTATTGTTGTCTAAGTATGCGGCAGCATTTGTCTATATGGCATTATTTGTGGCGGGAGTATTCTTAAGTAATATTTTGATTGCCGAATGGAAGTTTGGAGCTGTAGATCTGTCAGCACCGGTACAGAGCCTGATGGATTATATTGGATATGGCTTTTCCTGCAGGATCAGTACATTTGTTGTTCTTGTCTGTTTGGTAAAGATTCTGATCTTTGCAGTGATCCTTGTAGCATTATTTACATTTGCAGTTGTTTCTTCAAATGAAGTTATGTTGTGTGTATGGTCGGCGGTTGCCATGTTTGTAGAATTGCTGTTTTCCGTATTGGGAGAGAAACTGAATCTGACATTTTTATATCGATTCTCTATTTTTTCAATGCTGGATACAACCAGATTTTTTCAATATGAGAATTATAATCTGATATCTCATGCAGAGCCTGCAATCTATCTGGACTGTATTATCTGTGCAGTGTTGTTGGCAGGATTTCTTATCATATCGTCGGTAATCTATCTGGAGGGAAGCAGTGATTATCGGGAGAGTCGTATACGATTACGAAAAAAAGGTACGAAATCCCGCAGGATATTTTCCTCAGTATGGAGACTGGAAGGCTATAAGTTATGGTTGGGATATAAGATGATATTTGTTATTTTTCTGTTGGTTGGATTTCAGGTGTACATTTATCAGAACAAATCTGTACGGTGGAGTGCAAATGAATATGCATACCAATATTATATCAGTCAGATTGAAGGTGTGGTTACACAGGGAAAGCTGGATTATATAGCCTCAGAGGAAGAACGGTACGAAAAACTTCACGAAGAAGAAGATCGGGTTGACCGGGACTACGCTGCAGGGAAGATAACTGAAAAAGAGTATAATGATAAATGGGATGAGATGAATAAGCAGCTTGCAAATGAGGAGAGTTTCTTTCGCTGTCTGGAATATGTGGATTATATTAAGCAGCAATGTGGAATCACGTCACAGGTTTCGGAAGCCGATCCTGCTGTACTGGAACGGATAGGATTTGTCTATGCCAGAGGCTGGAATATCCTTGCCGGAAGCAAAGACTATAAGGATGACGTGATGAATGCAGCGAAGGTAATCGTTGTACTGATGCTTACAACTGCATTTCTGTATCTGGAGGATTACAGATATAAGATCAATGGCATTATTGATATTACAGAGAATTACAGGAAACTTCATGTGATCAAGGCATTTCGGATGCTGCTTATTATTCTTGTTGTATACATGATCGTTTATCTGCCTGAACTTATGTGGGTGAAAAGAGAAATTGGGCTGGCAGGAGGAAAATATCTGACACAGTCTCTTCCGTGTCTGGAACAGGTTGGCATATCAACCAGTATTACCGGATATTTCCTGCTGGTATCTGGAATTCGGTTGATCACGATTCTGGTACTGACTGTACTCTATGTTCTAGTTGGAAAGCTGATCAGGAGCACAAATGGTGCGATATTCTGTGCGGCAGCCGTTGCGCTTTTGCCATTGCTGCTGTACCTGTCAGGATTTACTGCAGCAAAGTATTATCCGTTGGTTCAGCTATTATCAGGCAATATGCTGCTTAGATAAATGAATATTTAAAGAGATCCCACTGTGACAGATGATAGATGTCCCCTTTTTATTGGACAATCAGTGAAAGAGGTGCATATCATCTGTTATAGTGGGATTTTTGTATGCTGTTACCAGCTCTTTCGTATCTCGTCAAATAGCCGCATGATATATAAAGTGTGTTCATGTGGCATTTCCGGACATTCAGTCAGACCTTTTTCAAGTGCCCGCTTACAGGCGAGCACTTCATATTCATAGCCGCTGATCTGGGCAGGACAGTTGATCGTCTGAACCAGTCGGCGGTCATTTTCATATATACGGAATGCCTCGTAATTATTGATATTGTCAACCTCGATGTAACCTTTTGTTCCGTAGATCACGCCGCGGCGGTCGGTGGCTGATTCCATAGTTGTGAACAGACCAGCGATCGCACCGTCCGGGTATATCAGGTTGATAAATTCTGTTTTGTCTACGCCTGTTTCGTGTGGAGTCATCGTTGTATGGATCGCAGATACGTTGTCGCCAAGCACCCAGGTCGCAAAGTTTAAGGTATATGGTGCAAGATCTAAGAGAGCACCTCCGGCAAGCTCCGGGCGAATCAGACGTTCTACCTGCATCAGGGAATAACCAAGATTTGCGGTCAGCCCTGTTATTTTTCCGATAACGTCGGAATCTATAATTTCTTTTAAAGTAAATGACATTGGCATATAGCGAACCCACATCGCTTCCGCCAGTAATATATTCTTTTCTTTTGCAAGCCGGATCATATCTTCGGCTTCTTTTGTATTTACGGCAAATGCTTTCTCGCACAGAACAGCCCGGTTGTGATTCAGACACAGCATCGTATGCTCTTTATGGTGGGAATGCGGAGTTGCAATGTAGACAAGATCGATCCCGTCATCGGCAACCATTTCTTCATAAGAGCCATACCACCTGGATGCATGGTAAGTATCTGCAAATTGTCTGGCTTTTTCTTCCGTTCTGCTTGCTACAGCATAGAGCTCCACTTTTTCCATCCGGTTGACGGTCTCTGCCATCTTGCGGGCGATACCGCCTGCGCCGAGGATGGCGAGACGTAATTTTCTATTTTCTAATCTGGTGTCTGAGTTTGTCGTAGTATTTCTGTTGTCTGATTTATAAATTGGATCTGTTGTATGTTTTTTGTAGTCGGATATATTATCTGATTTTATCATCTTTTTTCATTCCTTTCTGTGCGATTTATGAAGTCATATTATTTCTATATTTCTTCTTAAAATTCTATATGGTACTGATGCAACTGAAGCTATTTGAATATTGCCGGGTTCATCATATGTGAGCAATTCTATGATTTTATGTAATTACTATAGAAGCTTTTGGGGATTTGTGCAAGCGCATCCCATCGTAATGATCATTATATTGTACTCGTTCAATGCATTTGAAAAATCGCCTCTTGCAAGCAAGCGATTTTTCATCATTATATCATGATTCAATGTAACATTTTATGTATAGTTCAGAGAGTTGCTGGTAATACTGGAAATAGTAAGAAGATAAAACAAGTAATAGTTAGATCATGGAGGAATAAGGTTAGGGTAAGTCGGTCAGAGTCGTAAAAAATATAAATGTACATAGGAGCAACGGGAGGTGGAACGTTTGGGGAAAGACAGAGATGCGGAAGGCGGAATTTATAGTGCAGACAGCCGGATCGATAAAGACATAGATGCAAATATCAGCCGGGTAAAGTCGCTGTTTGCTGATTGGGGAGACATCGTGGAACGTCGGTTTACAGTAAGAAGAACCGGAATGGATGTGTATGCAGAAGATACCACCGGATCAGCAGATGAGACATCCGCTTCGGTAGGAGCAATCTATGTAGTGTACATTGATGGGTTATGTGACAATGGTCTGATCGAGGATACGATCATTAAGCCGGTGACCTGGGAGTGGCGGCATGAGCATGGCAGTTCCCTGTGGGAGGCAATGGATTCATTTGAGACACAATCGGCGGATATAAAGGCAGAAAATGACTTCAAAAATGTGATGTTTTCGATATTAAAAGGAGACACAGCGGTATTTGTATCGGATGCAGATCAGGCGTTTGTTGTGTCTTCCAAGAAGCTGCCGGTACGTGGAGTGGAAGAAAGTTCTACCGAGGGTGGAATGCGTGGTCCGCGGGATAGTTTTAATGAAAGTATCCGTACATCGACAGCCCTTATTCGGCGGAGAATCAAAGATACAAGATTAAAATTGATCCAGAATACGATCGGTGTTCGTTCCAGAACCGAGTATGGAATCATGTATATTGAGGACATTGCAGAGAAAAAGCTGGTTGAACAGGTGAAAGAACGGATGAATGAATATGAGATAGATGCCATATTTGACAGTGGCATGGCGGAACATCTGATGGAGAAGAAATGGTACCGGCCGTTTCCGGTGTTCCAGTCAACCACCAGACCGGATAAAGCGGCGGCGGCACTGGCAGATGGCAGGGTTGTAATTGTATTTGATAATTCACCGGAGGTTCTGATTGCGCCGGCGACGATCAATACATTATTCCAGACTGCCGATGATTATTATAACCGTTGGCCGGTTGCAACTTTTGCCAGAATCATTCGTTATATAGCGGCATTTATCGCGGTGGGGCTGCCGGGCTTCTATATAGCTGTTACCTGTTATCACCGGGAGGTGATACCGGATAAACTTCTCTATGCGATTGCAGTTGCAAGAAATCAGTTGTCTTTTCCAATCGTGTTAGAGGTTTTGATCATGGAGTTGTTGTTTGAATTGCTGCGGGAGGCAGGAATCCGTCTGCCGAGTCAGCTGGGAAATACGATCGGCGTTGTTGGTGGTCTGATCGTTGGACAGGCTGCGGTGGAAGCAGGGATTGTCAGTACCATCGTGGTGATCGTAGTTGCGCTGACAGCGATTGCTTCTTTTGCAATTCCAAATGAAGCTTTTGCGTCGGTGTTCCGTCTTTTAAAATTTCTAACTATACTGGCGGCTGCTTTTTTTGGACTGTATGGCTTCCTTCTGGTGATGCTTTTATTGATCTATCATCTTGCCGGTCTGAACAGCTTTGGTGTTCCGTACATGGCACCGGTCGTAACTTGTGGCTATGCAGAGGATGGAATGGAAGATTTTGTCATTCGTAAGCCAATCAAAAAAATTATCTTTCGACCGGCATGGGCGAACCATAGAGAACGCAGGAGGCTTCGCAAAAAGTAATGATGAATGGGTGTGAATCAATATATGGATTATAGAAATGTGACGTTTCGGCAGCTTTTTATAACGGGAACTTGCCTGATTTTCCCGATTACTTTCTGGAACATGGTACAGATTATGACGGATTTTTCCAAAAACAACGGTGTTTTATCACTTTTTTTGATGCTAATACTTGCTCTGGTTTATGTGGTGCTACTACATCTTGCGCTTTCTGGTGTAGTGAAATTGTCAGATCCCGCTAAAGAAAAGACAGAGATAACGGGTGCAAAAGTATGGAATAATAAGAAAAAAATGGCTATTGCATCTATTTATGTGATCAGATATGCAATTCGGGTTCTTTTTCTGCTTTATTTCTTTGTACAGGGGAGCCGGATCCTGATGCTGCCGGATTATGCAGGAGTGGTTCTGGTTGTTCCGGTATTACTGACACTTTTCTATATGGCAGGAAAGGGACTGCGTGGTTATATCGGATTTGCGGAAGCAAGTGTGATCGGAATCGGGATCGCATTGGTGCTGTTTGTCATTTGTGGATTCTGGAATGCTGATTTTTCCCGACTAAAAGAATATGCAGAATTTCAGATGCAGGCATCTGTATGTAACACAATATGTCAGATTTTGATAAAAGGATATCTGATGATGGTAGGGTTATGTATGCTGGAATTTGTCATGTATCTTTATCTGAGAGTAGAGAAACGAAGACGAGGGATGCTGGTGTGGACAGTATCTGTTCCGGTTGTGTTAGCCATTGTTGCTTCCTGTTTCGTGATATCGTTGCTTGGCTTGCAAGGTAAAACAATGACTTCAAAGGGAATACTAAATGTTGTGGGTGCGATGATGTTCCCCGGAGGTGCAAATGCGAGACTCGGTTTACTCGCCTGTTATCTGCTTGTCATCTTCGGGCTCTTGCTGCTGGCAATCCACATTGTGTTTGTTTGTCAGTTTGTGGATGAAATCTGGAAGATCATCTGTGTATGGAGAAAGAGCGGCGGGATGAGAGCAGCCGGGAATGATAAGAGTACAGAGTTACATGGACGTGATTCTGATAATGCAATGGATAAAAAAGTGATGGAAGAAAAAAACGATACATTTGAGGATAAGACACAGAAGAAAAATGAGTATTCGGCAGAAGATATGGAAGAGAAAAGAAGCCTGTGGATAAGAAGCGGCTGTGTGGTTGTTTTGTTTCTGCTGTTTCTATGGATGAGCCGGTTCCTTGGAGAACGGGATGCCGGTCGGGCATTTATGATCTACATTGCCGCCGTTGATATTCCGTTGTCGGTTCTTGTACCGGCATTTGTTGGGAGAAAACGGACAAATCCGGGGAAGCTTGCAAAGATGGCTGCAGAAGTGATCGGTGGGATATTACTTGTCAGCATATTGTCCGGGTGCATGGACAGATCCATTGAGGCGGTAGATTATCTCCGGGTGGTGATGATCTCTGAAACAGATGGTGGCTACAAGTATACATTTGTCACGGACAGTCTGGAGGGAGCGGAGTCGGCAGCCGAATCGGAGGAACGAGAGTATCCGGTCGTTGCGGGGAGCCTGCAGCGAGCACGGGCTGAATATGATCAAGCGCATGACCGGAGTCTTGACCTGAGCCATGTGGAATATATTGTGGTGGATTCCGAAGAAACCCTGCGGCAGATGTATCCGGAGCTGATAAAAGAATTTGTAACGAATTATGTAGAGGTGGTCTGCACAGATTCGTTGTATCAGGGCGAAGCGTCCGGAAGCATCCGGAAGTATATTGCAGCGCATTACAAAGGAGAGTGTCTGGCGACACTGGGGGAGTAGATATGGTTTAAAGTGTTAGATTTTGATGAAGAAAAATGGAGGTTATGGAAATGGGTAGAGCAGTGAGAGCGGCAGTTGCCGGAATCCTGATCGGTTTATTTTGTGGAACATTATATGTGGAAATGGGAGCACTGAAAAGATTATACAGCGCGAAAAACAGCGTTGAGCAGGTGATGAATCTGGTTGAGTATGCGGAGGGAGATGAAGATATAGCCTATGATAGTACCGAGGAAAATTATGCCGGAATAACCGGTGACAAAACTTCACAGACAGATGGTAAGAATGGCAGATCGAACCAGATGGTAAATGGTCAGGATACTTTGGATGGACAGGATACAGAACTGTCAAATAATATACAGACCGCATTTCGTATTCTGGATGGCACAACATTAAATGCATACGAAACACAGAAGCAGTTACAGGAGTTGGAAGCGGTGTATGATGATATAGCAAGAGATACAAGTGAGAAGAAGACCGACGGAGAAAACGATTATAATATAGAGTCCGGCAAAACAAAAACGGAGCTTGTGGAGAGCAAGATAAGTGCTCAGAATAAAACATCAGATGTTATCCGGATTCGAATAAGATATGAAGGAAATGAGAATTTATCGGACAAGCAATTGGATGAATTTACTTCATATGTTGAGCAGGCGGTACTTTACGGTATAGCCGAGAAGCTTGGCGCAGACTATAACGATCAGGAGAAAAGCATTGTGCGAAAGAATCTGATACTGAGCAAAGAATATATCGATGCCTGTGCAGAGGAAAGCGCAGAAGAATACGGCATCCCGGTTACTGCATGGTCAGCTTTTGAGTATCTGAACCTTCCGGCAGCAACCTTGAATGGCGTTGCTTATCCGGCCGGGTATTATGAAACTTTGTGTGTGACGTTGAAAAGATTATGACTGACTTTTCCATCTACCCCTAAATCCCCGGAATCCTTGAATTATATAGGTGGTTGTGGTATGATATGAGATATTTTGATTATATATTTCAAAGGAGCTCAAGGGAATATGACTAAGAAAAAACTGGTAGTTATTTTTGGAGGAAGATCATCGGAACATGAAGTTTCATGCATTTCAGTTCAGACAGTTGCCAAAGCGGTGGATACGGACAAATATGATATGACACTGATCGGAATCACAAAGGATGGCAAATGGCTGAAGGCTGACAGCATTGAGAGTATTGCTGACGGAAGCTGGTACGACAGTCAGGTTCGTGCAGTGATTTCACCGGATTCTGCAAAAGAGATTATCATAAAAGATGGCGACAGAATCTATGCGGAGCCTGTAGATGTTATTTTCCCTGTTTTGCATGGTTTATATGGAGAAGACGGTACGATTCAGGGATTGTTTGAGATGGCGGACATTCCATATGTGGGCTGCGGCGTATTTGCATCGGCTGCTGCAATGGACAAATTCCATACAAAGATCATTGCTGATCATATCAATGTAACACAGGCAAAATTTGTTCCTGTAGTAGAAGATGATTTTGATGATCTGGATGTTGCGATGGATCGGGTAGAGAGCGAGTTAAACTATCCGGTATTTGTAAAACCATCATCCGCAGGTTCATCAAAGGGTGTTACAAAGGCACATGACAGAGCCGAGTTAGAAGCTGGTCTGCATGAGGCACTCAACCATGATTCCAAGATCCTTGTCGAGGAAACGATCGTTGGCAGAGAGTTGGAATGTGGTGTACTTGGATATGGCAATCATACAAAGGCATCCGGTGTTGGAGAGATCCTTGCTGCCGCAAATGCAGATTTCTATGATTTTGATGCAAAATACAACAATGCAGATTCCAAGACGATCATCGGGGCAGATATACCGGAAGAAGCTGAGGACGAGATCCGTGCAGAAGCAATCCGTATCTTTAATGCGATTGACGGCTTTGGACTTGCCCGTGTGGATTTCTTCCTTGAGAAAGACACCAATCGTGTAATATTTAATGAAGTAAACACATTGCCGGGATTTACATCGATCAGTATGTATCCGATGCTGTGGGATGCAGAGGGATATGATATCAAGACCCTTGTAAATACCTTAATTGAGATGGCATTTGAAAGATAATTTATGACGACGAGAGATATAAAGATAAAAGTAACGGGTGTGCAGAGTGTTGCCGGAGCGGATGATGAACCGGAGGTTCTGGAGCTTGAGACGCGGGGAACATACTCTGAGAAAAACGGAAACCGCTATATCAAATATGACGAATTTATTGAAGATGTGGAAGAACCGGTGAAGAATCTTCTGCGGTTCGATGAGCATGCATTACAGCTTACGAAACGTGGCAGCGTGAACACGGTTATGTTATTTGACCGGGAGAAGAACAGCTCGGTGCATTATGCAACTCCGGTTGGACCGATCTGTATGAATATCTGTACGGAGGAATATCATATGGAGCAGTCAGAGAAGGGAATCCGGATTGATATTCGTTACTGTATTGACTTTAACAATGATTATATTACGGATTGCAGTCTGAATGTGACTGCGGACTACGAAGGGGTATAAATATATATGGGTAGTGAGAAATCCTTCGACAGCTTTCTGGGGATTGAAACGATCGCGGAGACAGCATTTGGAGATATGGATGTATGTCTTCCGGTGAACGAAGAAGATAATAATTATGAGGTTACATATTATAATGATCTGGTGACGATGTTCGACGAGATCAGCATGGAGCCGGAAGATACGCTTGTGGATTTTGGTTGCGGACTTGGCAGAGTGCTTTTTTACTGTAATTCCAGACATTACTGCCGGACGGTTGGAATCGAGAACAATGCCAGGGTCTATGACAGACTTCTGACAAATGCCGCAAGCTATCAGAGCAAATTCCTTGATCAGGAGGAACGGATGCAGTTCCTGAATGTGGAAGCGGAGGCATATGAGATCGGAGATGAAGACAATTATTTCTATTTCTTCAATCCATTTTCCGGCGCGACCTTCAAAAAGGTGCTGGATAATATCATCGCATCGGTGCGGAGACAGCCGAGAGATATTGAACTTCTGATCTATTATCCGACATTTGAATATCAGAAAGCAATCCGTGACTGCAACCTGTTCGTTTTAAAGAAGATGATCAAATTATCCGGTTATGAAGAAGACCCGGATGAGAAGGTTCTGGTATATCATTTGTCACGATATTTTGTAGCGTAGAATAAATAAGGCGGTCTATCTGGCGGACTAGCTTTATATTGACTTGCTGCGATTCCTATTCAATGCACATGTCTGATTCGTAAATACTCCTGTGCCAACTCGTCCTTCGGACTCAAACAGGCACCCGTATTTACTGACAATGTGCATTTCATTACGGAATCTTCGCTAATGTCAATATAAAGCTAGTCCGTCAGATAGACCGCCTTATTAATTTCATACAAATCATAATCAGGATACAGGTGATTCCGATGATTTCCCACAGTATAGAGGCGGAGATTGCTATACTTCCGATCACATAGGAAGAAGCGTTTAAGATCATATGAAGGATCATGCCTGGGATCAGGGAGCCTGACCATACGGCAAGACAGCCCAGAATGATTCCGGCCGGAACGCTGTAGCAGAACTGAACGACATTTCCATGATAACAGCCGAAACAGAATGCTGTGAACAGGATCGCACAGAGGGCGGCATGCTTCGTGTGAAATGCAGAGACAGACAGCTTCAGTGCCACTCCCCGGAAGGCGAATTCTTCTGCGATCGGTGCGAGAAGTGTGACTGTACAGATACGGATGATTCCATTGTTGATGGAAAATGACCGCTGTACCCGTTCATGGTATGAGGTTAGGAGCTCCGGCCTATAAGTGTCGATCAGACGAAGAATACAGGTTGTTAAGAGCTGAAGACTGATACCAAGGATCAGCAGTAAAATAAAGATAACAAAAGCACGCAGGAAAGGATTTTTCTTTCCTGCGTGCTTTGTTTTTGAATGATCGGACAGATAAAAATATCCGAAAATACAGATACAAAGAATATATGAAATACATGATGTGATACTGCCGACAGAATCAGTCTGACTGCCTGTAAGATCACAGATCCGGGTGCCTGCAAGATAGACAATATTATGTATCAGTAATGCGGTAACCGGAACCAGACAGGTAATAACTAATTTTCTGAGGTCGACACGAGTATTTATCATGATTACTGGATCTTCTTTGCCCTTTCTTTTTCTTCCTTTGCCTTTGCTTTTCTTGCGGCTTTTTCTTCTTTGCTGAGTTTCATGCTGGCAGTTTCCTGCTCATAAGTCTGCTCGTATTTCTTCTGTTTTGCACGAAGCTTCTGGCTGAATGATTTCTTTGCAGGCTCCGGTGCTTTCTTACCACGAACATTCTTAACGCTTGTGATGTAGATACCGCTGACCATAGCTTTAACTTCGCCACGGACAGGCATAACATCAAAGATTCCATCGTCGCAGATCAGATTGATGATCTGTGGGCCAATCTTGGCTTTAACGATAGGAAGCTTGGCTTTCTGGTAACGCTTTGGAGTTGATTCCAATACCTGTTTCGGAAGATTTGCATCTTTCATAGGCAGCATCTTTTTATCGATGACCAGCATCGTGACAGGCTGTGCGGCCTGAAGCATAGCTTCTTTCTGTGCGCTCTGCTTCTTCTGCAGGCGGTTTCCTACTATGTAAAGTACTACTAAGATTACAACTAATATTGCGATGACGATTAACATCCATCCCCACCAAGGCATAATAAGTTCCTCCTTATATTTCATTATTTGTCTGTGATTGCAAATTGTATATATTATGATTACTTTTGACCTTACCAATCAGGGAACGCTTCCGCTCGTTTCGTCCTGCAGCGGTACTAAGATGCCGCCTCTGCGCCATCTAAGGACCGGCGGACTCAAATGTCCCTGTATTGGCAAGTCAAAGTAATCAAATATATATACAATTTGCAATTATATTATTTTTCAATCATAGGCAGATTTTTTAACCGGGCTGCCTGAATCTTACCTGGGATTGCATCCAGAACCTCTTTACGTTCCTTCGGCTTCAATCCACGGATATCAACCGGCTCTAAGAATTCGATCACAACCTTGCTGCTGTGAAGGAAATTATGTTTATTTGCTTCCATACATTTGTCTGTTCCGCAGATAGCAACCGGAATGATCAGACATCCGGCTTTCTGAGCGATCTTGAATGCACCGTCTTTAAATGGCAGCAGTTCGTCGCCTTTATTTCTTGTTCCCTCCGGGAAGATCATCATGGAGTGACCGGATTTGATGATATCAGCAGTCTGTAAAATCGTTTCCAGACCCTTTTTCAGATCGGTACGATCCAGATAGGTGCATCCGATATCATCCATGTATTTGTAAAGCAGAGGTATATCCTTGATATTGTCCTTGGACATGAAGCCAAGCGGCATATCGATTGCATTGTGACAGGATAAAATATCAAAATAGCTTCGATGATTACCAACGAACATGACTGGTTGGTCGGCAGGAATGTTTTCCTTGCCGATAACTGTTCGTTTACATCCGGTTAAGAACATAACTGCTCCGAAAAATCCTTTTACCAGCTTCTGAGCCTTGATGTAAGCTTTGTCCTGATCCTTTTTTGCAAGCTGCTTCAGATACAGATGATATGGAAAACAAAATATGATTCCAAGTACTGCAAACAGTACAGTAATAATGGTTCTCAAATATATCCTCCTGTTCTATCTGCCGTAGAGTTTTGCTGTCTCAAATAGACGTTCTTCTAATTTAGTATCCATGTCTTTATCCTCAAAGCGCCAAGCCCAGTTGCCTTCTCCTACACCCGGAGTATTCAGACGAGCCCATGAATCTAATTTCAGAACATCCTGCATAGGAACAACAGCCATATTTGCGACAGATGAGAAACATGCACGGATCATAACCCAGCAGATATCACTGGCATCTGTGCTGAAATAGCGGCGAAGCTTGTCCTTGGATGCTTCGTATGCTTTCTGATACCAGCCAAGTGTTGTGTCGTTGTCATGTGTTCCTGTGTAGCATACGCAGTTTCTTGTATAATTATGCGGAAGGAAATCATTTTCTTCCGGATTTTCAAATGCAAACTGTAAGATCTTCATGCCCGGCAGATTGAATTTGTCACGCAATTCGATAACAGAATCGTCAATCTCACCCAGATCCTCTGCGATGATCGGAAGGTCATAGCCAAGATTTGCCTGTAACTGTGTGAAGAAGTTGATACCGGGAGCGGGCTTCCATTCTCCGTTGATGGCGGTTTCTTCGCCATAAGGTACAGCCCAGTACCGGTCAAATCCTCTGAAATGGTCAATCCTTAAGAAATCTGTCAGAGTGAGCTGGTATTTGATTCGCTCAATCCACCATTCATAACCGGTAGCGGTATGCTTTGACCAGTTATACAGTGGGTTGCCCCACAACTGTCCGGTCTCTGAGAAATAATCAGGTGGTACACCGGCAACCTCTGTTGGGTATCCCTTTGAATCCAGCATGAAAAGCTCCTGATGGCTCCATACATCGGCACTGTCCCATGCAAGGAAGATCGGAGCATCACCTACGATGCTGATGTTCTTTTCATTTGCGTATTCCTTGATCGCCATCCACTGTGTATGGAATAAGAACTGGATGAAATCATAGTAACCGATCTCATTTGCAAGCTTCTTTTCCCATGTGGTACGCTGTCTTTTGGTAGGTGCTTTCAGGGAATCTTCCCACATATACCAAGGCATTCCTTCATGGAAATCCTTACCTGCCATAAACAGGGAGTAGTCAGCGAGCCAGGAGGAATCCTTTTTAAAAGAAGCAAATGCTGCCATCTGTTCCTCGTCTGTTGATAATCCGTCCTCGTAGTCAGGATCAGTAAAACGTTCGTAAGCGAGCTTTAACAGCTTTGTCTTAAATGTGATCAAGGTTCCGTAATCGATGTGAACGGGATCCCATTCCGGCATATCAGTAAAATCATCTTCTGACAGAAGCTTGTATTCTTTTAATGCATCAAGGTCAATAATTAACGGCTGACCGGCAAATGCGGAGAATGGCTGATATGGTGAATCACAAAATCCGGTATGTCCAAGTGGAAGTACCTGCCACAGATTCAAGCCCGAATTTGCCAGAAAGTCTATAAACCGGTATGCACCTTTGCCGAGATCACCGATTCCGTAAGGACTTGGAAATGAAGTCGGATGTGCCAGAATACCAGCGTATTTCTTTGGCTTTTTTTCATGGTTGTTTTCTAACATGTTTATCCTCTTTTCCTATTATTATATTGACGTTTTTGGTCTGGTCAGATATATCTGTCTGCCCGAACATCATAAAACCTCATTTTTCCTTGAAAAATCAAGGCGGTGTGGAAAAAACACCGTACGTTTTATTATACATAAAACGAATTATTCTTACAAGCCTGAAATTGGGGGAAGTCGCAGTCCGCCTGCCCACCTCTGTCGGTCTCCTTGGCTGGTATGGGTGGCTGGCATGGGCAGTTGGCCTCCCCACTATAATATGGCATCAGCGAGAATTTCGTCGTGAGATGCACATTGCCAGTAAATACGGGTGCTTGTTTGAGCCGAAGGCGAGTTAGCACAGGAGTATTTACGAATCAGGCATGTGCAACGAACGGAAATCGCAGCAAGCCATTTATAGTGGGGAGGCCAACTGCCCATGCCAGCCACCCATACCAGCCAAGGAGACCGACAGGGGCGGACAGGCGGTTGGTTTATATGTTTTGTAATGCTGTGTTAGTTTTATAAAGTTTTGTTTATGATCTTCATAAATACATCAGAAAATAAACACAGTTTAGACACACTTCCCTTATATACTGTGTATTGTAAGAGTTTTTCATTTATTTGAATCCTCTCTCCCCTCATTTTTTGCAAGTGGTAATAAATCTTTCCCCGGTTTGTTACCACTTGTTTTTTGTTTTATAATATTGTTTGGGTGCAAAAGAGTCGTATGCGGCTCTTTATTCTTGATAAATTATTACTTTTCGGCTAAAATAAGATTTGATCTTATTTTAGCCGAAAAAAGAGGTGCAGATATATGGAATATATTCATAGAGATTTAGAAAAAAAGATAAAAGAATTAGCAGAAGACTATTCCTGTATATTAATTACAGGACCGAGGCAGGTTGGAAAAACAACTTTATTTAAAAAATTAATGGATGAGAATAGGACAGTGGTGAGCCTGGATGATCTGGAAGAAAGGAAACTGGCACAGACAGATCCTGCTATGTTTTTGCAGATGCATGATCTTCCGATTTTAATAGATGAGGTACAATATGCTCCGCAATTATTTCCATATATTAAGATGGCGATAGATAATGGAGCACCGGCATCATCATTTTGGTTGACCGGATCGCAGGCATTTCGGATGATGGAGCTTGCACAGGAATCTTTGGCGGGAAGAACTGCTATTATTCACATGTCATCTTTGTCACAGCATGAGTTGTATGGAGCAGGCGAGAATATTAAGTTTAGTGTTGATCTGGAAACATTAAAGCATCGAAGCAAAAATGGAACAAAGGTGGAGTTGCCGGAGCTATATGAGAGAATCTGGATGGGATCTATGCCGGGTTATAGAAGTGGACGATACAAAGACAGAAATGTTTTTTATTCTAGTTATATTCAAACATATATTGACAGAGATGTATCAGAGTTGATTACAAATGTTGATAAACTTGTATTTATGGACTTTGTAAGAGCTGCAGCATGCAGGTGTGCACAAATGTTAAATATACATGATATAGCAAATGATGTTGGCGTTTCAGATGAGACAATTAAACGATGGCTGCAGGTGCTTGAGAAGTCCGATATTATTTTTTATTTACGTCCTTATTCTAATAATCTGTTAAAGAGAACAGTTAAGACACCAAAATTATATTTCTTTGATACAGGCCTGGTTTCGTATCTCACAAAATATACAACTCCGGAAATACTTGAAAACGGGGCGATTAATGGGGCAATACTGGAAAATTATGTTGTTTCCGAAATTCGGAAGACATATCAAAATGAAGCGGATGAATGCCTTATGTGGTATTACAGAGATAAAGACAGTAATGAAATTGATATGGTGATTGAAAGTGATGGTATGGTGCATCCGTTAGAGATAAAACGCTCAGTAAATTCAGGAAGTGAACTGACCAGGGCATTCAGAATTCTGGATAAAGGAGCAGTTCCAAGAGGAAAAGGAGCAATCATCTGTATGCGTCCGAAACTTTCAGCTGTTGATTCAGAAAATTACATTGTTCCGATCTGGACAATATAATAAAGAATTTGTAAATAGAATGCAGAATCTGTTTATAAACACATCAGAAAATAAACACAATTTAGACACACATCCCTTATATACTATGTATTGTAAGAGTTTTTCATTTATTTGAATCCTCTCTCCCCTCATTTTTTGCAAGTGGTAATAAGTCTTTTCCCCGATTTATTACCACTTGTTTTTTTGCCTTTTCGGCGGTATACTTCCATTATTAAATTCACAACAGACGGAGGATAACAGGTATGATTTCGGAAAAATATGCAGATATGACAACCAAAGGTTCTATAATAAGAGAATTTGCGCAGTATGCATCAAAACGTGCTGCAGAGATCGGAAAGGAAAATGTATATAACTTTACGATCGGCAATCCTTCTGTTCCGGTATGTCCGGAGTTTACAGAGACATTGGAACGGATGTTAAAAGAAGAAAATCCTTTGACGCTTCACGGATACAGTCCGACACTTGGTATTATGTCCGTCAGAGAAGCGGTTGCAGATTCTTTAAATAGAAGATTTGGAATGGAATATACAGCAGATGATATTTTCATGACCTCCGGTGCAGCAGGTGCGATCGCACATGCGATTCGTTGTGTAACAAAGCCGGGAGATGAGGTGATCACATTTGCTCCATATTTCCCTGAGTATGTTCCATATGTTGACGGAACAGGTGCGGTGCTTAAGATCGTGCCGGCGGATATTACATCCTTCCAGATCAATTTTGATGCATTTCTGGAGCTTTTAAATCCAAATGTACAGGCAGTTCTTATTAACTCTCCGAATAACCCGTCCGGTATCGTATATTCAACAGAGACGATCAAGAAGCTGGCTGCAATTCTGGAAGAAAAGCAGAAGGAATATGGACATGATATCTATATTATCTCCGATGAGCCTTATCGTGAGATCGTATTTGAAGGAACGGATTCGCCATTTATTTCATCCTTCTATGACAACAGTATCTGCTGTTATTCATTCAGTAAGTCACTTTCCCTTCCGGGTGAGCGTATCGGATATGTAGCGGTAAATCCGAAATGTAAGGATGCGAAGCTGATCGTTCTGATGTGTGGTCAGATCTCCAGATTTACAGGACATAACTGTCCGCCATCCATGATCCAGCTTGGTGTGGCAGAAGTGATCGATAAGACAGCTGACCTGTCAATCTATGAGAAGAATAAGAATATTTTATATAAAGAGCTTACAAATATGGGATATGAGTGTGTAGAACCGGGCGGAACCTTCTATATGTTTCCAAAGACTCCGATCGCGGATGCAAATGCATTCTGTCGTATGACAGCCAGCAAGCTGGATCTGATCCTGGTACCGGGAGACAGCTTTATGTGCCCGGGACATATGAGACTTGCTTACTGTACCACAACAGAGATGGTAGAACGCGCACTTCCGTTATTTGAAAAAGCAATGAAGCTTGCAAAAGAGATGGAGTAATCAAAGGAGAACATCATGGTTACACAGATTCCGATCATACTTGCATCGAATTCACCGAGAAGAAAAGAGCTGCTTGAAAGAGCCGGTTATACATTTACTGTTATGCCAAGTGACTGCGATGAAGCTACTGATATCCGTTTTCCAAAGGATATGGTAATGGAGCTTGCCGGGAGAAAGGCAGAAAATGTATATAAAAAGGTATGTACAGATCGTGCCGGTACGGAAGCAGAGACACAGCCGTTTATCGTGATCGGTTCCGATACGGTCGTCGCATTAAATGGCAGGATCCTTGGAAAACCGGTTGATTATGACGATGCATATAATACGTTGAATAGTTTGTCAGGACAGACACATAATGTATATACAGGTGTTTCTATTATGTACTACGACGGAGAGAAATGCCGGACAAAGACATTTTACGAGAATACAGAGGTTACATTTTATCCGATGACGCATGAGGAGATTGTCGGATATCTTGCGACGGGAGATCCGTTTGACAAAGCAGGAAGCTATGGGATACAGACACAGGGTGGCCTGTTTGTGAAAGGAATCAAGGGCAGTTATGACAATGTTGTCGGACTTCCGCTTTCCCGGTTGTACCATGAGTTAAATGAGATGTTATATGGGCAGTAATGTGTGAGAAAACGATGTGCCGATCATGTATGATAGAATAGTAGAGATTATAAACTGCTGAAAAAAGAAAGGCAGGAGGACAGAGACATGGACGAAAAGAGAAATTTTACCTTATTAACAGACTTCTATGAATTGACGATGATGCAGGGATATTTCCGTGAGAAAGCAGATGATATCGTTGTATTTGATGCATTCTACAGAAAAAATCCATCCGGAAGCGGCTATGCGATCGCCTGTGGTCTGGAACAGGTGATCGACTATATCAAGAATCTGTCCTTTTCCTATGAAGATGTTGATTACTTAAGAAGTCTGAATATGTTTGATGAAGAATTTCTGAATTACCTTGCAGGATTTCATTTTACAGGTGATATCTATGCGATTCCGGAAGGTTCTGTAGTATTTCCGTATGAGCCACTTGTGAAGGTGGTTGCACCGATCATGGAAGCGCAGTTGGTTGAGACCGCATTGTTAAATATTGTGAACCATCAGAGTCTGATCGCTACAAAGGCATCCAGAGTCTGCTATGCAGCAAAAGGGGATGGTATCATGGAATTCGGACTTCGCCGTGCGCAGGGACCGGATGCTGGAACCTTCGGTGCGAGGGCGGCAGTTATCGGTGGCTGTGTCGGAACCTCAAATGTAATCTGCGGTAAGCAGTTCGGCGTGCCTGTACTTGGGACACATGCACATAGTTGGATCATGAGCTTCCCGGATGAATATACAGCATTTAAGAGATATGCAGAATTATATCCGGATGCATGTACATTGTTGGTTGACACATATGACACATTGAAATCCGGTGTGCCAAATGCAATCCGGGTATTTGATGAGATGAAGGCAGAGGGAAAGATGCCGACCAGATATGGAATCCGTCTGGATTCCGGTGACCTTGCATATCTGTCTAAGAAAGCCAGAAAAATGTTGGATGCAGCGGGATATCCGGATGCAGTCATTGCAGCATCCTCTGATCTGGACGAATATCTGATCAACAGTTTGAAGAATCAGGGTGCAGCGATCACGTCATGGGGCGTTGGAACCAATCTGATCACATCAGCAGATAATCCATCTTTTGGCGGTGTTTATAAGCTTGCGGCGATCAAGAAGCCGGAGGATGAAGAATTCACAGCGAAGATCAAGATATCAGAGAATCCGGCGAAGATCACAAATCCAGGAAATAAGACGGTATTCCGTCTGTATAATAAGGAGACCGGAAAGATTAAGGCGGATCTGATCACACTTTCCGATGAGACATATAATGAAGCGGCGGATCTGGAGATATTTGACCAGATGGCTACATGGAAGCGTTCGACACTTCCGGGTGGTTCTTATGAGATCCGTGAGATGCTTGTCCCGGTATTCTTGAAGGGACAGTGCGTATATCAGAATCCATCCACGATGGAGATCCGCGAGTATTGCCAGAAAGAACTGAATACACTCTGGGATGAGACCAGACGACTGGTAAATCCACAGGAGGTATTTGTCGATCTGTCAAAACCGTTATATGATCTGAAACAGAAGCTGTTAAACAGCCGACATTGATGCAGAAATGGTCAGATCAGAAAATATATATTATTTTATCGTCCGACCGGCGTTATAATGGAAATCTTTAATATCAAAATTCATAGCAGAGATCTCGCTCATAGCAGCGTTGATCTCTGTTGTTGTTTTCGGAGCTGCTTTTTTGATATGAGCCAGTGTTGTTTCATATGCTAACATCTGTCGGAGAACATTTCTGCAATAGGCTTCTTCCTCCACCATGGTATGGATATTATACTTTTGCAGGTAATCTGTCATAAAATTGGGAAGCATATTGATCTGGTAAAGAATATAGGCACGAATGGTGTGACCGATCATGTATATAGTAGCAAGAATTAAAACACCCAAAGCGATCAAACCTGTGATCGTCCGCAGGATCATTCCTCCACCCATAACAATGACTGTAAGATGAAAATAATCATATCCAAGCAGAAGAATTAAGAAAATCACATTATAGATAAAATGTGTTTTCAGACTGTGCCTCCTCTTAGGAAGTCCGTCGATCTCGGCGGTATATACCATTTTATAATATTCAATCTGTTTATCGGTATTGTCGATCATATCCATCAGATCAAAATATTCCTGTGAATATGGAGGATCAGATTTCTCTGCTGCTTCAGAGAGATCTGTTTCGATTGTCGGTTTATTCTTAGGTGGTTTCTGATCATTTGCCTTTAAATTTAACATATGCAATCCCCTTATGTAACCTGTCTGCATGTGTGAATCACATGCAATGCTGCTTTTCAAGTTTGTTTATGGATTTTATTGTAACACAATTTATTGCGGGATAGGGAACTCTGTATGAAAAAGTAAAAAAATATCTAGTCTTTCAAACCATGTTACAAAGCCCCGAAAACCATGGCTTTTCTATATAGAAACTACGATTGACATTTGCTGTTTGAATCATCTATATTATAAAAAGTTAAGGGATACAGGCATTTTTGAAACTTGAAATTAGTAGAGTGTATAAGAGTTTTGAAGTGCCGGTTTACAAATAGAAAGATGAGGTTTTACCTATGAGCAAGATCAGGATCATAACAGATTCAGCTAGTGATATTTCGACTGCTGAGGAACAGAAATATAATATATTAATCCTTCCGTTTCCGGTAACGATCGGTGACAAATCTTATATGAGCAGAGTCGATTTTGACAATGACGGTTTTTATAAGTTAATGGAGGAAAATCCAAACGAGCTGCCAAAGACGGCGCAGATCACAGCATTCCAGTTCGACGAGCTGTATAAGGAGCAGTTTGATGCAGGATATACAGATATTATATTTGTCAGCATCAATAAAAAGGGTTCTGCTACCCATGATAATGCAGTCATGGCAAAGAATGAATTCTTTGAGGAGCATCCGGAGTATGCAGGAAAAGGAACGATCCAGATCTTTGATGGTGTTGGATATAGCGGTCAGTATGGATATCCGGTTGTGCAGGCAGCAAAGATGGCAGAAGAAGGAAAAACAGTGGATGAGATCACTGCTTATCTGTCAGACATTCTTCCGAAACGACGGATCTACTTCGGTATCTATGGATTGAAATATGCAGCAAAATCGGGACGTATTCCAAGTGCAGCAGCACTGGTCGGTGATGCACTTGGCGTAAAACCGATCATGAAGATATGGGCAAATGAGATCGTTACAGCATTCAAATGCCGCGGCGAGAAGAAATTACTGGCAAAGATGGCAGATGTCTCAGCAGCAGAGATGCTTCCGGGTTCGCCATATCAGATCGTATATGGATGCGATGATGTATGCAGGGATGAACTGGCTGCCAAGATGACAGAAAAGGTTGGTTATGCGCCGGACGATTTCTTCCAGATCGGAGCAGCGGTTGCTTCGAATGCAGGACCAAAGGTAGTAGGTGTTATTTTTACAGTAAAAGACGAAGCATAAACAGAATATAGATTTTCATAGAAAAGACCTTTGTTCACAGGAGCGGAAGCAGATATACAAGAATTGATGTGGATAAGGGTCTTTTTGTATGGGGATTAACTGGCATGAAAAAGATGAATTGTGTGGCATAAAGGAAGCCGATTGGCGTAAAGAATGACAACAGTTGGTTGCATATGCCGATCTTAGTAGTGTATACTTAAAAGAATGAAGAAAAATGTGCCGGCAGATGAAAGGCAGATGAGAGATATGGGTGACACACCAAAGATTGAAGAAACAACATTTTATCATATTAATTATTATTTGTATGGAAAGGCATTTAAGGGAAGTTATCAGGGCATGCGGTTCCGCCTTGCCAGAAATCCGCTTGAAAATGTATTTTTTAAACCGAAAGAAGTACAGGATGCCGGAACTCTGATGGCAACGGTCTGGCCGGAGCCGTTCAGTTACGAGAATACGGATGATGAAAAGAAGCTGACAAAGGAATTTTCGTTTTCGGAAGAAGGAAAACTTGCAGCGGTAGACTGGCTCAATGAGCAGTACGAGAGCCGGAAAGAAGAATGGGATGCAGCGAAGCATACAGACTGGAGCAGTTTGAGAAAATAAATGACCGAGGAATATGAAGATGATATTTGAGACACATGGACATTACGATGATGAGCAGTTTGATACAGACAGAGAGCAGTTATTAGAAGAATTTCAGAGACAGGATATCCGGTATGTTATGAATATAGGAGCTAATATTGCGACTTCAAAGGCATCTGTCGAACTGGCGCATCAATATGATTTTATCTATGCAGCGATCGGAACGCATCCGGATGATGCACCGGAGCTTTCAGATGCGGCGATCGAGATGTATCGGCAGATGGCAGCAGATGAGAAGGTAAAGGCGATCGGAGAGATCGGACTGGACTATTTCCATGAGGATGTTCCAAAAGAGGTGCAGATCCACTGGTTCCGAAAGCAGTTGGAGCTGGCAGAAGAATTGAAGCTTCCGGTTGTGATCCACAGCAGGGATGCGGCAAAGGATACCATGGATATCATGAAAGAGATGCTGGGAAGACTTTGCGGTGGCGTCATTCACTGTTTTTCATACAGTACAGAGATTGCAAGAGAATATATTAAGATGGGATATTATATCGGCGTTGGCGGCGTAGTGACGTTTAACAATGGACGTAAGCTGAAAGAAGTAGTGGAAGCCATTCCGCTTACCAGTATCGTATTAGAAACGGATTCGCCGTATCTGTCACCTGTACCATTCCGTGGAAAACGGAACTCTGCCCTTAATATTCCTTATGTGGCAAAAGAGATCGCAGCATTAAAGGGAGTTACGGAAGAAGAAGTGTATGACGTGACATTTAAGAACAGTCTGAAGTTGTACAGAATGGAAGAAAATATGCAGGCAGAGGCGTAGAAAGAATGACTGCGTGATAAGATGAAAGCGTAAGAATGCATAGATGGAGGACAAGACATGGAGAAATTAAGTAACCCGCAGGTTACGATACAGACAATAAAGAAATATGAGTTTGCATTTCAGAAGAAATTCGGTCAGAATTTCCTGATCGATGACCATGTGATTACAAAAATTATAAATGCGGCAGAAATTACGAAGGACGATCTGGTACTGGAGATCGGACCGGGAATCGGAACAATGACACAGTATCTGGCAGAGTCAGCCAGAAAGGTGATCGCAGTTGAGATCGATAAAAACCTGATCCCAATCCTTGGAGAAACATTGGCAGAATATGATAATGTAACCGTTATCAACGAAGATATATTGAAGTTAGATATCAACCGGCTGGTGGAGGAAGAAAATGCAGGCAAGCCGATCAAGGTCGTTGCCAATCTGCCATATTATATTACAACTCCGATCATTATGGGCTTATTTGAAAGTCATGTACCATTACAGTCAATTACGGTCATGGTACAGAAGGAAGTAGCAGACCGGATGCAGGTAGGACCGGGATCGAAAGATTATGGTGCGTTGTCACTTGCAGTCCAGTATTATGCAAAACCGTATATTGCCGCAAATGTGCCGCCAAACTGTTTTATCCCAAGACCGGGTGTAGGATCTGCGGTGATACGGCTGACCAGATATGAGGAGCCGCCGGTGACAGTAAAGGATGAGAGTCTGATGTTCAAGCTGATCCGGGCATCCTTTAACCAGAGAAGAAAGACGTTACAGAATGGAATCGCAAACAGCCCGGAGCTTCCATATTCAAAAGCACAGGTGGAGAAAGCTCTGGAAAAAATGGGACTTGCCGCAAATGTTCGGGGAGAAAGTTTAACGTTGGCAGAATTTGCAAAGTTAAGTGATATTATTTCCGAAGAATAAAGGAATAAGTTACAGTAAAAATGCATAGATACAAGTAAGGCTTGTCTTTCGGGGAGAATGTCGGACGCAGACATGACTTCCTGTCGGACAAAAAATGTCAGATAGAAAAAAGAGACGGAGGTATCTATGGTTTACTGGAACAGATTTATATCATATATTTTCAGGTATCACGAATATGACAAATGCGAGAACACGGGATTTGCGAAGGTGCAGAAGCAGAATGAGAAGGGCAAGATGCAGGTGAATTTTAAGGATCAGGTCAAGAAAGAGGGGTTGTATTCCGTTTATCTGTATCGTGAGACGCTTGCAGATCCGGAGGAATATCCGGAGGCTGTGCCGGACAGCATGATTCCGGTTGTGTTGTATCTTGGAAAATTAAGCCTGAAATCCGGAAGAGGAGAAGACTGCTTTACCTTTGACTGGAATAATGTCAATCATACCGGTCGGCCGATCACAGCATGGAGCGGCATTATCATAAGACGGATGGGCGAAGAAGAAAGTGATATTTTCTGCTCCTCATGGACGGATAATATCGTGGATTACAGTCAGGCATTTGCCCGGCGGGAGGCAGCAGAAGCTGAACGGGAAAGAAGAGCAGATGTTGCAGCAACGGAGTATGATCGGAGAAGAATCGTGTCCGAGACGATGGAGGAATCAGAAAACATGGACAGCGAATCTGAGGCGGAGACAATGGCTTCAGAGGTGAAAGAAACGACACATACAGATACAGACAACCCGGAAACCGTTTTGCCGGAAACGGAGGAGTCTCCGGATGAAAAGACATTTTCCCAGACCGATGAGGAAACAGAGAAGCGGGTAACGGCAGCTGAGGTTTTAGAAACAATGAAAGAAGACGGAAGGGCAGCAGAACTGATGGCGAACCGGGAAAAACTTCCGCTTCTGCCGAATTGTCCGGATGGAGAAAATGGAGTGATCGAGTGTGTGAAGATCAATCCGAACGATATCGGACTGCTGAACATGGATAACTGGCGGCTGGGGGTGAACAGCTTTCTGACACATGGATTTTACAGCTACAAATATCTGATGCTCGGCAGGGTGCTGTTTGATGAAGAAGATACGAATGGATACATATTGGGAGTGCCGGGAGAGTATTCATCCAAAGAAAAATATCTTGCGGGAATCTTTGGATTTGATCGTTTTATACCGGTGAAGGAGACAAGGATCAAGACCGGAAGCTTTGGTTACTGGGTGGTAGATCTGAAATAAAAAGGATTGCGGCAAAAAGTAATGTTGGTTGAATGACGGAGAATGCCGGTGTGGAGAAGAAAATGGAACAGAGTACAGAAGAAAATGTAATAGAACAAAGAATAAATGATGATCAGAATATACGGAACAGAGAAGATGAAGAAAAAGATATACGTGCAGATCAACAGGTGACAGAACCGGAGATATCCGATGAAGACAGGAAAATGTATGAAGCATATATGGCAAAGGCGATTAAGCTGGCGCAGAAAGCCTATGTGCAGGGGGATGTTCCGATTGGCTGTGTGATCGTAAAGGATGATAAGGTGATCGCACGGGGATATAACAAGAGAAATCTGAAGAAGACAACACTGGCACATGCAGAGCTGCTTGCGATCGAGCAGGCATCAAAGAAACTCGGTGACTGGAGGTTAGAGGATTGCACGATGTATGTAACATTAGAACCGTGCCAGATGTGTGCCGGAGCTATTGTACAGGCAAGGATCCAGAAGGTTGTGATCGGCTGTATGAATAAGAAAGCCGGCTGTGCCGGTTCAATCCTGAATATGTTTGATATGCCTGCATTTAACCATCAGGTAGAAACCGTATATGGTATCCGGCAGGAGGAGTGCAGCAGCCTGATGAAGAACTTTTTTGCAGACCTGCGGAAAGGTGTTATTTCAAAAAAATAAACAGGTTGACGTATGTGCGATCGTCATTTATAATCAAGTATGCGTCAAAATATGGCGTACAATTTAATATGTTATAAAGTTTCCATGCAACCGGGGAAGTAGCGGTGCCCTGAACCTGCAATCCGCTATAGCAGGGGTGATAGTTTTCTTGAGGGATGTCCACTGTAGGGCTGCCCTTAGTAAGTGGCGTTGATGTCTGGGTCTTGCGCAACAGGACTCTTCGAACCGTGTCAGGTCGGAGACGAAGCAGCACTAAGGAGAATCTCCTGTGTGCCGCGAGGGTGCCTGGGCTGAGCTAACTGCTAAGGTAACGCTTATGGCGGCATTTCGAGAGAAAACTGCATGGATTTTTTTGATAAAAATATTTATAAAATTTTCAAAAAAATATAGCAAATCTATATAAAAGATGCTATCATAGATAATGATACTTTCTTTTTTTATGGGAAAGTTCTGGAGAAATGATATTTAGTAGGACTTCAGATATTCTGACAGTACGAAAGATACAAAAAAGGTAGATATCAAGGGGCGAACAGAGATGAACTACGCTGATGTAATTGAGTTTGTCAAAACGCAGACCGCGGAGAATGGCAGACCGCCAAATTATGAGTTTAGAAGTAGATTCGAGCATACAATGCGCGTGTACAGATGGGCGATCAAATTACAGTCTAAATTAGGCGGTGATTTGGATATTATTGTACTTGCGGCACTTTTGCATGATATTGGATGGGATGAGAACAGACCTCACGGAGAGGTTGGAGCAGAGATTGCAGTAGAATATCTTGACAGCATAGGAGTTGATCCGGAGAAGATTGCCAAGATCGGAGAGATCATTATGATCCATGAAGAAAAGGATACAGATGCAGACCTGTCATTGGAATGCCGTATCGTTATGGATGCTGATCTTCTGGATGAGGTTGGAGCTGTCAGTGTACTTTGGGATTCAATGGCTACAGCGCTGGAGGATGACGCCAGCTATAAGAGAGCATATTACAGAATTAAAAACTTTTACAGGATTAATAAACCGAAGATCAGACGTTGTAAAACCGATGCAGGAAGAGTGGAATACAATAAGCGTATGCAGCTTCTTGAAGAATTTATCTTTCAGTTGGAAAAAGAGCTATTTTAGATTTAATAGTGTAAAGGAAATGGGAGTGTTAATATGAAAACTTTTTTGAAGATATTAGTAGCAATTATCATTGTTGGAGCATTATGTTTTGGAATTTACTGTATTCTTCCGGAAACATCTCAGATGTATGTAAAGGGAAATATTCAGTACCGTACAAATGAAACAGCTAAGACTCAGGTTGATAAGATCAAGAAAACCAAGATTCCGGGAACTGAGAAGACATTCGGTGCAGGACTTGAAGGACTTTGTAAGAGCTGTGCATGGTACTATGAAGAAGAGGCAAATGGTGACTGGATGGTTACATTCTATGGTTCAAAGGCAACAATGGATCTGACAACAGCAGGTATGGATCAGATGTATACAGAACAGCCGATGAAGGTAACATTTACAGTTCGAAATAATTCTCAGGTTGATATCGTAATGGAGATCAAGGGAGATATTCTTTCTACAGATCAGGCGAAGACAGCCGCATATGAGAAGATTGCAAATGCAGCGAAGTAATTTAATACATACCATATAAAAAACAGGCATATATCATTTTGATATGTGCCTGTTTTTTATATGCGTTATGCCGGCATTTGGTAACTGCAAGCCAACTGGTGTAGCGAATAGTCTGTATTTGACTGCTGCTGTGTTTATTTGTTATTCACCAGCTCCTCGATCATACCAACTATAATAGAAGTGGAATCTGTAAGATTGCTCTTCTCCATTGTTTCGATGTAAGTCTGTTTGTTGTTGTATACATCATCGATCGCAGCGAATAATGTTTCGGAGGATAATTCCTCTTCCTTTATCACATAGCTGTAGCCGCTCTTTTTGAAGGATTCCGCATTTAAGATCTGGTCGCCACGGCTTGCAGCAGCGGATAACGGGATCAGGATATTCGGCTTGCGAAGGGCAAGTAATTCACAGATCGCATTTGCACCGGCACGGGAGATCACGAGATCGGCAAGAGCGAGCATGCTGCTCAGTTCCTTCTTTATATATTCATATTGGGCATAGCCCGGCTTGTTATCTAAGCTGTGATCCAGATTATCCTTACCGCAGAGATGGATCACGTTGAAACGCTCCAGCAGTTTATCAATATTTTCGCGGATCGCTCTGTTGATCACGGCACTTCCTGAGCTGCCGCCAACGATCAGGATGACAGGCTTGTTGTCTGTAAATCCGCAGAAGTTGATCGCATCAACTGCATTTCCGTTGAAAAGCTCTTTACGGATCGGAGTTCCGGTCACAACTGCCTTGCCTTCCGGGAACATATCCTTTGTCTCCGGGAAGTTACAGCATACACGGGATGCCTTTGGAAGCTCCAGCTTATTTGCAAGTCCCGGTGTCATATCAGATTCATGGATGATGACAGGGATGTTGCAGGATTTGGCTGCAAATACGACAGGAACTGTTACAAAGCCACCCTTTGAGAATACGACATCCGGCTTCAGTTCCTTCATTAACTTCTTGGCTTCGCCCATACCCTTAATAACGCGGAATGGATCCGTGAAGTTCTTAAGGTCAAAATAACGTCTGAGCTTACCGGAGGAGATTCCATGATAAGGAATGTTCAGATCCTCGATCAGCTTACGTTCCATTCCGTTATAAGAACCAATATAATGGATATCATATCCAAGCTTCTGTAATTCCGGTATCAACGCTATATTTGGTGTAACATGTCCGGCAGTTCCGCCACCGGTAAGGATGATTCGTTTCATATATTTATGCCCCCTGAAGATAATTCTTAAGCGCCTTTGCTAACTGATCCGGACAGGATGTTGGCTTAAAGCTGCATGTTGTTCCTTCCAGTTTATCAATGACATCTTCTACTTTCATACCTTCGACTAAGGCACTGATACCTTTCAGGTTACCATTGCAGCCACCGGTGAAAGAAACATTTTTAACTTTTCCATCTTCTACTTCAAAATGAATATTAGTAGAGCAGGTTCCTTTTGTTTTGTAATCCATATTAAATTACCTCTTTTCTATTATAGTCCAAAATAACTATATACATTCTTAAATGGGTTCAAATCGAAACCAGTATACCAAAAATGAAAATAAAGGTAAACATTTGTCGTGTGATTTGGCTTGAAAAATCAAAAAATTCAAAACTATAATGGAACCACCCTGAATCCGGAGCGGGGTATCGGAACTGAAAACATGAAAAATTATTTGAAAAGGGGAAATGGTTATGTTTGGAACTATTTTGGAACAGAGTATTTTTTTGTATGTGATCGCGGCAACGGGAATATGTGGAATTGCAGCAAAGCTGATAATGAATGGATTTTTAAAGGGGCTGGTCAGAGAAGTCGGAAGTATGAAAAGTACAAAAAAGAAAGCACTGGTGGAGATACGAAAAAGGTACGAGGAGTTATCGTATCTTGATGTGGGTATCCGGGATACGAGATCGTTTGTCGAGAAATACATATATAAACTGAAGCTTGGTAAGAGCTACGTCAGCTCCTGGAACAGCTTCTGCAGTAATATGATGATCCTTGCCGCCGGAACAGGGCTGATCGGAACCTGGTGGGAATATCGGACAGGCAGTTCTATATTTGCAAGTACACAGATTGGCATGTGGGGCATTGTTGCATGTGGGGTTATGCAGATGGTCTACAATATATTCAATACCCGGAGAAAATGTGAAATGCTATCAGCAGAACTTGTCAACTATATGAATAACAGCCTGGCAAACCGCCTGAAACGGGAACAGGAAAAACAGATGGAGAGCAGTAAACAGGAAGCAGAAGACAGAAGCCGGAGTGGTCTGAAACAGACAGCAGCGGCTATTATAGAGCCAAATGTGATTGATATTGATGCGGCGCTGGCACAGATGGGAGAGCAGAAGGACAGACGGAGCGAGAAACAGACAGAAGCAGAGCGTAAAAAAGGACGGGAAGCGGATAGCAAGAAGAAAAACATGCAGGAGTCTGATCCTGCACGGGAAAGAATCACGGCAAAATCGAAAAAAACAATGCGGGCAGAGCAACGCAGATCAGAGAAAAACCGGCGGCAGCCGGCAGTTGAAGAGCAGCAGTCTCTGAAACAGACCGCAAAGGCTGAAGAGCGGGAGGTAACGGAGGAACAGATTGCGGCGTGTGATGCATTATTTGACAAGCTGCTGCAGGGAATCAGTACAACCTGACAGGTATAGGTATAAACAGCAGAAGAAACAGCATATATTATATCCAAAATAACAATTGGAAGTGGTTGCAGTCAAAAAACTGTATGTAGTTTCGGGAATTATGATGTGTCTGTTTCTGACAGGCTGTGCCGGAATGGCAAAGAGCAGAGCTGGTAAAAACGGAAATGTAGCAACACCGGGAGACTGTCGGGTGCAGAAAGAGGGAAATCAGGCAGCTGATGGTTCCGGTGGACAAAATGACAGTACGGATGGACGAAAAGGAGGAAATGATAATGGAAGTGTAGAAGACCAGACAGAGGCGACGACGGAGGATATGACGCTGCTTCGGGATTATGATGCGGTCAGCAATAAGAAGTTTTCATGGTACATTGTACGGGATAAAAATCATGGGATCAGTGACTGCGATCACAGTTTTTCGATCGAACAGTATGATGCATATTATGTGGATCAGGATGCAGGAGATGACAAAGTTATGTATCTGACCTTTGACTGCGGTTATGAGAACGGATATACAGAACAGATACTGGACACGTTAAAGAAGCATAATGCAAAAGCTTGTTTTTTTGTTACACAGACGTATATCAGGGATAATGTGGAGCTGGTAAAAAGAATGAAAGAGGAGGGCCACCAGGTTGGCAACCATACCGTTACCCATCCTTCCATGCCCGGTATCAGTGTGGAGAAACAGAAGGAAGAATTGCAGACCTGTGCCGATTATATGAAGGAGGCCACGGGCTACCGGATGGATCCGTATTTCAGACCGCCAAGTGGTGAGTACAGTGAAAGGGTACTCCAACTGGCAAAGGATATGGGGTATAAGACCATCTTCTGGAGCATGGCATATTTAGATTATGATGTAAATAATCAGCCGGGGAAGGATTATGTGATCGAGCATTTTGATAAATATTATCATAATGGAGCGATCCCGCTCATGCATAATGTGTCGGAGTCAAATGCGCAGGCGTTAGATACGGTGTTGTCAAATTTAACAGAACTTGGTTACAGATTTGTATCACTTGATGAAATGTTCGAAAAATAGTTGATTATGGGGGTTCCTTTTGCTACAATTATCCATAGCTTTGAAAAATCATATAAGCAAGGAGAGATAATAAAATGGCAAAGACAGTAAGTTTCGATTTTAAGAATGTTGCTGGTATGGCTTCCGCTGAGGACATCGCAGCTATTAAGGAAGAAGTTGTTGCAGCAAAATCAACACTTGTAAACAAGACTGGTGAAGGAAACGATTTCCTTGGATGGATCGATCTTCCGGTTGACTATGATAAGGAAGAGTTCGCCAGAATCAAGAAAGCGGCAGCTAAGATCCAGTCAGATTCAGATGTTCTGGTAGTTATCGGTATCGGCGGTTCTTACCTTGGTGCAAGAGCAGCGATCGAAGCTTTAAGACACAGCTTTTATAATTCAGTAGATAAAGAGATTCGTAAAACCCCTGAGATCTATTATGCAGGAAGTAATATCAGCAGTACCTATATGGCACATCTGTTACAGGTGATCGGAGACAGAGATTTCTCTATCAACATTATTTCCAAGTCAGGTACAACAACAGAGCCTGGTATTGCATCCAGAATTTTCAAGAAGAAATTAATTGAGAAATATGGCAAAGAAGAAGCAGCTAAGAGAATCTATGCTACAACAGATAAGGCAAAGGGAGCATTAAAGACCCTTGCTACAGAAGAAGGATATGAGACATTCGTAGTACCTGATGATGTAGGTGGACGTTTCTCAGTTCTGACAGCAGTAGGTCTTCTTCCAATCGCAGTAAGCGGAGCAGATATTGATAAGCTCATGGAAGGTGCTGCATCAGCAAGAAAGGATTGCCTTGCAGAGAACTTCGACGACAGTGATGCTATGAAGTATGCAGCAGTTCGTAATATTTTGTACAGAAAGGGCAAGTCTATCGAGATCCTTGCCAACTTTGAGCCGGCATTACATTTCGTAGCAGAATGGTGGAAGCAGTTATACGGCGAGAGCGAAGGAAAAGATGGTAAGGGATTATTCCCAACAGCAACTGACTTTACAACAGACCTTCATTCATTAGGACAGTTTATCCAGCAGGGTTCACAGAACCATTTCGAGACAGTAATCAATGTGTTACATCCAACATGTGAGATCGTTATGGAAGAAGAGGATTGTGATCTTGATGGTCTGAACTACCTTGCAGGCAAGACAGTAGATTTTGCAAATAAGAGTGCTATGAACGGAACAATTCTTGCACATGTTGATGGTGGAATCCCAATCATCCAGATTAACATCGACAAGATCGATGAGTTCACATTAGGTGAGTTGTTCTACACATTTGAGTTTGCATGTGGTATCAGTGGATACACACTTGGTGTAAATCCATTTAACCAGCCAGGTGTAGAAAGCTACAAGAAGAACATGTTCGCATTACTTGGCAAACCAGGAAACGAAGAACTTGGCAAAGAGCTTCTTTCCAGAATCAATGGTTAATAAAGTTAGATAGAAGATGACGATAAGCCGGCGGCATACGCATGAAAACGCGGATGCCGCCGGTTTTCAAAATAGTCGAAAGGTTTATTTTGAAGCACATGAAGATAGTATTTTATATAAAACAGGTGTTGAAAATGGCGATGCAGCAGATCTATCTGCCGATGCTCTACAAACGGTATGCCGGAAAGCCGGTCGAAAAGGGACTGGTAATTTTTGCCGATGCACATCATGAGGATCTACCTTTTTCCATGAGAAAAATGTATGAAACACTGCAGGGAAATCCAGAGTATAAGAATGAAACGTGGGTCACTGATTTTGGAAAGATGGGATATGGCAGCCTGTTAAAATGGTTGAAGCAGTTTATGAAACGGTATGCGGTCGCCGAATATGTGTTTATCTGTGATAATTTCCTTCCGGTTTCTGCCTGCACAAAACGTCCGGAGACGAAGGTTGTGCAGCTCTGGCATTCCGGAGGACTGCTTAAGAAAAGCGGATATGACACGACGGAAGATATTCCGAAGATGTATAAAGGTGATTCGGTTTACAAAAACTATGATCTGCTGACAGTCAGTGCATCATGCTGTGTGCCGGTATTTACAAAGACGATGCGGCTTGCACCGGGTGTTGTACAGGCAACCGGGATCAGCCGTTCAGACTGTTATTATGATGAAGCGTGGAATCAGGCAAACCGTGAGGAATTTTACCGGAAATATCCAGATGCAAAAGGGAAAAAAGTCATCCTGTGGGCTCCGACATTTCGTGGAAATGCAGCTATGCCGACGCTCTGTGGAATGGAAGAAATACAGAGCGCCATGAAAGAAACCTCAGACCGGTATTACTGGGTGATCAAGCTGCATCCGCATCTGGAAGAAAAGGGAATGAAGTCGAACTGCGATCTGCCATCCGAGAAAATATTTGCAGTTGCAGATCTGCTGATCACGGATTATTCGTCGGTATTATTTGACTATATGGTATATGAGAAGCCGTTTTTATTCTTTGCACCGGATTTTGATTCCTTTGACCATGCCAGAGGATTCTATGTTCCATATGATTCTTTCCCATGCCAGATCGTATCCGATGGAACGAAGCTGGCGGCTGCGATAGACCGGGAATTCACACAGAATAGGACAGATGAGATCCGGAAATGCCTGAAATACCATATGCAAATGTGTGATGGACAGGCAACGGAGCGGATTTTGGAGGTTGTGAAAAACCTATAGTTGAATTTTTTGTGAATACGTTATAATATTAATATATCTATGCAGAATGGGATAAGTATATACAGGAACATTCTGTGAGGGGATTGCCAGACGGCAGTCCGGTTTCATGAAAATAATTAGAGAAAAAAGGAGAAAACAGTAGATGAATATAGCAATTATTTTTGCAGGTGGAAGCGGAGTAAGAATGGGAGCAGGTGTCCCAAAACAGTTTCTTGAGATCAATGGAAAGCCAATTCTGATCCATACATTACAGTTATTCCAGTATCATGATCAGATCGATGCGATCTATATTTCTGTTCTGAAGGATTATATTCCTTATGTAGAGGATCTTGCAAATGAATATCACCTTACAAAGGTAAAGCATGTATTAGCAGGTGGAGCAACTTCACAGGATTCTATTTACAACGCACTTAAGATGGCAGAGTCAGAGTGTCCGGAGGATTCTATCGTGCTGATCCATGATGGCGTTCGTCCATATGTATCTTATGATGTTATTGCAAACAATATTGCAACCGTTAAGAAATATGGAAATGCGATCACATCAACAGCCTGCTATGAAACGATTATGATCAGTGAGGATGGTATCGAGATCGATTCCGTGCCACCAAGAAAGGATACTTATTCTGCACAGGCTCCACAGTCCTTCTATCTGAAGGATATCATTGCAGCACATGATGTTGTCCGCGCTACACCAACCGGTTATGAAGGAATGGTAGATGCATGTACGATCATCAGAAGCCAGAATATCGTTGCACATATCGTAGAAGGCAACAGAGGAAATATCAAGGTAACAACACCGGAGGATGTATACATGTTCCGTGCGTTATTGCAGTATAAGGAAAATGAGCAGGCATTTGGTCTTGGAATTACAAACAAGATTGATACCAGAATGAGTCAGTATAAGAAAGACAATGAGAAATAGATCATAGACTCACATACAAATATGAATAAAGACAGGGCATTTTTCAGGATGCCCGGAAAGGATTATCTCCATGAATGATAACAGACATACAGACACCAGACATGAAATATATTTACAGATGCCGCTTTATGTGATCGCATTATTTGTACTTTGTGATATCTGGATGCTGACGGTCAGTGTTGTTGCAGGAATTGTAGGGATCATATTTACTGCAGTGTACTCGGTTGTGGTGATAGTCCTTTATATTTCTTCCAGAGTGTCCAGTGAAGCCGCATACGCAAATCGTGCAATGGAAAATGGGCGGGTTCAGAAAGATCTGATCCGTGAGTTCCCGATTCCATATGCGATACTGGATAAGACAGGCAGGATCGCATGGGCGAATGATGAATTTGCTCATATTACGAACACCAGCAAGCGGAAGCTGATGCGTCTGACTGCGATGCAGGTATTTGAGGGACTGACCCATGAGATGATACCGGGTGAGTGTGATGAGCCGGTACATGCGGATATTGAATACGATGGAAAAGAGTACAGGGTTGAGATTAAGAATATTCGCGTAAATCCGGATGGACCGGTAGACAGTGTCCAGGAACAGGAGACCTCAGAACATGAGGAGGAAATGGAGAATCTGCCGGTTACAGAGGACCAGCCACAGGAGAAGAAAACGATCAAACGGAAAAAACATACAGGAGTTACAAACTTCACCGCTATGTATCTGTTTGATATGACAGAACGGAATAAACTGGCAAAAGAGAATGAAGAGCAGAAGCTGGTGACCGGTCTGATCTACATTGATAATTACGATGAGATATTTGATGACCTGGAAGAGGTAAGACATTCTCTGCTGGTTGCTCTCGTCGATCGAAAGATCAATAAATATATGGCAAACGTAGATGCCATTGTACGTTCCTTTGAGAAGGACAAGTACATGTTTGTTATGCCGAAAAAATATCTTCCACAGCTTCAGGAGAATAAGTTTGCGTTGCTGGATGAAGTAAAAGCAATCAATATCGGAAATGATCTTCCATTGACGCTTTCAATCAGTCTGGGCACGGAATATAAGAGCTTTATAGAAGATTTTGAAGCTGCCCGTTCTGCAATGGAACTTGCACTTGGACGAGGTGGTGATCAGGTTGTATTAAAGTCGAATGACAAGATCACTTATTACGGCGGACGTAGTCAGGGCACTGAGAAATCAACTAGAGTAAAAGCCCGTGTTAAGACACTGGCATTCAAGGAATTACTGGAAACAAAAGAAAAAGTTATCATTATGGCGCATAAGAATCCGGATATGGATGCATTTGGATCGGCGATCGGCGTATACCGGATGGTAAATTCCATGAATAAGGAGGCACATATCGTAATCAATGAAGTGTCCTCTGCCATCAGTCCGATCTATGGTAATTTTACTGCCAACAGTATGTATGGGGATGATATGATCATCAACAATGAGCAGGCGATCGAGATGATCAATGCTGATACCATGCTGGTTGTTGTGGATGTCAATAATCCAAGTCTGACGGAATGTGAGGAGCTGATCTCCTATGCAAAGACGGTAGTTGTATTCGACCATCACAGACAGACCAAGGATGTCATTGCCAATGCAACCCTTTCTTATGTAGAACCATTTGCATCATCTGCATGTGAAATGATCGCAGAGATGTTGCAGTACATGGATGAAAAAATTAAGTTGCGTCCGTCCGAGGCGGATGCTATGTATGCCGGGATCCTGATCGATACGGATAATTTCCTGACAAAGACAGGCGTGCGTACCTTTGAAGCGGCCGCATATTTAAGAAGAAGCGGTGCGGATGTTATGCGTGTCCGTAAGATGTTCCGGAGTGATATTGATTCTTACAGACAGAAGGCAGATGGTGTCAGAAATGCCGAGATGGTTCTCGGAATGTTTGCGGTATCTGTATTTGAACCGAAAGAAGGTCCGGAGTCACCGATCGTATTGACAGCGAAGGTGGCAAACGAGATGTTAAATATAGCAGGCGTGCGTGCCTCCTTTGTCATTGCACAGCTTGGAGATGATGTTAAGATATCAGCCCGGTCGATCGATGATGTAAATGTACAGATCATCATGGAACGTATGGGTGGCGGTGGCCATGCGAATATTGCAGCCGCACAGTTTACGAATACAACAAAGGAAGAAGTAAAGGAACAGCTTGTCAATTTACTTGAGGAGATGTATAAGGAAGGAGATATTTAATATGAAGGTTATCTTACTGGAAGATGTAAAGAGTCTCGGAAAAAAAGGAGAGCTGGTAAATGTCAGTGACGGTCATGCCAGAAATTATATCATCCCGAGAAAGCTGGGACTTGAGGCAACACCGAAGAACCTGAATGATTATAAGTTAAAGAAAGCGCATGAAGAAAAGGTTGCAGCAGAGAATCTTGCAGCAGCAAAAGCGCTGGCAGCAGAGCTTGAAAAGGCATCTGTAGCCGTCGGTATCAAGGTAGGAGAAGGCGGAAGGGCATTTGGTTCTGTATCCTCCAAGGAGATCTCAGATGCGATCAAGAGCCAGTTGCATTATGATATTGATAAAAAGAAAATCGTGCTGAAGGATGCGATCAAAGCAATGGGAACATTTACTGTTAAGATCAAGCTGCATCCACAGGTACAGGCAGAGCTAACAGTAAAGGTAGAAGAGGCTGACTAATGGAAGACGCATTTATCAGGAAGAAACAACCATATAACCTGGATGCAGAACAGTCAGTTATCGGTTCTATGATCATGGATCGTGATGCGATCGTAGACGTATCGGATATACTTACGAAGGAAGACTTTTACAGTGCACAGAATGCGATTCTGTATGAGAACATGATCGAGCTGTTCAAGGAAGGAATGGCGGTCGATCTGATCACGCTGAATAACCGGCTCCGGGAGAAGAATATTCCGGAAGATGTGGCGGGTATGAGTTATATTGCAGATATCATAGCCGCAGTGCCAACCTCGGCAAATGCCAAGTATTATGCGAAGATCGTAGCAGATAAAGCGGTGCTTCGCCGTATGATCAAGATGTGTGAGGATGTTGAAAAGGACTGTTATCTGGATACGGATGACGTGGATGGTCTGCTTGAGACAGCAGAGAGTGGGATCTACAAGATCGTACAGCAGAGAAACGGTGCAAATGATTTTGCGTCAATCGATTCGATCGTATTAGATGTTATCGATCAGATCGAGGCTGCATCCAGACAGAACACCAGAGTTACCGGTGTGCCGACCGGATTTATCGATCTGGATAACATGCTGACAGGTCTGCATGGATCGGAACTGATCCTGGTAGCGGCTCGTCCTGCTATGGGTAAAACTGCATTTGTCTTAAATATCGCACATCATGTAGCTGTAAAGAAGCGTATTCCGGTAGCAATATTCAGTTTGGAAATGTCGAAGGAACAGTTGGTAACACGTATGATCGCGCTGGATTCACTTGTTAATTCACAGAAGATCCAGACGGGACAGCTTGTAGATGATGAATGGGATAAGATCATGGAGAGTACAGAGGTTATTGCTGATGCCCCGATCTTTGTTGATGATAATTCTGCGATCACGGTAGCCGACCTGCGTTCCAAATGCAGAAAATTAAAACAGAACAACGACCTGGGGCTTATTATCATCGACTATTTACAGTTGATGAGCACGAACAAGCATGTAGAGTCCAGACAGCAGTTTATTTCTGATACATCGCGAGCATTAAAGGTGCTTGCAAGAGAACTGAATGTTCCGGTTATTACCCTGTCACAGTTGAACCGTGCAGTTGACTCCAGACCGGATCATAAGCCGGTGCTTGCCGATCTGCGTGAATCCGGTGCGATCGAGCAGGATGCCGATGTTGTTATGTTCATCTATCGTGATGATTATTACAATCCGGATACCGAGAAAAAAGGTATCGCTGAGATCATCATCGCAAAACAAAGAAAAGGTGCGACAGGTTCCGTTGATCTTGTATGGATGCAGGATTACACGAAGTTTGCAAATAAAGAGCACCCGCAGATGTAACGGATCAGAAAAAAGATATTAATACGGAATGTATAAATATAAATCGAGAAAGAAAGTCCGAATAAATCGGAAGATCAGAGGAGAAAATTAAAATGGTAGTAGAACCAAGAGTAAAGGATTATATCTGTACCACCGCTCATCCGGTTGGTTGTGCAGAAAATGTAAAGAATCAGATTAAGTATGTAAAGGCACAGCCAAAGGTTGAGGGACCAAAGAAGGTACTTGTGATCGGAGCATCGACCGGATATGGACTCGCTTCCAGAATCGCAGTTGCATTTGGCTATGATGCAGATACACTTGGTGTTATGTTCGAGAAGGAATCCAATGGAAGAAGAACAGCGACCGCAGGCTTCTATAATACAAGAGCATTTGAAGAAGAAGCAAAGAAGGCTGGTCTGTATGCAAAATCCATCAACGGAGATGCATTCTCACTGGAGATCAAACAGCAGGTAATTGATACGATCAAGGCAGATCTTGGAACTGTCGATATGGTTATTTACAGCCTTGCAGCACCAAGACGTGTAACACCGGATGGGCATAAGTATTCTTCTGTACTTAAGACTGTAGGTGAGGAGTATTCCAATAAGACTTTAGTTCTGAAGGACAATACAGTAACAATGGCACATATCCCGGCAGCAACCGAGGAAGAGATTGAGAACACCATCAAGGTTATGGGTGGTGAGGACTGGATCGACTGGATGCAGGCATTATCAGATGCAGGTGTTCTGGCAGAGCATGTGACAACTGTTGCATATTCTTATATCGGACCAAAGATCACATTCCCAATCTATGCGGAAGGTTCGATCGGTATGGCAAAGAAGGATCTGTACAGATCAAGTGATATTATCAATGAGAAGTTTGCAAATGTTACATCTTATATTGCAATCAACAAGGCACTTGTAACACAGTCCAGTGCAGCAATTCCTGTTGTTCCGTTATACATCACGCTGTTATATAAGCAGATGAAGGCAAAGGGTGTTCATGAGGGCTGTATCGAGCAGATGGCAAGACTTTTCCTTGATAAGATGGCTGGAGAAGCAGAGACAGACGAGAATGGATTTATTCGTATGGATGACTGGGAAATGGCAGATGACATTCAGGAAGCAGTTGCAAAGAACTGGGATGCGGTTACCAGCGAAAATGTAAAAGAACTTGCAGATATCGATGGATACTGGGATGAGTTCTACAATATGTTCGGATTTAAGATCGATGGTGTAGATTACAGTGCAGATGTAGATATTATGTAAGGAAACAATTGTGACAATAGACGGGTTCATCGGAAGGTGGATCCGTTTTTTACTTTATTCACAAAATATGTTCTGTAAAAAAGCGTTCCGTTCAGGTGTGAAAATCACAAGGGTTTGGGCAAGGGTTTGGTTTTTATGTCTGAAAGGTTTGCTATACAAAAACAGGAATAAATAATATAATCTATAAGCGTCAGGGTTATGGGGGTATGTATGAAACAAATGAATAACGAGATAATTTATCCACGATCGGAAGAAGAAGTGTTGCTGATATTAGCGACAGCAAAAAAAGAAGGCCATCTGTTAGAGATTGTTTTTGATGAGTTTGTGAAGAAACCATTTTCTATGCCGGTACTTTGGGGGTGCCGGGCATATTTCTACGGGCTGAAAAAAGAAGAGCTGTCCGCACATCCGGTTCTGTTTACTCATCTTGCATTGCTATCTGCTATGGATGGGGACTTGAGTCAGGCAAAAGCATATGTACAGTTTATGGGGAAGACACCGCGGCTGGTGAAAATGGATACATATGATATGATGGACATTTGTCGTATCAAAACAGAACTTGTCATGCCATATATAAGTGATGCAATGTTTTTTCGGATCGTAAGCTTTCTAATTGAAGAAGAACTGGTGCCTGTGATGGGTCTTACGCTTTCAGCATGCAGACCAAGTATACTGAATGGTTTTCGCGACTTTACAAGATATGGAAAATATCTGAAAAAAAGCAAGGACGAGATAACAGAAGCCGCATGCCGATTATATGGTGGAAGTGTTGGACAGAAAGTGTATGAGATCATGCTGGCAGAGTGGTATTATCAGAACAATAATTGTTTTGAAGCACTGATTCTTGTTACCGGAACGATTCCATTGATCGAGCAGGAGAGGGATATGCGTTGTCTGTTTGTGGCACTTGCACTTCAGATGAAGATCCTTTTGGTAAATGGACAGACAAAAGCTGCACGTCCTTTGGTGGAAAAGATTCGGAAACGGATACAGATTACGGGATGGGATGAATTAACTTCAAGTCTGAACGCAATCGAATGTCTTGGTGCCTGTTATGATGGGCGACTACAGGATGTAGAGCGTTGGTTAGATGAGATAGCACCGGATGAGAATAAGGGCATCTTCATGATGGATATGTATGCATGGATGGTTAAGGTGCGATGTTATATACAGACAGGCAAATATATGGCTGCCTATGTATTGACACACCAGCTTATTGCATTGTTGATTCCGGGCAGACGTTATATGGATTTGTGTGAATGCTATATGTTGTCAGCTATCATATATTATAAGATGAAGAATATGGAAGGCATGTGTGAGGAGCTTTCCAAGGCTATTGTGCTTGCAAAAAGGTGCGGTTATATCAGACTGCTTGCGGACACGGGCAATTGTATGGTACAAATGCTGACAATTTATCAGAAAGAATATGAAGAAGATTCCTTCATAAGTGAGATTAAGGAACTTGCATATTCGGTCGGTACTTATTTCCCTGATTATTTAAAATCTCCATATGAATATTATGAACCTCTGACTCAGATGGAAGAGAAAGTCTTTCGTTTGATGGCACAGGGCTTAAGTAATGATGATATTGCACGACAACTGGGCAAAAAGACGGGAACTGTGAAGTTCCATAGCTGTAATATCTTTCGTAAGCTGCAGGTTCCGACGCGTCAGGAGGCAGTCGAACGCGGTCGGGAGATTGGTCTGTTATAAAACAGACGCTTTAATATATAAGAGCATTTGGCTCTTTTATATAGAAAAATAAAAAGGAGGAAATAAGATTGAAACAGAAAATTAAATTTGTGAAGCGTTTCATGTCAGTGGTAGTGGCTGCAGTTATGGTGTTTGCAACGGTTGCAGGTATCGGTAACTTTTTTCCGAATATAAAGTCGGAAGCGGCGACACGTCAGACGCTGTATATCTGTGATATTAAATCCGGTGGATTTAGTGCCAATTATGCAGGATATACAAGACTGTCTAGTGATGGAAATGCGGGAAATGTAAACAGGGGATGTGGTAAAGGTTCAGATGAATACATCTGGGTAAAGACGACCACAGATCCGGCACAGGCATATACAAGGATATGGTCTGTATGGCAGAATAATTCAGGTACTTCAAGCAGTCTTGACGGATATAGCGTTGAGAGAAAGACGGGTGACCTGAATGATGGTGTAGGTTCAAAATCCGGTTATATCTACATCTATGCAACAAAGGACAGGAATGCTGGAGATCCAATCTCATCACTTGGTATCTGGAATGACACTGATAAAAAGCTGCAGTATGCCGGAGGAAATTCAGGAAGCAGTCTTAAAAGCCAGAATGCAGAGAGGGTCGAGAATGTTGACAGCAACTGGAACAAGATTGATGGAGATCTCAATAAAAATGCCGGAGGTGCATATATTTATCTTTATTGTAAGAGAGCACCTTATGTGATTCCGAATGATATAAGGATTACTTTTGATGGTGAATATCATAGAGGATATGTAGAGTCAAAGACATCCGGTGTATCGATCTCATATGATAATACCGGTATGTATCAGGTAGGAAGTAATACTACAAAATATGCGGTGTCAAAATCCGGTATGGAGACAGCGTATGGTACATTTACAAATACGATCACTGATCCATATGGCTATGACAAATATACGAAGCTGGAGGAAGGACTCTGGCTTGGAGTAAAGAGCACAGCGGAAACAGCAACAAAAGATGACTATTCTTATTCGGAGACGGATGGACTTACGATCAAATCTGATAAGGAGATGATCCTGTTCGGAACAAAATCCGGTAAGGTTATGAAGGGTCAGATCAAGGCAGCAGGGGATATTGATGTGAATCTTGCGATCCGTAGTCTGACGATCACACGGAATACTCAGGGGGCAGCGATCACAGTAAATCCGGCAGAGGGTAAGACCGTGACGATCACTGCTTACGGAACAAACAATCTGACATCATCGGGAGCTTATGCAGCGATCCAGAAGAATGGAAGCGGTAAGCTGGTGCTGACTTCTACGACGAAAGGTACTATAAATGCAACTGCCGGTAACAATGCGACATATGGAGCAGCCGGTATCGGTGGTGGTACAGACAAAACCTTAAAGGTTGTTTCAAATATTGAGATAAATGGAAATGTAATTATAAAAGCAAGGGGATCACAGCCATCAAATGAAAGCTATGCAGCATATGGAGCAGCCGGTATCGGTTCTCAGTACAATATGCCGGTTGATGGCATCCGGATCTCAGAAAATGCAGACGTAACAGCAATTGGTGCAAACGGAGCAGCCGGTATCGGTTCCGGTGCAAATGCTGATGCTGCCAATATCGAGATTGCAGGCGGAATCGTAAATGCAACAGCGGGAAGTGGAACGATCGGTTCTAAAAATATTGGCGGAGCCGGTATTGGTTCCGGTGCTTACATAAATGATGAAGCAAAGCTTGCTTCCGGTATTACCATTTCAGGAGGAACTGTAATAGCGACCGGTGGAGACGGCGGAGCCGGTATCGGTTCCGGATCTGATGTAGAAGCAACAGAGATTAAGGTAACAGGCGGTGTTGTAAAAAAAGCAACAGGCGGCACAGATGCAGCTGGTGTTGGCTCGGGAGCAAATGCAAAGGTATCATATATTATGATATCAGGTGGAACTGTAACAGCAGTTGGTGGAGCAAATGGAGCCGGTATCGGTTCCGGTCTGGCAGGTGCAGCCTCCGATATTTACATTTCAGGAAATGTAGCTGTAACGGTAACAGCAGGAACAGACGGAGCCGGTATCGGTTCCGGTAAGAATGCATCCGTTGATAATATCAATATTTATTTAGAGTATGCAGGAAATCTGACTGTCGATGGTACAGAAAACGGAGCCGGTATTGGTTCCGGAGCAACAGATACTGTATCAGAGGCAACAAATATTAATATTTCAAATACAGGTTTTATTAGTATCAGAGCAAGAGGAAATGGAGCCGGTATCGGAGCCGGTCTGAATTCAGAGACAAGGGATATTAATATTATCGGCGAGGTCGTTGAGACAAAAGGAAAGCTTATAGTTATTGCTGCAAATGGTCCGGCAATTGGTGCTTATGCAGGAGATGTTAAGAACGTAAATGTCTTAACAGATGCAACAGTCAACCTTAGTGCTGAAAATGGTATTGCAGTAGGAGCACTGAATGGCTCATCTGCTTCTGATATTACAATTATCGGTGATAATATCTGTGGAGCAAAGGCAGAGGATGTTCCTGTTCTGGGAACTGTTTCTAATTCTGTTCTGTTCGTAGGAAAGACATATGAGGTTTATGGAACAGCAACCATTCGCAAGAGTACACATATTAAAGCAGGAACAACATTAGAATTACCGTCATCATCCAAGTTGATCATTCCTAAGGACGTTGAACTTGTAGTTGATCCACAGCATGATGATGTACTTCCGGGTGCACTTGTCTGGGCAGCTGACAGTGATGCACAGTTGATCATCAATGGTACTTTAACAGTTAAGGGAACAATGGCGATGGATTCCGAATATGGTATCATTGTATTGAATGGTTCTCTTAATCTGGAAGAAAATGCTAATATTTATGGTAAGTTCTTTATGAATGGTAAATATACCGGAAATGGTGTTATCACAAAGGGAAAGAATCAGACTCCGGAGGAAGGGGAGATTGCAGTATACCTTGAACTGGATATTGATGATGGTGTAACCTACAATGCAAAGGGAAATCTTGCAGAGAACCAGTTGATCATTGATGAGTCCAGCCTGGAGGATACTACTACCGGTACATATGCAATTAATAACATTGTTGCACATGACGGATTCCAGATCACAGATATCCTGTTGGATGGCAAGTCCATTATAAATGACAGCAGTTATGTTACAAAGAATCAGGAAACAGGAGAGTACAATGTAGTATTATCGGTATCTGAATATCGTGGTGAGACGATAAAATTTGCAGTTAAAGCAAAATCAACCGTAGAATCGATCAGCATCGAACGTTTCCCAAATAAGACAGCATTTGCCAAAGGGGCAGAGTTTGATCTGAATGGTCTGAAGGTAGTAAAGACATATAAGAATAAGAAGACTGCACCGGTTGATATTGATAAAGAGCTGAAGGTTACAGGCTATGATATGAACAGCGTTTCTGCACAGACGGTAACACTTCAGTATATTGCAGATGACAGATACAGTGATGATATTACAGCATCCTATGAGATAACTGTATTTGATTTTGCAGGCTTAAATCAGGCAAAGACCACACTTACTGCGGGCGGCGAATCATTTGTTGCTACAGATGTAGATAATGAGGAGCATGTTGTTAAGTTTGCATTAGGTAAGAATGTCGGTGATATCTCAGCACTGAAGGATAAGATCCGTCTTCAGGTACAGGGATTTACCAATACAGTTGGTCAGATCGATTTTGTATCAAGTGAGGTAGTCGGACAGAATGCGGTTGAGGCAACATATGTAGCAGATATATATGTAGATAAAGCAAAAACAGTAGTGATCCAGTATACAATAGTGATCACACAGCCAACCTTATACTATGATCTTGCAGAGGCAGCAGTAGCAGTAAATGGCGAATATACCTATGATGGAACGCAGCAGACACCGGATAAGGAAAATATCGAAGTTACAATCAATGGCGCAGTTGTTCCGGACGATCAGTATACGGTAGAGTATGGTGAGAATGTGAATGCCGGTACCGGTAGACTTACGATCAAGGGTGATGGTATTCATACTACAAACAGTAAGGAAGCAACATTTACAATTGCAAAAGCGAAGCTTACGGATATCGATGCACTTGTAAGATCAAATGAATTTACAGTTCAGAATGATGTAAAGCATGAGCTTCAGATAGAATTTGGCGAGATCGAAGGCCTTGCAGCAGATGAATATACTGTATCTTATAAGAAGATATCCGATCAGTCAAATATCGTGGCAAATGTATCAAACGGAGTTATCACGACTGCTTATGATACATCCTATTCAAAGGCAGGAACAGCAGAAATCGCTGTTAATGTAACAATTAAGGATAGTGCAGTAAACTACTATGCAGATTCTGAATTATCACATTCCATAAATGTTACATTAACAAAGTATGTAAAGGGAACCAGTATTACGATCACTTCCGATTCTGATGATTTTGCGTGGGATGCATCAGCCGGTGAATATAAGGTGACGCTTTATAAGGGCGAGAAGATCTGGATCGATGCCAAACTTAACGATGAATCAACAGATGTTATTGATTATAAGGTCGCAGAAGGCGGCGAAGAGATAGCTGCTTGTGATGGAATTACCATTTCTGCGTTAGGCAAGGGATCGACCATTATCACTGCAAGTACAGGTAAGGGCGCTACAACAAAGAGGATTGCAGTAACGGTTCTTCCAACTACCAGACTTGAATTAACCGGTACGGAGACTTATGAGAAGGTATTTGGCGATAGCGCATTTACACTGGATGTGGCTTTGAAGGATGCAGCGCTTGAATCCAAGCTCTCTGCATTACGGTATGTTTCGGCTGATCCGGAGGTTGCTGCTGTAGATGAGACCGGTAAAGTTACTATAACGGGATGCGGTGAGACTACAATTACAGTAACATCCTATACAGAAGAAAGAGCATATACATCTGACGAATATGTAGTAATAATCAAGGTTAAGGCACCACATACAAAACATATCAAAGATAATGGAACAAGAGTTGAGCCAACCTGTGAGAAAAATGGTTCTATCACATATAGATGTACCGAGTGTAATGAGGTTATGGATATAGAAGAACTGAAGGCAACCGGACATACATGGGATAAAGGAAAGGTTACAACACAGCCAACTACAAAGACAGAGGGTGTAAAGACATATACCTGCAGTGTCTGCAAAAAGACAAGAACAGAGCCAATCGCAAAACTTCAGGAACCGACACCGGTGAAGCCAACACCGGAAAAACCAATAGTAAAACCGCTCAAGAAGGGGGATGTGGTTTCTGATGACAGTAAAGCTGCAAAGGTTCAGGTTATAAGCACATCCAAGAAAACAGTTGCATATAAAGCACCTGTAAATAAAAAGGCTAAGACTGTCAGCATTCCGGCAACCGTGAAGATCAGAGGTAAGAAATACAAAGTAACACAGATCTCAGAGGGTGCTTTCAAGAATAATAAGAAGGTAACAAAGGTTACAATCGGAAGCAATGTTAGTAAGATTTCCAAGAATGCTTTCAATGGAGCAATAAAACTTAAAACCGTTACTATGGGACAGAACGTAACGGAGATCGGAGCATATGCATTTAAGGGCTGCAAAGTTCTTACCGGTATTACGCTTCCGGCGAAGACAACGAAGATCGGAGATCAGGCATTTAGCGGATGTAAGAAGCTGAAGACAATTACAATTAAGTCTTCAAAGATTACATCAAAGAAGCTTTCTAAAAATGCATTTAAGGGCATCACAAAGGTTACTACGATTAAAGTACCAAAGAAGAAGGTTTCCTCTTATCAGAAGCTGTTTAAGAGCAAAGGCTTATCTTCCAAGGTCAAGGTAACAAAATAAAAAATATATAATAACAAGAGTGGGGGCGCCGTTTGTGGTAGGAATATCACAGACGGCGTTTTCGTTTTATCTGGACAGTATGAGTCAAGGTGAAAAAAATTTGAAAACTTTAAAACCTTTTTCCATTTGCCCCTGTCTTATATAGTAGAAGGCAGGAAAATATAATATTTCTCTTGCATCTGTAAATATTTGTTGTAATAAAAAAATGAAAAGGAGAAGAAAAATGATGAAAAACAAGAGTTTATGGAAAGGGTTAATTGTAATGCTGGCAGCAGCATTCGTAATGTTAGTGATGCCAGTGCAGAAGGCATTTGCAGCAGGAACAACAGAGGGACCAAAACTGAAATGGGGCAGTTCGTATAGTGGCAGTACAGAGACCAGTAAATGTTATAAATATGCATTTTCTTTGAAACAATCCGGAAATGTCACCTTTGTATTTCAGGTATCGGATGCTGGATATGCATTTACCAGTATGGGTAAAATAACAGTTTTGGACGAAACAGGAAAAGAAGTATACAAGATTTATAATGTGGGAGATTGTAGTTTATCGCTGGATTTGCTGGCAGGTAATTATACATTAAGAATAGGCATGGAAGGTGGTATGGATGGTTGTAATTTTACATTTACACCATCATTTAAGCCATCTAAGGAAACGAAGTCCGAGCATGCAATGGCAAAGAATAATGAGATGGGAACAGCAACCTCTTATAAGATTGGTAAATCTGTAAAAGGACAGTTAGCGTTGAATGATGATATAGATATTTATAAGATGAGAGTAACAAAAAGTCAGTATCTGAATCTGACGGTATCTAGTAAGCTCCGTGAACTGAACATTAATTTGGTAAACACAAGTGGCAGTCGGAATGTTAGTATATCAGATATTGAAGCGGGACTTCATAAATACAGAGTATTTTTACCAAAGGGTACATATTATGTCAAGTTCAGAGGTGGTGTAAATTACGCAACGGACTATCATTATACAGGTAAGTATTCCTTTAGAACTTCTGTAACTGCAATACCAAAGCCAACTATTACTAAAACAAAACCGGATAATAAGTATAAGACGATGTATATACGGTGTAAGAAAAATTCATTGGCAAATGGCTATCAGTTCCAGATTGCAAGAGACAAAAAGTTTAAAAAGGGCAAAAAGACAAAGCAGGATGAATATACAGGAATGTATATGGTTGATTTGAAAAAAGGAACATATTATGTTCGTGTTCGTTCTTATGTGAAAATTGATAATTATGGTAGTACTCCGGATGAATATTATTATTCTTCTTGGAGTAAGGTTAAGACTGTTAAGATTAAATAATAATAAATACAACCCTACATAAATAAGTACAAAAACTGACATATGGATCATCATATTTTCGGAAGAAAAGATACCTGATCCGTATGTCAGTTTTTTGTTGCCTTTATTTTCTTCATCTTGCTATCCCCTGTGAACTACGTTACAATGAAATCTGGAGAGATTGTACTGAATATGCATAAGAAAGGCTATTCTTTGGATCAGATTGTCGAGATAACAAATCTGGATGTTAGTGCAGTAAAGGCTATAATAGGCTAAACAGAAAAAACGGATCTGACATATTTCTATTAAAAGTATACAAAAATGAAAAAACAGGCGTGTGGGAGGCTACAAATGATTTGCAAAACATGTGGGAATGATCTGCAGGGAAATGAATATAACTGTCCGTTCTGTGGGGCGGCAGTTGATTATACAGAGGCGGTGGAGCAGGCAAAAGCCGGAAGGGAAGAAGGCTTTTCCTATCTGTATGAGATGACATATCGGAATAAGCTGTATATTGCGATGAAATACATGAAGAATGAGGATGAAGCGATGGATGTTCTGCATGATTCCTATGTGAAAGCATTTGAACGGCTTTCCGGTCTTCAGGATGCAAATTCATTTCCTGGATGGCTCAGTACCATTGTTGCAAATACCGCAAGGAATACATTGCGAGACCGCCATACAGTGAATTTTTCGGATATGCAGAGAGAAGATCAGGATGGGGAGGCATTTGAATATTCGATCGCAGATGAGAACATGACAGCCCAGCCGGAGATGGCATGTACAACGAAAGAAACGCAGGAAATGGTACAGGAACTGATCGGTTCATTGTCGGATGAGCAGAGAATGTGTGTGCTGATGTTCCATATTGAAGGATACAGCATAAAAGATATTGCGACAGTTCTTGGATGTTCAGAGAATACAGTAAAGTCCAGACTGAATTATGGACGTAAGAATATCAAGGCAAAGGCAGAGGAGCTTCAGAAGAAGGGCTACAAGCTGTACAGCTACACACCTATGGCACTTCTTACCTATCTGCTCATGGCAGAACGAGGAACTATGCTGGTAGCAGGAACCTTCGACAAGCTGGCAGGTGTTGGAAGTGTAGTCGGTGCCGGACTGATCCATGGTGGAGCAGCAGGTGCGTTATCTGCCGCCGGAAGTGCCGGAGCGACCGGGGCTGCAGGATCAGCAGTCGGAACAGGTGCAGCGGCAGGAGGAAAGACTGCGGCAGCCACAGCGGCAAAACAGACCTTTTTAAAGACAGTAGCCGGTAAGATCACGATGGCGGCAGCCGGGGTAGCAGTAGCAGGTGGAGCAGCCGGAGTAGCAATCTATAATCACAATAAGAATACCTGGCAGGATGCATATACCGAAATAATAAAAGAATACGAACAGGAAATTAAGAAGTATAACTGGCAGACTTCACAAGTGAGGGAGAATGAACCGACGTTGGTAGGAGAATCCAGAGCGATTACTGTTGCTGATATTATGGGAGATGATACTCCGGAACTGATCTTTGCGGCACGGGATGAATCAGATCCGAATAAAGCGGATCTTCATATATATACATATATAGATAATGAAGCAGTACAGGTTTATAGTGGAGAACTTGATACAAGGTCAGATGAGAACCGGGACAAATGGGGAGCAGAAGGAACACCATATGTATTAGTTTGCACTAGAGAAGCTTCAGAAAATGGATGCCGGATGTACATACTATGCAGTGATGGACAGAGTGATGATACGGAGATTGGGGTCGTAGATAAGATTGTAGAATTCGATGTGGCTTCATCTAGTGGAGATTATCTGCAGCCGATTGTCTGGACCTGTCATGCAGAACAAGTGGGGGATGAAGAAACAGCACTGCTTGCAGAACGGGACGGTATATCTGTGGCATGGGAAGAATATCAGACAAAACGCGACGAAATATATCAAGAAGTGGATAGTGAGGTTCTGAAGAACATGGCGGCGACAGCTCCTAATGGCATATATGATCAGTTGGCAAATATTAACAGGGATTCGTCAGGAAATATAATGGCAGCTCGAAATTTAGGAGGAGCAAGTGACGGATGTGAAATGTCCTATGCAAATGCATTGAAATATTTAAAAAAGAATAAATAAAAAATTATTAGAATGCCTTCGGCTGTTTTTTAAGAATCAGTCGAAGACATTTTTACTTTATAAAGGAAAAACTCTCCGACTGAAAACGCCGAATCTCTCCGATTATATTTCCGGAATCTCTCCGATTGAAAACTACGAAACTCTCCGATTATACTTCCCAAAACTCTCCGATTGGTATATAATCCGTATTAGAGGTGATAATAAAAATATGATAAAAGATGCTTATAAAACAAGAATAATTGATAATAGAATTGAACAATTTTTGGAGAGCTTTGGAGCTGTATGTATAGAAGGACCAAAGTGGTGTGGTAAAACATGGACTTCTTCTTACCATAGCAATAGTGAAATTTATATGGGAGATCCTGCAGGTAATTTTCAAAATAGAACGCTGGCACAAATGTCGCCGGATTTGGTATTGAATGGTGATAAGCCAAGATTAATTGATGAATGGCAGGAAGTTCCTCCATTGTGGGATGCAGTTAGATATAAGGTTGATCAAACAGGAGAAAAGGGACAGTTTATATTAACAGGTTCGGCAACTCCTAATCATAAGGGAATCATGCATAGTGGTGCAGGAAGAATTGCAAGAATAAAGATGCATCCAATGTCACTTTATGAATCTGGTGACTCGTCCGGCGAAATTTCATTAAAAGAGTTATGCAATGATAATATAATTCCGGTTATGACCGGTGAAGTTAATCTGCAAAACTTAATTGAGTATATTATTCGTGGAGGATGGCCCGGTAATATAGATATACCTGTTGAACAGGCAGCACTTTTGCCAATTCAATATATTGATGCCATAATTGACGATGATGTATATAGAATGGATGGAATAAAACGTAATAAGGAGAAAATGAAACTGTTACTTCGGTCTTTGGCGAGAAACGAAGCAACTACAGTTACCAATACTTCACTTGCAAAAGATGTGAAAGAAATGGACGATACTGATCTTGATAAAGATACTATTGCTGATTATTTGGATATATTCAAACGACTTTTTATTATAGATAATCAAATGCCATTTTCAACAAATATCCGATCATCTGTTAGAATAAAGCAAGCGGAGAAACGGCATTTTTGTGATCCTTCTCTTGCTTGCGCTTTGCTGAATGCGACACCGGAGATGTTGATCAATGACCTGCAAACACTTGGATTTTTATTCGAGTCTCTTTGTGAACGGGATTTGAAAATATATGCAGAATCGTTTGGTGCCTCGTTATATCATTATCAGGATTATGATAATAAAGAAATTGATGCAGTTGTTGAACTTAGTAATGGTGAATGGTGTGCATTTGAAATTAAATTAGGTGCAAATCAGATTGATGACGCTGCGAAGAGTTTATTAGATATAAACAAAAAGATTGGAAATGATCCCAAAGGAAAGCCTGCAAAAATATTGTGTGTTATTTGTGGTTTGTCTAATGCAGCATATAAACGACCGGATGGCGTATATGTTGTGCCGATTACAGCATTAAAAAATTAATTTTAAAAAAATTCAAAAAATATAAAACTTTTTTGCAACCTCTGTGTCATATAGGTGAAACGATACAGAGGTTGCATTTTTTATGGATGAATTTCCGGATGAAATGCTCCTCAGATAAAGAAAAGGAGAATAAAAAAATGAAGAAAATGAAAAGAATCGAAATCGCACAGTACATCGCATTGGGAGCAACCTGTTTAACCGTTTTAGGATTTGTCCTTTCCGGTATTTTTGGTGGCAGGATCCCGATGTCTATGATGGGGTATGGAGTTATGGCAGGCATTGTTTCCTACTTCTTCGGAGGGTTTGGAACTGCGGTGAGAATGGCAGGCAAGATAGCAAAATGGGGCTGGCTCATCGTACCATTTCCATATGACATCGTTACAGGTATGGTATCCTTCTTCATCTCGATCATGGTCTTTATCGGATTGCCGATCATCCCGATCCGTAAGGCATACAAAGAGCAGATGATGGATGTTGAAGTAGTTGAGTAAAAAGAATGTAGAAAGAGAGGACAGATTATTATGAGTAGAAAAATGAAACAGATCATGTTAGCAGTAATTTTAATGGTGATGATGTGTGCAGTAAGTCCTGCACGAAAGGTATCCGCAGAGGTGTTAAACAGTCCACAGCAGATCGTATGGGGACAGAGTTACAGTGGCGAGCTGGAGGATGCACAGAATACATATGAGTATACATTTACGATGAAGAAATCCGGTACATTTTCTCTTGCGATTGCGACGGAGGAAATTGGAAAGACCCACACCGGGCTTAATTATATAAAAGTCAGCGATATGTATGATAATGAGATCTATACAGCATCAGTCAGTGAAGGAAATGGCAGCTATAAGGCAGAATTATTAGCAGGTGATTATAAATTATCACTGTGTGCAGGTTTTTATACCGGCTGCAAGTTTACATTTACCGCATCATACAAGGCATCCGGCGAGACACGTTCCGAGGCATGGCTGTCACAGAACGATGAGAAAACGATGGCATTTACCTATAAGGCAGGTACGACCTATAAAGGACAGTTTGCATTTAACGAGACAACAGATATCTATAAGATGAAGATGACAAAGAACCAGTACATGAACATTCAGATCAACAGCAAGATCAAGGAAATGAATGTTGTGATCGAGAATACGAATGGTGACATTCACTATATTCAGACGGGTGTTACACCGGGAACCAGAAAATACACATTTTTCCTGCCAAAGGGAACCTACTACATCACGATGACCAAAGGCTGGCCATATAGTGTTGATCCAAATTATGCCGGAATGTATACATTTAAGACGACATTTACAGATGTTCCGAAGACCACTGTAAGCAAGGTAAAGAATCTTTCATCCGGAAAATTAAAAGTAACATGGAAGTGCAAGAGCAAGGCGACCGGATATCAGATCCAGATCGCAACGGATAAGAAATTCAAGAAAAATAAGAAGGTATATGATGCACCATTTAAGAATTACAATAACTGTACATTCTGGGATCTGAAAAAAGGCAAGACTTATTATGTCCGTGTCCGTTCTTATGTAAAGGCAGGTTTCCGCGAGAAGAAATGTTATTCTGCATGGGGCAAATATAAGACTGTAAAGATAAAGAAATAGAATATAATGTTATCCTGATTTTGTGGTATGCTATAATAAAGAAAAAAATATCCAAAAACTTAAAACTTTTTACCCACCTGATCTGTCCAATAAACAGGAGGTGAGATATATGGATGTGTGGAAGGCAGTGCGCGCGTTTGTTGCATTGTTAAGAAAAGAACGAAAGGAGCTGCCGGACGATCCGGAACGCAAGAAAGAATTATTTGATCGAATCGAGCATGACAGGCAGTCCAGATAAATAAAGGTATAAAGATAATATATAAATTACAGAAATAAGATAAAAAGCAGGAGGAGCAGGATAACATGAAGTGCAGAACATGTGGAAATGATTTACAGGGGAATGAATACAACTGTCCGTTTTGCGGAAGCTGTGTGGATTATACACAGGCAGTGGAACAGGCAAAGGCAGGGCGTGAAGAAGGATTTACGTTCTTATATGAGAATACATATCGGAATAAACTCTACATTGCAATGAAGTATATGAAGAATGAGCAGGATGCAATGGATGTCCTTCAGGATGCATATATAAAGGCATTTGCCAGATTAGATAGTTTGCAGGATGCAAATGTATTTCCGGGATGGATGAGTACGATCGTGGCAAATACTGCGATCAATGCACTTCAGAAGAAAAAGGCAATCTTGTTTTCTGATCTGCAGAATGAAAATGATGAAGGGGATGTCTTTGAGTATACTCTGGAAGATGAAAACATGAGCACACAGCCGGAGATGGCATGTACCGTGCAGGAGACACAGGATATGGTGCGGGAGCTGATCGATTCCCTGTCGAATGAACAGAGAATCTGTGTGCTTATGTTCCATCTGGAGGGTTACAGTATCAAGGATATTGCCACAGTATTGAACTGTTCCGAGAACACCGTAAAGTCCAGACTGAATTATGGACGTAAGAATATCAAGGCAAAGGCAGAGGAGCTTCAGAAGAAAGGCTACAAGCTTTACAGCTACACACCGATGTGTCTTCTTGTATATCTGCTTATGGCAGAACGTGGAAATATGATCGTTACGCATGTATTTGAGCAGATGGCAGGCATTGGTGGAAATGTTGCAGCCGGCATCATTCATGGTGGTGCTATGCAGATGGCAGGCAATGTTACAGGCGGGGCTGCACAGGTAGCAGGAGGAGCTGCACAGGCAGGAGCCACAGGACAGGCAGCAGGAGGAGTCACTCAGGCAGGAGCCACAGGATCAGCAACAGGAGGGGTCACTCAGGCAGGAGCTGCAGGATCGACTGCTGGTGCAGTAGAAGGCGGAAAGGCTATCGCAGCTACAGTTGGAAAGCAGGCATTTATAAAAACGGTAACAGGCAAGATCGTGATCGCAGCCGCTTCCGTTGCCCTGGTAGGAGGTGCGGTCGGAGCAGGATTTGCATATAAGCACTCACAGGATAAGAAGAAAGATCAGAATGCAACAACAGAAGTCACTTCGGAAGCAAGTGATGATACTGTTACAACAGAGGTGACAACAAAGGCAGAGGTAACCACTGAAGTTACAACGGAAGAACCAACAGAGGTAACGACAGAGGCAGCCATTGATGAAAGTCTTTATAAAGCAGCATACAAAGAGGTACTTGAATCCTATAAGACACAGATCGACAATTATTACTGGCAGTATGAATATGATTATTCCACAAAGACTGCAAAAGAGGAACAGACACCGATCGTATTTGCCGATGTTACAGGTGATGGTGTGCCGGAGATGATCTTGGTAAGATCGGAACAGAACGAAGCTTCAATTGCGCAGATGGATATATATAGCTTTGACGGAACAAATGCAAAAAGAATCTTTGGAACGGATATGGAAGAATATGGTGGCTGGGATATAAATGCCGCTTCCGGAACCAGTTATTACCTGTTTACGACTAAGAAGGGAACCTTATATGCATATAGTGGAATCGGAGATGAGGGATATACGGATCAGTATATCAAATTTGCATTAGATGATTCCGGTATGCTTCAGAAAGCAACAACCTGGGCAAGAAAAGAAGGACCAAATGAGGATTATTCGGCAACGGTTGTTTCATGTACCAAGAATGGATCTGAGATATCAGAGGATAAGTATGATACGCAGGTAAAGAAATTACAGAAGAATTTTGATACCTTGTTAATGTATAATGGCCAGGGCAAGGATAAAGCCAAGGAGGTTCTTGGTACGCTGGATGATACCGCCATGACCTATGATGAAGCTATGGAATATCTGGGAAAGATCACACAGAAAAAAACGGACAAAACGGCATCTGACAAAAAGCAGGAGAAATCTGCCGATAAGAAAGAAGTCTCTGCCGGAAATGCAGGAGAGGTAGCAATGACATTGCCGGAGGATCTGCCGGAAAAATTTATTCTGACGAGTGGAGTAGGCGCATGGGGAGCCAGTATGGATATCAAGCCGGACGGAACCTTTACGGCATCTTATTATGATAGCAATTATGAGGGCAGATCAACGTCCAGCGGTTCCGGATCATTTAAGAATATTAAACAGGTTGATAAATATACTTACACAATGGAGCTGGACACTTTAAAGTATGATGATGAGATCGGTAAAGTGGTTGCAAATGATAACGGATACAAAACCACATTTACAGAACTTTACGGAATTGCGGGTGGAACGACATTTACAGTGTATCTTCCGGGTGCACCGACAGCAGATATGCCGGAAGGGATGCAGCGTTGGTTAGGTTTCCATTATTACAGTGTGCCTATACCGGAGGCACTTGACTGCTATGCAATCTATAATGTGGACACAGAATACGGATATTTTAATACAGGGTTACAGTAAATAGTAAGATGTTTTGGATACGATGAAACGCACTTTACGTTTTCTTATCCTCAAAAATGTCGTATTAGGTGTTGGTAAAAAGTGACACCTTTCCGGTTGAGAGTTGCGAATAACCCCCTATATCTTGAAAAAATAGATTATTTATAGTATAATGTCAAATGAGTAACTGTAACAAAAAGGAACGGAGAATACGAAGGAGCGTTACAGATGAGAATAAGCTACAACAAACTTCAAAAACTTATGATTGATAATCAAATGAAAAGACAAGATTTAATGCGTGCTGCGGAGATTTCATCGTCTGTTGCAACAAAATTAAATAAGAATGAAACAGTATCCCTTGATGTGCTTATGAGAATTTGCAAAGTATTTCATTGTGATATTGGCGATGTATGTGAAGTCATATTAGACGAATGATATGAGGAGGTCTGAAGATGGCGGCAAGTGGTAAGAAAAATATGTTTAACGAAGCTACTCGTGTTCAAATGCCAGCAATGGTTCATTTGACACGCCTTGGTTATACCTATTTCGGGAAAATAACTGAAGATATGGCAGGCACAGTATATGATCCTGATACCAATATCTTAATTAACGTTTTCAAGGAGCAGTTCGCACGGCTTAATCCTACCTACGCAGGAGAAGCGGAACAGACATTGAAAACTATTAGGCAGGAATTAGATAATGATGATATAGGACGCAGTTTTTACGAGCGTTTATCGTCTGTTTCGCCTGTTAGATTGGTGGATTTTGAAAATCCAAAGAATAATACATATCATTTTACCGCCGAGTTCACTTGTAAGCGTGACCAAGATGAATTTAGACCTGATATTACATTGTTTGTAAATGGACTTCCACTTGTATTTGTTGAAGTAAAAAAGCCGAATAATCACGGCGGTATGGTTGCAGAAAGCAAGAGAATGAACCAAAAGAGATTTCCTAATAAAAAATTTAGGAGATTTTTGAATATTACACAGTTGATGATTTTCTCTAATAATATGGAATATGACACTATGGGTGGTATTGTTCCGGTTCAGGGGGCATTCTATTGTACGACGGCAAAACAGTCTGCACCGTTCAACTGTTTCAGAGAAGAAAATCCTACAAATTTGGATATTGCACCTTATAATGCAGATTTCCCATATAAGGATATTGACCCGATTGTTGAAAAGAAGATATTGACTGACTTTAATTGTCAGGTTATTCATACTTCTCCGGAATATCAAACAAATTTAGATACCTATACACCGACCAATCGAGTACTGACATCTATGTGCAGTCCTGAAAGATTGTTATTTATATTAAAATATGGAATTGCCTATGTTCGTTTTCATAAAGAAATAAATGGCAAGATAGAGTTTATTGAGCAGAAACATATAATGCGTTATCAACAGATGTTTGCTGCATTAACAGTAAGAAGTAAGATTGATGAAGGTGTTAATTCAGGTGTTATATGGCATACTCAAGGTAGTGGAAAAACAGCCCTTTCTTATTACCTGACTTATGTTCTTTCTGACTATTTTAGCAAGCAAAATAAGGTTGCAAAGTTTTATTTCATTGTTGACCGTCTTGATTTGCTGAAACAGGCTTCAGAAGAATTTGAAGCTCGTGGATTGGTTGTAAAAACAGCAAGTTCCCGTGCTGAACTTATGGAACAGTTCCGTAACAATCAGGCACAAGAGGGAAATACGGGAAAACCAGAAATTACAGTTGTAAATATACAGCGTTTTGCTGAAGATAGGTCAAAAGTTGACCTTCCTGCGTATGCAACGAATTTGCAGAGAGTATTTATTATTGATGAAGCACATAGAGGATATAAACCAGAAGGCTCATTCTTGGCTAATCTTCTTGATGCGGATAAAAATGCGATTAAGATTGCGTTGACAGGAACACCGCTTTTGAAAGAAGAAAGAGAATCTTGGAGAGTTTTTGGTAATTATATTCATACATACTATTATGACAAATCAATTTTAGATGGATATACGCTGAAAATTATCCGTGAGGATATAGAAACGCAGTATAAGGAGCGACTTTCTGAAATTTATGAAAAACTTGAAACCTTGGTAGAAAAGAAAGATGTAAAGAAAAGTCAGATTGTTGAACACGATAACTATGTCAAAGAGTTGCTTAGATATATTATTTCTGACCTAAAGAGATTTAGACAAATTCAGGGAGATAATACGCTCGGCAGTATGGTCATTTGTGAAACAAGTGAGCAGGCAAGGAAGCTGTTTGCATATTTTGATGAAATTCAAACGGAACTTAATAAAGACGTTTCTATGAAAAGTCATTTGCGAGCTGGACTTATACTTCACGATAGTGATGACAAAGATACAAGAGATAAGATTATTGATGACTTCAAAAATAATATGACAGTTGATATTCTTATCGTTTTCAATATGCTTCTTACCGGATTTGATGCACCAAGATTGAAACGCCTGTATTTTGGTCGAAAATTGAAAGACCATAATTTGTTGCAGGCAATTACAAGAGTCAACAGACCATATAAAGAAAACCATTATGGTTATGTCATTGATTTTGCAAATATAAAAAGGAATTTTGAGGAAACAAATGAAGCATACCTCAAAGAGCTGAACCGTTTTAATGACCCGAATGAAGTTGGTGCTGGAAATGAAACAGATACATTCAAACAGGTTATTGAAGACCCGGCAGAACTCATTAAACAAATGCAGGAAGTGCAGCAGGTTCTTTTTAACTACACCACAGATAATGCAGAAGAATTTAGTTCTGAAATATCCACGATTGAGGATAAGCAGGAATTGCTTAAACTTAAAAAAATTCTTATTGCTGCTCGTGATTGTTGTAATTTGGTAAGAACCTTTGGCGATGATGAGTTAAAGGAAACATTTGCAAAAATGGAATTAACAAAATTGCCATCATTGATTTCAGAGGTGCAACATCATATTGATAGCATAAATCAGAAGGAACTTTTTGCAAGTGATGATACCACGAAATTGCTTGTCAATGAAGCAATGGAGGATATTACATTTAATTTCAGCAAAATTAGTGAAGAAGAATTAAAAATTGTCGGTGGTAAAGACGCAGTAACAGAAAAGTATAAAAAGACTGTTCGTGCTTTTACACAGAATATCGACCCTGATGACCCTGAGTTTATTACTTTGCAGGAAGCATTTTTGCTTCGCTTCAAGCAACACGGCTTTGAACCTAAGAGTGTATCTGAGATTGAGGAGCAAGGAAAAGAACTGGAAGATATTCTAAAAAAGCTTGATGAATTGCAGAAGAAAAACACGGTTCTGCTGAGGAAATATAATGGCGATGCGAAATTCGCAAGGGTTCATAAAAGAATCAGGGAAGAAAATCTTGCTCGAAAAGCAGCAAATAAACAGCCGATTGTTTCAGAGTATGATATGTCTATTATGAATGTTTTGCTTTCTATTAAGTCTGATATTGACCAGAAAGTGTATGACAGAAATGATATATTGAAGAAAGACGCATATTTTGAGAGAACGGTTATGACACAAATAAAAGCAGGCATTGATAAGTTGGGAGTAGCGAGTGCTCGTGAGGATAGAGTATTTATACAGAGCAGGATTACAAAACAGTATCTTGATCAGTACAACCAGACTTATTCAGTGGCATAAAGGAGAACACAATGGAAGAAACAAAGACGATAAAAGAAAAAACCATAGAATTGATAGATGCCTTAAAAGCAACTTGTCAGACCTATGGTATGGGAAACGATGGTAATGAATATAAAATTATCACTCAGGTTTTCCTTTATAAGTTTCTTAATGATAAATTCGGATATGAAGTAAAAAAAGTCAGTCCTGTTCTTAAAAATGCCGAAAAATGGGAACTTGCTTATGCTGAAATGTCGGAAGATGACCGATTGGATATTTTTGATAGTTTACCGTCAGATATTCCATTACTTAACCCGGAACATCTTATTGCCAACTTATGGAATCAGCAGGCAAAGGGCGATTTTGATTTGATTTTTGACAGCACGATGACAGATATAGCGGATAAGAACATTGATATATTTTCAACTCAGACTGCTCAGAATACTAAAATACCGCTTTTTGAAAAGCTGACACAGTATGTAACGGACGATACAGCAAGAGCACCTTTTGCCCGTGCGTTGGTTGACAAGTTGGTAAATTTCTCTTTTGAAGAAGCATTTGAGAAGCACTATGATTTCTTCGCAGATATATTTGAATATCTGATAAAGGACTACAATACCGCAGGCGGTGGTAAGTATGCAGAGTATTATACACCTCACGCCATTGCAACGATTATGGCAAGATTGCTTGTTGGAAATGCAACTGATTTACACAGCATTGAGTGTTATGACCCATCAGCCGGAACAGGAACACTTTTGATGGCTCTTGCTCATAAAATTGGCGAAGATAAGTGTACGATTTTTGCTCAGGATATTTCACAGCGAAGCAATAAAATGTTGAAACTTAATCTTATCCTGAACAGTCTGGTATCTTCTCTTGACCACGCAATTCAGGGAGATACACTGATTGCTCCGTATCACAAGAGTGATAATGGACAGGAATTAAGAACTTTTGATTATGTAGTTTCAAATCCGCCTTTTAAAATGGATTTCTCAGATACAAGAGAACGTATAGCAGCAATGCCTGTTCGTTTTTGGGCGGGAGTTCCGAAAGTACCTGCCAAGAAGAAAGAGAGTATGGCAATTTACACATTGTTCATTCAGCACGTTCTTAATTCATTGAAATCAACCGGAAAAGGTGCGATTGTAGTTCCTACCGGATTTATAACTGCAAAGTCAGGTGTAGAAAAGAAAATATTACAACATATTGTGGACGAGCATATAGTTTATGGCTGTATTAGTATGCCGTCAAATGTATTTGCTAATACCGGAACGAATGTATCAGTATTGTTTTTCGATAATTCAAGAAAAACAGATAAGGTTGTACTGATAGATGCTTCAAAACTGGGAGAAGAATATAAGGACGGTAATAATCAAAAACGCAGACTTCGTGATTTTGAGATTGATAAAATTGTTGATACATTCCTTAATAAAGAAGCTGTTGATGATTTTTCAGTTGCTGTTACCTATGATGAAATCAAAGAAAAGAAATATTCACTTTCAGCAGGACAGTATTTTGATGTGAAAATTGAATATGTTGAATTATCACAGGACGAATTTAATGCTCGTATGAGTGCTTATGCAGAGAAGTTACAGGAATATTTTGCAGAGGGCGATAAACTGAAAACAGAAATTATGGAGCAGTTAAAGAAGGTAAAGTATGAGTAGTTTTCCTAAAGAGTTATGTATCCCTATTCGCTCTCCTCTTAACGAAAATGATACAGAAAAACAAACTTATGGTTGTCGACAAACTAATCCTGATATATGTGGATATTGTTATATAGAAGGGGTATGTGCGTTCGCTTCAAAAGATTGTATTTGTAAACATCCTTCGGCTAAATGGAAAAAAATATATGCGGAACTTAGGGAGGATGTTTAATGAAGTATTATAAGCTACAGGAATTATGTATAGATATCATTGACTGTCCTCATTCCACTCCAAATTGGAAGAATGAGGGGATACGGGTTATTCGTAATTTTAATTTAAAAGATGGAAATATTGATTTTATAGACGGATATTTTGTTGATGAAGCAACATATATAGAAAGAACTAAAAGAGCAGTTCCTGAGGAGGGTGATATAATCATATCAAGAGAAGCACCTATGGGAGTGGTTGGAATTGTTCCCAAAGGGTTAAAATGTTGCCTGGGACAGAGGCTAGTTTTGTTAAAAGTTAATAAGCAAAAATGTGATCCATTTTATTTGCTAAACACTTTAATGTCTGATTTTGTTCAAACACAGTTTCGACGAGCTGATGCAACAGGTTCTATTGTTAGTAATTTATGTATTCCTGATTTGAAGGAAATAATTATACCTGTTATAGAGCATGGGCAACGAGAAGTGGCAAGTTTCTTTGAGATGATTAATAGAAAAAGAACTATAAATAATATGATAAACGATAATTTATCAGCAATGGCTTATGACATTTATATGCATACTTTTTTCCCCAAAAAGCCTAATGCTAAACTGAAAGATATTTTAACTGAAGCTGAAAAGTCAGCTATTCAGGTCGGAGAAGCAAAAACATCAAATGGCAAATATCCATTCTTTACAAGTGGTGCAACTATTTTGAAATGGAACGAACCATTTGTTGATGGTAGAAATTGCTTTTTAAATACTGGTGGTAACGCTGATGTTAAATTTTATGTTGGTAAAGCAGCTTATTCAACAGATACTTGGAGCATTTCTGCAAAATCCGAAATGTCAGACTATCTCTACTTAATGTTATTTTCAATTAAGCCCGAACTTGACCAAAAATTCTTCCAAGGAACAGGGCTGAAGCATTTGCAAAAGCCTTTACTTAAAAACAGACCTATCTATGTTCCTGAAAAAATGGAATTAGAAGCATTTAACCGTCAAGTAATGCCGATGTTTGATATTATTTCTGAAAACACAAGAGAAAATCAGCAGCTAACATCTCTTAGAGATTGGCTTTTACCTATGTTAATGAACGGTCAGGCGACCATCAGCGACTGATACGATAAATTATCGTTTAATATATAACCCATAACTCTTGTGGGTGGCGGGAGTTAAATTAGGGGACTACCGCCTCATAGTTGTTCTCTAAGTTAAATAAAAGGAGAATTGACTATGAAACAGAATTTAATTATGGATATTGTTCAGGGTATGCTACCTTATTTGAACAATGCACAAACACAGCGATTGCAGGAGGTACTGCAACATACGCTTTTTGATTATGAAGTTGCAAAAACAGAAAGTGATAAAGGATTATCGGAGCAAAACTTGGTTGAACTGTTTCTATCGGCAAAGAGAATTGAGGGCTGTTCCGAGAAAACTTTGAAATATTACAAAGCAACTATACAGGCAATGATTGATAGTATAGGTAAAGGTATTAAATATATTGTAACCGATGATATACGCTGTTACCTTACTGAATATCAGTCAAATAAAAATTCAAGTAAAGTTACGATTGATAATATAAGACGAATACTTTCCAGCTTTTTTTCTTGGCTTGAGGACGAGGACTATATTTTGAAAAGTCCGGTCAGAAGAATACATAAGGTTAAAACTGGAACGAATATTAAGGAAACTTATTCAGATGAAGCACTTGAATTGATGAGAGATAATTGCACGGAACTCAGGGACTTGGCAATGATTGATATGCTTGCTTCAACGGGTATGCGAGTTGGAGAAATGGTTCTGTTAAATCGAGAAGATATAGATTTCAATGAGCGTGAATGTGTTGTTTTTGGAAAAGGCGATAAGGAGCGAGTTGTTTATTTTGACGCCAGAACAAAAATACATTTGCAGAATTATTTGCAGAGCAGAATGGATAATAATCCGGCACTATTTGTATCGTTAAAAGCTCCTTATGAGCGATTAAAAATAGGGGGTATTGAAGTGCGATTGCGAAATTTTGGAAAACAATTAGGTCTTAGCAAGGTACATCCACATAAATTTAGACGTACTCTTGCAACTATGGCAATAGATAAAGGAATGCCTATTGAACAGTTACAGCAGCTTTTGGGACATAGAAAAATAGATACGACTTTGCAGTATGCAATGGTCAAACAGAGCAATGTTAAATTGGCTCATAGAAAATATATCGGATAGCGGAGGAATTTATGTCAGAAAGAATAGTGATAAAAGAGATATGCGAAGTGTACGATGGTCCACACGCTACACCAAAGAAAACAGTCGATGGTCCAGTTTACTTGGGAATAGATGCAATAACTGATGATGGAAAAATAAATGCAAAAGAATTTGCTCATTTGTCAGAAGAAGATTATATTAAGTGGACAAAAAGAGTAACCCCACAGTATGGAGATATTGTTTTTTCGTATGAAGCAACATTGGGAAGGTACGCTTTAATACCTAAAGACTTTTATGGGTGTTTAGGAAGAAGATTAGCTATTATCAGAAATGTAAGTAAGGATATTGACACATTGTGGCTGTACTATTATTTTCTTTCGCCGGAGTGGAAACAATTTATTCAAAGCAAGATTATAAAAGGTAGCACTGTAAATAGAATTTCTGTAGAAGATTTTCCGACATATACAGTTCCTAATATTTCAATTAAAGTGCAGCGTAAAATTGCTAATATACTTTCAAAAATTGATGAAAAAATCGCTTTGAATAATAATATAAACGATAATTTACTGTATCAATCACTGATGGTGGCTTGACCGTTCATCAGCATAGGCAACAACCAGTCACGAAGATTAACAAGTAATTCGTTTTCAAGTTTATTTTGTTCTTGTAAATAAATTAATTTGTTTAATTCTTGCAAGTAAAACCTGTCGTTTGGTATAAATACAGGAATATTTTCTACATCACTTTTCGTAATAAATTTTACAATCGAGCCTGAAGAACGTGATTTAAAAGAATTTATCCTGTATAGGCTTGCTAAATATAATAGACCAAAATATTTTTTATCTGGAGTAAGAACGTATGTCCTTTGATACGCATTAAACTTTCCAGAATAATGTTTGACATTAAAATCTCCATTACCTGCTATAAGTATAGAAGATGCGTCAAACGAATACTCATCACACGACAAAGGCGTATTTGAGCAAGTAAAGAATTTGTATTTTCCATTAGGTACAGAAAAATTAGCATCTTCTTTACCCGTAACAACGGTTGCAAGATTTTGAGCAATAGTGTATTTTCCAGAAAGTTTGTGGGTTGCTGCTTTAGCCATCATATTTTCAAAAATCAGGTGCATTTGTTGCTCTAAATTATCGTTTACAGTAGAAGGAGAAACTATATGATGAGTGTTTCAGATTGGATAAGTATTATTTGTGCGGGAGTTGCTTTAATAGTCACAGTTATTATTGCAGTCCTGCAAATAAGACAAAGCAACCGTATGGAGAGGTTTGAAAAAAGGCAGGACAAGCGTGATGAGCAACGTCATCAAGAAAGTGTAAAAGCACAAGCGGTATCATTCATTTCTAAATATTATAAGGACAGAGGGCTTATTCCATTATGTGCAATAGCCACGATGTATAATGATTTGTTTTATTACAACAGAGAGATGTATAGAGAATTTTGCTGTTGTACTAAAGAGGTTCAAAATAGAATTTTGGAATATTGTGATTTGGATTTACGAGTCGGTGAGTCCAATATTTATGGAAAGTGTTTGGCTGCAATAGAAAGTGTGCTAAGTGAATACTTTCCTGATGATAAAAGTGTTTTTTACGATGGAGGAAAATATTTTGCTCGTAGCATAGAATACTATGCAGATAAATCAATTCCACATCAAGAGTTTGGATATCAAAATCATATTACAGATGTTTTAGCCAATGCGTTTAATAGCAATGACAAAAAAGAAACACCAATTCAGCAGTTGGCGGTAGAATATAATTTTGGAAGTTGCAAAGAAATAGAGGCATGCCAGTTGGTCACTGTTATAGCAGAGTTTGCAGCAATCTATGGGAATAAAAATAAAAACATTGATAAATCATACGGTTCTCCGGGAGGATACGATGGAGAAGTTATAGAAACAATGGAAGATTTATTCCTTTTAGCCTTATTTGAAATATATACAAATTGTGTTTTATAAATTATAAGGTAAGTAGAATGATTTTTCAGAGAGGATAAACGAATGGCATTTGATTTTAAGAAAGAATATAAAGAGTTCTATATGCCGAAGAATAAGCCACAGATTGTGACAATTCCAAAGGCAAATTATATAGCGGTAAGAGGTAAAGGAAATCCTAATGAAGAAGGCGGAGAATATAAAACTGCTATTGGTGTTTTGTATGCTGTTGCATATACTCTCAAGATGAGCTATAAGACGGATTACAAAATAGAAGGATTTTTTGAATATGTTGTACCACCGCTTGAGGGCTTTTGGTGGCGGGATAATGTTGAAGGTGTAGATTATACCGATAAATCAGCTTTCAACTGGATTTCTGTTATTCGTCTGCCCGATTTTATTGCAAAGAAAGATTTTGATTGGGCGGTGGAAACTGCTTCAAAAAAGAAAAAGATGGATTGCTCTGGTGCAGAGTTCTTGAGTATTGACGAAGGTTTGTGCGTACAGATAATGCATATAGGAGCTTTTGATGATGAACCTGCAACCGTGACAATGATGGATAAATATCTTGAAGAAAACGGTTATGTAAATGATTTTATTGGTGAGCGACGCCATCATGAAATCTATTTATCAGACCCAAGAAAAGTTGCACCGGAGAAATGCAAAACAGTAATAAGACACCCAATAAAGAAGGCATAAATTGAGTAAAATGAAATTAGGTCAGAGGACAACTAATGGCATCAAGTAAAGAATATTTGGAATTTGTATTAGAGCAGTTGGCAGAATTGGACGAGATTACTTACCGTGCGATGATGGGCGAATTTATTATTTATTATCGTGGTAAAATTGTCGGCGGAATTTATGATGACAGATTACTTGTAAAACCGATAAAATCAGCAATTTCATATATGCCGACAGCTGCTTATGAATTGCCGTATGATGGGGCAAAGGAAATGCTGCTTGTAGAAGATGTGGATAATAAGAAATTTTTAACAGGACTATTTAATGCAATGTACGATGAATTACCAGCACCTAAGCCAAAAAAGAAAAAGCAGACAGATACTATTGATGGAGCGATTGGTATATAAGAATTATGGAAACAAAGCCAAGAATTTTATATTTACAAAAGATTTTACTGGAAAGAACAGATGAAGAAAATCCTCTTTCCACAACACAGTTAATCAATATATTGAATGATGAATATGGAATATCTGCACATAGAACTACTGTTACGAAAGACATTGCAGCACTTCAGGAGTTTGGAATTGACATCGTTACTATCCATTCTACTCAGAGCAAATACTTTGTAGCCAGTCATAAGTTTGAATTGCCGGAACTGAAACTGCTGATAGATGCAGTAGAGTCATCGAAGTTCATTACAAAGAAGAAAAGCGAAACTCTGATTGAGAAGATACATACGATGACCAGTCCGGGGCAGGTGGCAAAGCTGAAGCGTAATAACTATGTGGTCAATCGCATTAAGCCGGATAATGAGCAGATATATTACATCATCGACGCTATAAATGATGCCATCAACGCAGGTAAACAGATTTCTTTCCAGTATTACGATTATACTGGATTAAAGAAAAAGGTTCTGAAGAACAAGGGCGAAGTGTATAAGCTCAGTCCGTATAAACTTCTCTGGTGTGGGGACTATTATTATGTTCTCGGATATTCAGAGAAGAAAAGCAAGGTTATCAATTTCAGGGTAGACCGTATTGCTTCCAAGCTGGAAATATTGGATAAAGATATTATTCCTATGCCTGATGATTTTGATATTGAGAATTACGCAAAGGAAGTTTTCTTCATGTTCTCAGGCGAGAAAGTTCTTGTGGATTTACGGTGTGATAACAGTCTGATGAAAACAATGGTTGACCGTTTCGGAGAAGATGTGACAACCCTTGCGTATGATATGACGTCTTTCAGGGTACAGACCGAAGTATCAGCCAGTCCTACCTTTTTCGGTTGGGTATTTGGCTTCAATGGCAAGGTACAGATACTTGCACCGGGAAGTGTGAAAGAACAGTACAGACAGATGATTGCAAAAGCTGATGAGAATATGCAGGAAAGCGAATAATTTGAAAATGAAATCCAAAGGAGCGATGGCTATGGAGAATAAATTAGAAAAAATCGGTCAAAATAATTTTATGGATAATTTTGTTAAAACCGATGACATTTTAAAGGATATGTGTGGGATTATTGAATCTTCACAAAAAGCTGCATATCGGGCGGTCAATACAACGCTGATACAGAGAAATTGGCTCCTTGGTTATAGAATTGCAAGTGAAGAATTGCAGGGCGAGGATAGGGCAAAATATGGAGCTGAAATTATAAAAAAGTTAGCAAAAGAATTATCGGCTGAATATGGAAAAGGATATACAAAGTCAAATCTGTACAGCTTTTATTCTTTCTATAAGATTTACCCTGAGATTTTCCAGACACCGTCTGGAAAATCTGTTGGACTACTGTCTTGGTCACATTATGCAGCGTTATTACAGGTTAAAGATAAGGAAGCTCGTGACTGGTATGAGAAAGAAGCCGCAGAACAAACTTGGAGTGTCCGTACTTTGCAGAGGAACATTTCTTCTCAATATTATTACCGTATGCTCAAGACACAGAAAAAAGAGCTTGTAGAAAGTGAAATGAAGGAACTGACAGCACCGTATCAGAATGATAAGTTGGAGTTTATCAAAAATCCGGTAGTTGCAGAGTTCTTAGGATTTTCTCAGAACACAGATTTTACAGAGAGTGACCTTGAGAAAAGCATTCTTTCCAATTTGCAGAAATTCTTGATGGAGCTTGGAAAAGGATATGCTTTTGTGGCAAGACAGCAGCATATTCATACGGAGAAGCAGGACTACTATATCGACCTTGTATTCTACAATTACATACTGAAATGCTTTGTCCTTATTGATTTGAAAACAGAGAAGATAACACATCAAGATGTAGGACAGATGGATATGTATATCCGTATGTATGATGAACTGAAACGCAGCGAGGGCGATAACCCAACAATCGGTATTGTCCTTTGTTCCGATACAGATGATGATATTGCCCGTTATTCTGTTATGCACGGAAATGAACAATTATTTGCTTCAAAGTACAAATTATACCTGCCGACAAAAGAAGAACTGAAAGCGGAGATTGAAACTCAAAAGGCAATGTTCTATCTTCAGCAGCAGGACAATGAAGAAAAGGAAACAGAAGAAGCGGTAAAGGATGGTGAAGGCTGGCTTAGCATAGAAGAACTAAAAGAACAAATGGGGGAATGAAATGTTAAAATTACGGATCAATCCGATTGTTGTTAAGGATTTGAAAGAAATTCGAGAGTATATTGCAGAAGATAATAAGGAGTATGCAGCACGGACAGTACAGGAGATTTATAACAAATTTGAAAACCTTCAAATGTTTCCAGGGATAGGCGCAGAGCTTTCCAAAAGAGTTAGTTTTCAGACTGATTATAAGTATGCTGTATGGGAAGACTACACACAATAATACTAAAAATATATAAACCTTACTCTCTCCAGCGTTTCAAGAAAGGCGATAACACGTTTTAACATATCAGGAGCTTCTTCGGGGAACTGTTCTTCCATGATGGATACCAGATTGAATACCGTGTTGTCGCCATTTATATGAACCCATAAGGTACTGCCATATCGGTCAAGCCTGATATGGCTTTTCTTTGGTTTGTGAAAATATTTCTGGGCGATCTTGTGATAAAAACCGGTATGCGGCATCTCAATCACAATAATTCCATCGGGCGACTGTTCCCATGTATAATTCAGATTGATGCAGGGGATTTTGTCCATATAGTTTGCAGTATGGGAAAGAAAACCGGATTTTGATCTTTTTATAAAAAATTGCGAGAGGGTATCTTTACGATTATGGTTCTGTTTTGCAATGACATTTTGTATATTATATTTTTGCATGAGAAAATAAATCCTTTCCGGGTGAAGATATTAAAGTGTGTTATTGGATGATTGTTTATCCTTCGTTTTATGGATCATGTAGATCATACTGAAAAGCAGGGCAAGGAAGAACAGGCAGCCGCCCCATTTTCCAAGATGGAATCCCATAAGTCCCAGATTGATCCGATCACTTACGCCGAATACGGCAAGGATGGCAAGCAGGATTCCAACCAGCCCTTCACCTGCGATCATACCGGAGGAGAAAAGGATACCGTTATTACGGACGGTTTCGCGGGAACCCTCATCGGCAAAGCGGCGTTTCTCCACGAAAAGGCGGATCAGACCACCGATCATGATCGGAACTGTCAGGTAAATCGGCAGATACAGTCCGATGGCAAATGGCAGAACCGGGATACCTAAGATCTCGACAACGACAGCAATGCAAATGCCGACAATAACAAGTCCCCATGGAAGATTGCCATTCATAACACCTTCAACGACCATTTTCATAAGGGTTGCCTGCGGAGCAGGAAGCTCGGTAGAACCATATCCCCATGCGGCATTCAGCAGATAGAGAACGCCGCCAATCGCAAGACCGGATGCGATCGATCCGATCAGTTCGCCAATCTGCTGCAGATATGGGGTTGCACCGACGATATACCCCGTTTTCAGATCCTGCGAGGTGTCTCCTGCCATGGCTGCAATTATGCAGATAACAGTACCGATGCAGATGGCAGATGTCATACCCCGGTATCCTGCTATGCCGGCTTGCTTTAACAGGATCGTTGCAAATAGCAGGGTTGCGATCGCCATACCGGACACGGGGTTATTCGATGAGCCGACGACACCGACCATTCTTGCAGATACGGTTGCAAAGAAAAATCCGAAAATAATGATCAGAATGGATGTGACCGGATTGATCGGAATATTTGGAAAAGCACTCAGACCAAATGCTACGATCAAGATACCGCCGATTGCATAAGGAAGCGGAATGTCTTTGGATGTTCGCGAATTTCCATCTGTATGTCCAAAGCCTTTCAGGGCTTTGGCAAATGTGGATGCGATCAGCGGAAATGATTTTAGCAGGCTGAAGATACCGCCGGCTGCCACTGCGCCTGCACCGATATACCGTACGTAATTTCCCCATAACTGATCGACTGACAGTTCATGGATCGGAACGGAAGCGGGGAACAGGATGTTGTTACCTCCAACAAGAACGAGTAATGGCATGATAACAAACCATCCAAGTACAGCACCGCTTAACAGATACGAAGCAACCTTTGCGCCGCAAATATAGCCGACACCGACCAGTGCAGGGAGAACATCCATGCCAAAGCCCGATCCTTTATAGGCAGGAATCGTCCATGCGATCTCACTTGGAAACAAATGCAGACCATCAGCAATAAATTTATAGACAGCAGAGATACCAAGCCCGGAAAATACCTGCATGGATTTGTGACCGCCGGTTTCTCCGGCGAGCAGTACTTCAGCGCAGGCAGTTCCTTCCGGAAATGGAAGTGTACCATGTTCTTCTACGATCAGAGCGGTACGAAGTGGGATCATGAACAGAACACCGATCAGTCCGCCACAGATGGCGACAAATGCAATCATCAGAAAAGATGGAGGTTTTATATCGGGATTTTCATCTGCCCACATGAACAGGGTCGGCAGCGTAAAGATAGCTCCGGCAGCCAGAGATTCTCCGGCAGAGCCGATCGTCTGAACCATATTATTTTCAAGAATTGAATCGCGGCGCATGATCATGCGCACAATACCCATAGAAAGAACGGCAGCAGGGATGGAAGCGGATACCGTCATGCCGACCCGTAAGCCCAGATATGCATTTGCACCGCCGAACACGATCGCCAGGATAATGCCGAGAATCACAGAAGTAGGTGTAAGCTCCGGCATCACCTTATCTGCCGGAATATATGGTTTAAATTGTTTCATATACAACCCTCAAATCATAGTTTTATGCCACTAGTATGTACAGAGTCTGGCAGAAACATACACAGAAAATCTGAAAAAAGAGCTTCATCAGATATGTCAAGACATGGAAGCTGAAATAATAAAATAGAAGGAAACAGGTAGGATGTGTTTAAAGAATAACGCCTGCTGGTTGTACCTAAGGAATATCGTATATTCCATGGATACAGCCAGCAGGCGTTTTTACTTTATGTGTTATTGTTATAAAATAGTTTATTTATTGAGGGCGGCAAGCTGTGCTTTTAAAGCCGCGATCTCAGAAATCATTGCGTTCTTCTCAGAAAGAACAGCCGCAATCTCGGCATCCTTTTCGGATATCAGAGAGTCTTTCTCGGATATTAGGGAGTCCTTTTCAGAGAGAGCCGCATCTTTTTCGGATATCAGGGAGTCCTTTTCAGACAGAGCCGCTACCGCTTCATCTCGTTCCTTTTGTAGTTCATCGATCATATAGTGAACTGTATTCTCATCTAACATTCGAAGTGCTTCTGAAAACATGGTGATTACCTCCTCCGGATCATACATATATTCAGACATATCCTTACAGATAGCTTCCATCCATGGATAGTCAGATACCAGTGCAGCAAGGTCGTCAACCGACTGGGCAGTCAGTAATGACAGCCATGCATTTAATTCATTAATATCTTTAGCATACTTACTTTCACAGAAAACGTCAAGGGCAACCACATAGAATTCCTGTAAAAGCTTCAGTTCGATTCCGGTATCAAAAACAGTTCTGCCGTGGTGCAGGTAGATATCGGATAATGCATCAGTCAGACATGCATCCGGACTTTTTTCATATATCACGATCGTGTAAACCGTTTTCAGATCCTTGTAGGTAAAGGCGTTTCCTTTCAGGCTTTTCACTCTTGTATACTGACGCAGCATGAGATCGGAGGAGTAGCAGGACATACGTTCTCCCGGGAAAGCGTATGGGATCTTCTGGATCTCGACATTTGCGATCGAGCCATCTTCTAACTGGACAAGGATATCCAGAAGCAGGAGCGAGGTGGACGGCAGCATGCTGTCTTCATTTGACAGGATGCACTGAACTGTTACCTTTGTGCCGATGATACTGCTGATCAGACTGGATAGCCGTTCCGGATAGATGTCCGGGTTGAACAGCTTCTTGAAAAATGGATCATAAGTTAAAGGCAGAGTTTTCTTACCCTCCATAAACCCCAGAAAGCGGTTCTTCCATTCTGGCGACATGTTCTGATAAGCAAAGTAGCTTCGCGGATGCTTCCGAAGCTCAGCGAGACATTCCTGTTCCGTGCGAGTAGGAAAGAGCTGGTGGATGGTGTTATTATTATTTTGGTTATACATAGATTTTATTCCTCATGATTTCCGGCGCCTGTTTTGTCGACAGGAACAGCATAGCAGAAAAAAGAGGAAAAAGACTGCCAATGTAACAAATGGTATGTCTGGATGTAACTTTCGGTAATTTTTGCTGTTTATCCCCCCATAACCCAAGATTATATCAATGTTGTTGAGAGAAAAAAGGATCTATGCTACAATGGTGGCGTGAATTTTGAACGGACAGAAAGGCAACACTATGTATAAATACTATTTATTTGACCTGGACGGCACAATAAGCCAGTCCGAGCCGGGCATTCTCAACTGCATCCGCTATGCTCTGGATGCAGCCGGACTGCCGGAGCCATCGGAGAAAGTGTTAAAGACATTTATCGGACCATCGTTGTACGATTCCTTTACATCCAAATGTCATGTTGACCACGATCAGGCACTCTGGCTGGTAGCGAAGTACAGAGAACGATACAATGTGACAGGTCTATATGAGACATCTATCTATGGTGGAATCCCAGAGACACTCAAAGCCTTAAAAGAAAGAGGCGCAAAGATTGGAGTGGCGACATCCAAGCCTACAGCACCGACGGAAAAGATACTTGAGAAATTCGACCTTGCAAAGTATTTTGATGTTGTGGTAGGAAGCAACCCGGATGGAACCGGCTCGGACAAGCAGGTGCTGATCGCAGAGTGCCTGAAGCGGTTGAAGGAAGCCGATGCGGAAGGTACGGATATGCCACAGGCAGACCGGGAAGAGGCAGTCATGATGGACGATTCCAAGCCAGAGGTTAAGACACAGATACATGAAAAGGATGCCGTGATGATCGGTGACCGGATGTTTGACATTGATGGTGGACATGCCTGCGGAATTGATACGGTCGGTGTTCTGTATGGATATGGAAACCGTGAGGAATTTGAAAAAGCCGGCGCGGAATATATCATTAGCCGCCCGGAAGAGCTCCTGACATTGTAAGGGAGATCAGACAGAGGCCCTTTTGATATTATAAGGAGACTTTTAATGGGTATTCATAAGGATATTAAGGGTATATAGAAGGCAAATGCAGGCATATACCATAAAAGAGGAGACGAAAACGTGAGAAAATTATTGACGCTTGAGGATATCCATGAGCGTGAGAAAACAATGGTGTTCATGTTCCATGATCTGTGTGAGAAGCATGGGCTGCGGTATTATCTGTGCGGCGGCACGCTGCTTGGAGCAGTCAGACATCAGGATTTTATTCCGTGGGATGATGATATCGACATTCTGATGCCACGACCGGATTATGAGAGATTACAGGAAGTGATCAAAGAGCAGCCGTTTCTGCCGGAGCATAAGTTCCTGTCAACAAGCCTTGGCAATCTGGATGAGCCATATACGAAGCTTGCGGATACGAGGACAAGGCTGGACAAATATTATACGAAAGACAAATACGACATTTATCTATGGATGGATATTTTCCCGATGGACGGACTACCGGATGATGATGCCGAGATTGAACGGATCTATAAAAAGGCACATTGGTATCGCCGCATCATCCAATATCTGAAGATGAAGACAGGGCGGGGCGGTAATCTGGTCAAGAAGATCGTGAAGCCGATCCTGAAACCATTTGCGCATTTGATATGGGGCAAGAAGCGGACAGTGAAGAAGCTGATCCGGTTATGTACACAATATGATTTTGAATCATGCAAATATGTTGGCGGCATTGCCTGTGGCTATGGTCCGCAGGAGAAGATGCCAAGGGAAGAATATGTAAAACCAATGAAAGTGACATTTGGCGGACGGGAGCTGATCGCACCGGGTTGTACCGATTACTATTTGACATCCCTTTACGGCGACTATATGAAGCTTCCGCCAGAAGAAGACCGGAAAGCTCACATTATCAAAATGTATCAGGTGGAAGAATAATAGATATTTGCACAGCGGGCATAGCAATATGCCGAAAGTGCTTTCCATGACAGGATAACAATTCGTACAGATATTTAGAAAAAATATTGCAGGAGGAAATAATAATGAAAGATAAGATTTTAGAAGAGGACCTGTTGTATATTGCAAATGCAGGTGGAGATTATGAGAAATTATACGGCAAATCCATCCTGATCACAGGAGCAACCGGACTGGTTGGTTCACAGATCGTAAAGGCACTGCTTAAGATGAACGAAGTAAAGAATGCTGATATCACGATCTATGCATTTGTCAGAAATGCAGAAAAGGCAGACAAGATCTATGATGAATTTGCAAAGGATAAGCTGGTGTATGTGATCGGCGATGTTGGAAATCCGGTTACCGATGAGACTGTAACCCTGTCAAATGGCAAGAAGATCTCGGAAGTACAGATCAACTACATCATACATGCAGCAAGCCCTACAGCATCCAAGTTCTTTGTGGACTATCCGGTGGAGACGATCATGACTGCGGTAAATGGTACAAAGAATATGTTAGACCTTGGTAAGGAGAAGCAGTCCGAGGGTGTTGTATATATATCATCGATGGAAGCATTTGGTGCACCGGATCCTGAAAAGCCATATGTAAAAGAAGATGATCTGGGATACATTGATATCCACAATCCAAGAAGCTGTTATCCGGAGGGCAAACGTCTCTGCGAATGTATGTGTTCTTCTTACGCAAGTGAGTATAAGCTGCCGGTTCGTATTGCAAGACTGTCACAGACATTTGGCGCAGGTATCAGCTATGAAGAGAATCGTGTATTTGCACAGTTTGCAAAGGCTGCTATGAATAAGACGGATATTGTTCTGCACACAGCCGGAAAATCCGTTGGTAACTACTGCTATACCAGAGATGCCGTTATGGGTATTCTGCTCCTTCTTGTAAAGGGAAATGATGGTGAAGCCTATACCGTAGCGCATCCGGAAGCACATATCACGATCGGGGATATGGCAAAGATGGTTGCAGAGAAACTGGCAAATAATGAGATCAAGGTTGTATTTGACATACCGGAAAGCGCCATGACATTTGGCTATGCACCGGATGTAAATATGCGCTTGAATTCAGATAAACTTCAGGCACTTGGCTGGAAGCCGGTGATCGGTCTGGAGGAAATGTATACCCGCATGATGAAGAGCATGGAGTATACAAGATAAAGATTGGAAGAAATAAGCAGAAATTGCTGCTGCAGGGGACGATCTGTTCTATGGTAGCAGCAGTTATTTGCATTACAGGAAAGTCTGGGATAAAGAAAACAGGAGGACGTGGCAGTTGGTAAACAGGATCGTAGTCGGAGCGGACAGCTTCAGTATACATGGAAAATTTGATGAGCAGGGGATGTTCCTTTTGATGGAAGAGGGCGATATCCTTTCAGATGAGGATTTTGCGCGTATCGTGACCTTTGTTGATGACCACAGGAACGGAGATATCTTTCTGTTGCCGAAGAAATACGGACCGAGTAGGAACGGCAAGAAGGGAATCATGTATGCACCGTTTTCCGCATATCGCGAGAAAGGAAAGCATGCGCCTTGGCTTGCGCAGAAGCTGGACAGAGATCAGGAATTTCATGGTGTCTATGAGCAGCTTACAAATGGTGTGATCTCTACGGAGATTTTAAGATTCCTGCACGGATTTACACCATTCGGTATGGTGTTTAAGGGAAGCCTGTTAAATCAGTTGATGGAGATCGCAGATGCCGGAATACAGAGTAGTTCTGCCGGAATACAGAATGCCGGACAGGATGCAAATGTGACATTCGGAAGCCCTGCGCATACATTGGAGGACGTTCTGGTAAAGGGATCATTTCCGGTATTAAAATGGCTGTTTGCGGTTCAGGCAAGAGCCTGTCTGGATGAGAAGCTCTATTATATCGATGGTGTTGACTATACTTTGAAAAACAGCTTTGAAGGGGATAAGACCTTTTTTGAAGGAATCTATGACCGGGCATGGTATAAGGATACCGTTGATCAGTTGATCGAATGGTTAAAGGAAATGTCCATCCATCAGGAAACCCTGCAGATGCTTGTTATGCAGCATGCACTGTTCATTGTAAAATATATGATCCAGGCAAATCTCGATAACCTGAACAAGCATTTATTTGAAGAGACCGACGGCGAGGCTTTTTTGTGGAGGCTTGGGGAAGTGCTCTCTTATATAGATGATTCGATCATTTGTGAGAATCAGGGATACCATGTGGATATGAAGAATGAAGACTGTCTGGTATGGGTATTGCTGATCTTAAAGTATAAGGACACCGGTCTGGAATTTGATTTTGCAGATGGCTGCTACAGCTATAATGATATCCAGATTGGAGAGCTTACGAAGCCGACGGCGGACATTCAGTTTATGGACAATAAAGATATGGAGGATCACACAGAGCTTACGATTGAAGGACGGTTATCGCCTATTCTTTTGATGAATGGAGCAGAGTTTGGTGTTCTGGTCGGTGACCGCTTCTATCCGGCAGAATATAATGAGCGGTATGCACATACAAAAGCATTTGGTATGTCGATCTTCAAGCTTCGGGCATTTACGATCCGGGTGGAGCTTCCATATGGACAGGAAACAGAACTGGCTTATGTAACAAGAGTCCGGGCGGATGTCTTTGAAAATGGTGAAACGATGGGAATGTCGGTAGAGGATCTTCCGGTCACTCTGGAATTCGATTCTCATTTCAGCCGTTTGTGCGACCGTTTCCGTCACAGCTACTGGAAGATCAATAAGAAGCTGTATATGTATAAGACAGAAGCCAATATCATGAAGGTTGATCCGGTAAAGCATGGGAAGATCGCAGGCAGAGAACTGACGTTATGGCGGGATATGTTTGCAACCGGACAGAAGAAGGTTATTAAGTTTATCATTGTCCGGGCGTTCTTAAAGGCAAAGCCGGTTTTAAAGCATCGTCCGATCTGGCTCTTTTTTGATAAGATATATAAGGCGGGGGACTCCGCAGAATACATGTACAAATATGCAAGAAGCAAGAAGGATGGCATCAAATGCTATTATCTGGCAGATGGGGCATCGGAAGATTATGCACGTCTGGAACGCGAAGGTATGAAGCCGGTCAAACGGAGAAGCATCAAGCACCGGTATGCATTTTTGTATGCGGATATGGTGATCGTGTCAAACTCTACCGTCTACGCATTTAATGATTTCGGTACGATCAATTCGGCACTGATCCGTGATCTGATGAACTTCCATGTAGCCTGTGTCCAGCATGGTATGTCTATCCAGAAGATTGCAGTTGCGCAGAACCGGTTGAGAGATAATACACGGTTGTATTTCTGTGCATCTAAATATGAGATTGAAAATCTGTCGAAGCCAATCTACGGCTATGAGGGTTATGATGCATTGAAGCTGACCGGAGTACCGCGTTATGATGGACTCATAAATGAAGATAAACGGCAGATCCTGTTATCCCCGACCTGGCGGATGCAGGCAGCAGTTCCGGTTACAAAGAATGAGGGTGTGAGCCGTGACTACAATCCACTTTTTAAGGAGACAACCTATTATCAGGTATATAACAGCCTTATTAATGATGAGCGTCTGATCGCTGCGGCAAAGAAATATAATTATAAGATCGTCTATGTACTTCATCCGATCGTCAGCCCGCAGATCGATGATTTTGATAAGAATCCTTCGGTAGAGATCATTCCGGCGGTTGCCGTTCATGGACATTCCGGTGTCAATTATGAGAAGGTGTTCCGGGAATCCAGTCTGATGGTTTCGGATTTCTCCGGCGTTCAGTTTGATTTCGCTTATATGCGTAAGCCGGTGGTCTACCTGCACCATCACGATATACCGAAGCATTATGAGGAAGGAACCTTCCACTATGATACGATGGGATTTGGCGAGATCTGCGAGGACAACGACGAATTGATCGATGTTCTGATCTCTTATATGCAGAATAACTGCGAGATGAAACCGGAGTACCGCAGACGTGCCGATGATTTCTTCCGGTTTGACGACCATGACAACTGTGAACGGATCTATGATGTCATGATCGACTACCAGAAGACAAAGATTCATTAAGATATAGCTTTTTCTATAGCATCAACTATGATCTCCAGGGTTTTTAACCGGGCATATTTTTTATCGACTGATTCGATGATGTGCCATGGAGCATAGGTGGTGCTTGTTTTTTGCAGCATTTCATTGACGGCTGTTTCGTATTGATCCCATTTTTCACGGTTCCGCCAGTCCTCATCTGTGATCTTCCATTGTTTTTCCGGTGTATTCTGACGCAGCGTGAATCGTTCAAGCTGGGTGTCTTTATCGATCTGTATCCAGAATTTGATGATCACAGCACCCCAGTCATACAGTTCTTTTTCAAATTCGTTGATTTCGTTGTAAGCACGTTTCCAGTCATTTTCACTGCAAAATCCTTCGATCCGTTCTACCATGACTCTGCCATACCAGGTTCGGTCGAAGATAGCTACATGACCGGAGCGTGGAAGCCTGGTGAAGAAACGCCAGAGGAAATGTCGGGATTTTTCATACGGAAGAGGACTTGCAATCGGAAATACTTCGTAACCGCGAGGATCTAATGCTTCCGTTACACGCTTGATATTGCCGCCTTTTCCGGCAGCATCCCAACCTTCGTATGCAATGATGACAGGAATCTTTTTGTGGTAAATGCTGTTGTGCAGCTCTCGAAGTTTTTCCTGTAATTCTTTCAGACGTTTGGAATATTCTTCATCAGATACCGTCTTGTCCTGTAAAGAGATATCTGACAGCTTCGGCATGTCCATAAGAGGGAATACATTCTGCGGGATCGGAACTGCCAGTGAATGATTCTGTAGGGCAACATCGATTCCCTCGGTCAGGATTTCCAGAACCTGAAGCTCTGCCCATTTCTTGGAGCAGCCATCGATGATATACCATGGCGCGCGGGAAGAATCGGTAGCATCTAAGAATTTGTCAAAGATGTCCATGTATTTGTCATAATGTTTGTTCTGTGCCAGGTCGGTATCGGTCACTCTCCATTTGGTTGCAGGATCATCGGCAAGCGTCCGGATCCGTTTCTTCTGTTCTTTCTTCGAGATGTTCAGGAAGAATTTGACAACCAGATAGCCGTTATCGGTCAGCTGTCGTTCAAATCTCCGAACATTGGCAATTCGAAGCTCGTAGTCTTTTTTTGACAATTCTTTGTGTGCGTATTCACGCGTAAGCTGATCCATCCAGCCGGAATCCATAAAGACAAAATTGCCGGCTTCCGGTATCTCTTTTACAAATCGCCAGAGAAATGGTTTCCGCCTGTCCTCTTCTCTGACCTTTTCCAGCGATGCAACCCGGTAAAAACGTGGATCGATATTGTTGATGATCCGTCCGACCAGACTGCCTTTGCCGGAAGTACCCCAGCCTTCTACCAGAACGATGACCGGAAGCTTGTGTTCCCGGACAGCCAGCGTCTGCGCCGCCAGCTTTTTCTGCAAAGCCTTTAACCGTGTATTCATTTCCTCGTCCGATGGCTTTTCCTTCATAATTCGATTATTCAACATACATAACACTCCCTGTGTAATAATGATCTGCTATGCTGGGGATACCTTTAACATTACCAATCAGGGGATGCTTCCGCTCGTTTTCCCGCTGTGTAACTTCGAACTAACCTCGGATAAACCTCGGTAAGGTCTCAGTTAGGTCTGCAACGGTCCTTAGATGCCGCTAATGCGCCATCTAAGGACCGGCGACCTCAAATGCCCCTGTATTGGTAAGTTAAGGTATCCCCAGCATATTCACATTATGATTATATTAAATAGTTATTTTTATTATTTTCCGGTTATATCATAAAGTCAATGGACAAAATGCATTAAATATCAAATCGAGAAGGACACGCATATAAAAAAATTTTTTAATGTGTTAACAAATTCTATTGTCATGCCGACTGTTATATTGTAGAATATACATGAGGTTAGGGTTGGATTCTTGTAGAATTTATTTTGTGCTGAATTTTGAAATAATATTGAAAGAAAGCATTCTTTTTTTTTCAGAAAGAATGCACATAGGAATGATACAGGAGGGACACAGACTATGACATCAGGTGAAGAATTATTAGAATTAAGAAAGTCTACAGGAATGAACAGACGCGAATTTGCTGAGTATTTCGAGATACCGTATAGAACTGTACAGGACTGGGAACTTGGAAATAGAAGAATGCCATATTATCTTCTTCGTCTTATGGTTTACAAAGTAGACAAAGAAAATCTTGCAAAGCAGGACTGATTCAGGTAATTATTTTTTAAACAGATGATGGGCGAATAGGTATTGAAAAATCACGGGCATGTTATGTGTTCGTGATTTTTTAAGAAAAACAGAAAATAAAGCACACAAAACAGGGAGTAGAAACAGTGGCAAAGCAGTACGTGATGATCAATGACATAATCGAAGAACATAATGCGAGAATGTATAACTTAAGAAAATACTACCCGTTTTTTGTGTTATCGGAAACTGCATTTACACAGTACAGAGATGGACGATATAACAGTCTGGATATGGGATATATCACCATGGCGGTACTGCGTTTTTTTATTGAGGAAAACAACTTCAACGAGAGGGACATCACATATCCCCAGTGTGAAGCATTTATAAAAGAGCTACTGATCCGTGATTTCGATATTGAGATCGAGGACGAGGATATGGCAGACCTGATCTTATATATATTTGACAAGATCAGAAATGATGGAAAAGCATTTGAATTTATATTTTACGATCCGGGTAAGAAGCAGAAGAAGACCGGGCGTGTCAGACTGATCGACAGCCGGATCACGGATGGAAAGGTGCTCTATTACATAACTGCGGATGGGATAGAATTCTATCTTGATACCAAGGAGATCAAGGACGAGAGCAAGATCAATGTAGAACAGGTTTTGCTTGAGAAGATGATCACCGGAGAGAATTTCAAGGGAGGTATCGAGGTTGTCAAGCGGATCAACAGCGAAGTGAACCGGCTTGTAAGAGAAAAAGACGATATCGTAGATCTGCTTTCTTACGATGTATTTGCCGGGGCAGAAGCTTATGAGAAATATATGAAGACGGTTGGCAAATGGTTTTCCGAGGAACAGAAATTATTTGCGAAGAACAAGGCACTGGTCGATAAGGCAGTTGCGAAAGCGAACTTTGACCATCTGACAAAAGGTTCTACGTTGTTGGATGAGATCAGTCAGTTGGAGCTGGAATTGAAGAAGACCATATTAAAGCATGGAAATCTGATCAACAGCACCATGGAATTACAGAATATATCGGACAACATTATTCAGAAGGCGAAGTTAAAGCGTCTGCGTCCGGTATTTGACTTTGAAAAAGAATTACAGAAGATGATCAGGGAGGATCGGCCGGATAAGATGGGCATGATTCTTGCTCCTTTATTTGCACCGGCGATCACGAAGTCGTTCTCGATGACATCGATCGACAATCTTCTTACGCTCAAATCAGAGGATGAGGCGAAGATGGTGACAGCAAAGAAAGAAGATGTAAATGCGAACTTCCGTTACGAGGACGAGATTGAAGAAGAACGCTCCGGCAGAAACTATGGCAAGTTATTCTTTGAACTGATGGATGTGCTTGCCCGCTGGAAGAAGCTCAGCCTGAAAGAATTCAACGGATTCCTAGAGATACGATTTGGAAAAGAAATCTATGAGAATGCCGATTATTACGCATTCCTTACCCATCTGGCACAGAAGAAGGAATATGATATCAGCCGGATGTTAAAGAAGCAGGATACCATGCTTGAAAAGCTGGTAGTTGACAGTATTCGGGAATATCAGAAGGTGCGGGACAGCATCGGAGAGCAGCAGATACCACAGGCTACAGCCGACAGCATTTCAACCGTAAGCGTACCGGATATTTATTCGGAAGATGCTTATGCTCCGGATATCTCATTTGAGCCATACAAAGATATGCGCTTCACGCTGACCTTTGACAGCACTGAGGAGATCCCGGTTGGAGCAGATATGTATGTTACGAACATAATATTTGAATTGCAATAAAAATACATGTGAGGAAAAAAGATGGACAGCAGAAATTTGGATAAGGCGATTGAGATCTACGCCAGACTGATACAGGGTGAAACGATCGCGAAAGCAAGCAGAGAAAACAGTGCTCTGTACGAAGATTATTATGGAAATGCGGAAGTCTACGAGATCGTAGGCAATCTGTTAAAGAAACTGAATCTGAGTATTTACGAATATAATGAAGCACTTTATATCACTCCGGGTGAAGGCAACCGGGTATTTGGTTATACAAATGACGATATGAAGCGCATACTTGGACTGCGTCTGAATAAAGAATTATTCCTGTGCTATTTCCTCATGTATGTGATCCTGCTGTATTTTTATAAAGATTCCGGAAGCTATCAGTTCCGTGAATTTATCAAGCCGGAAAAGGTGATCGAAGAGGCGGACAAATATCTGGCAGATGTAACGAAACGGTTGTCTGTATTTTCAGCAGAGGATGTCGGGGCAGAGAGCTTTAAAGCGGTTGGGCTGCTGTGGGATGAGCTTCCGGCAGTCAGTCATGCAGTCTATGACGGAGAAAAGACGAAGGCGTCAAAGGCATCCAAATCCGGTTATGTGAAGCTGACATTTAACTTTATGGTCAGCCAGAAATTATTTGTCGAGAACGAAGAACGCTACTATCCGACCGATCGGTTCAAGGCGTTATGTGAGAATTATTTTGAAGAATACAGGGGACGTCTGTATCAGCTGCTTGGAGGTGAAGAGGATGCCGTGCATTAACCGAATACGAGTAAATAATGTAAAATACAACTTTGGTACACAGCAGTACGATGATTTTTCGATGCGTATGTATGGCAAGAACACGCTTTATGACCTTGCAAACGGTGGAGGAAAGAGTGTGCTGATGCTTCTTCTGCTTCAGAATCTGATACCGAATTGTACGTTAGATGATAAGCAGCCAATCGAGAAATTATTCCGGAATGGTGGCGGCAATACGACTATTCATTCCCTGATCGAATGGAAATTAGACGACGCGGATATCAAGGATGGATACCGCTACATGACGACCGGCTTCTGTGCCAGGAAAGCAAAGGAATCCGACGAAGGAGCATCGCAGGACGGACAGACGGCGGCAATCGAGTATTTCAATTACTGCATTTTCTATCGGGATTATAATAAGAACGATATCATTAATCTTCCATTGTCAAATGGTAATGAAAGAATTACATACAGTGGTCTAAAATCCTACATTAAGGAGCTTGGACATAAGGATATGAGCCTTGAAGTGCGCTTATTTGAGCGGAAAGGGGAGTACCAGCGGTTCATCAGCGAATATGGTCTGCATGAGAGCCACTGGGAGATCATCCGTGGAATCAATAAGACAGAGGGTCATGTCCGTACTTATTTTGAGACGAATTATAAGACGACCAGAAAAGTAGTAGAAGATCTGCTGATCGAGGAGATCATAGAGAAAGCATTTCTGACCCGTACCGGTAGGGATGGGGATGAGAGCACGATGGCAGAAACGCTGCTTGATATTAAGGATAAATTGAACGTGCTGGCACAGAAGAAACGGGATATTGCGAACTTCGATCATCAGATCGAGCTGATCAATGTCTTGCAGGCAAAGGTCAATTCCTGTATTAACCAGTACGAGGCACACGAAGATATCACAAGGCAGCTTGCGGATATCTATGTGACGGGAAAAGAACTGACATCGAGAGAAAATGAACATCTGGAAGAATTGCTTGTGGCAAAACAGACTGCATTTGAACAGAAGGAAAGCCAGAAGAAGCGGTTGGAGAATCTGAAGATCACCAGAGATGGTTTCCGTCTGCAGGAGCTCAGGGATAAGTCAGAACAGTTAAATGCAAATCTTGCTGAAAATGAACGACAGGTATCGGCATTAAAGCAGGATATGAATATGAAAGAAAGTATCAATGATTATCTGGGTTATCTGGAAGACAGAAAACAGTTATCCGAGAATCAGAAGATCATCGATCATATCTTACAGAATACCGGGGCAGACCGTGAGAAAATGACGGCCTATGCCTATAACAGAAAGCTTCGGGATGATGCGCGTTTGAAAGAGCTTCTTCTGGCAAAGGAAGAGGTCGAACAGTCGCATGAGTATGCAGTGAAAGAGGCTGATTACTGCATGAAATGTATCAAAGAGGGCGAGATCGAGCTGGCTGTATCCGGGGATAATCGGAAAGCGGCTTCGGACAAATTACAGTCCTTAAATAACAAGATATCCGAACTGACCTCACAGGTTGCCCTGCTTGTTGTGTCGGATGCGGCAAACGTGATCGAAGCATCCGAAGAAAAGGCAGCAGAATTTGAGGCATCCTTACAGGCACTTGCAGAGAGCATACGGGAAGATCAGGAGCAGGTATTTGAAGACCGTTACCGGTTGTCACTTGCGGAAAACAGTCTGGAAACACTGGAAAAAGAATATGAGACAAGCCATCTGGATGCAGAGGAATATCGTCAGGCAGCTAAGAAGTTAGAAAGCATTATGGCGGTATATAGTGTAGAGAAAGCAGAAGAAATCATAGATGCGATCAATGCAAGGATCACAGGAACGCTGACCGAGACGATCACCAGAAAACAGGAGATTGACCGTTTGCTCGAAAGACGCAAATATCTGGAATCCGGACGTTTATTCGGACCGAGTGCAGGAGCATCGGCAGTTATTGATTATATCGTGACCAGACATGGACATATGGCGATGCACGGAGCTGATTATCTGGCAGCACTTAAGTCGGAGCAGCGGTCGGAGATCTTGAAGAAAAACAGAGCACTTCCGTATGGAGTAGTTGTGAAGAATTTTGCTGATATTGCAGAGGATATCAATCTGGATTCGATTCAGACAGACAATGAAATGGTTTTGATCTACGATATGGATGACCTGTCTGAAAAGGCAGTTACCTTAAACGAAAATGCCGTTATGGTCTGCAGAAAAGGCGAATATTTCACAGACGATGAGATTCTGAAATCGTTAAAAGAAGAACTGACGATCCAGATTCGTGGCCTTGAGGATGAGATATCCCTGATTGATGAGAAGCTTGCAACCTACCAGGAAGATCTGGCATTTGTCAGTCATCTGGCAGATGAGAGGCACCTGGATGCGGCAGATATCGAGCGAAAGTTGAATCAGGATCTGTTAAATAAAAAGGATGAGGTCCGTGAGCTTCAGGATCGTATAACAGAACGGACAAGCCGGATCACCCAGCAGAAAGAAGATGAGGCATCCGTAAAAGAAAAGCTGCATGAGCTGGAGGAAGACAAATCAATCCTGCTTCGTATTAAGGAGCTTTCTGATCTGGCAGTTGAGGAAGAATCCCGTTATACGGAGAATGTTCAGAAAGAACAGCGGATCACCGGACAGATCGAGAAACTGAAGCGGGATGCAGTCAGATGGAATACAACTGTGAGCGAGACGGAGGCACGGATGCTTGCGATTGCAAACAGTATTCAGGATATACAGGATAAATGGCAGAATTATTTTAAACCTTATTACCCGGAGGATGGAAAAGTAGATGTGTCACTGGATCCAAAGCAGAAGATTCAGGTGGCACTTGGACAGGAAACGGAAGATGTATCCAGACGGGATATCGAGATCCTTACGATCTCTGATGAAGTGCTGGAGACAGAATTTATGGCGATGTATGCAGTAGCAAATAAAAATGCACCGGATGTAGAGGATAAGAAGAAGTTGGTTCAGGCATTGTCACAGTCAATGGATCGTATCCTGCATACGATCGAGAAGCGTGGCGTGAAACTCTCGGATCTGGAAGCACAGACACAGTTATTTGCCACATCTGAACAGCAGTTACAGGCACTTTCTAATGAATTGATGCGTCTGGAACTGGTATCAGCATCCATGGCGGAAGAACTGAAGAATGTATCAAAGGCTTCCGGCAGATTGGAAGGAAATATCGAATATGCGGTTGCCAGTCTGAAAAAGACTTATGGTGAAGATGCATATGCAGAAGAACAGATTTCTCTAAGTGAAGCAGAGCAGGCGATCGCACAGGGCGATCAGATCCTTGCCGAGCTGGAACAGAGTTATAAGAAGACAGCAGAGGAATATGAGACCTGTAACAAAGAGCAGGGCTATATGATCGAGCTTTATAAAGATGTAAAACGTATCGTAGATACAAATGACATCAATGTAGAAAATGGTAAGCTGTTAGAAGCCGGAAAAGAGGAGCTGCGACAGGCATTTGAGACCAGTTTGTTACGATATGACAGAAGCCGCAAGAATTTGGAAAAGACAAGAAATGAACTGATGCGGTTCAAGGGACAGACAGCGGAAGCACTCAGCGAAATGGGTGTATTCGAGATGGCAGAAACGATCCGCAGAGATGTCATCATACCTGAAAACTACTACGATGCAAAGGCATTGCTTGAAAGCCTGTTACAGATCATTTCCTATATCGATCTGGAAAAGGAAAGAGTGGAAAAGGGAATCGAAGATATGGTTGCGATCAAGGAGAATTTTTGCGGTCAGTGTTTACAGCGTTGTATGGATGTAAAGACCGAGCTTGAGAAGCTTCCAAAATTATCGAAGATCACTGTTGGAGAAGAAGTCATCCGTATGGTTGATCTGACGATCCCATATGTGAAAGAAGAATTCCTTGCACAGCGCATGTCTGATTATATTGACGATATCGTAAAGGGCGCAGATGCCTATGAGGATGAGAGGAAGCGTGTCCGTTATATCCGTGACTGTCTTGCATTGAAGCGGTTATTTGGCGTAATGGTCACAGACATGAATGCGATCAAGCTGAAACTATATAAGAGAGAGCGTATCAAGGAGCAGAGCCGGTATCTTCGTTATGAAGAAGCGGTTGGTAGTACCGGACAGTCACAGGGTATCTACATTCAGTTCCTGGTTGCGATCATCAATTATATTGCAGGTATGTATTCTTATGGTGCGGAGGGTGAGATCTCTACAAAGACAATCTTTATTGATAACCCATTTGGCGCGGCAAAGGATGTATATATCTGGGAGCCGATCTTTGCCATGCTTGCAGCTAATCATGTGCAGTTGATCGTTCCTGCCCGTGGCGCAACTCCGGCGATCACCGGCAAATTTGATGTGAACTACGTTCTTGGTCAGCAGATGGTCGGTAACCGCCAGCAGACGGTTGTTGTCGATTACACCAGCAAGACCTCGCAGGAGGAACTGGAATATCAGGACATCACCTACCAGCAGGCAACCTTCGACTTTATATAAGGTGTTATACCGTACAAACAAATGCCGAACATACCATTTGTTACGCAAAACACTTGCGTTCGATTCTCACGCAGCGGTGCTAAACTCACTGCTTAAGCAGTTCGTTAAGAACCGGCGTTCGAATAGGTTTGCTACACAAAGGTATGTTCGGCATTTGTTCTGATATGATTGTCAAACAGATCTATAACCTCAAAAGCAGGTATAGAACCAAAATGTAAGAATTGTTTTACAATAGCCCCATGTATATTATAGTCTGTAAGCTTTTTCTGCATTTACGCAAAACACTTGCGTTCGAATAGGTTTACTGGTGGTAGTAGCTTAAGAAATCAGCAATTCTTCCCATAGCGGTTTTAAGCTGCACGATATTTGGCAGATATACGATACGGAAATGATCCGGGTCTGTACAGTTGAAGCCGGTACCACAGGTGATCAGGATCTTCTTCTCACGGAGAAGATCAAGGGCAAACTTCTCATCATCCTTGATATGGAACTTCTCCTGATCCAGTTTTGGGAATATGTAGAAAGAAGCTTTTGGTTTCACAACGGATACACCGGGAATGTCACAGAGGGCATTGTAGATATATTCACGCTGTTCGTAGATTCGTCCGCCCGGAAGCAGGAGTTCATCGGCACTCTGATAACCGCCCAGAGAAGTCTGAACGATACTCTGTGCAGGAACATTTGAACAAAGACGCATTGAAGACAGAAGATTCAGACCTTCGATGTAGCCTTTTACATGATCCTTTCTGCCGCATAGACACATCCAGCCGATACGGTAACCGGCTACACGATGGGATTTGGACAGACCGTTGAAGCTGATCGTGAACACATCCGGTGCCAGAGATGCGAGTGCAACATGCTTTCTGCCATCCATAACCAGTCTGTCGTAGATTTCATCTGCAAACAGGATCAAATCGAATTCTCTTGCAAGATCAACAATCTGTTCCAGAATCTCCTTTGGATATAAGGCACCTGTTGGGTTATTTGGATTGATCACGACGATACCCTTTGTATTTGGAGTGATCTTACTTCTCATATCATCGATATCCGGATACCAGTCACTCTGTTCATCACAAATATAGTGAACAGCAGTACCGCCTGCCAGTGTGACAGAAGCTGTCCATAATGGGTAATCAGGAGAAGGAACCAGAATCTCATCTCCATTATTTAAAAGTCCCTGCATAGACATGGTGATCAGTTCACTTACACCATTTCCGGTATAGATATCGTCAATTCCGACATTTGGAATATGCTTTAACTGGCAATACTGCATGATAGCCTTTCTTGCGGAGAATAAGCCCTTGGAATCGGAATATCCTTCGGTGTCTCTCAGATTGTAAGACATGTCTTTGATGACTTCATCCGGTGCGTGAAAACCAAATGGTGCAGGGTTTCCGATATTCAGTTTCAGAACATCAATGCCCGCTGCCTGCATGCGGTTTGCTTCGTCCATAACAGGACCTCTTATGTCATAACAAACGTTATCGAGTTTCGTTGATTTTTCGTATGTTCTCATGCGATATACCTCTCTTTATAAGAATTTATCCGGCTCCCAAAACCGGAAGTTAAGCAACCTTAAGAATCCATTCTTGTACAGGAAACTGTTGTTATGGGAATCTGCCGGACTTTATAAGATGACAATAAAAAAGCCCAAGCAAATAAATTTTGCTTAGGGCGAACTTATTATTTTTATAGTCCGTGTTACCACCTAACTTCAGGAAAAACTTCCTGCACTCTGTACGGCCAGATCTCTTAACCGTTGTTCCTGTAACGTGGAACCTTCCGTTGACTGCTAATCTAAAACCTATTTCGCAATCACAGCTCGGGGACTGCTTCCTTAAGATGTTCTACAGGCTCACACCAGCCGCCTGCTCTCTGAAGTAACACTTGCTTAAGTACTCCTTCCTGTCATAGCCTTTGATTTTTCTAAAAGTCTAGCACTGCACAGGGGAAAAGTCAACTTAATTTTTATGGAATTATAATTGTTTAAAAAATATATACAATTAATACTACAATACAACGTTTGAATACAAAAAGACAAAATAAATACAATAAAATGATTAAATTGTCAAAAAATAATGTTGACAAAATGGGTATTATCACATATAATAAAGATACATTAAAGAACGGTCATCAAACAGATGCCACCTGGATAAACAGATCGAGGTCCGGTACACGGAAACTGGTCAAAAGTAAAAGGTGTTTTCCAGAAGTTCAAGGAAGGAGGAGATTCCGTTGGATACAATTGAAGAACAGTTTTATCGTAGCAGCATACATGATTGGGAAGTTGTTTCCACACGGGATGCCTTATCGATATAACTTGAAACAAGTCCCCACACAGATGTCGGTTCGGCATAGATTGAAGTATCGGGACGTAGGTATTAGATTACCGGTTATGTTCTGCTAGGATTGTTCAAAACACAAGATATAGGTAGTGTTTCAAGGGCATTAGGCTATATCACATAGACGCTTAGAAGTTGTTGGAAGGATTGGTACAACATAGTATCTGTTCAGGCAGTGACTGTTACAGATGCCACTTGTTTAGATTCGTTATAAGCAGGAGTTTATATAATATGTACCATTGCGGTATAACATTTCACATCTTTTGAAATATTGTACCATACATCTAAGATTTGAATGATGCAGTTGCATCGGGAGCATACATAATTGCTCATCCTTCAGTAGAATTTATTTATAGATTTTATATAAAATGGCGTTTTATATGGCGGGTGTGGAAACCTCGAATATTTACAGAATACTTCGACAATAATCTAAAATTAAATACATACAAAAGCCCAGGTGCTTATGCATCTGGGTTTTTGTATGTTCATCGAGCCAGTAGGCAGATGGGATATATTACACGATTTGGGTTGATCGATTCTGTAAGTTATTCTGTCGGTGGGATAAAGATCGGGAGATTCGGTGCATTATAAGAGAAAACAGCGGTGATAAGGATAAGTCCGATCAGAAGAATATAACCGATACTATATACCCATTTTGGAATCTGGTGGAGCGAAAGCAGGTGAATCACACTTAGAAGCTGTCCTGCCAGAATACCGATGCCATAGGCTGTAAGGTCGATAGACATTCCGGTAAGTCCGAATCCGCCGGAGAACACATAATAGATGCTGACAATGATCAGATCTGAGATGCAGACGCTGGCTGAGATCATCAGGATCACTTTATGGATCGAAGGTCCACAGGGAATAAAATGCAGACCATAAAGGATCAGCATAACGATGAGCACCGGATACAGGGTAAGCTTCAGATGCTCCCAGATACTTTCATTGATCGGTGTGCACCAGGCGACCAGATTACTTTTCTCTAAGATGACATATAGAAAATGCCAGCCGCTTCCAAGTATCACAATACAGATGGAAGAGAAAACACTCCAGATAAAAAAGTTGTGTTTAACAGACTGATTCATTGAAATCCTCCATATTATTTTGTGGTATTAATTGCTGTTATATGCCAGCAATTTATGTTATTATATCTATATAATATATTCACAAAAACCAGAATATATGCAGCCATATAGAAGATGGTTTCAGATATAATAATCAATGAATAAAGGAGTTATACAAATGGATTACAATAGCCTGAGCTTAAAGATGCATGAGGAGAATAAAGGAAAGGTTGAGGTTATCTCAAAGGTTAAAGTCAAAGACAGAGACGACTTAAGTACAGCATATACACCGGGTGTTGCAGAGCCATGCAGAAAGATCCGAGACAATAAGGCTGATGTATACAAATATACATGTAAGGGCAATATGGTAGCGGTTGTTTCCGATGGAACTGCAGTTCTCGGACTTGGCGATATCGGACCAGAGGCTGCGATTCCTGTTATGGAAGGAAAAGCTATCCTGTTTAAAGAATTTGGTGGAGTAGATGCATTCCCTATTTGTCTTGATACAAAGGATGTAGATGAGATTGTAGAAACCGTAAAACGAATCGCTCCTGTATTTGGCGGTATCAATCTGGAGGATATATCAGCACCAAGATGTTTTGAGATTGAGAGAAGATTGAAGGAAGAATTGGACATCCCTGTATTCCATGATGACCAGCACGGAACAGCTATTGTTGTATCCGCAGGTCTGATCAATGCACTGAGGTTGGTAGGTAAAGATTTTGATAAGGCAAATGTTGTAATCAATGGTGCAGGCTCAGCCGGTATCTCTATCTGTAAGCTGCTTCTTCAGCTTGGCATCGGAAATGTAGTTCTGGTTGACAAGCAGGGTGCACTCTGTCCGGGTCAGGACTGGATGAATCCGGCACAGGCAGATATGGCAGAGATCACAAATAAAGACAGACAGACCGGAAATCTTGCAGAGATCATGAAGGGGAAGGATGTATTTATTGGAGTATCAGCACCGAATATCGTAACGGCAGAGATGGTAGCATCCATGGCAGCCGATCCTATCGTATTTGCTATGGCGAATCCGACACCGGAGATCATGCCCGAGGAAGCAAAGAAGGGCGGCGTTCGTGTTATGGCGACTGGACGTTCTGACTATCCAAATCAGATCAACAATGTTCTGGTTTTCCCTGGTATCTTCCGTGGCGCACTGGATGCAAAGGCTACAGGAATTACAGAGGAAATGAAGATGGCAGCAGCAAAAGCAATCGCATCAATTGTAACCGATGAAGAATTAAATGAAGAATATATTATTCCGGGTGCATTTGATGACAGAGTAGCAAAGGTGGTTGCCAAGGCAGTTGCGGATGAAGCACATAAGCTTGGTATAACAAAATAATAAAGGCTTGCAGAAATGTCCACTGGCAGAAATGTCGTGGTAATTCTTATAAGGTAAGCAGGTTTTGACAGAAAGGAGACCTAATATGACAGATGATTTTGTGACACTTACGATTGAGAAACAGAAGAATATTGCACTGATCGCACATGATAGCAAAAAGGCTGAGATGATCGAGTGGTGTAATGATAATAAGGACATACTGAAAAATCATTTTCTCTGCGGAACCGGAACAACAGCCCGGATGATCGCAGATAAGACAGGACTGCCGGTGCGAGGTTACAACAGCGGACCATTAGGCGGTGATCAGCAGATCGGTGCCAAGATCGTAGAGGGCAGAATCGACATGGTGATCTTCTTTTCGGATCCTCTGACAGCACAACCACATGATCCGGATGTAAAAGCGCTGCTTCGTATCGCGCAGGTGTATGATATTCCAATTGCAAATAACAAGTCGACTGCAGATTTTATGATCAATTCCAAATACATGGATCAGGAATACGATCATAAGGTGATCAATTTCAAGAAGAATATCAGACAACGTGCAGAAAGTCTGTAAACGGTATATCTTATAAATTTACAGGAAAGACAAACATATAAAAATAAAAACAGTGCCTGGTTTTAATACTGTCAGATTCACGGTGGATTCGTGGAAATGGTTGTATCGGTCAGGCACTGTTTTTGTATGCAGAAAAAAATGAAAAGAAAAACGCTCTGCGCAAAAAACAATTTAGAAATTCTACTGCTGGTTAGAAAATGCTTCGTTGGTTTGTTCTATAAAAAGACAAATTTTGACAGAATACAAAAGAGAAGGTTGAAGCATATTAATCCGGAAAGCAATATGGAGAAAGATTAGTGAAGATTAACAGAACGTTTCTAGGACAACGGTTGAAAGAAGCAAGAAAGAAAAAAGGTCTTACCCAGCAACAGTTGGGAGAATTGACTGAACTCAGTGATAAATATATCAGCAGGATCGAAACAGGTAAGGCAGATATGTCACTGGATTGTTTTGTTGCATTGATCAATACGTTGGAGATATCTGCTGATTATGTTCTTCAGGACAGTTTGTATATGGATTATGAAATTGGGGATGACGAGAAGAAAAAACATATCTCATATCAGAGATTTGGGGCTGAGAAAACAGAACAGTTGTTATATATGCTTGATAAACTTACAGCAATGATGAAATAAGTACAAATTATATTATGGGGGGAAATATTATGATTCGGATTGCGGTTTGTGATGATGAGCAGCATGTTCTGGACGAGATCAGTCAGATGACAGCAACGTATATGAGAAGCTGTAATTTCAATTTTCAGATTGATACATTTTGCAGTGGCGAGGAGCTGCTGATGGAGATCGACCAGAGCGGGATGTATCAGATCGTATTTCTGGATATTGAGCTGACGGAGATGAATGGGATCCGGGTGGCAGTACAGCTTCGGAAACAGTATCCATCTATGCTTCTTGTATTTGTGTCCGGGTACAGTGAATATTATCGGGCGGCCTTTGATGTCCAGCCATTTCAGTTTTTAGATAAACCGGTAAATGAACAGACCTTTCTTCCTTTGCTTGACAGAATTATATGTCATGTCAGAAACAATATGGAAATTCTTCCATTCTATTATAATCGCACGTATTACGCTATTAACATTGGAGATATTATTTATCTGGAGAGTAACCGCCGGGTGATCACGGCTGTTTGTGTCTCCGGAATATTTGAATTTTATGATAAACTTGAGAATCTGGAAAAATATCTGGAGGAGCACCAGCAGCATTTTGTCCGGATCCACAAATCCTATCTGGTCAATACCAGTCATATCAGGGAGCTTCGATACTCAGAAGTTATCATGAGTAATGGGATGGAGCTTGCCATCAGCAGAGACAATAAGAAATATGTCCGGGAATATTATATGGACTGGATCGGGGGAGCAGGCATTTGAGTTCTATTCTGTCGCTGGCATCTAATCTTTTTTATATCTGGACAATCCGGTTATTTGGAAGTTCTGGCTGTATATCCGGAAAATGCAGGGAAATAGCCGGGAAATCTCAATATCCATGGAAACAGGCGGCTGTTACAGGCATTTATCTGGCAGTGTTTATGATCGCTGCTGAAAAGCTTGTTTATCGTTATTTTATTATGGTTGGAAGCCATGCTGATGTTGGAAAAGAAACTTTTATAAGGCTTCAGATATCTGCTGTATCTATTTCAAGAATTATCCTTTTAGTATTTATAAAATTGAATATTCTGGCGTGGAGAATGCTGTGGAGAAGTCATCATGCAAATGTTGGTGCACCCGATATGGATGAGACTTGTCCGGATCCACTACTGGTCTTGCAGTATAAGGTGACGTTTGGAGATTTTGTGGAGGTATTTTGTGTTCCGGTAATAACCTTGGCATTGTTTACACATTTTCGGACGGCATGTGGAGGAAAACATTTTCCGACCATTGTACTGCTTCTGTATGCGGTCAATATATTATCCAGTAACCTGTATCGTCAGGAAAGAAATGGACAGATACGGGAAGTGAATGTCCGGACGATGCGTGCGGAAGCAGAACAGTATAAGGCATATAGTTTTTCTCTGGGAAAGGTCTGGCAGGAATTTCGGAAATTTCGTCATGACCTGAAGAAGCAATATATGCTGGAATGTGTGTATCTGGAAAATGGTCAATATGAGCTGCTGCATCAGGAATATGAAAAGGCACTGGCAGTTGTGGTGGCAAAGGAGGTGATTTCCGGGCATGTTCTGATTGATGCAATTTTGTCCTATAAAAAGCGGGAAGCATCCGAACGGGGAATTGAGATCACGACATGGATATCAGTGCCGATCGATCTTGCGATCAATGACCATCATTTGAATATGCTGCTTGGAAATATACTGGACAATGCCGTAAAATATACGATTCGTGGGGGAAAAATAGGGATCAAGATTTTATATGACAGGAGCAATCTTATGATCGTATGCAGGAATACGATCAAGGAAATGACGGTAAACAGCATACAGATCAGCGGGTCTGTCGGCGGGGCAGAAAAGCAAATACCCGGATTGCGTAACGGGCAGGTGGAGCGGAACCCGCATGGTCTGGGCCTTCAGATTGTGCAGGAAGTAGTGGCATTTTATAATGGAACATTTGAAATAAAAAAGAGTGAATTTGAGTATGTAGTGCGTGCTTTTTTGGAATTGCAATACCAAAAGTTACATTGAGACATGCTATTTATTACATCAACGGTTTTTCGCAGGCGATTTTTTGTATAGTGATGTTACGGGATATATGAAGGGATTCCGATAAACAAAAATGGAAGGAGGGTAGTGACAACATAAAAAAATAAACCAGAAAAATTTATAAGATGTCAAAAATGGTGCAGGTCTGGAAGCGCAGCATATCGGGAGATTCGCTTAGCTGCTTCAGGTCTGCACTGTTTGTATGTATTAATTCAGACATAACGTTCAAATGTCAGATAGATCCTGCCTTTCCGGGTTTCATGTCCACAGCCTTTATAGATGAATTTGCCATATCCGCGGATGGACAGAGTATCCTCCGGTTTCAGGTTATAGCTGTTATTTTCAAGAACGCGATTGTTTAAAAATACTTTTTTTTCACGGAACAGGGTGACAGTCTGGCTTCTGGAGAGCTTCGTGATAGAAGCAATGGCAGCATCGATCCGTTCTGAGGCAGCAATGCACTGAAATTCTTCCAGTGTTGGTACAATATCCGGCAGGTCATCATCCGGGCAGATGGTACAGCGGACATTGGTATGTTTGATGCGGGTAAGATTATCAGTGATGTAATCTGCGATCGAAGATACACAGAACACATAAGCGGTATTTCGTTTTCCGCTTCTGGAGGATTCTTTCATGACAATATCACCGGTCATTTCACGTTCAATACCAAGGTTCATCAGAGAACCCAGAACGTCGCGGTGAGTCAGCTCGTCTGAAAATTTGTCCAGTAATGGTGTGATCTGAAGTATGGTGATCGGAAATGGAAGTTCATATCCGGTCATATCCTCTGATCCAAAGCGGATCATAACACGGTCACATCCTTCCCGGCCACCGAAAATCTGATATGGTACATGGTTGATGTCCGGCAGGATAGAATAGAAAATATCCAGATCGGATGCAGACAGAAAATTTGTAAAGGTATAGATATTCTTCTGATAGGCTTTATTTGCCAGATCCTTGAATCGTCCCTGTAATAATGCATCTGTATTCATGTGGTTTTCCTCCTGCGCGGCTGTGTTGTGTTTTTTCAATCTATGTAGAATGATAGGATTATTGGAACAATTTGTAAAGGGGGGAAAGAAATCTTAACTTTTTTGAAATATTCTTGACAAAATCTATACAAACGTATATATTGTGTAAAGCGTCTGGCGCGATAGAAGAGGATTCCGAATACGGGGTCAGTAAGATTGTGACAGACGTTATATATTTGCATAGTATTTTTTTCGAAAGATGAGGAGTTCAGTTTTGAGCTCCTTTTTCTTTATATCTGACGGAGAAATTAGGTATTGTTACATTCCGGATTTTATTTTTTAAGAAGAAAATATAAACGCTTCGCGATATAAAAAAGTATTCTGAACAAAAAATGGCATTTTTCACAATATTTTCAAATTTTTGCTGCTGTAAAAAATCGTAAAATGTCGAAAAGTATCGCACGCAAATCAAATTTTATTTGATTGAATTTGGCTGTTTGAGTAAAGAAATAGTAAATTTGACAAAATGAGACAGGCAAAATCCGTCAAAATATTCATAAAGCTATCATATATAGTAAAATTTGTGCAAAAAGAACCATAAAACCCGGAAAACTTTATTTATTATGCAATATTTACAAATTTGAATGAATTTGTTATCATAGCACCATAAGAGATGGACAGGAAATAAAAACGAACATCTTGAAAGAAGTTACTACAGTGTAGTAAGTTAAAAAAGACAATTACTTAACATTTGAATAGATATGATGGAGGATTCCCAATGCACGAATTCGTATAATCCCTATATTACGATGTAATGTACCCCATAACCCCCAAACCCCCCCAAACCCCCCCTTTTTGGAATCCTCCATGACCTCTCCTTTAAGAATGAGCCTCAGTATTAATTACTGGGGCTCAAGCCCTTTCTATACACAATTTTAATTTCTCCCGGATTTTTATTTATGATTTAATTGATACAGCAGAAGGAATGGTATAAACCGATTGCTGGATGTCGATACTCTTTTATAAAGAAAGGAAGCCGGAATGGCTTATATACATGGCGGTTTCTTTTTGTATGAAAAGAGGAATGGGATATGTTATTTAATAGAAGAAACAGGACTGCAGATCAGGTATATCCGGGGATGCGCCAAAGCCGGAAGCATGGTGTGGATAAGAAGCGCCATTTGGGTAAACAGAAGGGCGTGGATGCGGTTCAGGCAGAACTGATGGAGCATTATCAAGATTATATGGAAGAATTTGCGGATGAGCTGTCGGCGTTTGGGGTTGTGCAGGAGATGGAGAAGGACCGGGAGATGCTGGAGGATGAGCAGTAGTTTGCCTGATTCGCATATGCTCCTGCGCAAACTCGCCTCTGGCTCAAACATGCGCCCGCATATGCTGGCAAGCTGTATTTTATAACGAAAATCTTACTGATATTCATTACAGGGGATGTTCAACTAGATAATGCATCTGTGAAAAAATATGCGTACAAAGGCAATTCGAATATCTACAAAAGCAAAAACTATTTGCTTAAAATAGTATGAATTTCTGTTGGGTGGCTGTCGTTCAAACACTAAAAGCAAGAGCGCCAGCCACTTTAAATTTTTTACAAATTCAAATGTAACAAATACTATTATTGAACATTCGCATTATACAGTTCCTTAAAATAAGAATCTGTATGTAATAGTTCTTCAAAAGTCCCTTGTCCGACAATCTTCCCTTCTCTAAAGAGAATAATTCTGTCAAAACCGGCAATGGAATTTAATCTATGTGCAATCGCAATGACCGTTTTATCTTTCATTTTTTGCATAACCGATTTCATTACAATCTCTTCTGTTAAATTATCCATTGCAGATGTTGCTTCATCCAAAATGACAAGTTCAGGGTTTTCAAACCACAAGCGGGCGAAGGCAAGTCTTTGTTTTTCTCCACCTGATAAGCAGGTTCCTTTCTCACCAATTTCAGTATCTAAGCCTTCCGCAAGATTCTCAACCAAATGAGATAGTTGCACTTCACTCAATGCGTCCAGCATTTGTTCTTTTGACACGTTCTTTTCAAATACCAGATTTTCTTTTATTGTTCCATCAAAAACGGGAACATCCTGCGATATATAGCTGACTTTGTCATACAAATTATTAAGGCAAATTCCACTTAACTCCATATCACCTAAGCAGATTTCTCCCTGATTGTATTTTAGTAATCCCAGTAATATTTTAATCACAGTGGATTTTCCAGAGCCACTTTCTCCTACAAAAGCTATTTTTTGTCCCCTTTTTATGAACAGGCTCAAATCATCAATAATTTTCCGTTCTTCATATTGGAACGATAAGTTTTTTATCGCTATTTCACCAATGTCCGTATTAATTGCGTTACCATTTCTTAATTGATTATCATCTTTTAAATCTAAAAATTCTTCAAATCTCTTATAGGATGCCTTGTCCAATTTATATTGAACATAAAGTACATTAAAAATAGCGATCGGTGTGTAAGCATTTTCAATCAGCGCAATGAGTGCAACTATAGAACCCACTGTAAGATTTTTTGTTTTCCATGCGTAAAATAAAATACCAATATCTAACATTGCCACAAGTAGCGCAAATATTGTAAAAAATGCTTCATGAATCATATTCATTTTTACTTTTGATGAAACAATATTCTCTTTGGCACTACGAGTTTTCTTTATTTCACTCGGAAACTGTTTGCTCATACGGAATACCAACATTTCCATAAAGCCCCTGACCAGAAAATGATTGAATAGTTCCTCATTGTTCAAAATCTTTTCTTTTATTTTGTATAGAAACTTTAGTAGAATATTGGTTATTATAAAAATAAGCATATAGCCTACAAACAAAATATAAGTAATTATTTTATCAATCTTCCAAATAAAATATACACTAAAAACAATGGTAGGAAGTAAATCACGAATCAAACGTAACCAGAAATTGAATACTACATTTCTGCCTGCGGATGAGCCATTCTCGATCCTTTGAACAAGTTTTCCAGTACCTATTTTCTGATATTCCGTATAATCGATTGTACTTATTTTTCTAAGCGACAAAAGCTTAAAATCCAGATAAATACCATACTCCAATTTCTTTTCTGGATAATTATCCAGATAATTCATACAATAATTTACCAGCAAAATAAGACCGTAGGTTATAACTCCTGCAAATGTAAGTGTTCCAGTCGCCAATCCGTCAATAACCTTCTGAAAATAGTCCGTCTTGTAATTAGCCATAAATGCATTAAATATACCTAGTCCAATGTAAGCTAATACCCATATTCTGTTATTCTTTAGAATTTCTTTTATATAGCGCATAACTGTACTCCTTTATATATTGTAGTTCAATCATTTGGACAGTACAGTTAACGACTGCTAGCAAGTTTATTTTCACCTCAGCACAATCTGCCAACAGTTTACATCAACTGTACTGAGTAATTATCTCGGATATATTTCATATCGTTCTCACCTCTTTCAAATAAAGTATTTCCGTTAATCTTATCATATCAAGTCCCAATATTCTAGCGCCATTTCTATAATTTGTTACCAGATTTTCTTTCCCTTATTTTCCCTTATGAGAGTTCGTAAATAAGGGGAGAACGATATAACACGATACAAAATGTAATGAAAAGGACACTTAATAGTATAGTTATAGTTTGGGTGTGATTTTAAGGCTTGCTTAATTTGAAAATACATGTATAATTATCATATAGAAATACTAGGAAATAAAAGCGATGAAACAGGAATGACTGGAGAAAGAGATAATAAGCAGCGAGATAAACTGAGACAGAGTGAGAAGTTTTTATAGCATAGGATAAAGTTACAAAGGAGACGAAGATATGGCAAAGTTGATTACACCGGAGATTTTTCAAAAGAATACAGCAGAAGATTATTTGAAAGCGGCGATCGATACGGCGGAATGGATCGATACGTTGGCGATTAAGACGGAATATGGAAGAATCTGGCAGGCGTTGCCGGAAGGACAGGATGGATATCGGGAGGATGTTCCGTTATTTACGCCGAAGAGTATGTATGACGGTTCGGCAGGTATTGGTATTTTCTTTATTCGGCTGTATGAAGCAACCGGAGACACACGCTGGCTGACTGAGGCGGAGGAAGCAGCGGCGCATATCATTGCAACGAAGGTTGGCGTGAAATGGTATCAGACGACGCTTCATTCAGAGGTAAAGGGTATTATTCCGGTTCCGGGCTGGGCGGCAGGCCCTTACAATGGCCCGGTTGGTGAGGCGTATTTCCTTGAAGACCTGTATCAGGTGACAGGAAAACAGGCGTATCGGGATTATGTATTATATGTTGCGGATGTCCTGCTTGAAGCAATAGTAACTGATAAGAGAGGACTGCATTGGAGTGATCAGGAGGATATCACCGCAGATGGCGGATTTATCGTATTCTTAGATATCCTTTACCGTAAGACCGGTATAAAGAAATATCTGGATACGGCATGTGCGGCTGCAGACCGGATCGCACAGGATGCTCTTCCTGCACCAAATGGTGGAAAGTTTTGGAAGTTGCTTGACTTGTCGGTGATTGATTTTGCGAAGGATACGACATTCCCGAACTGGTCACATGGAACGACCGGAACGGCATGGATGTTCGCAGCCTTATATCAGGATACAAAGAAAGAGGAATATCTGGAGCTGGCAAAGGAAGGACTTACATATGCAATGAATATCGCAGTTGGAGATGAGACCGGACGATTGATCCCATATCAGGATCATCCGGTAACAGGTCCGACGTATGACAAATATTATCTCAGTACATGTCATGGCCCGGTTGGAAGTACGCTGGCATTTCGTGAATTATATGAGATTACCAGAGAGGAGATCTACCGGAACTGGACGATCGAATTATCGCGTGGTATCGTCCGTGCCGGTGCGCCGGAGAAACATTCCTGGGGCTTCTGGAACTGCCAGTGCCAGTGTTGTGGAACAGCAGGTATTCTGGAGCATTTTGCCGCCATGTATGAATATACCGGGGAGAAGGAGTTCTATGATTATATGATTCGTACGGCTGATATAATGCTTTCCGATTCGGATCACCGGACACCGGGACTTCGTACCTGGTATGACAGTTGGTGGAGAACGATTCCGACCAGAGTTGTCAGTTATCCGGGACTGTATGTCGGTGTGGCAGGTTGTGCATCCTCGCTGCTCCGTACCTATGCGGCGCTGACAGGTAAGAAGCTGACCAACCTGTACGAATATCATTTCTTTGAGAAGTTTTAAGCGGAGCTTTATATAAAAATGCAGATCATGCTTCTATGGCTACGGTGATCTCGGTAATGTAGTCTTGCGGGTCTTCGGCAGTGAAGCTATCTATAACATTGTGCTCCAGATATTCAGAGGAAGTATGGATGTTGTGTTCATGTTTAAAGGTCATTAGGCGGTCGTAAGTATCGCCGATCGTATCCCAGTGACCGGTGTGGTAGGCGGTGAGATATTTTCCTGCAGGCAAGGTATGGACAGGAAGCCCGTAAGGCTTGTTATCTAACAACAGGGCGACATTATCATAGACAGCGTACTTATCTGATTCGATATGGGAAGCGTGCTGGAAATATGCCATATCATAATCATTTTTAAAAGTAGAACCGACCGTTAGCAGAAGATTGATCAGGTCATCGGTTTTCCGATACAGTTCAGCATCTGTAGCGGTTGGTGCTTCTGCATAGAGATAGTAGCGTTCCGGGAAGTCGGCGATAAAGATGGCTGTCGGATCGATCTGCATAGCGAAATGGATCTTGCTCTTTTGCTGCGAGATCCATTTTTCCATGGAGCGTAATTTGGCAATCTCCGTATTGATCTGATGTTCACGTTCTTCTAATATATGGAGCATCTTTGCCGGATCACGGTTGGCAAGCTGCTCTTTGATCTCTTTTAACGGCATACCGAGGTCTTTTAATAAAAGGATGGTGTCAAGGATCTCGGTCTGATAGATCGAATAATAGCGGTAACCATTTGGCTGGGTGAGCTCCGGCTGAAATAAACCGATCTCATCATAATGAAACAGGGTTTCTTTTGTTATTCGCATGATCCTGGCGAACTCGCCGGTCGTCATATATATCTTTTTATTCATTTGAATTTCCTTTCATTTTCAAAATTACACTTGACTATAGGGTTACCCTATAGTATATGCTTGGCTTTGTCAATTAGAAAAGTGTTATAAAACGGAGAGGACTTATTAAAATGGGTAAATCATTAAATCGTCGCATTACGCCATGGTCGCTGCTGAGCTTTGCAGCACCGTCAATCATCATGATGGTATTTATGTCGTTGTATACCATCGTGGATGGTATCTTTGTATCCCGATTTGTCGGAAGTAATGCATTATCATCGTTAAATATCGTATATCCCGTAGTAAATGTGGCGATCGCCATTGCCATGATGCTGGCATCGGGTGGAAATGCGATCATTAGCAAATATCTTGGAGAGGGAAATAAAAAGAGAGCATGTGAGAGCCTGACTCAGTTTGTCACGGTATGTATTCTGGTCAGCCTTGTGATCGTGGTGATCAGTCAGGTGTTCCTGACAGAGATATCCAGACTGCTGGGTTCTAATGAAGTGCTTTTGGCAGACTGTAAAAGTTATCTGGGAATGGTGAGCTTATTCATTCCTGCCTGTATGTTGCAAACGTTGTTTCAGATGTATCTGGTCACAGCGGGACGGCCAACGATGGGCTTGCTGCTTATGATCGGTGCAGGTATTGTAAATGCTGTTCTTGATTACGTATTGATCGTGATCTGTGATATGGGAGTTGCAGGTGCGGCACTTGCAACAGGAATCGGTCAGTGCATTCCCGCGATTGCCGGACTTGTATTTTTCATGTTCTCCAAAGGTGAGCTTCGGTTTACCGGATTCAAGCTTTCCTTGCGGGAGCTTGGACATGCCTGCTATAACGGTTCTTCAGAGATGGTATCAGAGCTTTCAAATTCTGTTGTAACGGTATTGTTCAATCTTGTTCTGATGCGTCTTGCAGGAGAAGCCGGAGTTGCGGCTATCTCGATCCTGCTGTATGGACAGTTCTTATTCAATGCATTTTATCTGGGATTTACAATCGGGATCAGTCCGATCGTTGGGTTCCAGTATGGCGCAAAGAATAAGAAAAAACTTCGGAGTATTTATAAGATTGCATTCCTTTTTGTGGCGGTATCGGCAATTATTCTGACGGTTATTGCAGAGGTACTCGCGACCTGGATCATTACGGTGTTCACACATGACCCGGCAACATTTGAACTGGCAGAGATCGGATTCAAGATCTTTGCGATCAATTTCCTGTTCAGTGGATTAAATATCACATCCTCCGGTTTCTTCACAGCCCTTTCAAATGGTAAGGTGTCGGCGATCATTTCATTCAGCCGGACATTTATCTTTACGGTGTTAAGCCTTCTGATCCTGCCGCATTTCCTTAAGATCTATGGAGCATGGCTGGCTGTACCAATCGCAGAAGCGGTGACGCTTCTTGTGACTGTGCCGTTTCATAAGGTGTATTTTATTGGCAGGGGGGAGAAGAATTATCTGCGGGGGTAGATGCGCTATTTTTCATTTGTACGTCCGAGAATATAGTCGGCAGATACATGATAGAGGTCACATAATGTCAGCAGATGGTGAATTGGCAGTTCGTTTGCACCACGTTCGTATCGGGCGTACATTGTCTGGGATGTGCCAAGAACATGGGCAATGTATTCTTGTGTGTAGTCAGCATCTTCTCTTAAGTTTCGGATTCTCTGAAGCTTCCGATAAAGTCACTACAAAACAAAGTGAGGTTTCCGAAGATCAGACAGAAATGATAACAGATGCATCAAAGGATTTGTCAACAGATACATCAACAGATGCTCAGGTTACGGAGAAAAATAGTTCAGAGAATACAAGTGAGGCACAGACTGCATACAGTGCAGATATGGTTATTGATTCCGATATGTCAGCACAGGTAGAAACTGTAAATTATACAGGTGTATATTATTTGCCTTACATAAATTATGACGGTGCTGCATGTGACGAAGTAAATAAAAGAATCGAGAAGCTTGCACAGAAATACATAGAAAATACAGATGAATATGGATCGGGTTGTATGGGAATCAGTTATAAATGGACTCTGTATGGCAATATATTATCGTTGATCATACCGCTTCAATTTGATGCAGATATGGTTGAGTATAATGTGTATGTTCTGGATCTGAAAAAGGATAAGCTGCTTACGAAGAAGGATCTGCTTGCAGAACTGAATATAGATGAAGCAGATTATGAACAGGATGAACAGGATGCCATGGATGCCTGCTTTTATTCATTGTATGGAAGCTTTAAAGATACAGATGACTATTATGATGTCGTTTACAATGAAACAATAGCGTCTGAAAATGTTGCAGAGGCACTTCCATATATTGATGAAAATGGAACCCTGGGAGCTGTTGCAAAAATCTATTCTATGGCAGGAGCAAATTATTATTACCATATGGTTACGGTATTGGCGTTGGATGGAGCCTGTGAATATAGCGGAGAAAGTGATAATTATAATTCTAAGGTGCTCGCCAATACAGATAACCAGTCCGGCTCACAGGAAACAGGGGATACTTCAGATCCCGAGTATATGCTTCCGAATAGTGATTCTGAATACATATCAGATAGTGACCTGGATGGGCTGACACCGGATGAATGCCGTCTCGCTCTTAACGAAATATATGCCCGCCATGGAAGAAAATTTAATGATCCGGATTATCAGGCATATTTCAATTCCAAGAGCTGGTACAATGGAACGATTGATCCGGATGATTTCGATGATACAGCAATGTTTAATCAGTATGAGCTTGCAAACAGGGATTATATCATCGATTATGAGAAACGGATGGGGTATCGTTAGAAATATGTGATCGAAAAAAATCAATCAGCTCATGATTTATACGTTCATTTTTTTCTTCGCCTTCCATGTATTCTGGAAGTGGTAGATCCGGTTGGCATTCACCGCAGATATCGATGCCGCATACGGTTTCATGGCTTAAGATGATGCCAAGCAGATGTTCCAACATGTCAAGTGTCATGTCGCCCTGATTCCAGTTGGTTTCTGTGAAACGGGTAGAGAGAACATCTTTATCAATAGAAATATAAAATGGGACACCTGAGAGGATGTTTGCTGATTTCTTTCGGGCAGTCCCATTTTTTAGTTCTTCAGCAGAAAAGGTCAGAAGACGGTCTTTGCGTACTGCATCAATCTGGAAAATGTCGGCTGCTTCCGGTCCGATCAGAATTAACTGTTTCAGATTTGGATTCTGGTCCAGAACAAGCCCCGCCCAGTCACCACAGCTCATCATTCCGTCAACGAGTGGTCGCTGCATATCTGTATGGTGGTCGAATACTACGAGCGAGAACGGTCGTTTGATCTGGTCGGTTGTTATCTTTGTTACATAATGAAAATTCCCGGAGTCAATAAAATGGATACCGTTGATTCCATATGGCATGATTCGTTTCCGAATCTCGGCAGCGGCTTCATCTGAACAATACAGGTCGCAGCCTTCAATGTCAGAGCAGTCGATCCAGTGAAACCGTGGGTTATCCTTCATATCTTCATCGCAGTATACATGCGTAAAATCCAGGATGTAGTTGTTTGCTTTGTTGTTCATGGGTATGACTTCCTTGTAAATATTTTAAAACGTTTATAGAAAATTATAACATATATCAAGCTAATCTATATCATTTTTCCATCATACAGACATACAGAAAAATTCCTCTGCATACATTGTAAAAATGAGATTTGCAGGGGAATTTTTTTGAGAGATTATATTGAAGAAAGAGCAGAAGAAATTGGACAATATATCGTGGAAAGCGGAGCAACGGTCCGGCAGACAGCAAAGAAATTCGGAGTAAGCAAAAGTACGGTGCATAAAGATGTGACGGAACGACTGGTGAAGATCAATCCATTTCTGGCGGCAAGAATCCGGGTTGTTTTGGATGTGAATAAAGCGGAGCGGCACATCCGGGGAGGAATGGCAACAAAAGAGAAATATCTGCATGAACGGGAAGAACAAGAGGGATAATGAATAAAAATATTTGTATAGATTGGTATAAGGCGAAAAGATATGGAGTCAGAAAATGACATGAGATGATGATGCAGAGAGGCAATTTGGAAAAGATTGCTTCTCTTTTTTCGTTTACTTGTGTTATCTGTCAGGATTGGGTAAAATGGAAAATAAATATAACAAGGAGAATGTACGAGAATAAGGGGTAAAAGATAGTTAACGGAGGCGATTACAATGAGACAGAAGTTATGGAGAAACAAAAAGTTTGTAGTGATGGCAGCAGCATTTACATGTATTGCAGCCCTGTCTGCATGTGGGAAAAAAGATGCTGATTATACTGTGGATGGAGGAAATGAAGACGGTGGAAGTATTCAGAGCAAATATGGTATTCCGGAATCGTGTGATACCACATTTGACATAGGATCAACCGGGCTTAAAAAGATCCAGTTAACAGATTCCGATATCACAGTGCCGGACATCGGTGCGATGTATACAGCTCCGGTAAAAATGAAGGAGATCGATTCAGAATATCGAAAAGCTCTGGTAGAAAAGTTATTTGATACAGATAAAGGGGTCTATGTCTATTATGATATGGAGAATATGGACAAGCTGTCAAAAGAGGATATTCAGGAATATATCGATCTGTATGAGCGGCAGAAAAAGGCGGATCCGTCACATGCAGCAAATTATGATTCGGATATTGACCGTATGAACCGTTTGCTGCAAACGACTTCAAAGCAGAGAGAAAATGCGGGAGACTATTCCGCAGATGAATATATGGGTACAGTTGGTGATCTGGAATACAGAATCAGTTTTCCTCAGGAAGGAGAAAATGATACGCTTTTCCGGATAAAGGAGGATCTTCTGCAGTATCGTCCGATGGAAGGTGCAACGGGTGTATTTACGTCCAGTCTGGAAGAATACAATACCGGCTTGGGTGATGAATATGGAGAGTTGGAATCGGATATTAATGAATGTTCACTGTCGGTAGATGAGGCAAGGCAGATTGCTGAAGAATTTCTGTCAAAGATTGGCGGATCGGATGCGATTTTACAGAGTGAATCGGATCTGTGCTGGCTGTATCGGAACGATGGTTCGTCTGATCAGAATCTGCCGACGGTTGTTGACGGATATTCATTTGAATACATAAGATCGGTTATGGATCAGCCGGTGTCGGATGTAGCAGTCTGGACTGCTGATAATCTACGTCAGGCAAATGGATTTGTGAATGTTCCGATCGAAAAATATACGATTCAGGTAGATGCAAATGGAGTGATCGATGCTCTCTGGAATAGTTATCTAGAAGCAGATGGCAGCCCACAGGCGGTGGAACTGTTATCCTTTGATGAGATGCTTAAGAAAGCAAATGAGTCTATAGCAGCATATTATACCAAATATCCGACCGCATATAAGCAGATTGCATTTAACGATATTACGTTGTCTTACTATCTGAAACAGAAAGAAGATGGAAGTGGATTTGAGTACGTTCCGGCATGGATTTTTGCAGAATACGAAGATCCTGCAGATCATGAGCTTCCGGAGCAGGTCGTAATTCTGGATGCCAGAGATGGCTCTGCCCTCGACCTGATGAAGCTTGCCGAAGCAGTTGGCGGCATTTCCAGCGCAACCGACTGACCTTAATGCCCGCTGTATGTCAACAGTCTATCCTGCTGCAAACAAGCTGCGCTTTCTACTCGGTGTATATGTCTGATCCGCTCCTGCTCCTGTGCAACTCGCCCTTTGGGCTCAAACAAGCACTCGCATTCGCTGACAATATACACCTCCTGGCGAAATGCTCGCTATGTTGCTGCAGAATAGACCGTTGATATACAGCAGGCGCTAAAATACAGTTAAATAATATTGCTCGATAAATGCCCAGTGGTTAGTGCAAACCTCATTACGAAATCCTCGCAATGTTAATGTACCATCAACTACCGGGCATATTTTCGGTCAATTTTTAATGCTTGTTTGAGCCCGGAGGGCGAGTTGCACAGGAGCATGAGCGACTAGGGCGTATGTGCCGAATAGAAAGCACAGCTTGTTTGTTACAGGACAGACTACGATACACGGTGGACATTCGGCTTGCCACCCTAGTTGACGGTGGAGGTCGGTGTGATGCTCTGGCTGGTATCTCCGGCTGTCAGGGTGTAGGTGCTGCCAACTTCAAGCTCCGGGCAACTGACGATGATAGAATTGTAGGACTTTGAAGTTTCATGTGACAGGAGCACCTTTCCATCAGCATCGGTCAAAGTAACGGTGGTCGTTCCGCTGGTATTTGATGAAAGCGTCAGCATGTAGGAACACTGGGTAGAATCCGAGTTGAAGCTCTGCGCCATGCCGGAGTATCCGGTTGACAGGAAGTAACCACCTGTAATGGTTGCGGAGATGCCGTAGTCCAAGGCACTGTTGCCATTGCTCTCCGGTCCTTCGACATATACAGTTCCGCCATTTATGTAGAAATAACCATTGCTGTCGATGCCATCTCCATCGGCGTTGATCGTAACAGTGCCGCCATTGATCGTGAGGACACAGGATTCGTCGGCATCCATGTCAAAGCCTCCTATGCTGCCCGGTGCATTCCCTGGCATCTGTTTGTTGTCAGGGAACTGTGTATTTTTGGAGCTTGCAGCATTGTCAGAGGAATTTGAAGTCTGGGTTTCTGAGGTGACTGCATTTGCATTCATAGTCACAACACTGTTGTTGGTTGAATTATCATATGGATCGGATTTGTTATCCTTACTATTCACACCTTTCATTTCTTATTTGATTTGCCCCGATTTATGTGGCTGTATACCACTGATTGATTCTGGTGCAAACAAGTTGCGCTTTCTATTCGGTGTATACGCCTAATTTGCTCATGCTCCTGTGCTAACTCGCCCTATGGGCTCAAACAAGCACTCGCATTCGCTGGCAATATACACCTCATCACGAAATGCTCACAATGTTGCAACAGAGTCGATCAGTGGTATACAGCCACATAAAACTGTGCAAAATCCATAAAGAAAATGAAACATGTGAATGTAATCTGATTCATTTTTCGTAGTATACGAAAATGCAGCCCAATAATTGCTTATTGTAAAAAAGTTTCTATCTATAAAATAACAGCTATAACTTAAATCAACTTAAAATATAGCCAAAGTATACCGCACCTGCTTTTATATCGCAAATTAAAAAGACTCGTAGTTTGGGATATTCCGGCTGCTGTGTAATTTGGCATAGGACGACTAACATTAATGTAGATTTCGTAATGAGATTTGCACTAGCTGATAGTAAGTTCTACTAATCTCAGACTGCACCTTTGGTTTGTCTTCGCTAAGGTAACTTACATGGCACGCACTAACCTCAGGTCTCGTCTTTGACTCACCTTCGCTAAGTGCTCCGCTCAGGCGTGCGAATCGAATAGAAATCGAAATGTGTTAGCGCCCTATGCCAAATAGCGCAGCGACCGGAATATCCATGTTTGCCAATCTTTTTAATTGCGATATAGGGGCAGGTGGGGTATAATCAAGGGTGAGTTGCCAGAGACTTTTCTGGCTGAGAAACAGAAAAGGGGTTATCCTATGAGATTTATTCATATAGCGGACGTCCATCTGGGCGCCGTTCCTGATAAAGATAAAAGCTGGAGCAAAGAGCGGGCAGACGAGATCGAATCAACATTTGACCGCCTTTTGGCTGTGGCAGAAGAGCGAAAAGTAGACCTGCTGCTGATCGCGGGAGATCTGTTCCATGCACAGCCATCCCTGCAGGATCTGAAGAGTCTGGATTATAAGTTGTCAAAGCTCACAAATACAAGAACGATCATGATCGCAGGAAATCATGATTATATCAGTAAAGGATCACCGGCAGAGAGTTATGAATTTACATCGAACACAGTGCTGATGCCGGCAGACACATTCAGTAATGCATATCTGGACGATATCAATGTCTGTGTGACAGGATTCAGTTTTGGACAGGTGGAATATACAGAAGATGTCTATGCGGATATCATGCCGCAGATGGAGGATGCGGTCAATATTCTGCTGGCACATGGTGGAGATGAGAAGCATATTCCAATCAATTTCCGGCAAATGGCAGAGGCAGGATTTGACTACTGCGCACTCGGACATATCCACAAACCAAAGCATATCGTGAAGAATAAGATGGCATATCCGGGTTCGTTGGAGCCGCTGGACCGGACAGAGACCGGCAGACATGGCTTTATCTATGGACAGATCAAGGATGGCGAGACAAAGATACGCTGGGAGCCATTTAACTGTCGAAGTTATATTAATCTGGGGCTTGCTGTGAAACCGGAATACAGCGAGGCGAAGATTCTGGATGTCCTTGCGAAGCAGATGGAAAATATGGGGACACAGAATATTTACCGTATTATTCTGTCCGGACATATGGCAAATGGATTAAAACCGGATTTTTCAGGTCTGATGAGGAACTACCGTATCTATGAGATCGTGGATAATACATTGTGTGAGTACGATCTGGACAAGCTTCATCTGGATAATGAAGATAATCTGCTTGGAAAGTTTATTGAACGATTCGCGGATGCAGAGGACGAGATCAGCAAACATGCATTAAAGTATGGGGTAGAAGCAATACTTGCAACTGGAGATAAGTGATCATGTATATAAATAAGCTGTTATTAAAGGAATTTGGAAAATTTAATAATAAAGAGATCCGGCTGAAAAAGGGCTTGAATCTGATCTACGGTGCAAATGAATCCGGTAAGACAACGGTGAAAGAATTTATTGTTGGCATGCTGTATGGAATCGATAAGACCAGAGGGATCGGAGCAAGGCTGGATAATTATGAGCTTCGCAAACCGGTAAACGGCGGTGGTTATTCCGGAAAGGCATACGCTGTAACAGATGACAAAAGCTATCTTCTGGAGCGGAATTTCCTTCGAACAAATAAAAATGCAACCTTGACAGAGATTGAAACAGGAAAAGAAGTACAGCTTAAGAATCAGAATTCTTATAAAGGTATCCTGTTTGATGTAGATAAAAGCACCTATACGAATACCCTTTGTATCGGAGAACATGGTGCTGCACCGGGGAAGGAACTGGCAGAGGATCTTGGAAATTATGTGGTAAATCTGACCACAACCCGGAATGCCGATATTGATAAGACAGAAGCGGTCCGGTATCTGAAAAATGAACGCCGGAATTTTGAAAATAAAAAGCTGGCAGCAGAGATCGATCAGTTAAATGAACAGATGGATGCGCTTGGAGATGTAGACGGAGATCTGGAAGCAATCCGGGAAGAACGCCGGGAAGAGCTGGATGCTTATAATATGGAGATCGCGCGGTTGAAACGGGAGGCAAGACAGCTTGTAAACGAGAAGGATGCAGCAATTCCGGATGAAGACGAAGATCGTACCAGAAGTCATATCTTCCTTGATGTGGAAGCGCTGGATGATGACGAGGAGTTCCGTCCGAAGACACAGAAAAAGCTGACTGACAATATATTTATTATAATGCTGACTGGTATTCTGGTTGTTGCCGCAGTTATGCTGGCGGTTCACTTGCTGAATTTCCAGAAAGCCATCCAGCAGTTATTTACAATCTGTACGATCGCATTTGTGGCTGTTACGATCATTGACGGATTATTCCGGAAGGGCTTCTTTGATGGAGCGGATGCAGTACCGGATGAGGCAGAATTTGACCAGATGATCTATGAGCTTGGACGTGCTACAGAATCCAGAACAGTCCGGATTGAGATCGACCGGAATTTTCAGGAAGCACATGATGCAAAATTAGAGCTGTTGAAGTTCAAAGAGCATGATGCCGTAGCAAAGCGGGATTCCTATTATGAATTAAAGGGCAAACGGGATGAGCTTCAGAAACGGTTTGAGGTGATGGAGAAGGAACAGAAGGCGATCGACCTTGCGATCCAGACTATCAATGATATATCGGTGGATATTTATAATGATTTCGGTGGCCGTTTAAATGAGAATATTTCGGAGATCGTCAGTATCATTACAGATGGCAAATATAACGATGTGAAACTGGATGAAAATATGCATATTTCGGTATTTGACGACGATCATTATATGCCGATCGAGTTCCTAAGCAGCGGAACGATTGAACAGATCTATCTGGCTGTCCGGCTGTGCATCGCAGGGCTTCTCTGCAAAGACCGTATGCCGATCATTGTAGACGATATCTTTACAGCCTATGATGAACACCGTCTGAAAAATGCACTCTACTGTATGAGCCGCATTGATACCGATCAGGTCATAATCTTTACTTCAAACAATGCCATTGGAGATATGCTGGATGATCTCTCTATGGAATATAATTATGTAGAGTTGTAAATTGATTGTAAATTAAAAATTAAAAATCCCTGTCCACTTCCAGTTCTATTGCAGGTAGGGATTGAAACATCAGTGCAACGCGTTTCAATCCATACCTACGATAGAGCTGGATGCAGGCGGGGTTTTTTAGTTATACTTAATTACATCTCATAGTTATCAGAGATGGTATGTTTTTCTTTGTACTCAGCGATACGTGCGTTGATCCGCTCAGCAGGATCTAACAGCTCGCTGATAGAAGCATCATGATTTAAGTGGTCGATGATCAGAGCGATGTACTTGCTCATATCGGCTGATTCGTACCAATCCTTCTTGAACAGGTCAGGCATCTGGTAGGTCAGGTTGGTTGTGATGACCTTTTCGATCAGACCTTCTTCGTGGCACTTATCGAATACTTCAAGACCCTTTGTGAAGAGACCGAAGGTAGCGATACAGTAAACACGTTTTGCTTTTCTCTGCTTTAACTGTCTTGCAACATCGATCATGCTTTCACCGGAAGCAATCATATCATCGATGATGATAACATCCTTGCCCTCAACAGAATCACCAAGGAATTCATGAGCAACGATCGGATTTCTTCCATCAACAACGCGTGAATAGTCACGACGCTTGTAGAACATTCCGACATCGACACCTAACAGGTTCGCAAAGTAGATTGCTCTGTGCATAGCACCCTCATCCGGAGAAATGACCATCATATGGTTGTTGTCAATTTCAAGATCCGGTGTGGTACGGAGCAGGGTCTTGATGAACTGGTAGGTTGGACGTACATTCTCAAATCCGCTCTTAGGGATGGCATTTACGACACGAGGATCGTGTGCGTCAAATGTCACAATATTGTCAACACCATAAGACTTTAATTCCTGAAGCATAACGGCACAGTCAAGAGATTCTCTGGAAGAACGCTTGTGCTGGCGGCTTTCATAAAGGAATGGCATAATTACTGTGATCTTTTTTGGTTTATCAGTCATAGCGGCGATCAGTCGTTTCAAATCTGCATAATGGTCATCCGGAGACATACGCTGTGGCTGGCCTGCCATTGTATAAGTACAGCTATAGTTTCCGACATCAACCATAATATAGATATCTTTACCACGAACGGATTCATTCAGAATACCCTTTGCCTCACCGGAGCCGAAACGTGGACAATCGGCACTGATCAGGTAAGTATCAGCTTCATATCCGTGGAAAACAATGTTGTCTTTGTGTACATTGTCTCTGTTAGCTCTCCATTTTACGAGATAATGATCAACCTTTTCACCAAGGCCTGTACAACTTTTGTGAGCGACAATTCCGAGACTGCCCACGGGTATGGTTTCTAATTTGCTATCGTCTGGCATGATAAATATCCTCCATAATCTTATAGTGTAATGATTCGATACCTTATATTGTTAGTATCATTGATAGTATATATGCAAATGCAGAAGACTGCAATGCCATCAGTTAGAAGTTTTATTCTGGATCCGGTCTTTTCGTTTGGTGTAGCGGATATTTGTTCCATATAATGGAAATACCTTAAAGTCACCAATGATACGGGACATGATACGTTCCGTATACCGGTCAGAAAGCTCCCGCATACTCAGATTGGTTGAAATCAGAGTAGCAAGGGATCGGTTGTTGCGCATGTTAATGATCTCAAATAACTGGGAATTAACGAAAGTATTCGGAACCTCGGTGCCGAGATCGTCAATGATCAGCAGTTCACAGTTATAGATATAATCATATAACATCATCTTTTCTTTTTCACGCACATTACCCATTATAATGCCTGATAAAATATTTTCAAATAAATTTATTGAAGTCAGATAAAGAACTGTGTGTCCTTTGTCTAACAAAGCCTTTGCAATACAGTTGGACAGGAAGGTTTTCCCAAGTCCTGTTTCTCCATAGATTAGAATACCGGAGTGGGATTCGTCAAAATGCTCCACATAATCTTTGCAAGCTGCCAGAGTGTTTGAGGCATTCTCGTATGGCGTATGCTTATGCGTGCCATCATTCTCCCGGCTGTAGTAGTTCAGGGAAAAAGTAGAGAAATTCTCTCTCTCCAGGATCTCACGGATCGTGGACTGGTTGTATAGCTCGTCGATCACCTTCTGTGTCATACATTTGCAGGGATGGCTTCCCTGATAGCCGGTGTCGTGACAGAGCGGACATTCATAGATCGGTTCCAGATAATCTTCCGGATATCCGTGTTTTTTTAAAAGCGCTTTTTTATGAGCTGCCAACTCACGGTTATTCCGGTTGATATCTTCCATATTAACAGGCAGTTTCCGTATTCTGTTTCTTGCTGCCTGAATAGAAGAGGAAGCGATTTCCTGATCGATCTTTTTTATCTCAGGAATCTTTTCATATATTTCAGCTTTTCTATTGTCTGCCAGAATTTCATTTTCAAGACGCTTCCGTTGAAAGCCTGACAATATACTATCATAATCTATATTTTTCATAATTACACATAATCCTTATTTAGTGAGAATTTATCTCATCTAGGAACAACTGCTCCATTTCATCAAGCTCAGCCGACATGTCTTTTTGCTGGAATGAATTGAAAGCATTCGGTTTAGCATTGTACTGACTTGATTTTTGTGATGTATTTCGTTTTTTTGCTTCGTGATATTCTGTGCTTGCCTTGGCAATATCATCGACTGTTTTGACACCCTGTTGCTGCCATTTTTTCAGGATACCGTTGATATAGGCAAATGTTACATCGTGAGGATGCTGTGCAATTCCACGGTTGCAGGCTTCAATGATGACCGGCAGTTCAAAGCCCATTTCCTTATTCCAGGAATCCATCCATGCGACTTCTCCTGTGGTTGGAGCTTTCCGGTTGATACCAAGTGCCTTAAAGACTGCACGGTACAATGGGTTGCCATTTTCAGCAGCTTCCTTTGCTTCCTCCAGTGTGTGGATGCCGGCCTGATACCAGTTTTTGGCAATGCCCTCTGCATAACGGAGATCCGGTTTCTCAATGCTGACACAGTATTCGATCAGATATTCCATGATCTCGGTGGAGAAGCCTAACTGATCGTGAATATAGATCAGGATCTCGATATCATTCACCGATAATTCTTTTCTGAAATAGGTTTCTGCTTCAAATATCACGTCGGCAAATGCATCATCTTCCTTTGCCTTTGCTGCAAGGGCGGCAGAGTAAGGCTGTTTCTCCGGAAATACAGACGCCGGTTTCTGAACCGGTTCCGGTCCTGATATGGTATTCTTGGTATGTACCGGTTTGCTTGCTGCTGGAACAGCAGGCTTCTTTTTCTTTTCCGGAAACTTTAATAAAGAGATGCTGTCGAGCGACAGGGAGGTGTCTGCCTCTTCCTTTGTTTTTTCATGCAGAGGAAGAAGGGTAATACCTGTAAGCTGGCCGGATGCATCGTAATCCAGACGTAATACGTCCTCGCTGATCCAGTACCGGATCGCACGGCAGATATCCTTCTCTGTGAGGTTGAAATGATCTGCAATATCAGCTACCGAGATCGGTGCTTTTGAGGACAACAGTCGGATAAGATATAGATAGACCTTGACAAATTCGCCATTTGCTTCGGTCATATAATAATCAATAAAATGATTCGATACCAGGGAAAATGTTTCCTTTGCTTCTGTTGAAATTGTGATGTAACTCATGGTAACTTTTCCCGCCTTTCATAACTTTTGGATGTCTCCAAACCTTCTCTGGTCAAGAAGTGCTCACATTATAGCATGTGTTTTTTAAATTGCAAATAGAACAAATAGTCGGTTGGAAAAATGGACAGGGATGTTGATTTTGTGGATAATGTGGAGAAGTTTTGGATAAAAAAATTATTTGTTACTAACACATCGGGAACAGGTGCTAAAACAGGGCATTTGTGAAAAAAAGAAAGTAAATTTTATGTAAACAAATGAAAAGAGCTGTATGAGGAAAACTCCTTCACACAGCTCTGTGGATAATGTGGATAATTATTTTTTTATCAGCTCATTTCCGATAGAATCGACATTTCCGGCACCCATAGTTATCAACAAATCATTTTTTTTGCAATTTTTCAATAAATAATTTTCGATGTCCATAAAGGATGGCAGATAGAACGCATCGGTTCCATAAGAAGCAATCTTTTCGGCGAGCTGCTTCGAGGATACCAGACCTGTGTCTTTCTCTCTGGCCGCATAGATATCAGCAACGATAACATGGTCACAGACACTTAAGACCTTTGCAAAGTCATCGAAAAGGGCATATGTTCTGCTGTAGGTATGAGGCTGGAATACACACCATAATTCATGGTAGTCTGTATTCTTTGCAGCGGCGAGGGTTGCAGCAATCTCAGTTGGATGATGTGCATAGTCATCCATGACCTTTACATTGTCGAGGATCGTTCCTTTATACTCGAATCTCCGCTCTGCACCCTTACAATGCAGCAGACCTGCTTTGATCGCATCGATTTCGATGCCAAGCTCTGTTGCGGCAGCAATAGCAGATAAGGAATTGTATACGTTATGCTTTCCAAATACATGAAGTGTGATGTCGGTGATCTCCTTTCCGTCGATCACAAGGGTATAAGTTGGGCGGCCAAATTCATCAAAGCGGATATTTGCAGCGCTGTAATGGTTCTTTGGATCTTCGCCGAAAGTAATAACCTGACACTTCAGATCTCTTGTTACGGTATCAAAATACTGCATATCACCATTTACAATGACTTTTCCGTTTTCAGGAGTCTTTGTTGCAAATGTGTGGAATGACTCCGCGATCTCTTCAATGCCGCTGAAGAAATCCAGATGATCCGCATCAACATTTAAGATAATGCTGATGTATGGTTTGAATGCGTGGAAGCTGTTTGTATACTCGCAGGCTTCTGTTACAAAGTAATCAGAAGAACCTACACGGATATTTCCACCGATATCATCGATGATTCCGCCAACGGAAATTGTCGGGTCAACGTCGGCCTCTAACATAATATAAGAAAGCATGGCAGTCGTGGTTGTCTTACCATGAGTACCGCTGACCGCGATGGAGTATTTGTAATTCTCCATGATCTGACCTAAGAGCTGTGCTCTTGTCAGCATAGGGATATTTTTGGATTTTGCAGCCTGAAATTCTTCATTATCCGGATGGATGGCTGCTGTATATACGACAAGGTCAATCTGATCTGTAATATTGCTTGCGGTTTGTCCGATATTGATCAGAGCACCCATGTCAGAAAGTTTATCTGTCATATGGGATGCTTTCATATCGGAACCGGTGACTTTAAAACCCTCTTTAATAAGAATTTCGGCAAGTCCGCTCATGCTGATACCACCGATTCCCATAAAATGTACATTTATTGGATGATTAAAATCAATTTTATACATGATGTTTCGCCTTCCTGAAAAGAATATTTGTGAGTATTATAGCATAGATAAAAAAGGAGTGGATTATTTTTTCATAAAAATTGAAAAGTTCAGAATTTAGTGTGCGATGCGGACAAAATGAAAATGAAAAATAGAAAATTATACGGTATCATGTCAAATATAGGCAGATTTCCGTGATTATTAACAGAAATTTGTCGTTTTTTTTGACATGGAAAACATAAATAGTTCGCATATCGTTCATGAAATGTTCACATATATACTGTAACATACAATACGAAAGCTTTTCATATATTTGAATCCTTTCCCCCCTCATTTGGAGCCACCATTTTGGTGGCTCTTTTCTTTTTTAAATATAACAAAAGGTGCTTTCGTATATCCGCGCCATGGTCTGGCGGTGTTATAAATATCTCACTGCGGTTTCTGTTCACTGCACATGTCTGATTCGTAAATGCTCCTGTGCTAACTCGTCCTTCGGACTCAGACAAGCACCCGCATTTACTGACAATGCGCAGTTCACGACGAAATCCTCGCAATGATATTTTATAACACCGCCAGACCATGGCGCGGATATACGGAAGCACCTTTTGCTCATTATATCGCATGAAATGTCTGGTTATGGAGATGATATAGGTATGTTTGGAGATTTTTTTCGATATTGGGATGAGCTGCCGGAGCAAGGTGGTTTTTCGTTATTTGGATGGATTCATATGGGGTGGCTGGTCGGGATCGTATCTGTATGCCTGGTTGTCAGTCATAGATATAGAAGGGTGGATGCTGCTACACAGGATAAGATCCTGAAGATATTGGCAACAGCATCGATATGCCTGGAATCATTGAAAGATATCTATCTGATCCTGATTGGGGAGATGGGGATATCATATCTTCCGTTTGAGATGTGCGGACTGGCGATTTTTGTGGAACTGGGATTTGCATTTTTCCACCGGGAATTTCTAGGAGAAATTATGTGCGTGATCAGTATGCCCGGTGCAATGGCAGCATTGTTATTTCCGGACTGGACCAGATATCCGTTATTTAATTACATGCACATCAATTCTTTTTTGATACATGGACTTTTAGTGCTCATTCCGGTGCTTGTTCTGACATCCGGCAGATACAAACCTTCTATAAAAAGGATCTGGCAGATCTTTTTGTTCTTGTTTACAGTTGTTCCCTCTGTCTATGTTATAAACAGGATCTGGGGCTGCAACTTTATGTTCCTCTGTTATCCGTCCAATGGTTCTCCATTTCTGTCTGTTTATCTGCGGCATGGCTATGTTCCATATCTGATCACGTATGCCGTTATAGTTATTCTTTGTATTTTGGTTATATATGGAATACTGGACAAAATCGCTTCCTTTTGTGGTAAAAATGTGGTATACATTAATAGGAAGAATTAGTTGAGAAAAAAGTCATAATAATAGAAAATATGCGCAGAAAGAACTGCGTATACGGAAGATAGAATACGGAGAATGAGAAAAAATGATAACAAACGATGCGACGCTTTTAAAAGTAAAACATGAAGTATTGTATGAAGTTGCCAAGCTTGCGTATGCCGGACGATTGGAGGAAGAAAGAGACAGTCTTCCTTATAAGATGGTTCCGGGACCGCAGCCGGCATTTCGATGTTGTATCTACCGGGAACGAGAGGTTATCAGACAGAGGATCCGGCTTGCGGAAGGTAAAGCACCGGGTGCTGAAGATGACGGAAATATCGTACAGGTCATTAATTCCGCCTGTGAAGGATGTCCGATCTCCCGATATGTAGTAACAGATAACTGTCAGAAGTGTATGGGTAAAGCCTGTCAGGCAGCCTGCCGGTTTGGAGCGATCAGCATGGGGCGGGATAAGTCCTATATTGATCCATCTAAATGTAAAGAGTGTGGGCAGTGTGCAAAAGCCTGTCCTTATAATGCGATCGCAGATCTGGTACGACCTTGCATGAAGAGCTGCCCTGTGGATGCGATCTCGGTGGCCGATAATGGTACCGGTATTGCCGTGATCAATCAGGACAAATGCATACAGTGTGGTTCCTGTGTCCATAAATGTCCGTTTGGCGCGATCGGTTCTAAGACATTTATCGTGGATATCATTAAGAAGATGCGTTCAGATATTAAGGTGTTTGCTATGCTTGCACCTGCAACGATCGGCCAGTTTGGTGCAGATATTACGATGGCAAGCTGGAGAACCGCTTTAAAGAAGATTGGTTTTTATGATGTTGTAGATGTATCACTTGGAGCGGACATGACTGCCATGAATGAGGCGAAGGAATGGATCGAAGCCAAGGAGAAGGGGGAGAAGAAGACAACCTCCTGCTGTCCGGCATTTAAGAACTATATTGAGAAGCATTTCCCGACATTAAAGGATGCGATCTCAGAGACAGTATCACCGATGTGTGCAGCATCCCGTTATATAAAGGAAAAATTTCCGGGTGCAGTTACTGTATTCATTGGACCGTGTATCGCGAAGAAAGCGGAATCCATGTCAGGAGAGAAGGATACTGCAGATTATGCACTGACTTATGGTGAGATTCGTGCGATGCTTCGTGCAAAGGGTGTAAAGCTGGAGCCGGAAGAAGATACGGATGATCAGGGCAGTATCTATGGTAAGAAATTTGCAAATGCAGGTGGTGTAACCGCAGCAGTTCTTGAAAGTATGAAAGAACTTGGCTGTACCGGTGATGTATCTGTATGCAAATGCAGTGGCATAACCGAATGCAAGAAGGCATTGACGCTGATGAAGGTCGGAAGACTTCCAGAAGACTTCATCGAAGGTATGGTATGTGAAGGTGGCTGTGTCGGCGGTCCATCGAGACACCGGGATCCAAATCTTGCAATGCGTGACAGAAATGCAGCACTTGCAAAATCATCGGATATATTGATCAAGGACAATCTGGACAAACAGAATGCAGAAACGGTTGATATGATCCGTTAGATATAAGAAGGTAATTGTAATATCGGATGTGGGGACTTCTGATATTACAGGGAAAAGCAGAAACTATTAACAACAAAAGAAAATAAAGAAGAAAGTAAGAAAATTAAATGTCGCCAGACGAAACATAAAATAAGCCCGGCGGCATTTTTTTCAATGGAGGTTACACGCATGGTAGCACAGATTTTGGCACTTGCCATTTTTGTAGTTATGTTCGGATTGATCATATCCGAAAAATTTGAGCGTCATGTTATCACATTGGTATGTGGACTGGCAACACTTGTTCTGGTATTTGGTGTAGCAATGCACAGCATGGATGCGATACTTGAAACATTAAATATCAGAAACATTTTTACACTTTCGTTCTGGTATGAGGCAGGAGCCTCATCCGAGAGTACGGGTGGTATCAACTGGGCCACGATTATCTTTCTTGCGGGAATGATGGTTATGGTAGAAGGTATGGCAAAGGCGGGGTTCTTTCGCTGGCTATGTATGACGATCGCGAAAGCCGTTCGGTATAGGGTCATTCCGATATTTATTACATTCATGATCATGTCATTTGTCCTTGCTATGTTCATTGACAGTATCACGGTTATCCTGTTCTTAGCAGCAGTTACGGTGGAACTGGCGCAGCTTCTGGACTTTAATCCGATTCCGCTGATCCTGTCTGAGATCTTCTGTGCAAATCTGGGTGGATCGGCAACAATGTGTGGTGATCCTCCAAATATCATTGTCGGAACATCCCTTCGGTATTCGTTCTCCGATTTTATTACAAATACCGGCCTGATGGCGGTACTTTCACTGGTGGTTATTATTTTTTACTTTTATTTTTGTTTCAGGAAAGAACTCACTGCATCTTCGGCGTCACAGACTTCGGAGAAAGATCATCCATCACCGGTATCTGCGATCACGGATAAACGGGCATTTGCCATTAGCTGTGTGATCTTTTTATGTGCGGTTGCCTTACTTATCACACATGCACAGACCGGACTGACAGTTGCATTTATCGGTCTGTTTATAGCAATACTGGTTCTTCTGACATCAGGAAAGAATATCGGACATATTTTAAAAAATGTAGATTATAAGACGATCCTTTTCTTTATTGGTCTGTTTGTTGTAGTCGGTGGTCTGGAGCAGACCGGTATTCTGGAACTGGCAGCCGGATTTATCGGGAAGGTAAGCCATGGAAATGCCAAGGTAATGATAGCCATTATTATCTGGGTATCCGCGATCGCAAGTGCATTTGTAGATAATATTCCATTTGCCGCAACCATGATCCCGGTTATCAAGACGCTGGCAGCATCGACAGGTGTGGATCTCTCGGTTCTTGCATGGACACTGGCAATGGGTACAGATATCGGTGGAAGTGCAACTCCGATCGGGGCATCGGCAAATGTTGTCGGAATGTCGATCGCGGCAAAAGAAGGTCATCCGATCTCTTGGGGCAAATATTGTAAGGTATCGGCTCCGGCATCCGTTATCGTTATTCTGATCTCAATGGTCTGCATCTATCTGCGATATTTCTAGTATTTTTACAGAAACGGGAAATGGCATCACCTGTTATGTAGCAAGCCTTTTTCAACGCCGGTTCTTAGCGAATCGCCAAAGGCGAAGAGCTTAGCACCGTTGCGTTGGAATAGAGTGCAAACGACTTGCGAAATAACAGGTGATGCTATTTCCTGTTTTTTGTAAATAAAAAACTACAAAGAAATTGAAAGCAAAAAACTGTTGACAGATAAGTGAAATATGGTACTATAGGTAAAGTAGTTTTCAAAACTACGTTTGAAGTTAACGAAAAACTTGGAATAAAGTCTGGAAAAACCGAGAACGAAGTTGCAAAAACGTGAAAAAAGGAAACATATTTTTCATTATATAGATCATTATTTTACGGAGGAACAGACAGTATGATAACAGAGTTAAAACCGGAAGAAGGAATTGCCGGAAAGTTTGTCAAGACAGCATTTGATGAGAATGGTGTATTAAGCAAGATTGAATTTACAAATGATGAGACCTTTAATTTTGCATTTGATGTAGTGGATGCATTAGCAGAAAAGACACCGGATAAGACAGCATTGATCTATGTGTCCAGAGATAAGGAAGAAAAGAAGTTTACATTTAAAGAGATCAAAGAGTGTTCCAATATGGCAGCAAATTATTATAAGAGCCTTGGTATCAAGAAGGGCGACAGAGTGCTGCTTGTATTAAAGCGCCATTATCAGTTCTGGTTTACGATCCTTGCACTTCACAAGATTGGAGCTGTAGCAATTCCTGCAACCAATATCTTAAAGGTAGAAGATTACAGATACAGAATTGAAGCTGCAAATGTAAAGGCTGTTGTATGTACAGCTGATGACAAGATTCCGGATGCAATGGCAGCCATCGATCCGGATGATAAGGTGATCAAGGTTATCGTAAATGGTGAGAGAGAGCATTTCCATCCATTTGATAAAGATATCCTTTCATTCAGCAAAGAATTTGCACGTCCGACAGGTGAAGATACAGTCTATGCACATGATACCATGATCATCATGTTCACATCAGGAACAACCAAGCATCCAAAGATGGTAGCACATAATCATCTGTATGCACTTGGACATTATATTACAGCAAGATATTGGCATAATGTAAAGACGGATGGTATTCATTTTACAGTATCCGATACCGGCTGGGGTAAGGCTCTCTGGGGCAAGCTCTATGGTCAGTGGTTATGCGAGACCTGTATCTTCGTTTATGATTTTGATGTATTCAGTGCAGACAATATCATGAAGCTTGTAGAACAGTACAAGATCACAACCTTCTGTGCGCCACCGACCCTTTACAGAATCCTTGTTAAGATGGATCTGAGCAAATACGACCTTTCCGCACTGACTTACTGCACAACCGCAGGAGAAGCCCTGAATCCGGAAGTATTCTATAAATTCAAAGAGATGACAGGATTTACGATCTTTGAAGGCTTTGGTCAGACAGAGACTACACTTGCAATAGGAAATCTGAAAAATACAACACCGAGACCGGGTTCCATGGGTAAGGCAAGCCCACTCTATGATGTTCACATTATGAGACCGGACGGAACACTTGCTGATGTAGATGAGACCGGTGAGATCGTTATTAAGATTGCAGATGGCGAACCATATGGTCTGTTCTCTACTTATAATAATGATGAGAAAATGACAAAAGAAGTTAAGCACGACGGTTATTACCACATGGGTGATACCGCATATATGGACAAGGATGGATATTTCTGGTTCGTAGGCCGTGTGGATGATATCATCAAGGTTGCCGGATACCGTGTTGGACCTTTTGAGATTGAAAATGAGATTATGAAGATCCCATATGTTCTGGAATGTGCAGTTACAGCTATACCGGATGGAACCAGAGGACAGGCGATCAAGGCAACGATCGTTCTGACAGAAGGAACGGTTGGCGATGATAACCTGAAGAAAGAGCTGAAGCGTTATTTCAAGGAGAACATGGCGAGCTACAAACGTCCTCGTGTGATCGAATTTGTCGATGAGATGCCAAAGACGATCAGTGGTAAGGTAAGACGTGTAGAGATCAAAGAGAAAGACTGGAAATAAGTCCGGACGATTATCTGCTTGGATAGATTACAGGCAGATGAAATGACATAGCCTGTGAGAAGCAGGCAGGAAATGGAGATGTTCATAAAATGATAGATATGGAAATTAAGCCATATGAGCGTATGGTTTATTACTATGAAACTGACAGAATGGGAATTGTTCATCATTCTAACTATATCAGATGGTTTGAGGAAGCGAGACTGGACTGGATGAAGCAGATTGGATGGGATTACAAGACCATCGAGGACGACAATATCATTATTCCGGTATTGTCGGTATCTGCGGAATACAAAACCATGTCCAGATATGGAGACAACATTGTGATCTATGTAAAGCTTGCAGAGTACACAGGCATCCGTATTGGATTTTCCTATGAAGTACATGACAAGAAGACTGGAGAGCTTCGGTGCGTCGGCACATCCTGTCATTGTCTGCTGGATGAGAACAATAAGCCGGTGTTCATGCGGAAACGTTATCCGGAGAAGGATGCGTTCTTCAAGGAGCTCATGAAGCAGCAGGCTGAAGAGAATGCGTAAATTACACAATATAACAAGGGGATAGTCAATATCCATTTTACAGCACACTTGCGTTCGTGTCTCACGTAACGGTACTAAATTCACCGCAGGGGCGGTTCATTAAGGACCGACGTGAGACAAGGTCTGTAAAATGGATATTGACTATCCTCTTTTGTTATATTGTGTAATTTTATATAGTGGATTGCTGGGCAATACTGTAAAGCATCCTCACCATGTCCAGATATTTCTTTTGGAAGACCTTTTTTCACGTTGGTTCTTGATGAACCGCCTAGCGGTGAATCTAGTACCATTACGTGAAAATAGAACGAAAGTGCTCTGCATAAAGAAATATCTGGACATGGTGTGGGTTTTATAGAATTGCCAAGTTCCCCTGCCAGATCCTCGCTGTTGACACATTGTTTTATAATTGCTAGTATAGGCTTGATATAAGGGATTTCCATGCGGAATCAGGTATTATGTATGAGCATTATGGATGAGCTTGTTAAGAAAGATTATGAAGATCATGGCTGCAGGGCATGATGTATTTTGAAATGATATGAGGTTAGAATGAGAAAGATAAAAGAAAACAGAGAGAAAATGTATAGATCGCGTTGGACGAAAATTGTTAGTTATATGTTGGTAATGGTGATGGCTGTTTCCTTGTTTGGACAGGTTGCTGTGAATGGAGCATTTGACGGAACTGGCAAACAGGCAGGCACAGGTGTGATCGCGGGGCTTAGCCAGGTAGAGGCAGCTTCGGATACTTCTATTGATTATAAGGCGGTTTTGAAGGAAACGTCTGTTGCAATCGAGAAAAAGCTGACAACCTATAAGGTGGAAGTGGCAGATGAAACAGGCGGAACTTCCGTCGTAGACTGGTATGGTCCTGCAAATGCTTCAATCGGTGGCGAGTGGGCTGTGATCGGAGAAAGCCGTTATGGACGGAAGAATGTATTGTGGTATCGTGCCTATTATGAGAATCTGGTACGGGTATTGCAGGCAGCCGGAGAAGCACAGGCATCTGCGGATGGAACAACTACAGGTGGAAGTGCAAAGACTGTGCCATTGAAGCTCGACAGCAGAAAGGGAACGGAAAATTCCAGAGCCATTCTTGCACTGACTGCTATGGGGATAGATGCGTCAAACGTAGAAGGGTATGATCTGACAGCAGCTTTGTCGGATATGACATATGTAAAAAAACAGGGCTTAAATGGACCAATCTGGGCGTTGATTGCGCTGGATTCCGGTAATTATGAGATACCGCAGATCACATCGGGTAAAACAACAGCCCAGGTATCCAGAGAAAAATTGTTATCTTATATATTAAGCAGTGAGCTTACAGATGGTGGATTTAATCTGACGAAAAGTGATTCACAGGGGGCAGATCCGGATGTGACAGCAATGGCATTGCAGGCATTTGCACCATATTATACCGGACGGATAACTGTTGGAACAGAACTTCAGAAGCAGATCAGGGAAGCAGTGGACCGGAACATACAAGTTCTCTCAGATATGCAGAAAACCTCCGGAGCATACAGTTCATATGGAAGTGAGAATGCAGAAAGCACGGCACAGGTGCTGGTGGCTTTATCCAGTCTTGGAATTGATGGAAGAACGGACAGTCGTTTTGTAAAAAATGGAAAGTCTGTGCTGGATGGTCTGTTGTATTTTTATATATCATCAACCGGAATGTTTAAACATGTAGACACGGAAAAATCCGGCAATCAGATGGCGACCGAGCAGTCGTTTTACGCATTGGTAGCGTATCAGAGGTTCCAGAATAAAAAGGCAACCTTGTATGATATGACAGATGCGGATAAAGCATGTGTTATGGAGCTGGCAGATTGCAGCGTAACCATTTCAAAGACCGCATACACATATACCGGAAAGACGATCAGACCTGCAGTGACTGTTACCTGTAAAAAGCTGGATGGAACAACGATCACTTTAAAAAAAGACACAGATTATACAGTCACATATAAGAATAATAAAATGCCGGGCAAGGCAACGGTCGTAGTAAAAGGTAAGGGTGATTATACCGGAAGCGTAAGCAGAACGATCACGATCGCACCGACGGCAACGGTGATTTCTTCGGTGACAAATACAGAAACCGGAATCCGGCTGAAATGGAAAAAGACGACAGGCGCAGAGAAATATATCATATATCGTAAAGCGGGAAATGGCTCCTGGAAGAAATATAAGTCGGTAAAGGCGGCAAATGGATGTTCCTTTACAGATACCAAAGTTACAAATGGAAGCAAATACGCATATAAGATACGGGCGTATGCGGATGGTGTATATGGAGCATACAGTTCCATACACACAATATACCGGGTAAAACAGCCGGCCCTGAAAGTAAAAAAGACAGGAAAAGGCAGACTGAAGTGTTCCTGGAAGAAGAACACGAAGGCGAACAGTTACCAGATCATGTATGGAACGAAGGCGTCCATGCAGGGGGCAAAGACGATCGCGATAAAAAAAGCCGGAACCGTGAAAAAGACTATAACCGGATTAAAAGCCGGAAAGAAATACTATATACGGATCCGGAGCTGTAAAACGGTGAATAAAAAGAAGTATTACAGCAGTTGGAGCAAGACCGTAAATATCCGGGCATGATCGGGATCGTAGAAGATGAATAAACATGCAGATGCCCGGAAAGCAGAAATTACAGGTACAATAAATACCGTATGACAGAAAGCAGCAGCATATGAAGTTCATTAAAAAAAATATAAAAAAAATAATTGGTATTCTGGCGGTGGTGCTGATCCTTACCGTGGCATTCTGGTATGGTGGAAATGCACCGGGTTCCAGAGGCTTTTCCGGATTTGGAAAGCAGCATACGGAATCCCGGAATTCGACCGAACTGGCAGAAGCTGAAACTGGTCAGGAGGAAACCGGACAGTCCTCGGTGACGGAATCGGAAACAACAGACGGTCAGGATGTTGATAGTCAGGACACGGATCGTACAGATGAGACATCAGAAGGAGTGGCAACAGAAGATGGACAGGATCCATATGGCCCGGATGGACAAGGCTCCTCAGGGACGACAGAGGTTCTGACCGAACAGCCAACGACGGAACAAACGACTGAAACAAAAGAACCGAAAACAACGGAACAGCCAACGACGGAAGAAGAACCGGGGCAGAATACGACAGAAGCTCCAACGACGGAACGGCCGGCGCATCAGAAACCGGAGAAGCCTGCAACAACGGAAGAACCGGAAACGACAGAGCAGAAGCCGACCGAGGAGCAGACATATACTTGCACGATATCGATTAACTGCGATAATATTCTGAAAAACTGGAATATGTTAGATAAGAGCAAGCAGTCCTGTGTACCTGCCGATGGCTGGATCCTGAAGGAAGTCGAGGTAGAATTTAAAAAGGGACAGACCGTATTTGATGTATTAAAGGATATTACGAAAAAAAAGAGTATACAGCTTGAATATTCCTTTACTGCATTATACGGAAGCTACTACATTGAGGGAATCCATAATCTGTATGAATTTGACTGCGGAGAATTATCCGGTTGGGAATATTGTGTCAATGGGAAGTTCCCGGCATTTGGATGCTCAAAATATGTATTGAAAGATGGAGATAAGATTGAATGGAAATACACCTGTGACCTTGGAGCAGATGTAGGAAATCCATATTTTGAATAACAGACAGGAGAAACAGGTGAAGAAGATCAGAAGGGATGCATTTGCAGATAGTCATCCAATCGTGAATTTGATATATTTTATATTTGTCATCGGATTTGCAATGATGTCGCTTCATCCGGTTAGTTTAGGGATCGCTTTTTTGGGAGCGGTCTCATATTCTATCTGCCTGAATGGCAGACGGGCACTATATCAGAATCTGCGCTATATGTTGCCGGTTGTGATATTGACGGCACTCATTAATCCGGCATTCAGTCATCAGGGGGTGACGATCCTGCGGTATCTGCCGTCCGGCAATCCGCTGACGCTCGAATCTATTCTGTATGGTATAGCGGCTGCTGTAATGCTGGTGACAGTACTGTGCTGGTTCTCATCCTTCAACAGGATCATGACTTCTGATAAAATGATCTATCTGTTTGGGCGGCTGGCACCGTATCTGTCGATCGTTCTGTCTATGACGTTGAAGTTCCTGCCGGAATTTACCGCAAGGATCCGACAGGTATATCAGGCACAGAAAGCGGCAGGCTGTGTGATGCCTGGGAAATATTTTAAACGGCTTCGAACCGGTATGCGGGTGATCTCTTCGGCAGCAACCTGGGCGTTAGAACGGGCGGTCATAACAGGTGACAGTATGAAGAGCCGGGGATATGGGTTAAAAGGCAGGACAGCATATTCATTATTTCATTTTAGAAAAAGTGATGGCTGCTGTCTGGTCGTGATTCTGGCAGCGGGAAGCTTTGTTGCGGCAGGAATGATCCGGGGCGTGATCGACTGGCAGTATTATCCGGATATAACAGGAAATGGATCAGGCGGAATGGGAATTGCGGTATTTGCAGGCTATCTGTTATTAGTAAGCCTGCCATGTGTGATGCATTTGTATCAGGCAATCTGGGAAAGGAAGAAAAGATGAAATTATATGAGATCGATAATCTGACATTTGCATATCCGGATATTGCATCGGAGAGGGATGATGTTTATCTGAAGCCGGTATTAAAGGATATCGGCCTTTCCATAGAAAAGGGCAGCTTTGTCATTGTCGCAGGTGGTTCCGGAAGTGGGAAGACGACATTGCTCAGACAGTTGAAATCCGTTTTGACACCTCGTGGAAAACGGGAAGGAACTGTCTGTTTTCAGGGGAAAAAACTTGGAGACATAGATGATCGTGTACAGACGGAGCAGATCGGATTTGTTGTACAGGATGTAGATGCACAGCTTGTAACGGATAAGGTATGGCATGAGCTTGCATTTGGGCTGGAAAGTCTTGGATATGACAATGCCTTTATTCAGAAGCGGGTAGCGGAAATGTGTTCGTTCTTTGGTCTGGATGGGATTTTTCACAAAAAGGTAAATGAATTGTCCGGCGGACAGAAGCAGTTGGTAAACCTGGCATCAGTCATGGCAATGGCGCCCGAGGTGGTGATCTTAGATGAGCCGGCAAGCCAGTTAGATCCAATGGCAGCGAGGGAATTTTTCCAGTGCCTGTATCGTATTAACCGGGAACTTGGAATTACGGTGATCCTGACAGAACACAGACTGGAGGAAATCTGGCCGATGTGCAGCCAGTTCATTCTGATGGAAGATGGCAGAGTGATCTATGATGGAAGCATTGCAGATGGCGTGGTGCTGTTGGCACAGAATGCGCCGGCAATCGAGATCCCTGCGGCATGCAGGATAGCATTTGGATTGTCTGGTTATGGAGTTTCAGACTGTCCGGTTACAGTTGCAGAGGGCAGAGAATGGCTGCGGCAGTATGATGAAGACCATGAACAGGCGATAGCAAAGGGACAGGCAGAGCGGGCGGATACACAAGGGAAAAAACAGACAGCGGAGAACGTGATCGATATTAAGGATGTATTTTTTCATTATCCATCCATGGAGAAAGAGGTATTGTCCGGACTTACCTTGTCGGTAAAGCGGCAGGAGATCCTTGCCATAAATGGTACAAATGGATGCGGAAAGTCAACATTGTTATCCCTGATCGCAGGGAACTACTGGCCGTACAGAGGCAGGATCCGGCGGGAGAAGCAACTCCGGATCGGATATCTTCCGCAGGATCCCAAGCTGTTATTTACTGCAAATACAGTTGGAGAAGAACTGGGACTGATCCGCAGACATGGGACGTTTGAGGTGGCGGAGCAGGAGATTTCGAAGGAAATGATCTGGAAAAGTATTCATTTCTGTCGGCTGGAATCTGTACTGACGCAGCATCCATATGATCTGTCAGGGGGAGAACAGCAGAGACTTGGACTTGCAAAGGTACTGCTTGCTGCTCCGGATGTGATACTGATGGATGAACCGACAAAGGGCATGGATGCAGCATTTAAAAAACGGTTTTCGCATATGATGAAGAAGCTTAAAGCTTCCGGACATACGATCGTGATGGTAAGTCATGATATTGAATTCTGCGCAGAAACGGCTGACAGGATCTGTCTGATCTTTGATGGCAGAGTGGCAACGGTTGCGGGAACAAACGATTATTTTTCAGGAAATGAATTCTATACGACTGCGGCAGCCAGAATAGCAAAAGGAACAATCCGGGGCGCTGTAACGGTTGAGGATATCCTGCATGCATATGGCAAAACCGGTGCATGGGATTATCCGGATGACGATATAGATGACGGAATTGTATGGACAGATACCGGGAACAGGAAGGAAAATGACGAAGCAAAGCAGGAAGAAGACCGGATAGGAAGCGGCGCTCAAAGCGAGATATCAATACAGGAGAAAAAAACGGAAAAAATGTCATTTGTCCGAAAACTGGGACTTCTCCTTACAACGGTTATCATGGTGTTCTGCTTTTATAAGACAATGACACAGGCGGATCTGACGCGTCTGATCGAGAATGGAGCGGTGACCGGAGAAGGTATACAATACCTGATCTTGTATGGTATATTTATATTGGCAACGGTCGTATATATTCTGTTGCTGCGTCCGGTCGGAAGAAACAGGGATCAGGATATTGACCTGCGCAGACGGAACCGGATCAGCAGAAAAAAATTGATCATAACGGTTCTTTGTATTGCAGCAGTGGCAGGAACGATCTGGTTTGGCAAGATGGTTCTGTCAGACCGGAAGTATTATTTTATTTCCCTTCTGGTTCTGATCGAAATGATGATACCGTTTCTCACAGCCTTTGAGACAAAGGCACTGGGAGCACGGGATATTGTAACGGTGGCAGTTCTGTGTGCGCTTGCTACAGTCGGAAGAACAGCATTTTTTATGATACCGAATTTTAATCCGGTTATGGCGATCGTGATCATCAGCGGGGTAGCATTTGGATGTGAGACCGGATTTGTGACCGGAGCGGTGACGATGCTGGTATCGAATATGGTATTTGGACAGGGACCGTGGACACCATGGCAGATGTTTTCGCTTGGCCTGGTTGGTTTTGCGGCGGGACTTGTATTTAATAACAGCCGGGTCAGAAGTCAGAATGTGACGAAACTTGGCCTGTGTATCTTTGGCGGCCTGTGCTGTATTCTGATCTATGGCGGTATCATGAATCCGGCATCTGTGATCATGTGGCAGCCGGCAGTGAACCTTAAGATGATCGTGGCAGCGTATGTAACCGGCTTTCCGTTTGATGTGGTACAGGGATTTGCGACGGTTCTGTTTCTGTGGATCATGGCCCGGCCATTTTTGCTGAAACTGGACCGGATCAAGATAAAATATGGAGTATTGTGTGAGGTAAAACAGCATGCTTAGAAATTGTAGTCTGGAAGAGATATCGGATGGTCGTTTATACGATCAGACGGATATGGTAAAAGCATATTGCAATGAATGTAAAGGGTGTCATGCCTGCTGTGAGGGAATGGGAAATTCCATCATCTTAGATCCGCTGGATGTGAGCAGACTGACAAAGGAGACAGGGAAGAGTTTTGAAGCTCTGCTTGCCGATACGATAGAGTTAAATGTTGTAGATGGGTTGATCCTTCCAAATATCAAGATGGTAAATGGAACATGTACTTTTTTAAATGCAGAAGGCAGATGTGGGATCCATGCGGCAAGGCCGGGATTCTGCAGACTGTTTCCGCTTGGCAGATATTATGAGGATGGCGGATTTAAATACTTTCTTCAGATCCATGAATGTGATCGGGCAGGCAAGGTGAAGGTCAAGGTATCGAAATGGATTGATACACCGGATCTGCCGAGATATACAGAGTACATTAATGAGTGGCATGATTTTCAGAAGCAGGTGCAGGAGACATTTGCACGGATCCGTATGCAGGACGTGGCAGAAGAAAGTAAGGATGCACGGATCAAGCAGATGTGTATGTATATTCTGAATATCATGTATGTTGCGAGATATGAGGAGAACCGGGATTTTTATGAGCAGTTTGAGATGCGATTGGAGCATCTGAAAGAACTGCTTGAGTCAGGAATCTAGCAGACAGATCCTGATCTGGAACGGTATAAATGCGGATAAGAGGCGGGGAGTGTGAATGATGGTAAAAAGAGCATATAAAAGACTGGCATTTTATATAAGTATATTTGTGATCCTTATGGCAGGCGTGATCCTGATCTTCTGTGCAAGAGAGATCCGGGAGACAACGGAACAGGTAGATGATGAGATGAACAATAATATGGATTATGCCGCCATGTCCTGTCAGAACTGTCTGTCGGATGCGGTCGATATTCTGACAGTGAATTATTTCACCGTGCAGTATATGCATGAGTCAGGACATAGTATGGATGAGTTCCGTGCATATTTTACCGAACAGACCGATTATCTGAAAAATGAAGAAAGTATGCAGTATCTGGGGATTTATGGATATATTGACGGAGAACTGATGTTAAGCACTGCATGGGAACAGCCGGATGGGTATCAGGTCGAGAAACGTCCCTGGTATCAGGAGATGAAGCAGAATGGTACAGAGCTTACGATCACGACACCATATCTGGATATGAAGACGAACCGGCAGGTGGTATCCGTTGGACGTATGTTCCGGGACGGTTCGAACCTGATCGGTGTAGATGTTGATCTGGAGGAACTGTCAGATCTTCTGAAAGAGTTGGATGCAGGAACGGGTGAGATCTATATTGTTGATCAGACCGGAAGCATTATTGCAGGCGGAGAGCCTGCATATATGGGAAAGACGCTGGACAGTATGTATCACAGAACGGACGCATATGAGACTTATGTTTCAGATATTGATAAGGAACTTGCGTTGAAGACAGAAGGTACTGTCAGCTATAAAACAGACAGTGCATGGATATCTGTGAAGCCAATCCTGGATAACTGGTATGTGGTTGCGATCGTGGATAAGAATGAAGTCAGCAAGCTGGCAGCAAAAAATGCGATCCCTTCTGCGGTGACACTGGCTGTTGTATTGCTGGTATTCTTTATGCTTTATATGAACCTGTTTGTTCGTGTATACCGGACGGGAAAAAAAGGCAGAGATTCGATCGAAGTTGAGAGATATGCTTCAGGTTCTGTTCTGCAGGATGATAAACGGGTGAAAAAGGTTGTATTTTATGTATATATCCTTTTTGCCACATATTTTATCATGATGTTTTATCGGTTCCAGAAAGCCCCGATGTTTATTATCATGACATTGGCAACTATGTTGGTCAGCTTTCTTGTGACTTTTATCAGAAAGACTACGGTAAAGATACATGGATTATGTATGTCGGGCTGCTTGTTCGCGATCGTTGCGATGTACGGACTGATTCCGGGTGAACATAACCGTCTGACCGATATGTTTCTTGCGGCAGCCGTTGTTGTGTCATTGTACCAGAAGATGGAACTGAATATATTTTTGCTGATCAGTACCATCGTTTATTATTTGTATATGGTTCTTGCCGGTCGCTATATATCACAGACAGGTTCATTCGATGTCAGCGAGACGATTTTGGATCTGCTTATCATATTGATTGGCAGTCTGATGCTTCTTGTGGTGATCGCATGGAACAAGCAACTTCAGGTTCGTTTGAAACAGAAGGCAGAAGAAGCAGAGACTGCGGCGAACAGCAAATCTGCATTTCTTGCAAACATTTCACATGAGATCCGGACTCCGTTAAATGCGATCCTGGGTATGAATGAGCTGGTGCTCCGGGAGAGCAGACAGCCGCATATCAAGGAATACGCCATGTATATCAAGAATTCCGGTAAATCGTTGCTTACGATCATCAGTGATATTCTGGATCTGTCCAAGATCGAATCCGGAAAGGTATATCTGGTGAACGAGAACTATTCGCTGAGCAGTCTTGTGGAGGATGTCGAACGATCCATCCAGAAGCGTATTATGGAAAAAGGGCTGGAACTTAAGATCTATATAGAACCGGAGCTGCATGAGAATCTGAAGGGCGATGAGGTTCGTATCAAACAGATCATCATGAACCTTTTAACAAATGCAGTAAAATATACAGAAAAGGGTGAAGTTCGTCTCTATATCACAGGAAACGTTGTGGATAATAAACAGAGCCTGACGATTGAAGTTTCCGATACCGGCATTGGTATGCGGAGTGAGGATATGGATAAGCTGTTTACAAATTTTGAACGACTGGATCTGAAGCGGAACCGTTCGGTCGAAGGTACAGGACTGGGACTTCCGATCACCAAGAATCTGCTGGTCGCAATGGGTGGAGATATTACAGTCAGCAGTGTATATGGTGAAGGTTCCACATTTACGGCAACGGTTGGACAGGAGATCGTAAATGAAGAACAGATCGGGGATTACAGAAAGAAATACAAAGAAAAGCTTCATCATGAGGTCCGATATCAGGAGTCCTTCCATGCAGAGGATGCCCGGATCCTGGTTGTAGATGATAATGAGGTTAATCTGAAGATCGTGGTCGGACTTGCAAAGAATACAAAACTTCAGATCGATACGGCACTTAGTGCGGCGGAAGGTCTGAAGCTGATTCGCCAGCATTCCTATCAGCTTCTGCTGATCGATCATATGATGCCGGAGATGGATGGAATCGAGATGCTCCAGCATGTGAAGACTATGGATGGCGGTATCTATAAGGATATTCTGGCAGTTGCGATCACGGCAAATGCATTATCGGGTGCAAAGCAGACTTATCTGGATGCCGGTTTCTGCGGATATCTGTCGAAGCCGATCGATCCGGAACGCTTTGAACAGATCATAAAAGATAATCTTCCGCAGGAATATGTAACGGAATGTGGAGATGGGAATGGAGATACTGCCACAGAAGGACAGGAAACAGACGGCACACCGGATCCAAAGCAGGCAGAAGAATGGAGCATACCGGGAATTGATATCGCGAAAGCCTTATCCTATATTGGCGGAAGCAGAGAACTGTATATCAGTCTGCTGCGGACTTATCTGGATGGAAGTGAAGAACGGATCCGGAAGCTTGAAGAATGTAAGAACAAAGAAGACATCTTTAATTATGATATAACGATCCACGGTCTGAAGGGAATATCCGCAAGCATTGGTGCAGATTCTATGGCAGCAGCCGCTGCAGGGCTGGAAGAAGCATGTAAGGATCCACAGACGGCAATGGCGTACATTCAGATAAATCATGACCAGGCAGTAAGCCAGTACCGGGAGCTTTTGGAGCAGATAAAAAAATGGCTTGCGAATATGGAAACAGATGGTAAAATAGAAAAAGAAGCGGTCACAAATATAGCGGAGATGCTTACGATCATCAGTGATTTAAAAACTGCTGTTTTTGAGTATAAAGAGAAAGCTGCATGCACCTGTCTGGAACGATTGTACAAGACAGAGATACCGGAGTTAGCAGATGAAATGGGTGCAAAGTATTATGGAATACTCGATAAGCTGTATCAGTATGTTTCGGATTATGATATGGATAAAGCTTATGAACTGGCAGAAAAACTGGAAACGGATATTAGGAGGATACTTAAGTGAAACGAACAGTATTGGTTATAGATGATGATAAGATGATACTTGATATGATCCAGGGAATCCTGGAGGACAAATTTGAAGTATCAGCCGTGAATGATGGACAGAAGGCGTTCCGTGTTCTGGAACGGATTCATCCGGATGTCATCCTGCTTGATCTGAAGATGCCGGGTATGGATGGATATGATGTGATATCCAGACTGAAGGTAAATCAGGAATATAAGAGTATTCCGGTTATTTTTCTGACGGCAGTTACAGATGAGTATTCAGAGACAAAGTGCTTTGAAGCAGGAGCGGAAGACTACATCTGTAAACCATTTACAGCGAATGCATTAACAGCACGGCTCGAACGCGTTCTGAATATTCATGAGTGTGTAAGGATATAAGAAACAATGGGAAAAGAGACAAAGACAAATGCGATGCGGATTCTCGATCGTATGAAGATTCCGTATTCGCTCAATCAATATAACTGTGAAGAATTCATCGATGGTGTGCATATTGCAGATATGCTCGGACAGAGTTACGAGGAGAGCTTTAAGACGATCGTAACGGTTGGAAAGAGTCAGGGCTATTATGTATTTGCATTGCCGATCGACAAAGAGATCGATCTGAAAAAAGCAGCCAAAGTTGTTGGCGAGAAGAACCTGGAATTGCTTCCTGTGAAAGATATCAACAAGGTTACCGGTTATATCCGTGGCGGCTGTACACCGATCGGCATGAAGAAAGCATATCCGACCGTGATCCATGAAAGTGCGGAAACACTTCCTCAGATGATCGTATCCGGTGGACGTCTGGGTGAACAGATCGTGCTGAAACCGGATGACCTGCTTCGTGCGGTGAATGGCAGGTATGCGGATATCATTTCGGAGAGATAAAAAATATCGGATAAAGAAAAAGAACGGGTTGTCATGAGATAAAAATCAAATCAATCTTATACTGTCAGGATCAAATGGCACCATTTTTATATCTGTAACTAGCATATCTCCAAACTGCATCACTTAAGGCGCAAAGAGGGGATTCTGCGTTAAAAGGGCTATATAAGATTATACATTTATGTATAGTTAGCATTTGCTTTATATGTTGCTGTTACTGGTAGTAGAGGAATTTTATCCGCTACGCTATTATAGTATGCTTACATCCTGCAAGGTAAAGAAGTGCGAAATTATGGGTGTCGACATATTATTGCACGAAAATGTATCTGGGTGAATGAATTGCTTGCTGTAAAAGGATATGTATATCATATTGTACACGTTGCAAACGATATTTTATGTTGTTTAAGAGATTTAAAAAATTAATAACTGGAATGGCAACATCTTCTGTCATACTAACATGGATATTTGAAACCATCCCATTTGTATTGATATTAAGAATCTGAAAAACTTTGGATGATTATTGCTTAGGATGTGATGTGAACCATTTTATTGGCTGAATTACCTGATACTTTTTGGATGTTTTTATTTTTATAGAGAAAAAGATGGTGGCATATAGCAGCGAAATATGGAAGTATTTTAGGAATAGGAAGACGCTTCGGTCTAGGTAATCTAGAACTTAGAAGACTTATTTCACGTGTTGGTGCTAAAACGTTTTTAGCAAGCTGTTTAATATTTCTGCAGGTGATTGTAAGCTGATAATGGAGGGTGAATATTTTCACAGAATAGAGTTTGCCATTTATATGAGTAGAACGGATAAGAAGAAAACAGGACGGAATATAAGATATATCGACAAATTAAAATTATTTTGTTATAATAATACTGTACAGTTTACTTTAGGGGGGATATAGATGACCACAAAAGATTGGATAACACTTTTCATTCCAGTTGTATGCAATGGCATTCTCATATATATCATGCAGACGTATATGAAATATTATTTTGAAAAAAAAGATAGATTGCGTATACAGAATAATTCAATACTCAAACAACTTGTTGAATGTTTGGAAGATCTTCAACAAGCGCTATATTTGTTCGCACAACAACAATTCGATTCTCACCCAGAACGGTTTCAAAAATATTTTAATGACATTGCTTCAGACATTCACAAAATGAAGCAAATAGCGGATGCAAATGCCCCTTTTTATGAGGAGCTTTATCAAAAATTATTTGATATCTTTGATATTTGGAATAGCATTACACATCGTGTTGAAAGTATCATTTCTGAGCAGAAAGGTATGCTAACGTCTGCTGATGATGAATTCCTGAATAATAATTTTTGTATTCTATATAAATCAGTTTGTACCTTGCATAGTTATGTAATTAAAAAGATATGGTGATATAGATTGCCATGAGAGTCCCATCTGTAGGATGGGATTTTTTCATTATGGTTTATGATTTATAATGAAAGGAATAATGTAGTTGAAGCTATATTGTACAGATTTCATGCTATTTGTTTTTAATTACAAAAAACTTGAATAATAATTAATAAAATGTTATTGTATATAAAAATATGTTACTAAAGGAGGTGCTTAATGATAAACACGATTAATCAAATGTTTGGAACTAATTTTGAAATGAAGAAAATTGAAAAAATAAAGGGACTTCCGGTTTATATGCTGTCCAAAAGAAGTATTTACGAGGTATCGGATAAAGAAAATGCATTTATATTAGTTAAATTGGCAGATTCTGAAAAATTTGGCGTAATTGCCTTAAAAAAACAGCAAAATCAATATGAAGAAAAGACAAATCTGCCTGTTGCTTATTGGTTTGAAAATATTACCAGAGCTCAGCGGGATGCACTTATTGGGCATCGGATTCCTTTTGTGGCGGATGATAAACAGATGTACCTTCCATTTTTGGGAATCGCAATACACAATTCATTCAGGAAAAAGAAAGAAATAAAAACCGAAAAAATGATGCCTGTTACACAGAGCTTATTTTTGTATTTAATATACGAGTGCAAAAATAAGAAAATTATGAAAAAACAGGCTGCAGAATATCTGAATGTTACAAAGACATCGATTACAAGAGCCAGTGAACAACTAGAAAAGATGGGACTGATATGTCAGAAAACAGATGGAAAAGAATGTTATATGTGGACCGAGGATAGTGGCTATCAATTATTTATAAAAGCAAAACGATATCTGATCAATCCGGTGCAGAAGTCGTTTGTAGTAGAGAATATGAATCAGTTTACCGACATGCCTGTATCAGGCGAAAGAGCTCTTTCTAATTATTCGATGTTGAATCCTTCGGTTATTGAAAGTGTTGCCATTGATAAATCTATGGCAAAAGAATATACATTTAAAAAAATAGATGAAAGATGGGAAGATAATAAGGATATGATAAGAATTGAATTTTGGAAATATAATCCTGATCGGTTTTCAAAAAATGGCATGGTAGATCCTATATCTTTATGTATGTCTTTATCAGATGTAGAAGATGAAAGGGTTGAAGGCTCGATTGAAGAAATGTTGGAGGAATATGCATGGTAGTTGGGATAGATACATTTCGAGAGAAATTTAAAGCATATGTAGATTGTTATACAATTATTGGAGGAACAGCTTGCGATATTATTATGTCAGAAAATGATACTGCATTTCGAGCAACCAAAGATATCGATATGATTTTGATATTAGAGGATAAAACTCAGGAGTTCGCAGAAGCTTTTTGGGCTTATATTAAGGATGCAGGCTATAAATGCGGTTGGAAGAACAGTGATAAGATGCATTTCTATAGGTTTACAGAACCTAAGGAGGGATATCCAAGTATGATTGAATTATTTTCAAAAAGACCGGGATATCAATTAGAACTAGAAACTGGTATAGTTCCGATTCATATAGCTGAGGATACATCCAGTTTATCTGCGATATTATTAAATGATGATTTTTATAATTTTATGTTACAGGGACGTAAGATTATAAATGACATATGTGTTCTGGGAGCAGAATATCTGATACCTTTTAAGATGTATGCCTGGTTAGACTTGAAAAATAAAAAACAAAACGGTGAGCATGTAAATGAGAAAGATTTGAAGAAACATAAATATGATGTATTTCGATTACTTCAGATTGTTCAAAATGACTCCAAAATAAGAGTTGAAGGTTTGGTAAAAGAAAGTATTGTAGCATTTTTAGAAGAAATGTTAGATGAGATACTTCCATTGGCACAATTAGGACTTCCATTTGAAAAAGAAGAGGCAATTACAATTCTTCATGAGTTATATTCAGTATAAAAATATATTATATATGAAATACATAATAAGGGAAATAATATTTGTAAAAAGGAGAATGAGTTTTAAATACTCATTCTCCTTTTAAAATCTAAAATTCAGATCCTGTTATTTCGCATGATGAATAGCGGGTATGTGAATCTTGGTGATAAGATTTGTCAGGCGGTTTAAAATCAGCGCCAGTACGATGGATATAGCAACCATGATCAGTTCGTATCGTCCATAACAGGTATGGTAGCCGTAATCTCTCATAATGCCTCGTACAGTAACGTGCGTCAGATATAATTCCAGAGAATATTTGCCAAACCACTCAAAAAACTTTTTTATGCAGTTATGTAATTTTTCAAAACGCTTCAATTTACCAAATAGAATTGCAATTAAGATACATGCACTGATATTAAGAAAAGCAGCGGAATATCGCGCAAATATAATTTTGCTGCCCTTCCGAAATTGGATTGCGAATAAAGATAAAAGCATCAAACCATATGCACCATAGGATATAGGGCGTTTTTCATAGGAGTATTTACCAATAAAGCAGCCAAGACAGAAAAATGGAATACGTAATAAAGCCAGATTGATATTGCTGAAAAAACCCTTATTTGATAATTGTATTACTATGGCTATCATAGTGAAAAATGTGAAAAGATTGATCAGACGCATTTGTTCGGATTCTTCATCTGGCGCTTTATCTAATATCCGGAATATGAATGGAAAAATAAGATAACAAAAGCATATTAACAGGATATACCAGAACCATGCCATTCCCCGTGTAAAAAATGAATAGAAAAATATATCAGAAAAAAATGCCTTTATTCCTGTTTTTTCAAAGAAAAGATCATTCCAGCAAAGAGCGGGTATAGATACCAGAAAATATGGAATCAGAATTTTGGTAAATCTCCGCTTATAAAACTGGGAAATATCCGGATGCTTTTTCATTGCGTAGTACAAACCAAAACCGGATAAGAAAAGAAAACCGTCTACACTTGAACTGGTGATATAGTTACGGAAAAATTCTACCCATCCGTTTTTGTGGACGTGATAGATGCCACAGTCCTCCACATAATGAAATACTATAATGCATATAATAGATATTCCCATCAGAACACCACGGTAATCGGAGATGATATCCCATGTGTTTTTCTTTTTTGTTGTAATTGTTTTCATAGATAAAACCCTCTTTAATATATTTTTAAGTCAAATATGTAAAAATAATCATACAGCAAAAAAAGCGACTTGTACATAGGTGGAATCTTAATAAATATAACAGGTACTTGTATGCAACAGGGATATGATTTATAATAAATTCAATTATGTTTACAAATAATAGAGGAGTTAGGAAGAGATGCGTTTAAGCGGATTGAAAAAGTTTTTTAGTAGAGATACAGATAAAAAAGATGAAAAACTTGAAATAGAGATTAAAACAGAAGAACGGGATATAGAGCAGGAAAAACAGGCACTGGAGCAGGAACGCCTGGAGGAAAAGGAACGTCAGCAGGCATTGATCGATGAGGAAAATGCGAGAGAGGTAGCAGAGGTTCACCAGATCTGCGCGGGAAAAGAAAAGGACAAGGTATGGGCGTTCTGTGCCGGACAGTACAGTAATGATTTTCGGGGGAATCCAAAATATCTGTTTTTGTATATCAATAATTATAGAAAAGATATTGTTCCATACTGGCTGTGTGATGATGTAGAACTGATCGAGATGATCCGTGGTATGGGCTTTCATGCATATCGCATGGGAACACCTCAGGCAGAAACGATCATCAGCTATACCGGCGTACTGGTTTCTGAGCAGGTAAAGGCATTTATTCCGGATGGACTGGAACAAGCAAAGTATCTGAATCTCTGGCACGGTGTTGGCGGTGTAAAGGTTGTAGAGCGTAAGATCAAAGAAGGACGTTTACTGCCGGAACTTGCAAAGAAATATATTGCAAGAAATGAATATTATCGTACCTATGAATTATATCTGGCACCATCTGCATTTATCGAGAATATAGCAAAGGCGGAGCTTGGATTAACGGAGAAGCAGATCGTAAGAGCCGGATATCCAAGATGCCTGTATCAAGCGAATTATAAGAAGATTGAAACATATGATCATGATCTGATCGGACAGAAGGGGCTTCCGGAGGATACCAAGATTGTTGCATATACACCAACGTATCGGAATAATCCGGATGGTGAGCTGTTCTCCAAGGCAATTCCGGATATTGACCGTATCATAGAGGTATGTGAGAAAGAGCATCTGTTGATGATATTTAAGATGCATCCGCTGCTTGAAAAGGAACAGGGCTTCCTCTGGGCAAAGCAGAGATATGCAGATTGTAAATGGCTTTTGTTCTGGGATAACACCAATGATTTCTATGAGATCTTGGATAAGATCGATCTGTGTATCATGGATTATTCCTCTATATTTACAGATTTTATTGCGGCAGGCTGCAAGCATTTCCTGCGGTATGCGTTTGACTTTGACAATGACGATCTGGATTTCCCGATGGATTATGATGAGGTTACACCGGGCCGAAAATGTAAGAATTTTGATGAATTGGTTCAGGCACTTTCGGAATATGAGAAAGACGACATCAGCGATAGTCTGGATCGGATCAGTAAGCTGTACTGGGAGTATTCTACTTCAGACAGTATGGATAAGATCATTGACAGCACGATCGCATTTGTACCGGAGAAGGTAGAGCTTCCAACTCTGTATAGCTTTGATATCTTTGATACGCTGTTTTCCAGAAAGGTACTCGATCCGGTTGGCATCTTCTACTATGTACAGGAAAAAATGCAGGAGGATGGAGGGTTCCCAAGAGCGCTTGTTCTGAATTATCCATCGATCCGTAAAACATCAGAAGCAAATGTAAGAGAATATTATAATAAATCAATTGCACTTCGTGAATCAGAAAAGGTTGAGATTCAGTTTGATGAGATCTTTGCCCGTATGGCATCCGTATATAATCTGACAGATGAGCAGGTACAGAAGCTAAAGGCTTGGGAGCTGGAATGTGAATATGACAATGTAATCCCGTTGCCGGAGCAGATCGATATGATTAAGAAATATCTGGCACAGAAAGATACGGTTATTCTGGTCAGTGATATGTATCTGCCGAAGGATGTGATCCTTGAGATGCTCCGCAGAGCGGAGCCGATGTTAACAGAACTGCCACTGTATCTGTCCTGTGAATATGGAGTCCAGAAGGTATCACAGCAGTTATTCTTTGAAGTATTTGCAAGTTTTGAACCATATTATGATTTTAAGAAGTGGGTTCATTATGGTGATAATCCGATTGCCGATCACAATCCGCCAAGAAAGATTGGAATCGAAGTAAGACAGGTTGCAAAACCGGAATTTTCCGATATTCAGACACAGTTGGTAGAACAGCTTGGAACGTATGATTCCTATCTGGTGGCTGCACTTCAGACCAGAATGGCTGCAAAGGCAGTATATACAAGAGATGAATTTGTATCCACATTCGTGACGATCTGCATGGTTCCATATGTAGACTGGGCGCTTCGGGATGCAATCAGAAGAGGATATCAGACGTTATATTTCATTTCCCGTGACGGACATCCATTAAAACGGATCGCAGATGCGATCATTGAGGCGCGGGGACTTAACGTAAAGACAAAATACATCTATGCATCCAGAAGAACATGGAGAATCCCTTCTTTTATCCATGAGGTTGACCGTGAATTCTGGGAGCCATATGGCAGTTTTGGAAATATCACTTCTAAGGACAAGCTGTTAAAAGCAATGGATCTGACAGACCGTCAGTTCCGTAAGTTTTTCCCGGCGGTTGTTCTGGATGGAGTTAATTTTACAGATAAGAAAGTATTAAATGGTCTAATCGACATATTTAAAAAGTCCGAAAGCTATAATCAGTATTTGATGAAAAAGGGAGCAGAAGAACGTGTACTTGTCAGCAGATATCTGGAGCAGGAGATTGACCGGACAGAGAAATTTGCCTTTGTGGAATACTGGGGCAGAGGTTATACACAGGACTGCTTTGTCAGACTGTGGCATGATATTGTAGGGGAAGAAGTGGATGTACCTTACTATTACAGTAGAACGGTACTTCCGACGATCGGTCATTCCGTACGATATAATTTCACGACCAATAATACGGCACAGTTCTTTATGGAAGGTATCTTTGCCAATATGCCATATAAGAGTATTGAGAAATACCAGGTTATAGATGGTAAGGTAGAACCGGTCATTGTTCCGGTTCCACACGATACGAGCCTTTTTGACTCCATGCAGAGACTTCTTCCGGAATTTGCATATCAGTATGCGAAGCTTCCACTTCATACACCGGAAGATACAGACCGGATGCTGTATGAATTTGCATTGAATTATTATAGAAATAATCTGGAAAATGAGGAATTTGCTGAGCAGATCGGTGGGCTGGTAGATTCGATTTCCCTCTATGGTAAGAAGCGTGAATTTGCACCGCCATTTACCATGAAGATGTTAGACAGCTTTGCGTCGAAGGAGAAAACCCGTGGAATGGGAAGTGTTACGACGAGTATCACCATGTCTGTAACCCGTGCTTCGGAAGAAGTAAAGAGACGGTATTTTGAGATGTACCAGATCATGCCGGGTGATGGATATGCTTCCGGTAGACTGTTATCAGAAGGAGAACTGGAAGAGAACAGAAAATACAAAGAGAAATACGAAGAGATCAAGGAGCGTGCAGAGCGATTTGCCGAATTATATGACGAGGCATCGGATGTATACGGTATTGAGAACAAGATCGTATTTGTAACAAATGCGAAGAATTTTACATCCGGATATCTTGGCAAGATGGCAGAAATGATGAAAGCACATAAGGAATTTTCGGTTGTTTTGCTTCGCATGGGTAATACCAAAAAGACGGATGAAGAGATTGCAGCGATTGTTGCATCTGCAAGATACATTATTGTTCCGGCAGCGATCCACCTGTTCTGTCGGACATCCTTCAGAATGGGAACAGATATGATCATGCTTCGTGATAATGCATTTAACCTTTATAATCAGGGGTATGAGGTTCGCTATTTCCTCAAATGGAAGCAGAAATATTTTGATTATGTCCTGAATAATGATACGGATATCCTTCAGGTTCCATCGGAACATCAGAGAGCGGAATTTGATAAGCAGTTCTCGCCAAAGGAAATGGATCGGGAAGTTCTGTATGGAAACTGCAGTACGGATATGTATTTTGATAAGGACTTCATCAGTGAGGCAAAACAGAAGCTGCAGGATCTTTTCCCGGAGACAGCAGACAGAAAGGTTATCCTGTACATGCCAACGCTTCGTAGAGTGAATTCCAGCAGCATATGGGCGAGAATCTTCAATATGCAGGCATTAAGCAAACTGATCGGTGATAAGTACTGTGTGGTTGTCAGCCTGAATGCGATCCAGAGCAAGAATGGATTTAAGAATGAACTGGAAGTAGAAGGCTTCAGTAAATGTATTAACAAGAACAATGGTATGACGATCCGTGCCTTAATGGTAGCAAGTGATGTGATCGTAGGTGATTACAGAGATTCCTTCTTTGAGACAACGATTCTGCGTAAGCCGGCATATTCGACCGCCTATGATTATGAGAAGATCATCAAGGGGCTGAATATGTCCCTGCATGCAAATGCATTTGATCAGAACCTGTTCTGCCCGATCGTCAGAACCGAACAGGAGCTTGCGGATCAGTTGAAGCAGATCGATCACTATGATTATCAGAAGATGGATCAGTTCCGGGAGAAGATGTTTGCAAACTGCGACGGACATTCCATGGAGCGTGTGCGTGATTATCTGCTTGCACATTACAAGGATTACGATAATCTGGTTACAAAGGATGAGCAGAAAAAGAATAAAGAATTTTATGAGAAATATCAGGAGCTGAAGAAGGTTGCGGATGAATTTGCAGAGGCATATGAGCTGGTCGTTCCGGAAACGGATATTGTAGATCAGATCGTTCTGTTATCTGAAAGAGCACTCACAAAGAATGATCCATTGTTCCAGTTGAAGGAATATCTGAAGGAACAGAAGATCTCCTGTAAGGTATTAATGCTGGATCAGAAAAAGACGGATCTTCTGCTATTAGCAAGGGAGCTTGCAACAGCAAGATATATTGTGACTTCAAAACCTGTTTCGATCCTGTGTCGCTGTGAACTTCGGGAGGAAACAGAGCAGATTATGTTGCCGGAGCTTGCATTTTCATTATATAAGAAAGAACTTCAGGCTGTTGATGAGATCAGGTGGAAGAGAAAGGGTGCGCATCTTGCTGCACAGAATCCGGTTTCGGTGCTTCAGATTCCGTCTGAAGGACAGGAAGATCTGTTCCGTAAGACCTATTCCGGAAATGGAAATGTTTATTGTGGACTGAAGGGAAGCTGCAATACGGATCAGTATTTTGACCAGAAGCTGATAGAGGAATCCAGAAATGCACTTATGAAGTTGATACCGGAGCTGAATGGACGTAAGATCATTCTGTATATGCCAAGCTGGAGAAAAGATAAAGAAACCAGAAAGACGGCGATGCTTTCTCTGAGCAAAATGCAGACAGCGCTTCAGGATAAGTACATGGTTGTGCTTCATTTTGATCAGGCAGGTCAGAAGGAAAAGGACCTGAAACAGTACGAGATCCCTGGTTTCTGCAAGGTGCTCGAAAAAGAGATTCCGGCACGAAGACTGCTGATGGCAGCCGATGTGATCGTAGGAGATTACAGTGCTTTATTCTTTGAGAGTGTGCTGCTTGGAAAACCGATGTATTCATCTGCATATGATTATGAGACATTTATAGAAAAAGACAGCATTCAGATGACAGCAGAAGAATTTGCAAATGAAATGTTCTGTCCGATCGTGAAGTCTGCAGAAGATCTGGTGAATGAGATCCGACAGATTGAATCATATGATTATCAGAAGCTGGAAGTATTTAGAAAAGATGTATTTGCTGACTGCGATGGCAATTCAGTCAGACGAGTTGCAGAATATCTGCAGCAACAGAGATAGAAAATGTGACAACAATACAGGAGCCGTTCCCGATTATGGGGAGCGGCTCTTTTTACTTTATAGGAAAGTTTGTCTTATAAAGTAAAAAACTTCAGAAATTTGTTATGCGAAGAGAGCGTTTCTTTACGGAATAAACGGAATATGGGATTCCTGTTTATATTTATAAACAATTAAGGTGAAAATATATTGAAATGAAGATTCGGTTGTGTATAATATTAAGTATCTATATTCAGGTATAGTAGTTTTCTGCGCTCAAAATTAAAGAGGTGCGTATAATAATATATCTGAAGGAAGCAACAAAAGAACAAAGAACAACAAAGAAAAAGAGAATAAGAACAACAAATGGAGGTAAAGAGAATGGGAAGGAAAAGCAAAAAAGTAGTTGCGCTTTTACTGGCATTGCTCATGGTCTTCTCAGTTTGTTCACCAATCAGTGGTGGAGCAGGTCTTGGAAGTACCAGTGCAAAAGCTGGAAACAGTGCACAGCCGGCAACGGCATCGGATGCGGAGGAAAGTGAGAAAGGAATCACGCCTTTGGCAAATCCGAATGGAATGACTCTCAGTGACTTTGAAATTACTGTGAATGGAACGGTAGTCAAAAATGATTCAAACGTGAAAAATGGAGACAGCGTTGGAATATCATTTAAATGGGCAATCGCTAACAATTCCGGTGTAAAGAATTTTGAAGTCGACCTGAAATCACAGGGAATTGATATTAACGATTATACAGAAACTGTTCTATATGATGAAAGTGGTATAGATGTTGGTACCTGGTATATACAAGAGGGCAAATATTATATCACTTTAAGAGATGAGTTCCTGGAAGAAAGTGAGATCAATGGATGGGCGAACATCGACGGAACGGTTGATTTTTCATCGTCTGATCTGGATACAGAAGACAAAGGAAAGATCAAGATCGGAGATGCAAGCTTTACTGTTAATGTTGATCTGAATGAGGTCGAAAGCTATGCGGAATCAAGCAAAACCAAAGGAGATGTAACGTGGAATGCAGATGGTTCCCTTAAGCAGTCTTATGAGGTAACAGTTACGGCCAAAAACGGAAAGGTTACACTTGGAGAGGCAACAGAATCAATGGGTTCTGCACTCGAAAATATGTCAAATATCCAGGTGAATGGAACCAGTTATGCAAGCTGGTCAGAAGCACAGGCTGCATTATCCGGTATGGTACTTGACAGCAAAGATGAAGCTACAAAAGCAGCTAAGATTACATATGATGTTACAGTCAGTGCTGCAAATGTAAAGGATGCTTTTAAAGAAAGCGATATTGAAGTTTTCAATAATAAGTTCTCTATCAAATATAAGACAAACAAGGACAATGATAAAGACACCAACAGTTTTACAACAGGTTTAAATGTCAAGAAGCCTTCGTTATCCAAAAATGGTACCTGGAATACAGATGCTTCCGGTAATAAGAAGTCAATCACCTGGACCATTCAGATCACATTAGGTGATCTGACGAAGAATCCGAATTTTGATATTAATAATGTAGCAATCAAAGATACATTAGGAAATTATCTGACAGCAGCAGGACTTCCTGCAGGTGTTGATCTGTCAGCCCTGAAACTGAGCGATTTCTCAGAAAACAGCGGTACATATACATTTACATATACAACGGATGTAGCGGATGACGCTCTGAATTCTGCACTTCCAACTGTACTTAAGAATGATGTAGATGTAGATTTTGACGGAACAAAATATGATAAGTCCAGTTCCCTTCAGACAGATGGCAAGGGAATTCTGGATAAGGAATTTGTAAAAGCAAATGCAGATGGAACATTGACCTGGAAAGTATCGATCAGTGTACCGGCATCAGATACGATCACAGACGTAGAACTTAGTGACTATGACAAAACGCATGGATATTACCAGTATTTTAATACTACTGTAGTGGTTGATGGTGTTACAGCCATTGATAATGGTGCTATGGTAAGTGGAAGCGGCATTGTTTCAACTGTTTCACAGGCGAATAACTGGGGACTCAGATTTACTTTTGATAATGCGTACATTGCATCTAAAAAAGGAAAGGTAATTGAGATTACTGTTAATACTATTCCGCAGGCAATCGGAGATGGTGCAGAATTTATTAACCATGCAAATCTTACATATAAAGATGCGAATGATAATAAATTTTCTGCAGATGCACAGGCAACTTATAAATATACAAATAGCCTTGAAAAAAAAGGTGAAGTCAGCTCAACTAAGCTGAATACGATCAATTATACATTGTCTGTTAATATGTCTGAGATTTCCAACGACTTGCAGGTCGGAGATGTGATCACTATTACAGATACATTGCCGGACACAATGCAATTTAATGATGATGCCAAGCTTCAGTTCAAGAAATGGCAGAGTCAGTGGTATGCACAAGAAGATGGAAGTCCGATGGCTATTACTGGCAGTATCAGTGGACATACCATTACATATTCGATACCGGTTACTCAGCAGGTATTAGATGGAATCACAAATGTAGCATCCGGTACACAGTTTTCAAAGTATATAGCGGATATTACATATTCTGCTTCTGTGGCAGATGATGCATTAACAGATTATGTTAAGAATGGTACTGCGATCAGTGTAACAAACAATGCAGAAGTTTCTTATAATGGAGAGACCAAAGGTAATGGTTCAACAACGAATACATTGACACCTGGAGATACAGTTAAGAAGTCAGGTGTATATATTCTGGATCAGAAGAAGAATAATGGTGAATCTACAACAGTCAAGGATCAGGTTGTGGAATATACCGTATATGTCAATACAAATGCTGCAAAACTTGCAAATGGAAAGACAATCTATGCCGAAGACAAAATGGGTAGCGCATTGATCTTCCAGGTTGATTCTCTTCACATTTATGAATATACCGGCGAAGGAGATCCGGAAAAAGACAGTTCAAACTGGACGGATGTTACTTCCGGATGTGCTTATTCATATGACAGCAACAGCAGAACTGTAAAGATGGCTTTGCCGGATGACAAAGCACTGAAGCTTGTATACAGAGCAGAAGTTAATCAGGTATTTGGTGGTTCACTGAATGCTTCCAATGCTTCGAACAGTTTCAGCCTTACAGGCTATACAGGATCAAACGGATCAACAAATACAAGTATTTCAACAGTTGTCCAGAAACCGAACGTATGGGCAGAATCTGTAACAGGTACGATCACATTGTATAAGTACTGGACAGATAGCAATAAGCAGATGCAGATGTTGAATGGCTCGACATTTGCCCTGTATGAATGTAAGAAAAATGCTGCAGGTGAGTGGACAAAGGATATTGATCCTACACCTGTTATGACGAATATATCTTTAGGTGCTGATGGTACCAGGAAGATTAGCGGTCTTGCATATGATAAGGTATTTGCACTGTATGAAACAACTGCAGATGATAATTTTGAAGTAAATAAAGATCCATATTACTTTATGGTAAGTAAGAGTAACAGTGATGTGGTTGCTCCAGGCTGGGTAGATCAGCGATTTAACAGCGGTTATCTGTATTATGAGAATAAACCGGGCAGCTTTACAGTTAAGAAAACGGTTGATGGCAATACAGACTCACTGCAGGGTTATGATGAATTTACATTTAACCTGACAGAAATAAACAAACCAAGTTTTGCCGCTGGAAAAGTAACTTATTCTACAAAATCAGGCGGAGTTGGAAAAACTGTAACTTCCAGTACAGTTACCGGTGTAGGAAGCTTTGGAGAGATTCAGTATGACACATCTGATATCGGAAAAACATTTTATTATGTAGTATCTGAGCAGGAAGGTACTGTCCCTGGAATGACATATGACGCTTCCTTCTATATTATATCGTTGGAAGTAGATGCAAATGCAGCATCAGGTATCTATACCAAGAATGTGTCCGTTCAGAAATATGAATCGGATGGAACACCGGTTACAGGTTCCTATTCTGCAGATGCTTTAGGATTTGATAATTCTACAGCACCAAAGAAGGGTAATCTGAAGCTTGAAAAGGTAGTAAGTGGTGCTTATACGCCAGCTGCAGGAACAACATATAAGATTTCTGTAAAGAATAAGACAACAAATAAATACTATGACAAAGATGGAAAAGAAAGTGCTGCTCAGGTATATATTGAAGTACCGGCCGATGGAAGCGTAACGATCAAGGATCTTCCGGTAGGAACTTATATAGTAGCTGAGGATAAAACGGATGCAGCAAAAGCTGGTTATGCATTAACAGTAACCGGAACGGGGAATGTTAAGGTAACTAAGGATACAACCACGACCGCAACCGTAACGAATACTTATACCCAGGATAAGGGAAGCTTAACCGTAGCCAAGGCAGTTGTAGGATATGACTTTGGAGCAGCAGGTAAGAACTTTACAATTTATGTAACAGATGCAAATGGAAAGTATGTCAAAGAGGATGGAAGCATAACAGCAACCAAGACAGGAATCAGCGTGCCGGCAAACGGAAGCGTAACGATCAATGACATACCTGTAGGAATTTACAGTGTAAGTGAAGAGCAAACCGGAACAGCAGTTGCAAACTATGGCTTAGCAGTCAGTGGGGAAGGTAATGTCACCGTCACCAAGGATGCGACAGCAACCGCAACCGTAACGAACACTTATACACAGGATAAGGGAAGCCTGACGGTAGCCAAGGCAGTTGTAGGATATGACTTTGGAGCAGCAGGTAAGAACTTTACAATTTATGTAACAAACGCAAGTGGTGAATATGTTCTTGCAGATGGAAGCGTAAGCGCAACCAAGACAGGAATCAGCGTACCTGCAAACGGAAGCGTAACGATCAATGACATACCTGTAGGAACCTATACAGTAGCCGAGAATGAAACGGATGCAGCAGAAGCTGGTTATGCATTAACAGTAACCGGAACGGGGGATGTTAAGGTAACTAAGGATACAACCACGACCGCAACCGTAACGAATACTTACACCCAGGATAAGGGAAGCTTAACCGTAGCCAAGGCAGTTGTAGGATATGACTTTGGAGCAGCAGGCAAGAACTTTACAATTTATGTAACAGATGCAAATGGAAAGTATGTCAAAGAGGATGGAAGCATAACAGCAACCAAGACAGGAATCAGCGTGCCGGCAAACGGAAGCGTAACGATCAATGACATACCGGTAGGAACCTATACAGTAGCCGAGAATGAAACGGATGCAGCAAAAGCTGGTTATGCATTAACAGTAACCGGAACGGGGGATGTTAAGGTAACTAAGGATACAACCACGACCGCAACCGTAACGAATACTTACACCCAGGATAAGGGAAGCTTAACCGTAGCCAAGGCAGTTGTAGGATATGACTTTGGAGCAGCAGGCAAGAACTTTACAATTTATGTAACAGATGCAAATGGAAAGTATGTCAAAGAGGATGGAAGCATAACAGCAACCAAGACAGGAATCAGCG